>CAVWAC010000017.1:0-168844 GCA_963752905.1 uncultured Solirubrobacterales bacterium
CTGACGCCCGCTTCCTGGGCGATCTGCCCCAGCGTGGTACCGCGCCCCCCGTTGCGCATCAGCAGTCGCTGCGCAACGGCCAGGATCCGCTGCCGACGGTCCTCCCCCTTGGCCAGGAGCGTGGCATAGGGCCTCTGATCAGGCATCCGGTTCCCTTCAACCAACCTACTGAACGTACATTAGATTAGTTATCTGACGGTGACAAGGGTAACCTGCGGGTAATCTCACGGACGTCACGGCTCCGTGCTGGTGAGGTCGCGGCTGACCTCCTTTTCGAACGCGCGGTCGGCGAGGGGGTTGAGATCGTAGGACTGGCGGGCCAGCCAGAACCGCAGGAAGCCGGTCAGCGAGCACCGCAGGAAGATCGCCGATCCCGCGACGCTCACCGTCACCCCGGCCAGGCCGATCGTGATCGCGTCGCTCTGGACGAGCGCGCTGCTGGTGCGGTGCAAGACCAGGTAGGCCGTCACCCCGAGGACCAGGCCAAGCGGCATCATGGTCGCGCCGAGGCGGAGCCACAGGCGCGGGCCGCCCGGCGGCCGGGTCGGAGATCTTCAGGTGCGGATAGCTCGCGGGCGAAACGGTCCGCACGTGACTCGGTCGAGCTCAAGTGGAACTCCCCAGGTAGAGGTCGGACAATTCGGCGCGCAGCGCGCTGCCGGGACGGCCGTGCCTTCCACCCGGCCGCGGACGAGCACGGCCGCATGATCGGCGATGGACAGGGCGGCGGCCGCGAACTGCTCGACGACCAGCACGGCCACGCCCTGGCGGGCGATCTCGGCCACCTGCTCGTAGAAGCGGCTGACGACCAGGGGGGCCAGCCCCATGGACAGCTCGTCGAGCAGCAGCACGGCGGGGTCGGTCGCCCCGCCCCGGGCAAGGGCGAGCATCTGCTGCTCGCCGCCGGACAAGGTTCCGGCCGCCCGGGAGGCATACCTGGCCAGCACGGGGAACCGGGTGAACGCGAACTCCTCGATGTGCTCGCGGCTAGGCCGGTGAACGTCATCATCAGGAGGTTGTCGCGGATCGACAGGTTGGGGAACACGCCGCGGCCTTCCGGGATGAGGCAGACTCCGGCGCGGGCGAGGTCCCGGGGGGCGCCCCGGTCAGGTCCCGGCCGCCGAGCAGGAGCCGGCCGGACTGCACCGGATGAACCCCCGCGGCGACCCGCAGCGTGGTGGTCTTGCCCGCGCCATTCGGGCCCAGCAGGGCGACCACCTGGCCCGCGGCGACGGCCAGGTCAACGCCGTGCAGCACGGTGACCCCGTCGTAGGCGGCACGCACCTCGCTCAGCTCCAGCGCCCCCCCCCAGGACTTCAAGCTCCTCCTCGCGTCCCCGAGGTAGGCGGCCAGGACGGCCTCGTCACGGCGGATCACGTCCGGCGGGCCAACCGCGATGATCTTCCCCAGATCGAGGACGTACACCTCGTCGCACACGCCCATGACCAGGCTCATGTCGTGCTCGACCAGGACGACGGCGGTCCCGTCGGCGGCCAGGTGCGCAGCAGGGCCGCGAACCGCTCGGTCTCCTCGATGTCCTGCCCGGCCGCGGGCTCGTCCAGGAGAGGAACTCCGGGCGCAGCGCCAGCGCCCGGCCCACCTCGACCAGGCGGGCGACCCCGGTGGGCAGCGTGTCGGCGGGCGGCCGGCGAGTTCGGCCAGGTCCAGCCGGGCCATGATATCGGTGACGGCGCGGGCGGCCCGGCGCCGTTCGGGTCCCAGCTCGGCGGCGAGCAGCAGGTTGTCGCGGACGCTCAGCCGGCCGAACAGCTCCAGCCGTTGGAACGTCCGGGCCAGCCCGTGCCGGGCCCGGCGCGCGGGCCCCAGCCGGGTGACATCCCGGCCGTCCAGGAACACCCGCCCGGCGACGGCCTGCGTAGCCCGCAGATGACATCGAATAGGGTGCTCTTGCCCGCCCCGTTCGGTCCGATCAGCCCGGTGACCCGCCCCTCGGGCGCCGTCATCGCGACCCCGTCCAGCGCCCGGTTGCCGCCGAAGGCAACGGTCACGCCGCTAACCTCCAGCGATACCACGGCCAGCACCTCCTCATCTTCGGGCCGCCAGTCACGCCGCACGCCCCACCATTCCACCGGGATGTCCTCCTGGATCTCCGGCGGGACCTCGGGCGCGACCTCGGGCGGGCGGGCGGCCTGGCGGGCCGCGTAGCCGCGCACCGCCGACCATGAGGACGGCGGCGCCGAAGAACACCCACCCGTTGATCACGGCCAGCCGCAGCACCCAGGCCAGCGTGAGGCCGCCGGTCAGTGCGGCCACGGCGATCCGGTTCCGGCCGACAGGCTCCCAGTCGCGCCGCATCTGGGCACGACGCCATCCGGGTTGCTGCCGAGCCCGATCCCGGCCAGGGCGGGCAAGATCGCGGCGAGGTTGCCGACCCCGGCGCCACCTCGACCAGCGCGGCGAACGACCCGCCGACCGTGAGCCCGGTGAACAGCCCGTCGCCCACGCTGGCCAGACCTCCGACCACGGCGATCAGGAAGATCGGCAGCCCTGTCACCAGGCTGAACTGGCCGGCGGTGACCGACTGCTGCTGCATCGCGTACAACGCCCCGCCGAGCCCGGCGATGCCAGCCGCCAGCGCGAACACTGCCACCCGGGCCAGCAGCAGGCTGCCGCCGAGCGTAGCGTAGGCCGCCTCGCTGTCGTGCAGCGCGATCAGCCGCCGGCCGAACCGGCCGCGCCGCAGCGCCGCCACCCCCAGCGAGAGCAGGCCGAGGGCGACGGCCGCCAGCACCATCAGGTCCTGCTCGGTGCCGAGCGCCAAGCCGAACAGCCGGGGGCCGACGGAGCTGACCGAGCCCTGGTTGAACAGCGAGATCCGGATCCCGAACACCTGGAACGAGGGCAGGTTGAAGATCCACTGGTCGAGAGGGCCGCGAAGGCCGCGGTTCCCAGGGCCAGGTAGATCCCGGACAGGCGCAGCGCGGGCACCGCGATCAGCGCCCCGGCCACCGCCGCGACCGCGACCGCGACCACCAGCGCCCACCACTGCCCGTTCGCCCCGAGGTGCGCCCAGACGACCGCGCCGATCCCCGCCATGCTGAGCTGGCACAGCGAAATCTGCCGGCGTAGCCGGCCAGCGGGACGACGACAGCGCCACGATGCCGAGCGAGAAGATCGCCCCGTAGGCGATGAGGTCGGCCTTGCTCAGCACCGAGGCGAGCACCACGCCGAACATGACGGTCGCCGCGGCGAAGACGAGGGTCCCGCGCATGCTCGGTGGCGGGACCGGGCGCAGCCGCCGGTCGCGGCCTCGCAGCCGCCCGTGCGGGAAGACCAGCAGCGCCGCGAGAGCAGCAGCGCCGGAGCCGCCAGCCGCAGCCCGGTCAGGAAGACACTATTCGGCGGCAGGTAGCCGGTCAGGTAGCTTTCCAGGCAGCCGACCACGATCGCGCCGACGAAGGTCAGCGGCAAGCTGCGCAGCCGGCCGAAGACGGCGGCGGTGTAGGCACTGACGATCAGCAGCGAGAGCTGGGTGGCGTCCAGCGTGAGTTCCGGCGCGATGAGGATGCCGCCGACCGCCGCCAGCTGGGTCCCGAGGATCCACGCGACCCGGTTGGCCCGGATCGGGTCGGCGCCCATGAGCCCGGCCAGCGCCCGGTCGTCCACGCATCCCCGCATCTCCGCCCGGTCCTGGTCCGGTGCAGCAGCGCCCACAGGCCGACCGCGACCAGCGCCGCGACGATCATGGTGATGGCCTGATGCCAGGTAATCGTGGCCGACCCGATGCGCAGCGACGCGGCGTTGGCGAAGAACGGGGGCAGCGCCCGGACCAGGTTGGGATTCCAGATCCAGCGGGCGACGGCGATGAGCCCGCTGAGCAGCGCCACCGTCACCACCAGCCGTTGCGCCTCGCCCAGGCCCTGGACCGGCCGCATCAGGACCCGTTCGATGAACAGGCCGAAGGCCGGGGCGAGCCCGAGCAGCACCACGGCGAGGGCGACCGGAACCGGCCGGCCAGCGGCGCAGGAGGGTCCGACAATCCCGGGCCAGGCCTGGCCAGCCCCAGCGGACCCGGACGCTGCCCCGCCATGATCAGGCGCATAAACCGGCTAACGATCTAGGGCCGGGAACGAGGGCCCGGAGGCAGAACTCGGTGATGTGATCGATCTCGGCCGGGCTGGGCGTGGTGCGTCGCCAGAGGTAGTCGGAGATCTGCCGACCGTGGCGTGGGCGGCGAGCGAGGCGTCCAGCTCCGGATCGGCGCTGCCCAGCCGGGCGAAGGGCTCGCGCAGCAGCGCGGCCAGCGGGGCCGTGGCCGAATGACGGCCGACCGCGAAGCTCTCGCCGAAGCTGCCCCGTTCCAGAGCACGGCGAGCGTTGTCGCCGCGATCTCCTCCCGGGTCTGCGAGAGGACGCCCTCGACCCAGCGGCGCACCTTTCCCGCGGGCGTCGGCTCCTTGTCCATCTGGTGGGCGACGTAGCTCGCCAGCCGTTCGGCGCCGTCTTCCAGCAGCGCGGCGACCAGTGCGTCCTTGGAAGGGAAGTGGCGGTAGAAGGCGTCGTTCGACAACCCGGCAGCCGCCACGATGTCGGCGACCCGCGGCCGGGAGGACGTACCGCCCTGCCGCATGACCTCGAGCGCGGCGTCGAGCAGACGCCGGACCTCGCTGGCGTAGCCCGCGCCTCGCTTGGCCAGCGTGCGCTGGGCGATGCGCGATCGGAACGTCGTTCTCTGATCTCAGAATTGCGTTATCCATCCCGAGAATTATATTCTAGATCAGGGGTCGCGGCTAGCTGGGAGGCACGATGGCGTGGGATTTCGAGACCGACCCCGAGTTCCAGGAGAAGCTGGACTGGGCCGACGAGTTCGTGCGGGAGGAGGTCGAGCCGCTCGACCTGCGTGTTGCCGCGACCTGCAGTTCGTGCCGCCGGACGACACGCTGCGGCAGGTCATCGACCCGCTGAAGGAGGAGGTCCGCAAGCGCAGAGCTGTGGGCCACCCACCTCGGCCCCGAGCTCGGCGGCAAGGGGTACGGTCAGCTCAAGCTCGCCCTGCTCAACGAGATCCTCGGCCGCTCGCACGTGGGCGCCGATCGATCTTCGGCTGCCAGGCCCCCGACACCGGCAACGCCGAGATCATCGCCCACTACGGCACGCCGGAGCAGAAGGAGCGCTACCTGCGGCCGCTGCTCGAGGGCGAGATCTTCTCCTGCTACTCGATGACCGAGCCGCACGCCGGCGCCGACCCGACGCAGTTCACGACCCGGGCCGTGCGCGACGGCGACGAGTGGGTGATCAACGGGTGGAAGTTCTTCTCCTCCAACGCCAGGACCGCCTCGTTCCTCATCGTCATGGCGGTCACCGACCCCGACGTGAGCCCGTACAAGGGCATGTCGATGTTCCTGGTGCCGGCCGACACGCCCGGCGTCAACATCGTGCGCAACATCGGGCTCGGCGGCGAGACGGCTGAGCGAGGGCTCGCCACGCGCTGATCCACTACGAGGACGTCCGGGTGCCGGCCGACGCCCTGCTCGGCGGCGAGGGCCAGGCGTTCGAGATCGCCCAGACCCGGCTCGGCGGCGGCCGCATCCACCACGCCATGCGGACGATCGGCCTGGCCAGCAAGGCCTTCGACATGATGTGCGAGCGGGCGCTCAGCCGCGACGACGCAGGGCAGCCTGCTCGCCGAGAAGCAGTTCGTCCAGGGCTACATCGCCGACTCGTACGCCCAGCTCAGCAGTTCCGGCTGCTCGTGCTGTACACCGCGTGGTCGATCGACAAGCACAAGGACTACCGCAAGGTGCGCAAGGACATCGCCGCCGTCAAGGTGGTGATGCCCGAGGTGCTGCACGACATCGCGCAGCGGGCGCTGCAGATCCACGGCGCGCTCGGCGTCGACCAACGAGATGCCGTTCCACCGGATGGTCCTCGGCGCGAGCGTCATGGGCCTCGCCGACGGGCCGACCGAGGTGCACAAGGTCACCGTGGCCCGCCAGGTGCTGCGGGACTACCGCCGAGCGAGGACCTGTGGCCCACCGAGCACATCCCCGGAGCCTGGCGGCGGCGAGGGCCAAGTTCGCCGAGTACCTCGAGCACGAAGTGGGGAACCAGTGACCGATCTCGACCACGACCTCGACCCGGTGCGCCTCGACCGCCTCGGCCTGGACGCCGGGACTGGGCGGAGCCGATCGAGCATCGGCTACATCTCCGGTGGCAGCCAGAACGAGATCTACGAGATCCGTCGCGGCGACCTGCACTGCGCCATGCGAATCCCGCCACCACGGCTCCCGCCGCCCGGGACAAGGGCATCTGCGGGAGTGGCACATCATCGAGGCCTCGACGGCACCGACGTGCCCCACACCGAGGCCGTCGCCGTCTGCACCGACCCTCGGTCCTCGGCCGGGCCTTCTACCTCATGGGTTTCGTCGACGGTGGTCGCCGATGAACACCGCGGGCTGGCCGGCTCCGTTCGACGCGATCTGGAGGCCCGGCAGGGCCTCGCCTACGAGCTGGTCGGAGGGATCGCTGCTGCTGTCCAAGGTCGACTGGCAGGCACGGGGCCTGGAGACCTGGGGCGCCCCGACGGCTTCCACGAGCGCCAGGTAGACCGCTGGACCCGCCTTCCTCGACCGGATCAAGGGCCGCGAGATCCCCGGCTTCGACGTGGCGACCGCCTGGCTGCCTCCCACAAGCCGATCGACTTCATTCCCGGCCTCATGCACGGCGACTACCAGTTCGCCAACGTGATGTTCCGCCACGGCGCGCCGGCGAGGCTGGCCGCCATCGTGGACTGGGAGATGGGCGCTGGCCAGTTCCGGCGGCACCTGGTTCCATTACGTATTGCTCCGTGGTCGTGCTGGTCGTCGTGTTCGCGAATCGGGCGCCTGGTTGATCAGCCGGCGGGGGATGGCAGCTCGCGTAGCCGGGCGAACGCGGCGGCGAGCTCGCTGGCCCATGGCCAGTTCGCTGGGAGGCGCAGGACCGCGCGGCGGGCGTGGAAGGAGAGCCGGCCGGCGGTGTGCAGCAGCCGGTAGCGCAGCGCTTTCGGTTCGCAGATCGCGAGCTCGCCGGTCGAGGCATAGCCGTTGGGTCCAGGCGATCAGGTCCTGGGCGATCAGCGACAGCTCGAGCCAGACGGCGTTGAGCGCGAACTCGCGGAACGGGAGGTTCTCAAGCCCGGTCTGTTTCGCGCCGCGGATCAGGTTCTCGGCATCCCCGCGGCCGCGGTGCAGCCGCTCGATCTCGACCATGTCGCCGGTGAGGTCGGTGAGCGTCGCTTGGAAGCGGTGTCCCTCGTGGTCGGTGAACTTCAGCTGCGCGCCGGGGTGCGGGCGCTCGCGGCGGATGATCACCCGCGACCCCTCCGGCCACGGTGTGAGGTCCAGCCGCTCGATGTGGGTGATCTCGGCGATCTGCGCCCCGTCGCGTTCTTGGCCGTCCTGGCGCAGCGCCGGACGCCAAGCGTTCTCGGGCAGTTGCAGGATCGATTCGCGCACGCCGGTGAACAGATCGAACCCGACCAGGAACGCGATGTTCGCGTCCTGCGCGGCCTGGCAGAGCGCGCCGGCGGCGCCGGCGGAGTCGATCCGCATCACGATCTCGGTGTCGAGATCTGAGACGACGTCGACCGGGAGTTGCGCGAGCGCGAGGTCGAGCACATCGATCTGCGCCTGGGCTGAGTGCGCGGGCGCGCCACCTCCCCGCAGCACGCCGGCGAGCGCCTCGTGGGTCTCGTCGAGATACGCGAGCATCGGATGGAACCCGAACCCGGAGCGGTAGTTCACCGCCGCGCCCTCCTTCTCGGTGTGCGCGTTGACCAGCGTCGCGTCGATATCGATCACGATCCGCTCGGGGCGAACACCCAGACCCCACGCGCGCTCCCGCGCGCAGGCGCGCGCCGAGCGCAACGCGTCAAGCAGCGCCGGCTCGCCGGCGATCCGGTCGATCAGCCTGAACGCCGTCGAGTCCGACGCGACCGGGCCGAACAGCGGCTCCTGATCACGGACCGCCCGCAGGTCAGAGAGACAGTCGCCGCCGTCGGCGAGCATCACCGCGAGATCGCGAATCACCCGGCCGGGGTCGTGCCGTCCGCGGCGCTCACGCACGCCCGCCAGCGCGGCCGAGAACGCGCGGGTGAGCCCGACCCGGTCAGCGACCTCGCCCAGCAACGCCGCGCCCGCGTGCGAGACCAGGCCCTCTCCGTCCGCCGCGACATCTACCGTGAAATTGCGCCCATCGCGCTGCACCTTCAAGGTGAACCTCCCGAGCAGATCCTGCGGACGTCGAACACCCACAGAATCACCGCTCAGGCGGACAGTTCCGCGGCCCCGACCATCGGGGCCGCAACTGCTTCATGCAAGATCCGGGCTAGGATCGCCTCACCGTGTCGCTCCCCCTCAAGCCCCCGATCGAGCCGCAGCTCGCCCGCTCCAAGCCCGAGCTTCCGGTCGGCGAGGACTGGGTCTACGAGCCGAAGTACGACGGTTTCCGGGCGATCACCTTCGTCGACGGCGAGGAGGTGGTGATCCAGTCGCGCGGCGGCAAGCCGCTCTCGCGCTACTTCCCCGAGCTCGCCTTTCCGCCCGGCCGCTACGTCCTCGACGGCGAGATCGTGATCGACGGGGAGGACGGCGAGCAGGACTTCGACGCGCTCTCGCAGCGCATTCACCCGGCCGCCTCGCGGATCGCCATGCTCGCCGAGCAGACGCCGGCCCGCTACATCGCCTTCGACCTGCTCGCCCACGAGGACGAGTCGCTGCTCGAGCGGCCGCTCGCCGAGCGCCGCGCCGCGCTCGAGGCGCTCGTACAGGCGCCCGTCCACCTCACGCCGCTCACCTCCGACCCGGCCGCGGCCGCGCCCTGGCTCGCCCGCGGCGAGGGCGTCGTGGCCAAGGACTGCCGCGCGCCGTATCGCCCGGGAGAGCGCAAGGGGATGGTCAAGATCAAGCGCGTACGCACGATCGACGCCGTCGTGGCCGGCTACCGCCCCGGGAAGGAGGCGGACACGGTCGGCTCGCTCATCCTCGGCCTCTACGACGACGACGGCCGGCTCCACGTCGTGGGGCACTCCTCGGGACTGCGCGCGGCCGAGAAGCGCGCCCTCGTCGAGAAGCTCGCGCCATACGAGACCGGCCATCGCGGGCACGGCGACGCGAGCCGCTGGAAGAGCGAGAAGGAGCTCGAGTGGATCGAGCTGCGTCCCGAGCTCGTCGTCGAGGTCACCTTCGACCACGCGAGCGGCGGCCGCATCCGCCACGGCACGAAGATCCTCCGCTGGCGCGAGGACAAGCCGCCCCGCGACTGCCGCCTGGAGCAGATGCGCAGCTAGTGGTTCCGTGCCGCCCGGCATCCCCACCTCGCTGCTGATCGCGCCGGACTCCTTCAAGGGGACCTTCCGGGCCGTCGAGGTCGCCGAGGCGATCGGTGCCGGCGCGCGCGCCGAGGGTGTCGAGGTCGACCTCTGTCCGGTGGCCGACGGCGGGGAGGGGACGCTCGAGGCGCTCGCGGTCGCGCTCGGGGCCGAGCTGCACACCGCCGCGGCCACCGATCCGCTCGGCCGGGACATCGAGGCGTCGTACGGACTCGTCCCGGCTCGGCGGCGCGGTGAGGGCCCGACCGCGATCGTCGAGGTCGCCGCCGCCTCGGGGCTCGGGCTCGTCGCCGAGAGCGAGCGCGACGCCGTCCGCGCGAGCACCCGCGGCACGGGTGCGCTCATCGCCCACGCCGTGCGCGAGGGTGCGAGCACCGTGCTGCTCGGCGTCGGCGGCAGCGCGACGACCGACGGTGGCGCGGGGGCGATCGCCATCCTGCGCCGGGTGCCCGAGCTCGCTCGCGTGCGGCTCGTCGTGCTCTGCGACGTGCGCACCCCGTTCGAGGACGCCGCGCGGGTGTTCGGGCCCCAGAAGGGCGCGAACGAAGACGCCGTCCGGGCTCTCACCCGGCGCCTGCACGGCCAGGCCCGTCGCCTGCCCCGTGATCCACGCGGGGTGCCGATGACCGGCGCGGCTGGCGGGATCTCCGGCGGCCTGTGGGCAGCGTTCGGGGCCGAGCTCGTGCCCGGCGCGGCGTTCATCCTCGACGCGATCGGCTTCGACGCCCGGATGCGCGCCGCGCGCGCCGTCGTCGCCGGCGAGGGCCGGCTCGACAGCCAGAGCCTCGCCGGCAAGGCGGTCGCCGAGGTGGCGACGCGCGCGCGCCAGAGCGGCGTGCCCGCCTACGCCGTCGTCGGCCGCAACGAGCTCGACAGCTTCGGCATGCGGATCCTCGACCTCCAGCAGGTCATCGAGGCCGGGACCGGGCCGGCACTGAGGCGTGCGGGCGCGGAACTGGCCCGGGGAATCCTGACCTGAGCGGCGCTCGACCTCTAGATCTCCGACACCTCCGGGAGGTCGCTCGGCGACTGCGGTGCCGAGGTCGAGGCCGGTGGCGTCGAGTGGACCGGCAGGTCGCCGAGCTCGTGGTCGTCGGGCGTGAGCGCGACGCGGCAGAACTCCTCGCCGAACGGTGTGAGGTGGATGCTGCGGCGCACGACCTTGGCCTGGCGCACGGAGTGGATCGCCGCGAGCACGTCGGGCTGGGCCTCGAGCACCTGGTAGGGGCGGGGGTCGCGCAGCGTCTCGCGGGAGAACCACACCATCCCGAGGCGGAACAGGTTGTTGAGGTAGGACGGCACCCGGTCGACGTAGCGGCAGCCCGCCCACGCCCCGATCATCGACAGGCCGGGGGCGATGAGCGTCGAGCGCACGAGCCCGATCGGGCCACCGGTGCGGATGTCGACCGACGGCTGGGGACCATCGAGCAGCAGCAGCCGCAGGATGCGGCCCTCGTCGGGCGCGAGCTCGGAGAGGATCCGCTCGTAGGCGGGGTGGGCGTCCTCCTCGTAGTGCACGTCGCGCGAGCGGCGCATGAGCTGCTCGCCCTCCTCGCGCAGCGTGCGGCCGTCGTAGCCGTTGGCAGAGGCGCCGATCCCGTCCTCGTCGGGACGGGCCTCGGAGGCGGCGCCGCGCTCGTGGTTCTCCGGCGGCGGCTCGCCGGCCAGTTCACGCAGGACCCCCTGGGCGTCGCGGGCGGCGTCGCGGGCGAGCTCGCCGGCCTTCGCCGGCGACACCGATGCCTGGGCGACCCGCCACGAGAGCCGCATCGAGCTGCGCACTGCCCAGCCCGCCGTGCGCCAGCCGGCGAACGCGGCGATCCGGGCGAGGCCGGGGAGGGCGTCGAGGCCATCGGGCCCGTCCGGCGGGGGCGGCGGCGTGCCGTCGAGCCCACGCTCCATCGCGGCCTCGGTGAGGTCCTCGGGTTCCGCTTCGAGGGGCTCGGTCGCGTCGCTCATGTCCCGAAGATCCACAGGTGCAGCAGTCCGCCGGCGAGACCCATCACCGCGCCGTGGAGGTAGAGCATCCACTCGTCCTCCTTGATCGCCGAACGGAGCATCTCGACGAAATCCTGGGGCGGGAGCTCGCGGGTGCGCGCCGCGAACATCTCGCGGATCTTCTCGGACCCATCGCCTCCTCGAGCATCTGGCGGGTGCGGTCCCCGCGCGGGCCGTCGAGCAGGAAGTTGCCGATGTTCTCGAGCGTCACCACGTCATTGGCGATGATGCCCGCGTACACGTCGGCGACCTCGTTCTGGCGGCGCAGGAACAGGCCGTGGAGGCGCAGCGGGCCGATGTGGCGCTCCTCGAGGGGCTCGAAGATGACCCACATGCCGAGCAGGTTCGTCGTCCAGCCGACGATCACCCCGAGCAGCGGCAGCAGCCACCACTGCTGCGCGAAGTGGGTGATGATCGCCACCGGGATCCCGAACAGGAAGCCGAAGTTGACCATCAGCCGCAGCTCGCGCTTGCCGACGTCCTGGAAGATGCGATTGACGAGCGCGGGGTTGCGGTCGAAGTGGTCGATGACCATCAGCTTGGGATCGAGCAGCTGATCGATGTAGGTGCCGATCTCGTCGGTGATCTGGAAGACGATCGCCGGGAGCTGCTCGTTGACCCGGTCATAGACGGCCTGCTTGACCCGCGGCGGCACGTCGTGCCAGAGGTCGGGGTGCTCGCGGCGCATCGTCCGGTCGACGATCCGCGGGACCTCGGGCTCGAACATCCTCACGATGTGCTCGGCGATCTCGTCGGGCTCGAGCTGCTGGTAGAACTCCGACGGCGTCCCGAGCTTGGCGATCGCCTTGTCGACGGCGATGCTGCCCATCTTCGCGGCCCGGGCGGGAACGATGCCCTGCCAGCCGATCCCGCCCTGCATGATCCCGGGGACCTCCTGGAGCTTGCGCGGGAGCAGTGTCGAGAGCTCGCGCAGGCCGGGGATGCGGACGCCGTGAAACTGCACCGGGTTGAACAGCATGATCAGCCCGGTCCAGTTGATCAGCCAGCCGATCGCGCCCGTGAAGAACGGGATCGAGACCAGCTTGATCCATTCGCTTGCACTCATGACGGCGCCTCGCTCCACGGCGGCCGATTGGATGGTCGCCGCCGCGCCTGGACGCTATCGGGTCAGTGGCGCTGATGGCGCAGGCTGAAGCTCAGCAGAGCTTGCCCGTCGGCCCTGTGGAGCCGCGCCCGAGCGGGTCTCCGAGCGGCGCCCCGAGCGAGTGCAGGAAGCGCTCCATCTCCTTGCCCGAGTTGGTCGCCCGACCCTCCTTGTAGCAGGGGTAGGCGCGCGGGCTGCCCCACTGATCGGCCCAGCCCCACTCGGTCCACGGATAGCCGGGCAGCGCGACGGCGATCGGCTGGCCGGCCTTGACGAGCTTGCCCGTCCGGGAGAGCTTGGTCAGGTGCTCGGCGACGTAGACGATGTCGCCGGCGTGGCTGCCGTCGAGGAGCTCGTACCAGATGATGTGCCCGCCCGGCCAGCCGGCGTGGTTGTCGGAGCCGAGGATGACGGCGTCGCCGATGGCGAGGACCGCGGCATTGCGGGTCGATACCCAGTCCATGCCCATGTCGGTCCGGCTCGGTTCCCAGACCGAGCTGCTGAACGGGTCGGCGTACTTGGCCGCGTTCTTGACCGGGATCGGGAAGGTGGGCGTCGGGGACGGCGGCCAGTAGGCGAGGGCGGGTGCCGCCGTGAGCGCGATGGCGGCGCAGGCGGCCACGGCCAGCGAGAGAAGGCGGCGCATTCGTCGCCTATCGGCAGCGTGCCGCGGCGAGCTTGAGGCCGCGGCCGTCGCGTTGTCAGATATCGCACCGACACCGTGCCCGCCGCGACCGTCACCCTGCAGTTTCTTTCGCTATTCGGCAGAAACTGCAGATGGCGGGTTCCGAGGTCTCGCATGCGCTCGGCTACAAGGTCGTCTGGCAGGCGGCGCCGCCGACACGGACGGTCACCGTCTCCCCGGCGGCGGCGCCGGGCGCCTTGAAGTAGACGTCGGCATAGCCCGAGCCGCTCGTGTGCCAGGTGTCGCTGCGTCCCGAGGCGTCGGTGACGGTGACCGTCGTCTCCGGCTGGTTGGAGTTGACATACACGTCCCAGTCGCCGTAGCGCGACGAGTAGGACGCGCTCACCGTGCAGTGCGCGCCGCCGCTCGTGTTGCCCCCGCCGCTCGAGGGCGCGACCGGAGCGGGCGCGGCCGGGGCGGGCGCAGCCTCGTGTGCGCGCGCATAGGCGACCCAGTTGGTGGCGATGATGTGCTGGGCCTGGGCGAGAGGCATCTGGCCCGAGCAGACGAGGTCGTGCAGCGCGTTCTCGACGGCGTCCTTGGGATTGGGGCTCGCGCCCGGCTCGGGCCACAGGTTCCGCGGATCGTTGGCGGCGCCGCCGAGCTCGAGGCTGACGAGGTGGTCGTACTCGTAGCCGGACATCGACCCGCTGTCGCCGTAGGCGGCCATGCTCGCCTGCTTCTCGGGCTCGGTGATGCTCTCGGCGGGGCGGATCGTCCTCGTGTAGCCGGACACGCAGATCGTCTGCTCGATCGTCGCCTGGGCGACGGCGGGGTTGAGCGCGCCCGGCGTGCAATGCGGGTCGGGCAGCGCGTAGAGACCCTGTCCGGTGGCGTGGCAGGTGCCGGGCGCCGGCTGGGACTGGACGACATCGGCCGAGGCGCTCGAGACCACGAGGCCGCCGCTGCGGTGGGCCGCCGGAGCGCGGTGAGGGCGCGGAGTCGCCTTGTGCTTGACCGCGGCGGCTGAGTGCGCGGTGCTCGACGATGAGCTCGTGACCGCGGCCGGCTCCGAGAGGCTCGGCGACTGACTCGTCGTGCTCGCGCTCCCGCAGCCGGCCAGGCCGGCGGCGAAGACGAGCGCGAGGAGAGATCGGCGCATACGGCGAGCGTAGGGAGTGCGACGGCGATCTGGCCTGACGTCCGCCCGGGGTCGGTCTGGCCTGACGTGTGCCCGGCGGTGCGCCGCGGCCCACGCCGCTCACGGCGGCGGCTCACACCCGGCCGGCGGCTGGCAGCCGAGGTCGATCAGGTGGCGGGCGAAAGCGAGCCGGTCGCGGTCGGGATGGAAGGGATCGTTGCCGTCGCGGAGCAGGACGGCGAGCCGCTCGAGGTCGTAGAGCAGCGCGAGCTTGCCCGGCGGGTCGTCCCACTCGCCGCAGTCGTAGCGCTCGAGCCAGGCGGCGAACGCGGCCAGAGCCTCGACCTGAACCTGGTCCTCCCACCAGCCCGAGCGAACCGGTAACCGGTAGCGCTCGCGGAGCACGCACACGTCTCGCCACAGCTGCTCGAACCACAGCCAGCGCTCGCGGGGGTAGAGACCGTGCCAGTCAAGCGGCCAGCGCCGCGCCTCAGCCTCATCCCAGCCCTCGCCGGGGTCGAAGCTGCCGTCGTCGGGCTCGAGCCAGCTCATCGCGGGGCCCCGGTTGCCGGTCGCCGGGACCCTCCCGACGACGACGCGAGACGGCGCAGCCTGCGGTCGGCGAACCACAGTCGCAATCGCAGCCGCGCCGGCGGCAGCCGGCCGTAGAGCAGAAGCGCGCCACCGTCGGGAAGCTGGCGGATCGCCTCGGCGGCGAGCAGCGGCCGGCGGCGCCGCTGGGTCGAGCGTGAGGTCCCGCTCGCCCCGGTCGTCCTCGTCTGGTCGCGCGCCTCCTCCTCGCCGATGAGTCCCGCGAAGTAACGCAGCGTCTCGAGGTCGGCCACCCCGGGAAGGAGCATGCGCGCGCGGTGACTGTTGACCACCGTCTCGGCCTGCCGGCCGTAGCGCGACCGCGCCTGGGCGAGGTCGTGGAAGATTGACAGCAGCTGGATGTTGTGGCTTGGAGCGGTCGAGGCGATCTCGCCGAGGTTGGGCAGCGGCGCGACGTTGCCCGCCTCGTCGAGGCACAGCAGCAGCGGCCGCTCGAGCTCGCCGCCGCGCTGGGTCGCGCGCTGGTAGGCCCGGTCGACGATCTCCGAGAGCAACGCGAGGAAGATCGGGCGCAGCAGCTTGAACGCCTTGGCGTCGCCGATGAGATAGAGCGTCGCCGCCTCGTCGAGCAGCCGATCGGCCGTGATCGCCGACGAGCGGGCGGAGCGAGCCACGCGGCTGAAGCGGTAGGCCCGCAGCAGGGCCTGGGCGGTGGCCTCGATCGATGAGCGGGTGCGGTCGGCCTGGGCCTCGAACGCCCGGACGGCGTCGAAGGCGGCATGCGCGTCGGCGAGCGCGCGCTCGTCCGCCGCCTGGCCGGTGAGCTCGGCCAGCGCCGCGTCGAGCTCGCGCCCGCCCTGGCCGTAGGCCCAGCGGACGACCGTCTCGATGCCGCGGCCCGACGCCGACGCGACGTAGAGCAATGGCGCGAGCCGTTGTTCGGCGGCCACGGCCCAGAAGTCGCCACCGTCGACGCCGCGCTGGTCGAGCTCCCCCGCAGCGGCCAGGCGCCAGGCGACCTCGAGGGCGCCGTCCCATGTGTTCGCCTGCGCGAGCGGCGTCCAGGTGTCCGACGGCGCCCCCGACAGCTCGAAGGGGTCGAACACGAACGTCGTCCCGAGGGCCCGCCGCCGCGCCGCGGTCGCTCCGAGCAGGTCGGTCTTGATCGACGACGCCACCGCGGGTCCGTGCCACTCGAGCAGTGCCGGCACCGCGAGCCCGGCCGACTTTCCCGACTGGGGCGGGCCGAACGCGATCAGGGCATGGCGGCGCTCGGTGGCGAGCAGCCGCCCGTGGTGGCGGCCGAACACGAGGCGCCCCGTACGACCGCCGGAGCCGGCTCCGGTGCGCAGCGGGCGCAGATCACGCGGGGTCGCCCAGCGCGCCCCCGCCGCGGACGGGCGCAGCGCGAGGCCGATCCCGCTGCGCCGCCCGAGCCAGACGAGGCCGGCGGCCGCGGCGAGCACGATGGCCAGCGTGCCGTAGAACCCGCCCGGTCCGGGCAGACCGCCCCGCACGCGCGGCGGCCAGGCGGCGGCCGGATCCGACATGTGCCCCGGGAGCGCGACGATGACCCCGGGCAGCTCGGGGACGTGAACCGCGGGCCAGCCGGCGCCGAACACCGCCCCGGCGATCTCGCCCCACGTCCATACTGCACCGAGCACGGCGGCGATCACGCCGACGAGTCCCACGACGGCGGCGTCCGAGATGCCCTCCGCGGTCCGCGCGCTCATGATCGCCTCCCGGGCTCGTCGCCGGTGCGCATGCCCGTGTCGGTGTTGGTGAGGCCGAGCTCGAGTCGCGAGCGGTAGTGCTGGACGACGAAGGATCGCGAGGCCACCCGCCACAGCGCCTGGCCGGTCGAGAGCATCGCGATCAGCCGGGCCTCGGTTTCGGTGAGCCCGAGCAGGTCCCGTGTGAGCGGCACCTGACTCTCGTCCTGGTGGTAGACGATCCGCGTCGAGGCGTCGGCGATCAGGCCCTCGGCGATCCGGGCCGCCCGAGAGCCGGCGTCGCCGGCGCTCTGCAGGTCGGCGAGCTTATGCAGCACGACGAGGTTCATCACGCCGAACTGGCGGGCGAGCTTGAAATTGGACTGGAACCACTCGCCGAGGCCGGTGTGCTGGACGATCTTCCACGACTCGTCGGCGACGTTGACGAGCCGCTCGCGTCCGGGCCGCTCGGCCATCCGCGCGAGCAGGGCGCTCATCCACGCCGAGGCGCAGGCCATGAGGATCCCGACGGCCGGCGAGTCGCGGACGGCGTGGAGGTCGAGCACGAGCAGCCGAGCGTCGAGATCGAGGCCCGGTGTCGTCGGGCCGTCGAACATGCCCCGCAGTGGGCCCTCGCAGAGATCCTGGAGCGCGAGCGCCGCCCGCCGGGCATCGTGAGCGAGCCGGTCGGGCCCGGTCTGCAGGCGGGCGGCCATCTCGGCGACCGGGGCGAACAGCACGGCGGCGATCTCCGGGAGCGTCGGCTCGCCCCTGCCGCGGGCGCGGACGGTGCGCAACGCCTCACGCAGGGCGGCGGCTTCGATCTGGGTGAGCGGGCCGTCGAGTGCGGTGACGGTGATCGCGCGCAGCAACTCGAGCTGGGCGTGCTCCTCGGGCCGCGACGCGAGCGGGTTGAGACAGACGCCGCCGCCGGGCACGAGCGACACCGGCCGCACGCCGACCGCGCGGCACAGCGGGCCGTACTCGCGTTTGACGTCGAGCACGAAGGCCCGGCGGCCGAACAGCAGCATGCGCCACAGCAGCGTCTTGACCAGAGCGCTCTTGCCCTGCCCGAGCTTGCCGAGCACGATCACGTTCGGGTCGTCGAGTTCGCCGCGCGCGTAGAGCGCCCAGGGGTCGTAACAGAAGGCCCCGCCCGCCGAGTCGCGGCCGATGAACACGCCACGGCCACCGAGGCCGCCCGCCGCGACGAACGGATAGACGGCCTGGGCGTGGCGCGTCGTCGAGCGGTGGCCGGGGCGCTGCGCTGCACGGCGGCTCATCGGGACGACCCCCGCGGACGGCGTAACCTCTCGTGTCGCTCAGCACAGGCCACGGCAGAGCGGGAGGGTGAACGTGAAGGCGTCGGCCTGCTGCCCGTACATGCGGTGCAACTCGAGCCGTGCCCGGGCCGCGTGCTCGGTGACCTCCGCGCCAGCCCGGCGGAGCTCGTCGTTGCTGCGCCCGGAGACGGTGATGAACCCGGCGAAGCGCACCTCGCCATGACCGGCGGCGATCTCGCTCTCGCGGCGGCTGGTCGCGTCTTCGGCCTGGCGCTGGCGGGCGGTGAGCGACTGGCCGAAGCGGGCCCGGAGCTCGCGGTCGGCGCGGTCGCGGGTGATCGCCGCCTCGATCTCACGCGTCGAGCGGTCGTGCGCGATCGGCTCGAAGGTCACGGCCACCGTCCGCACGACGCTCGAGCGGCCGAGCAACGCGTCCATGAACATCGGGGAGACGTCGACCCGCGGCCACGACCCGATCCAGTACGTCGCGTGGAGGGCGCCGTCGCTGCGGTAGTGGTCCCACTCCTCGCGGGCGCCGAGCGGCCAGGCGCTGGCCTCGGGCAGGCCACCGCGGTCCGGGTCGGCCGCCTCGAGCACGGCGAGCTCGCCGGCGGCGAAGGGGTCGAACGCCGTCCGTAGGGCCCGCCCGAGCTGGAGTGCGCTGAGCGCCCCGAGCACGGTGACCTCGGCGGCCTCAAGGCCCTGCGCGACCCGCTCGGCCTCGTCGACCAGGGCCTGACCGACGGCATCTGCTCCACGGCCACGGACGCGCGGGGCCTCGACCTGCACGGCGACGAGCACCTCGTGCTCCTGGGTGACGCGGGTCGTGGTGCTGATGAGCTCGAGGTAGGAATCGATCATCGGCGCTCCCCGCAGCGGGATCGCCGGATCGCGCTCGGCGTGCAGCCACCGGGCGAGCTCGTCGCCCTGGGCGGGCGTGGTGCGCTCGATCCAGCCGATGCGACGGATCGCGGTGTCCGCGGAGCCGGAGAGCACGAGCCCCCAGCGAGCGAGCCGTCGCTCCTGCGCCTCGGGGTCCAGCAGCGAGAACGACAGCACCCGGCAGGCGAGCACCGCGGTGAGGCGCCGGCCCCGGCGCTCGACGAGCATCCCGAGCGGGCGCCCGCGGTAATCGGTCTCGGCGATGCGCACGCCGCGCAGCGCGGGCGGCGGGTCGGGTGGGGGAGATGGCGGAGCGGAGCGCGACGGCGACCCGGGGCTGGCGGGCGACTGCGTGGGCGCAGCCTCGAGCGCCAGGCGGGCGCCGAGCTTTGGCACCGCGGAGCGGAAGGTTCCGTGGCCACTCAGTCGGCGTGCGAGGAAGGCGAGCAGCAGCGGGACCCATTCCTGGAGCGTGCGGCGGCCGAGCGGGATCAGCGAGACGGCGACGGCCATCGCGAACAGCGCGGTCGCGGCAAGCGTGCCGGTCACGTCGGGGGACCCGTCGAGCACGGCGATCGCGACGATCGCGCCTGCCGCCAGGGTCGCGACCTGCCCGGCGCGGACCGGGCCGAAGAGGCCGCGGCGCTCGAGCGGGCCGAAGCGGTAGAGGAGTGGCTCGCGGCTCACAGCGGATCCTCGCCGGGGTCGGCGGGCGGCAGCGGGTCGTGGTCCACGGGTGGGAGCGGGTCCGCGTCCGCCGGGGGCTCGGGCGGCTCGGCGGGCTCGGCGGGCTCAGGTAGCCCGGGTGGCGCGGGTGGCTCGGGTGGCCCGATGATCATGGTGTGACGGGTTCGCTCGCGGAGCTCGTCGAGCTCGGAGGTGTCGCTCGTGGACGGCGTGCCGTCGCCCTCGGGAGCATCGGCCTCGGGACTCGGGGTTGCGGCGCGCGAGGTCTCGGCGCGCGGAGTCTCGGCGGGTCGACCATCGACAGGCGCGACGTCCTCGGGCGCGACCTCGGCGGGTCGACCATCGACAGGCGCGACGTCCTCGGGCGCGACCTCAACGGGTTGACCATCGACAGGCGCGAGGTCCTCCGGCGCGACCTCAGCGGGTGCGCCGTCCACGGTCGCGCCCCGCGCCCCGTCGGCGGTCTCGGCGGCCGCGAGCCGCATCCGGGTGGCCACCGCGGTCGCCCACTCGCCGGCGCCGCCCGCGTGGCGATCGAGCGCGGCGTGCACTGGGACCACTCGCGGTATCTCGGAGCGCAGGTGGCCGGCCGCTCCGCTGGCCAGCTCGGTGATGGGCAGCAGCTTGAGCAGCGCCCACGGCGCGATGGTCCCGAGCAGCACAAGGACGAGGCCGGCGAGCATGCCGCCGCCGATCCCGCCTCCGCGGCCGAGTGCCGTCCCGCCGAGGGACAGCACGGCGACGATCACGAACTTCGAGAGGATCAGCGCGATGAGCAACTCGACGGCGCGAACCGCCCACACCCGTCGCGCCGGCCAGACGAGGGCCGCGAACGCGAGCGGCAGCATCAGTACGACGATGTAGATCGCCGCCTGGCGCATGAGCATCTCGACCCACAGGACGATCGCGCCGGCAGCGGTCAGCAGGCCGATGAGGAACACGAGGAACGGCGAGCGCGCGACCAGGCTGAGGATCCCTGTGTAGCGTCCGAGCTGGGCGAGGAAGTGTCCCCCGGCCTGGCCCGCGGCCGACGAGATGATCGAGGACATCTCATCGGAGGCGGCGAGCAGCAGCATCGTGAGCGGCGCCGCGATGCCGACCGCGAGCATCGACAGAGGCAGGTAGCCGAGCGCGGCGCGGAGCAGGAGCGTGAGGTCGGAGTGCAGGAGCGCCTGGATCGCCGCGGCGAACAGGAACGGCAGGGTCAGCAGCGCGGAGATGCCGGCCATGCGCCAGTAGGTCGAGGAGAACCAGGTCGTGCCGAGCTGTGGCCGGGTGGTGCGATCGAGCACCGTCGCCGTCTCGCTGAGTGCGGCCCTGGCGCCGCCGGTCACCCAGGCGACGAGCGCCGCGAGGCCGATGACCTGACCCGTGCTCGGTCCCGAGCTCCCGCTCCCGAGCAGGGTCTTGGCCGCCGAGCCGAGGTGTCCGCCGAGCAGCTTCCTGCCGGCCCCGATCAGCTTGCCGCCGTGCTGGACGACATTGCAGGCCTTGCCGGCGATGCCGCTCACCCAGCCCGCGGCGCCGCAGATCGGCCCCAGGGGATTGAGGGCCGAGGCGGGCGGGGCGTGGAGCGCGCCGGCGGCGGCCCAGGCCACGGCGGCGAGGACGGCGACCCGGACCGCGCACCGACGCCCGCGCACCAGGGCGCACCGAGACAGCTCGCGCGTCATTTCGCCGTCGTCCCCAGGTGCTGGAAGAAGTTGATCAGCCCGGGCGCCGCGCCGACGATCAGCGCCGCCGCCCCCGACACGAGCGCGGCCATCCGGCCTCGCGCCGCGTAGTGATGGTTGTGCGTGTGGGACGCGACCGCCCACAGCCCGGCGCCGATGAACGCCCCCAGGAGCGCGATCGCCAGGGCCCACGCCTCCGCCCCATTGATGAGCTGCTGAAGCACGTTGCTGCCCGGAAGGCTCGTGAGGTTCGGATGGGCGGTGACGGCAAACGGGGTCGCTCCCGGGACGAGCGGGGTCGCTCCCGGCGGTGTGATGGCGCGGAGCATGTCGGGCCTCTTGACTCTAATTGAAACTAATTGACGCTAAGCAAGCTAGACGGTAATCTGCCGGTTCGCAAGGCTCAACTGCATCAAATTAGTCTCAAAATTGTTCAACGAAGGAGGGGTCATGTCGTCAGCGTCCGACGCGTCCGGAGGCCGACCGGCCGACGCCATCGGGCTCGAGGGCATCGATGCGCTGTACCGCGCGCTCGCCCGGCGGGTCCAGCAGATCGTCCGCGGCGGGGTCGACGCGCCGGAGGTGGTGATCGAGGATGCGTGCGCGTTCGCCTGGAGCCGGCTCGCCTTCCGCGCGGCACACGTCCGCCGCGAGGCTGCGCTGCGGTGGCTTGTCGCCACAGCCGTCCATGAGGCGTGCCGACTCGTCCGCCGGGAGGGCCGGGAGCTGTCGCTCGAGCTGCTGATCGAGGAGCTCGGCGAGGGCGTCGTCGCCGGCACGCGCGTGTGCGTGGGCGCGGACGAGGTCCTCGCGCGCCGCGAGAAGATCGGGCTCGCTTCACAGCTCCCCGATCGTCAGCGGCGGCTGCTGTGGCTGCACTCCCTCGGGCTCAGCTATGCCGAGACCGCGGCGGCCGCGGGCTGCACGCCCCGCACGGTCGAGCGCCAGCTGCTGCGGGCGCGTCGCACGATGCGGACGCTCGCGGCCGCCGAGCCGTGAGGGTTAGGATTCCCCGCGTCCGGTCCGATCACCGGCCGGCCGCCCCCGGGACGAGAAACGAGGTCGCATGGCCAGCGAGGAACGCGTCACCTTCTGCCGGATCTGCGAGCCGCTGTGCGGGCTGGTGGCGACGGTGCAGGACGAGCGGGTCGTCAAGCTGCGTCCTGACCCCGAGCACCCGCTCTCACGCGGCTTTGCCTGCCCGAAGGGGATCGCCATGACCGAGGTCCAGAACGACCCCGACCGCGTCACCCACCCGCTCCGGCGCCGGCCCGACGGCAGCTTCGAGCCGGTGTCGTGGGACGAGGCGCTCGACGACATCGCCGCCCGCCTGCGGACGATTCTCGACCGCGACGGCCCGGCGGCGCTCGGCTGGTACTTCGGCAACCCGTCGGCGTTCTCGTACTCCCACCCGCTGTGGGTCAAGGGCTTCATGGACGCCGTCGGCTCGCCGAACCTGTACAGCGCGGGCTCGCAGGACGTCAACAACCGCTTCGCCGCGAGCGCGATGCTCTACGGGTCGCCGCTGCTCGTACCGATCCCCGACCTCGCGCGGACCGACTTCCTGCTCGTCGTCGGGGCCAACCCGCTCGTCTCGCACGGCAGTGTCCTCTCCTCGCCGCGGATCCGCGACAGCCTCCACGCGATCACCGGCCGCGGCGGCCGTGTCGTCGTCGTCGACCCGCGCCGATCGGAGACCGCGCGGGCCTTCGAGCACGTACCCATCCGGCCCGACGGCGACGCCTGGCTGCTGCTCTCGATGCTCGAGGTGATCTTCGCCGAGGGCCTCGAGGACCGCGCGGCGATCGCTGCGCAGGCAGACGGCGCCGACGTGCTCGGGCGGATCGCCGCGCCGCACCCGCCCGAGGCCACCGAGGCGCTCACCGGCATCCCCGCCGCCGACGTCCGCGCGCTCGCCCGGGACCTCGCCGCGGCGCCCCGGGCCGCGGTCTACGGACGGACCGGCTCGTGTCTCGGCCGCCACGGGACGCTCGTCAGCTTCCTGCTCGACGCGCTCAACCTCGTCACCGGCAACCTCGATCGCGAGGGCGGCGCGATCTTCGGGACCGGGCCGATCCAGATCGAGGATCTGCTCCACCGGCTCGGGGCCGACAGCTACGACGCGGCGCGCTCGCGCGTGGGCGGCTTCCCGGACGTGCTCGGGACGTTCCCCGCCGCGCTCATGGCCAAGGAGATGACGACGCCGGGACCTGGCCAGATCCGCGCGTTCTTCGTCTCCGCGGGCAACCCGGTCCTGTCCGTGCCCGACGGCGAGGAGCTCGAGGCGGCGCTGGGCGGGCTCGAGCTGATGGTGGCGATAGACCTGTACGTCACCGATACAAGCCGGCACGCCGACTACGTGCTGCCGGCGACCACATTCCTCGAGCGCGAGGACTTCCCGATCGCCTTCCTCACCTTCTACACGACGCCGTTCGTGCAGTGGACCGAGCCGGTGCTCGCGCCGCGGGGCGAGGCCCGGCAGGAGTGGGAGATCATCGACGCGCTCTCGCGCCGGCTCGGCAAGACGCCGGCGAGCGCCTGGCCGCTGCGCGCCCTCGGGCGCCTCGGGGTCAGGATCTCGCCGCGGCGGCTGATCGACCTCGGGCTGCGGCTCGGGCCCCGGGGCGACCTGTTCGGCTTCCGTCGCGGCGGCCTCAGCCTCGGGCGCCTCAGGGACCGGCCCCACGGTGCCGTGCTCGGCGAGCACCACCCGACCGCCGTCCTGGCCAAGAAGGTGTTCCATAAGGACAAGCGCGTCCACCTCGCGCAGGCGACGATCGCCGCGGAGGTCGCCGCCCTCAGCGCCGAGGTGGGGGCGAGCACGGCCGAGGCGCATGAGGCCGACAGCTTCCCGCTGCGGCTGATCGGCCTGCGGGAGCTCCGGTCCCACAACTCGTGGATGCACAACGCGCCGAAGCTGATGCAGGGCGACCGGCAGCATGCTGCGCGCGTCAACCCCGCCGACGCCGCCGCGGCGGGGATCGAGGACGGCGCGCCGTGCCGGCTCGTCTCCGCCCATGGCGCGGTCGAGCTGCCGGCCCGGGTGAGCGACGAGGTCGGACCGGGGACGGTGGCCGTGCCGCACGGCTGGGGTCACCGCGGCGGCTGGCGCACGGCGGCGGCTGCGGGCGGGGTCAACATCAACCTGCTCGCCTCGGCCGAGCCGGCGGACCTCGAGCGGCTCGCGGGGATGGCCCGCCTCAACGGGATCCCGGTGCGGCTCGAGGCGGTGATGGCACCGGTGCGCGCCGAAACCGCGGCCGCGGAGCTCGCTACTTAGCCCGCCCGCGCTTGCGCCGGCGCTTCTCGGCCGCGCTCAGCTTGCGGGGCTTGGTCCGCTTGGAGCCGGGCACGTTGGGACGGGTCGCGGCGGCGGCGTGGGCCCGGACCGGGGCCCGGCGCCGGGCGTCGTACCAGATGTAGAACGAGATGCCGCCGATGAGGGCGATCGCGCCGATGCCGATGGCGAGCGCGGTGCCGCTGCTCAGGCCGCTGCCCGAGGAAGACGTCGACGTCCCGACCGTCGTGATCGCCGTCCCGGTGTTGCCGGTCGCCGTCGCGGTCGTCGACTGAGGCACACCGGGGCTGAAGGGGCTGCTCGTCGTGGCGGCGAGCGCCGGGGCGGGCAGGCAGCCGAGCACGAGTAGTGTCGCGATCGCCGCGCACAGACGCCGACCGCCGACCGACCGCCGACCGCGCACCGAGACTAGTGCTCCGAGGCCAGCGGTTGCTCCATCGCCTTGGTCGCTGGAGGGTTCTTGTACGGCTGCTCGGGCTCCTGATGCTCCTCGTGGTAGACGCTCTCGGCGTTGACCGCCCAGATGTCGTGGTGGGTGCCGAGCAGGATGTTGTCGACCGCCCGCATCGCGGTGAGCATCGAGTGGTCGGAGTTGTTGTAGCGGTGCAGACCGTTGCGCCCGACCTGGACGAGGTTGGGCACCGTCTGGAGCCACTCGCGGATTGTCGCCACCCGCTCGCTGTACTCGGCGTCGTAGATCGGGTACGCCTTGTGGACGCGCACGGCGAAGCCACGCTTGACCATGTCCGGGCGGGCGAGGCCGATGTGGACGAGCTCGTCAGTGGCGAGCTTGACGAGCTTGTCGTCGTCCATGTCCCACAGCTCGTCGCCCTCGAAGCAGAAGTACTCGAGCCCGATCGACCCGTCTTCGTCGTTGGGGACCATCCACGGGCTCCACGAGCGGAAGTTCTGGATGCGCCCGACCTGGACGTCGGGCTCGTGGATGTAGATCCAGTTGTCCGGGAAGATGTTCTTCTCGCTGAGCACGAGCAGCACGGTGAGGAAGTCGCGGTAGCGCAGTCCGCGGGCGGCGTCACGCACGTTGGCCGGCGCCTCGGGCTCGGCGATGCCGACCGTCGTGCGCAGGGGCAGCGAGGAGATGACGTAGGACGGGGTGAGCGTCTCGCCGCCGGCCACGACCTCGAGGATCTTGCCGGTGGCCGGGTCGGTGCGCAGGCGCGTGACGGGGGCGTTGAGCCGCACCTCGCCGCCGCGCTCGCGGATGTCGGACATCATCTGCTCCCACATCTGGCCGGGGCCGAAGCGGGGGTAGTTGAACTCGCCGATGAGCGACTTGATCTCGTCGCCCTTGTTGCCGAAGAAGGCCGATTTGGCGGCGCTGAAGAACGACAGGCCCTTGATCCGCTGGGCCGCCCACTCGGCACGGATCTCCGAGGTCGAGACGCCCCACACCTTCTCGGTGTAGGCCTTGAAGAAGTGATTGAACAGGCGCTTGCCGAAGCGGTTGGAGACCCACTCCTCGAAGGTGTCCTCGCGGCCTTTGGGCTTGATCGCCGCCCACAGATAGGACATGCCGCAGAGGAACAGCTCCCACGGTCCGAGCTTCTTGATCACGTCCATCCCCTGGAGGGGATAGTCGAGGAATTTCCGCCGCCAGTAGATGCGGCTCTGCCGCGGGCGCTTGAGGAACTCCTCCTTCATGATCTCGTGCCAGAGGTCATCGACCTCCTTGACCTTGGTGAAGAAGCGGTGGCCGCCGAGATCGAAGCGATAGCCGTCGCGGATCTCGGTGCGGGCGATCCCGCCGACCTGGTCGGTCGACTCGAGCACGATCACCGACTTGCCCTCCTTGGCGAGGAGGTACCCGGCCGTGAGACCGGCCGGTCCTCCACCGAGGACGACGACGGGGTGATCAGGAGTGATATCCGCGCCCTTGGCGGGCTCAGTCTGGGGAGATGTGTTGCTCATGTCGAAGATTCACGCGACCTTTTTGTAGAGGACGGCGGTGTCGGCCACACAGCAGGCGCCGTGGTAGTTGTGTGGTGCCCAGGCCACCGGCACGAGGTTCCGGTCGGCCGCGAGGATCGCTCCCCATTGGGCAGAGCGCCGACGTACCAACATCGTCCACGGCGCCTCCCAGCTCTGCGCCCCTTCGGTCATCGGGCGCACGAACAGTAGCTGTTGGCCGGGTTTGAGACTAGCAACGAGCGGCCCGACCGTCTGCTGTGGGGAGGCGTTTTGCAGGTGCGTGAGGGCGTCGACCCACTCCATGTAGCGAGGGTCGCGCACCGCGCCGATCGTGTTGGCGTACTGCAGCCCGCCGGGCAGGTAGTACCAGGCGAGCGGCACCTGCTCGGGCTGGGTGACGACGACGAGATCGCCGGGATGCAGGAGCGGCGCCATCTCGCCGGCGACATCGCGCATGTCGCTCTTGTACTTGGGGGAGAACGAGGCCGGGTTGGCCAGGAACACGACGCACATCGCGAGCACGACCCAGCCGACGATCCGCGCGCGTGAGAGGCCGAGCGCGGCGAGCAGCAGGATCGCGCCCAGCGTCGGGGCGAAGTAGCGTGACACCCACGCGGGGGTGATCTGCGACGCGAGCCAGGCGAGCGCGAGCGTCGCGGCGGGCATCACGATCAGCACGACCGTCGCCGTCCGCAGCCGGGTCGACTCGGCCCCACGCTTGAACATCTCGACGAGGCCGATGACCGCGCCGATCAGCAGCGCGACCGCGACCCGGTCGCCGCCGAGCAGGTCGCGTGAGAGCTGGACCGGGGCGCCGAAGCGCGGCGCGGAGTCCCACGGCGCCGCGGTGTGTGAGGCCTGGTAGAGGAAGTTCGGCAACCAGGGCAGGAACAGGACGCCCGCCCCGACGAAGGCGATCACGGCGTCACGGATGACGCCCCGGCGGTCGTCGCTCGCCTTGACCACCGGGATCAGGGCGACCACCGCGCCGACGCCGAAGAAGATCCCCCAGGCGTGGGTGTAGAGCATCAGCGCCTGGGCGACCGCGAACAGGATCAGATACCGCCGCCGTCGGAACACGAACGCGTGCAGGAAGGCAGCCGCCCCGAGCAGGCCGAGCAGGCCCATCAGCGAGTACATCCGCGTCTCCTGGCTGTACTCGGTGAGGAACGAGCTGAACGCGAACAGAACCGCCGCCATGTATCCGGCGCGCTCGCCGAACAGGCTCCAGCCCGCCCACATCCCGATCGGGATGGTGAGCAGCCCGAAGGTGAGCGACATCGCGTGGGTCGCGGCCTCGCTGTTGCCGAACACGCTCATCCAGATGTGGAGCAGCACGTAGAACAGCGGGGGCGAGCCGTCGTGGCGCAGGACGCCCGGGATCGCGGCGAGGGGGTGGGAGGCGATGCCGACCGACAGCGCCTCGTCCATCCAGAACTGGCCGCCGATGTAGCGCGTGCGCAGGAACCCCGACAGGGCGGTGAGCAGGACGACGAAGGTGCCGGCGACGAGCCACTTCGGCAGCCGGGCGAGCCGGTCCGGGAGGTGGAGGTCGACGTCGGGGACGGCGGGACGGCGGGGCGGTGCGGCGACGGTGGCCATCAGCTCGCGGGGAGGTTAGAACCGCAATGCTCAAAGACCCTAAAGGTGCGGACGTGGGCGACCCGCACGTACGGGACCTCCTTCCACGCCCTGACCACGGGCAGCAGATGGGACTTGCGCTGAGCCCGGGTCTGGAAGATCACATTCGGGGCGGGCGGCAGCTCCCCGCCGGGCAGCGGGGAGGCCTGCACGTCGACCGTGTGCACGCCGAGCGTCCAGGCGAGCATCGGCACCTGGAAGCCCTCGGTCATCACCGTGCCACAGCGGAGCACGGCCTTCGGTCCGCCGAGATCGGCGACCGCGCGCGCGGCGTCCTCGCGGAGATGCGCCTGGTAGACGAGCGCCCGATGGGTGCGCTGGATGTCGATGAGGTTGTTGCCGACGAAGTTCGGCAGGAAGATGAAGACGAGGGTGAGCAGGCCGACGCTGAACACGGTGCGCAGCTGGCCCCCCGAGGCCGATCCGGTCGCTCCCTCGCTCTGGTCGCGGTGGCGCGCGCGGGCGACCAGGCCGGCGAGGCCGAGCGCGGCCCAGCCCCAGCCGACGCCCCCGGCGATGTCGACGAGCGCGGCCCCGAGCACGAGGTAGCGGTTATTGCCGGAGAACCCGGCCTGGGTCATGATCGAGATGACGACCCACCAGCCGAGCCCGAGCGCCCCGGCGAGGATGATGCCCGCCATCGCGTGCTCACGTGGCCCCTCGATGCTCGGGCGTGAGCGGCCCCGGTTGGCCTTCCAGAGCAGGAACAGCGAGGTGCCGGCCGCGAGCACCGCGGCGATCTTGATCCGCAGCAGGACGCCGGGCCAGGCGTGGTCGACGAGCTCGGAGCAGAACGGGCAGTGCGCGAAGGCGGGGCTGTTGGAGCGAGGATGCTGCGCGCGATTGACGCCGCGCAGGAAGTGACCCGAGCCCCAGTACTCGGGCAGGAACCACAGCACCGGGATGAGCAGGAACAGGCCGATGACGAGCTTGCGCGCCCCCGCGTCCTTCCAGAACAGCCACAGGCCGTACGGACCCCAGAACAGCCACACCTCGGGCCGGTCGAGGGCGGCGAAGAAGCCGATCGCGAACGCCTGGCGGGGGTGGCCGTCGAGGTGGCGCTCGACCGCGATCAGCACGAACGCGGTCATCAGCCCCTCGGAGTAGCCGAGCGCGTTGTCGCTGATGTAGCCGCCGGTGAAGGCCAGGCCGACGGCGGCGATGAGGCCGGCGAGCAGCGCCGGCGCGAGCGCGGCCAGCCACTCGCTGCGACGTGCCCCGTCGGCGAGCTGGGGCCCGAGCTGGCGGGTGAAGCGCACGCACAGCTTGAACACCATCGCCACCGACATGACCGCCCCGGCCCGGGCGACGACGAGCCAGAGATCGGGAGCCGCTTTGCCGAACGGGGCGAACAGCGTTGTGAAGATCATCGGCAGCGGCTTCCACGACGGGCCGCCGGTGGTGTGCAGCTTGAGGTGGACGATCTCCCGGCCCCACACGAGCCAGGCCCACGGGTCATAGCTCGGCGTCGAGGGAATGACCAGCGAGATCGCGCCGATGATCAGCGCGATGACCGTGAGCGTGATGTAGAAGCGCGGGCCGCCGAACAGGCGATCCATGAGGCCGCCGGCAGGGGCTCTGCCGGACGGGGCTGCGGAGGGCGCAGTCAGCTCTGCGGTCGAGGGGGGCAAAGAAGTTCCTTGGGAGCCGCGCGCGTCGGAGGCGCGACGGGCGGCGGACACACGAATAGCCCGCGGGGACGCGGGCATCGCGCGCCCATTCTAGAGGGCGCTTGTGACCACTACGTTCGCAGGCGGGACGAGGTTACGTGGAGTTGACGCCGTGGTCAGCCGGAGACGCCGACCGCGATGCACGCCTCGATCGTCTTCAGCTCGCTGTCGGAGGCCTGGTTGGGATACAGCAGCGCGCTGCCGATCACCTCCGCGCCCTGCTCGGCGTCGCGGATCTGTTGGTCCTGGGCCGCGCCCGAGGTCGGTTCGAAGGTCACGGTCACCGTGCCCGTACCGGTTCCGGCCCTCAGTCCGGTCTGGCCGACGCGGACGACCGGCACGCCGGCCGCGCGCAGGCACTTGATGTGCGTCGTGCGCGGATCGTCGACGCGGCCGCGCGCATGAACGGTTGTCGTCGAGTTTGTGGCCGAGCCGGCGAGGGGCTTGGTCGTGCTGCCGCACGCCGAGAGCCCAATCGCGAGCAGCCCGGCGGCCACCGCGAGCTTGCCGGGAGACATGGGCCGAGAGGGTAGAGGATCGCCGTTGCTGCGTTGTTTACCCTGTCGGCCGGTGACCGCGTTTGCAGCTCTCAGTGGGCCGCTCCCGAAGCTCGGGGTCGTCCTCGTCGCGCTGCTGGCCGCGGCGTCACTGCTCGGCGGGACCTCGCGAGCGCGCGCGCTGGCCACGACCGGCGCGCTCATCCTCGCTCCGCTGCTGCTGCTCGCCGACATCTGGCACTCGCCGCAGCTCGGCCTCGTCCACCGCCACCCGCTGCCCGCCGCGGTCGGCGCGGTCGTCGCGCTCGGCGCAGTGGGCGGTCTCGCCTACCTGATCGACCGCCGGCCCTGGCTGCTCGCGCCGCTCGCCGTCCTCGCGCTGCCCTTCCGCGTCCCGATCCAGGCCGGGGGCACGACGTCGAACCTGCTCGTGCCGCTGTACCTCGTCGTCGCCGCCGGTGCGCTGGCCTGGATCGTCCCGACGCTGCGCGGCGGCAGCGCGGAGATCGACCACCGTGACCTGCCGGCCGCCGAGCGGCCGCGGCCGCGCCGGGCGTCGATCACCGACGTGCGCTGGCTCGAGCGCCTGCTCGCCCTCTACGTCGTGCTCTACGCCGTGCAGGCGATGTACTCGAACGGCTTCGAGAAGGCGCTGCAGCAGATGGTGTTCTTCTATGTGCCGTTCACCCTGCTCTACGGGCTGCTCCGGCGGCTGCGCTGGTCCCCGGAGCTGCTGCGCACGTGCCTGTTCGTCCTCGTCGGGCTCGCCCTGCTGTTCGCCGCCGTCGGCTTCGCCGAGTTCGAGACGAAGACGCTGTTCCTCAATCCGAAGCTGATCGCGGCCAACGATGTCCACGCGTACTTCACCGTCAATTCGGTGTTCTTCGACCCGGACATCTTCGGCCGGTTCCTCGCCCTCGTGATGGTCATCGTCGCCGCGGTGCTCCTCTACGACGAGCGCCGCCGCGAGCAGATCGCGGCCACCGTCGTCCTCGCCGTGCTGTGGGGCGGGCTCGTGCTGACGCTGTCGCGCTCGAGCCTCGGTGCGCTGCTCGTCGGCCTCGGGACGCTCGCCGCCCTGCGCTGGAAGGTGTGGCCGGTCGTGCTCACCGCGGTGGTGGTCGTCGTCGTCGGCCTGGCGGCGATCCTCGCCTCGCCGACGACGTTCGGTCTCAACCAGGGTCTCAACGGCGCCTCGAGCGGGCGCGCGAACCTCGTCACCGGCGGCATCAGCATGTTCGGGGACCGGCCGCTGTGGGGGTACGGGTCGGGCTCGTTCGTCAACGAGTACCGCGACCGCCATCCCGGCACCGCGCAGACGCTGTCGGCCTCGCACACGATCCCGGTGACGATCGGCGCCGAGCAGGGGCTGATCGGGCTCGTCGTGTACGTCGCGCTCGTGCTCGTCGGGCTGCTCGCGCTCATCCGCGGCGCACGGGGCGATCCGGCGCGAGCCGCGGTCGGCGCCGCCTTCCTCGCGCTCGTGTTCCACACGATGCTCTACGCCGACTTCCTCGAGGATCCGGTGAGCTGGGCGCTGCTCGGGATCGGCGCGGCGCTCGCCGTCGGCGCGCGCGTGACCGAGGAGGACGAAGTGCGCGCCCCCACGGCCGTCGTCCGGGCTCCGGCCTGAGCGCCCTGCCCGGCCCGAGCCCCCGGGCCCGACCTGAGCCCCCGGCCCGGAGCTACGCCGGCGGCGGTCCGCCCAGCTCCGGGCCCCCGGTGGCGACCCGCAACAGCAGATCGTGCAGCGCCGTGCGCTCGTCCGCGGACAGCGGCGCGAGCAGCTCCTCCTGGGAGAGACGGGCGAGTTCGCGCCCGGCGGCGAGCGTCCGCCGGCCCTTGGCGGTCAGGTGCAAGGCGTGGGCCCGGCGGTCGGTCGGATGCTGGCGCCGCTGCACCATGCCCTTGGCCTCGAGCTCGTCGAGCGTCGCGACCATCGAGCTCGGGTCCATGCCCACCCCGCGGCACAGGGCGTGCTGCGTGATCGCGCCCTCAGCGTCGAGGACGTTGAGCGCTCCCCACATCCGCGTCGTCAGCCCGAGCGTCTCCATCCGTTCGGCGAAGCGTCGCTGGGCCATCGTGCCCACCCGGCTGATGAGGAAGCCGGTGTGCCGCGACAGGGCCTGGTGGAGGACCGGGTGGCCTGTCGTTGGCTCGGGCATCGTGAACCATCATTCTAGCCGATGGTGGCGAAGCAAAATAGTTTATGATACAAATGATGCGGACGGCAAATGATGGGCGCGGGAGACGGGCCCAGAGAGCAGAGGGAGTGCCGCACGATGATGACCGCGATTACGCGCTGGGTTCTCGCCCACAAGCGACTGGTCAGCCTGGGCTGGGTGCTGATCACCGTCGTCGGGATGGCGACGATCGGGTCCTCGGTCGGGGCCTTCAGCACGAAGTTCAGCGTCCCCGGGCGCGAGGGCTTCACCACCAACGACCGCATCCTGCGCGTCTATCACCAGGGCGGGCGTAACGCGCCGCTCGTCCCCGTCGTCAGCCTGCCGGCCGGCGAGACGGTCGCCTCGCCCGGCGTCCGCGCCGGGCTGCTGCGGATCGAGGCCACCCTGCAGCACGCCCTGCCCGCGGTCCGGACCGCCTCCTACGCCTCGACCGGCAATCGCGCGTTCGTCTCCGCCGACGGGCGCACTACGTTCGTGCTCGCCTTCCCGCACCCCGACAACGAGGCCTTCGGCAACAACACTCGGGCGGCGAAGACGGCCACCGCGGCGCTCGCGGCGATGACCGTCGCCGGCGCTCCGGTCCGGGTGACCGGCGTCGACGCGCTCCAGAATCAGACCGGTGGCGGTGGTGGTCCCGGCGTCCTGCTCGAGTCCATGCTCGGTGGCCTCGGCGCGCTCGTCGTGCTCGCCTTTGTGTTCGCCTCGCTGCTCGCCTTCGTGCCGATCATCATGGCCGTGGTGTCGATCATGACGACCTTCCTGCTGCTGTGGGGGGTGACCGCGGTGGCCGACGTGTCGATGATCGTCGAGTTCCTCGTGGCGCTCATCGGCCTCGGGGTGGCGATCGACTACTCGCTGTTCGTCGTCGTCCGCTGGCGCGAGGAGCGCGCGCACGGGCTTGAAGGCGACGAAGCGGTCATCCGGGCGATGGCGACGGCGGGCCGCGCCGTCGTGTTCAGCGGCACGACGGTGGCCGTCGGGCTGCTCGCGATGATCGTGCTCCCGCTGCCCTTCCTGCGGTCGATCGGCTTCGCCGGGATGCTCATCCCGCTCGTCAGCGTCGTCGTGGCCATCACGCTGCTTCCGATCGTCCTGGCCACGATCGGGCCCCGGCTCGACTGGCCGCACGTCCGCAGCGACGACCGCGCGAGCCGGTCGTGGACGGGCTGGGCGCGGTTCGTCGCCCGCGGCCGCTGGGCCGCGGCCGGGGCGGCGATCGCCGTGCTCGCCGTGCTCGTCATCGCCGCCACCTCGCTGCAGCCCGGCTCGGCCAACCTCGACACGCTCGCCCACCAGGGCAGCGCTCGGGCCGGCCTCGTCTCGCTCGAGCGCGCGGGCATCGGTGCCGGGGTCCTCGAGCCGATCGAGATCCTCAGCGGATCTGGGTCCCAGGCCCAGCAGGTCGCCGGTGCGGTCCGCGGCGTCGCCGGGGTGCAGGGCGCGGTCGCGCCGGTCGGCGCCGGGTGGCAGCGGGACGGCACGGCGATCGTCGAGGCGCTCGCCCACGCCGACGGCTCGAGCACGGCGGGCCGCGACACGATCGACCGGGTGCGGGTCGCCGCCCACGCCGTCTCGCCGCAGGTGCGCGTCGGCGGGATCGGCGCGGAGAACGCCGACTTCGTCTCGGCGATCTACGGGAGCTTCCCCGTGATGATCGCGGTGATCGCGGTGCTCACCTTCCTGCTCCTCGCGCGGGCCTTCCGGTCGCTGTTGCTGCCGTTCAAGGCGGTCGTCCTCAATGTCATCAGCGTGGCCGCGGCCTGGGGTGTCATCACCCTCATCTGGCAGGAGGGCCATGGCTCCAACCTGCTGTGGGGGATCGCCGCCACGCACTCGATCACCTCATGGATCCCGCTGATGGTGTTCGCGTTCCTGTTCGGCCTCTCGATGGACTATGAGGTGTTCATCCTCTCGCGCATGCGCGAGGAGTACGACGCCACCGGCTCGACCGACATCGCCGTCGTCCGCGGCATCGGGCGCACCGGCCGGCTCGTGACAAGCGCGGCGCTCATCCTGTTCCTCGCCTTCGTCTCGATGGCCTCGGGACCGCAGACCGACGTCAAGGTGTTCGCCACCGGGCTCGCCGCGGGCATCCTGCTCGACGCGACGCTCATCCGGGCGCTGCTCGTCCCCGCGGTCGTGTCGCTATTCGGGCGCTGGAACTGGTGGTTGCCGGAGCGGCCGGCCCGCCTGCTGCGGGTCGAGCCCTCGCGTCCCCGGCCCGCGCCGGCGCCCGCGGAGAGCTGAAGCGCCGCGCGCGTGTGCCGTATCAGGCCCGCCGGGCTTCGACGTAGACGGTTCCGCCGGCCCCGGCGAGGACCTCTGCGGTGGACAGGACCGCCGCGAGTGGGGTCAGCGCGACGGCTGCGAGGAGTGTGAACGCCCGGCGCGTTGGGGTCACGGGTTTCGATCTTGCCTCGGACTGTCGAATCGCGTCGTACAGGCTCGGCTGGCCAGGCAGCATCGACACGATCCCGTCGAGCCAGCCGAAAAGCACCTGGCCGCCGCGCCAGTAGCTGACGCGCTCGACCCTCAGGCCGCACTCGCGAAGGCCGTCGAGCAGCGCTGCTGCCGGTAAATGGACGAGGTGCCGCGGGAGGTCGAGCGCAAGCCAGCGGCTACCCAGACACCGAGCCTGCCAGCTGGAAAGGTTCGGAACCGCCACGACCACAATCCCATCTGGAGCCAGCAGCCACGCGGCGTGAGTCACGGCGGCGCGCGGCTCACGCAGATGCTCGAGCGAATGCCAGAAGACCACCGCCGCCCACGTCCCCGGCCGCTCGTCGAAGTCGACAAGCTCCACCGGCTTTACCTCCGTGCCGGCGTGTGCCGCCTGCTCACCCCGCTCGAGGCCGACGGCGGCTCGGCCGCGCGCGGCCAGTGCGTCCAACAGGGCTCCATCGCCGGAGCCGACGTCGAGAATCGGTCCTGGCGGCGATCGACGATCGAGGCGCTTGGCGAGCAGACCCCGTGTGCGGCGCAGGAGCCTGTCGGCGCCTCCGGAGAACCGCCCCGAGGCTGGCCTGTAGAAGCCTGCGTAGGCGCCCTGGAGCTCGGCGTCATCCGGCGGCGGGAAGGTCGTCCCGGCACCGCAGCTGTCGCACAAGGCAAGCCGGTTCGGCACCGGCCGCGCGCGAGCGCCGCACCACGCGCACCGCGGCGCCCGCGCCGGCGGGAGGTCGGCCTCCGAACCGGCCTGGAGAGCATCGTGTGCCATTGCCGGCTATGCCCCGATCCCGACCGCGGAGGCCGCCGGACGCGCCCGCGAGAGCGGTGTCACCTCGAGGTACGGGAACGACCGCCTGCCCGACTTGTGGGCCCTGTACTCGGCCGCGGTGCGCAGCACCCCAAGGCCGTAGCGGATGCTGCGAGCCAGGCCGATCGAGGAGGCATCGGCGTTGTACCGGGTCGGGCAGGAGACCTCACCGATCCGGGCGCCGGCCGCCATCGCCTGGGCGATGATCTGGTTGTCGAACACGAAGTCTTCGGAGTTGCGGTCCAGAGGAATCGAGGTGAGCAGCTCCCGGCTATAGGCGCGGAGCCCCGTGTGGTACTCGGATAGCTTCTGGCGCAGCACCAGGTTCTCGGTCAACGTGAGTGCACGGTTGGAGAGGTACTTGTACCTTGGCATCCCCCGCGAGACCGCGCTCTGGGTCAGGATCCGGGAGCCGAGGACGAAGTCGTACTCCCCGTAGGCGATCATCGCCGCCATTGCCGGGACGAGCCGCGGCGAGTACTGGTAGTCGGGGTGCACCATCACGACGATGTCGGCCCCCAACCCAAGGGCCGTCCGGTAACAGGTCTTCTGGTTGCCGCCGTAGCCCCTGTTGACCTCGTGCCGGACCACCGTGAGCCCTAGCTCCCGGGCCACTGTCATCGTGTTGTCGGTGCTGGCATCGTCTACCAGGATCACGTCGTCAACGACATTCCGGTCGAGTTCGTCGACCGTCCGTCGGAGCGTCGCCTCGGCGTTGTATGCAGGCAGGACGACAACGATCTGCTGGCCGCGAAGCATCCGGGCGATGATAATCGGCCGTCTCGATTACGCCTTGCGGACGTAGAGCGCGCCGGAATGATGTCCCACCGGCCGGAAGTGGGTCACGAAGTAGCCCAAGATCGCCGGGGTCCACGGGATGCGGCGGCTGCTGGACGAGTAGCAGCGGCGAGCGCCGGGAGGGCCGCAGGTCAACGAGACGTACTCGGCATGGCGTAACGCGTCGAGCCAAGCCGACTGCACCGCCGGGTAGCGGCCCGCCCCGGTGAGCGCCATGCGGCCGTGCCCGAGTGCCATGTCCGTGGCGGTGGCGTCGATCATGTTCGTGCAGCCAGGCACGGTGGAGCGGAAGCGGCTGCTCACGATGGTCAGCGAGGAGTCATCGGTGACCACACACGCCCCGGGCGGAACGTGCGCGTCTATCGCTGCGGCCGGACTGGATGCCACCAGCGTCCTCTCCCCGTTCAGCCCGCGCACGGCCACGACCACGAACCAGGCGGCGACGCAGCCCGCAATGACCGGTGTGACGATTCGGGCCAGGCCAGGGCGCCTCGCCGTGGACCCGGCCCAGACGCTGACCAGGCGGGCGGACGACAGCGCCAGTGACAGGGCAAGGAACGGCACGAAGAACGCTGCGTAGTGGGTGTAGAAGTCCGTCGGCAGCATGAACGCGATCGCGATGAACCCAGCCGAACCGAGGGCGAACCAGTCAAGCGGTGGCGGCGCAGAGCGCGATAGCCACCACGCCGCCAACGTGCAGAAGGCCGCCACGGCAACGATCACTACGGTGATGATCTCGATCTGCTGTACCCCCAGCGGGAAGTAATTGAGCCCGAGCATCTGACTCAGACGGGTCGTGGCCCGAACGCGCGACACGTCGGTTCGGTGCAGTTGCGCGAGGAACACGTTATGTATGAACGCGCTCGGTGCCAGGAGCAAGAAGGGGACAGCCGGAACGCAGGCGCCCGCGGCGAGGCCGGCAACGTACGGAACCGCGCGGCGCGGCACTCGACTGACCAGCACGACGACGAGGAGCACGAATGCGGGGATGACGGGAAACAGCTTGATCGCGATGGCGAAGCCGATCGCCACGCCTCCCCACACCAGTCGTCCGCGCTTCTCGGTGAGCGCGTCGCCGTCGAATACCGCGTTGGCGCCGAGCAGGCACAGAAAGACAAGCCAGGGTTCGAGGAACAGGGTGGAGGACGCCTTGACCGCAGCAGGATGGACGGCGATCAGCGCGCAGGCCACCGTCGTGGCCAGGAGACCGCGGTGGCGGACGAGGCGCCCGGCGAGGGGAACGCTGGCCGCACCCACACACACCATGAGAATCCGCGCCGCGGCCATCGCCGTCGCCGTGCTCGTTGCCTTCGCCAGCAGCCCGAACGGGGTCATCAGCAGCGCGATGCCAGGCGGCGACATGAAGGCGAAATCGCGGTAGGGCACTGCGCCATCCACGAGCCGGATCGCGCTGCCCAGATAGACCCCGTCGTCGTACTCCGGTGAGCCGAGCAGCATTCCCGGCCGCGTGAGCCAGTACACCCGCAACAGCAACGCCACCGCGGTGGCACCGATGATTACGGCCGTGCACGCCCGGGCCGCCGGGGCCCGAGGTCCATCGGCCGGCATCACGGCCGTCGTCCGTGCCGCCCGAGATGCGACGACGCGATGTCAAAAGCGAGGAACAACCGCGGCGGATGCTATCCAAAGGAGAGTCGCAGCGTCGGGGGCTCGAAGGCCGGCGCGGTGGCTGCGAGTCGAGCTCTCGCGGCCCCGGCCCGCGCCCGCTTAGAGCACGAGCCCGGCGCGCCGGTCGCGTTGCGCCCAGTAGCGCCGAACCCACCACGGGCGCCGGTCGGCGCCGGGACCCAGCGCGGCCGTCCAGCGGTCGAGTGCCTCGCGCTCCTGCGCGAAGGCGTCGGCCGACGGCGGCGGCTCGGCGAGCCAGCCCGCCTCGATCGCGTCGCGCTCGGCGAGGAACCCCACCCGGCGGGGATCGCGCATGGCCAGGCGATGGAGACGCTCGTGCTGCCACCAGACCGTCCGCTCGTCGCAGCGGTCATCAGGGGCGGCGAGGTCGACCGGCGTGTGCACCGAGACGGGCTTGAACAGCGACAGGCATGGCGCGGCGGTCGCCGTTGCCCAGTGCCGCGCCGGTCCGTCGCCGAGTTCCGAGACCCACGAGGCCGTCGTCTGCGAGCTGTGGATGAGCCCGCCCGCGTGCATGCACGGGGCGGCCATCGCGCCGTTGGCGGGTGAGTAGCGCGGCCACGGGTCGTCGCCGTGGGAGCGCAGCACGGCGAACAGCGCGCGCGGATCGCCGGCGCCCCGGCCGCCGGCGGTTGTCAACTCACGGCGGACGCGGCACCGTGAGAAGCTCGTCCGCACGCGGTCGGCATGGCGCTGCGCGAAGGCCGGGATGGTCAGTCCGTTGGAGATCGTCCGCACCCCGCTGCGCACCGGCTCGATCGCCCACGCCTGGCCGGCGGTCTCGAGCACGATCGCGCCGCGAGGATCGGCGATCAGGAAGCTGTTGTGGTAGGTGAAGCCGCGGTCCTCGTGGCCGCAGCCGCCGCCTTGGCCATGGCGCTCGAGCAGCTCGACGATCGTGTCGGCCGCGGCCTGCGCGGTGCTCGCCCGCTCGAGCGCGAGCCGCAGCAGGTCCATCCCGGTGAGCCCGGTCGGCGCGTACGGCTCACGCGTGAACACCGCCTCGTTGCCGATCACCACGGCGTGCTCGTTGGCGCCCATCTCCGCGCCCCACATCCAGAACGGCCGGCTGAGAAGGACGGCGTGGGTGACCGGCGCCTGGGGAATGGTGATCCACGTGCAGCGCAGCTCGTCCCCGGGACGGTGCTCGCCCCGGGGGTGCCATTCGAGCAGCTGGGCCTCGTTGGGGTCGCGGTCGGAGTTCTTGGCGAACAGCACATGGCCCTCGCGGACGACGACGATCGTGTCGCACATGAGCGCCGCTCAGCCCACGACTCAGAGCGGTGTGGTGTACGCCCCGCTGATGCCGCCGTCGACGACGAACGTCGCCGCGTTGACGTAGCTCGACTCGTCGCTGGCCAGGAACAGCACGGCACTGGCGATCTCCTCCGCCCGGGCGAACCGGCCCATCGGGACGTGGACGAGGCGCCGCTGAGCCTGCACGGGATCCTTGGCGAACAGCTCGCGCAACAGCGGGGTGTCGACGGGGCCGGGGCACAGCGCGTTGACCCGGACGCCCTCCTTGGCGAACTGCACCCCGAGCTCGCGTGACATCGCGAGCACGCCGCCCTTGGAGGCGGTGTAGGAGATCTGCGACGTCGCCGAGCCCATCACCGCGACGAACGAGGCGGTGTTGATCACCGAGCCGCCGCCACCCTCGATGAGATGGGGGATGCCGTGCTTGCAGCACAGGAACACGCTGCGCAGGTTGACCCCCTGGACCCGCTCCCAGGCCTCGAGCCCGGTCTCGGTGACCGAGGCGTCGTCATTGGGGGAGATGCCGGCGTTGTTGAACAGCACGTCGACGCGGCCGAGCTCCGCGCGCGTGCGCGCGTACAGCTCGCGGACGCTCTCCTCGTCGGTGATGTCGGCCTGGAGGTTGAGCTCACCGACATCGTGCTCGCGGACGTCGACACCGACGACCCGCGCGCCCTCGCGGGCGAAGATCGCCGCCGTCGCGCTGCCGATGCCACCGGCCGCGCCGGTGATGACGCATACCTTGCCCTCGAGTCTCATGACGTCGCGTAGTAGATCGACTTGACCTCGGTGTACGCCTCGAGCGCGTGGGGCCCGAGCTCGCGTCCGTAGCCCGACTGCTTGAAGCCCCCGAACGGCGTGCTCACCCGCACCGACGTGTTCGAGTTGATCGACAGCACGCCGGTGTCGAGCGCCCGCGCCATACGCAGCGCGCGAGCCCCATCGCGCGTCCAGATCGAGCCTGAGAGCCCGTAGATGGTGTCGTTGGCCAATCGCACGGCTTCCTCCTCGTCCTTGAACGGAATCACTGTCGCCACCGGTCCGAAGATCTCCTCGCGCGCCGCGCGGTCGCCGGGATCGACCGGGCAGAGCACGGTCGGGGGGAACCAGAAGCCCGGCCCGTCGGGGGCGTGACCGCGGATCGCCACCGGTGCGTCGTTGGCGACGAACGACGCCACCGTCGCCCGGTGCGAGGCGGAGATCAGCGGCCCCATCTGCGTGCTCTCCTGCAGGGGGTCGCCGACGGTGATCGCCTCGACGGCCTCCTCGAGCGTGGACATGAACCGGTCGAGCGCCTCGGCCTGGACGAGGATCCGCGAGCGGGCGCAGCAGTCCTGGCCGGCGTTGCCGAACACCGCGCCCGGCGCCGCGGCGGCGGCGAGCTCGAGGTCAGCGTCGGCGAAGACGATGTTCGGCGACTTGCCGCCGAGCTCGAGCGTCACCCGCTTGATCGTGGAGGCCGCGCCGGCGGCGATCGCGCGGCCGACCTCGGTCGAGCCGGTGAAGGCGATCTTGGCCACGTCGGGATGCTCGACCAGCCGCTGGCCGCAGCGGCTCCCCGGACCGACGACGACGTTGACGACCCCCTCGGGCAGCCCGGCCTCGCGCACGATCTCGGCGAAGCGCAGCGCGGTGAGCGGGGTGAGCTCGGCGGGCTTGAGCACGACCGTGTTGCCGGCGGCGAGCGCCGGGCCGAGCTTCCACGCGGCGATCGTCAGCGGGAAGTTCCACGGCGTGATCAGCCCGACGACCCCGACCGGCTCGCGGACGGTCCAGGCCTGGCCGCCGGCCACCGGGATGGTGTCGCCGAGCAGCCGCTCGGGCGCGCCCGCGTAGTAGCGAAACACGCCCGCGACCATGTCCATCTCGCCGCGGGCGTCGCCGATCGGCTTGCCCGCGTTGCGGGCCTCGAGCTGCGCGAGCTCCTCGCGGGCGGCGCTCAGCGCGTCGGCGAGGGCGTGCAGCAGCGCCGCCCGGTCGTCGGGCGCCACCGCCCGCCACTCCGGGAACGCCGCCTTGGCCGCGGCGACGGCCTCGTCGACCTCCTCCACGCCTGCCCGCGCGACGGTCTGGAGCACCGCCTCGGTGGCGGGCTCCAGGACGTCGAGCGTCGTGTCAGGCAACTCCGGGCTCCGGCTCCACGATCGACACGCCGTCGTCTGCGATCTCAATCGTGCGCACCGGGCCCTTGAAGTACCTACGTGCGGACGCGAGGTACCAGATGGTGACCGCGAGGATCACGCCGATCGTGACCAGCGGGGCGTAGTTGACCGACGACCAGGAGAACGACTTGCCGAAGAACACCCCGGCCGGCGTGAACGGCAGGCAGAAGATGATCACGCAGATGCCAACCCAGACGAAGGCGATCGGGTTGACCCAGCGGTACTTCCGACCGAGTGTCCACGGCCCGGTCTGGAACTTCTCGCCCATGCGCCAGCGCAGGAACACCGGGATCGTGTAGGCGATGTAGAGCCCGATGACCGAGATCGAGGTCACCGCGAGGAAGGCCACCGGCGAGCCCTTCGAATTCGGGAAATAGGCGGGGATCGTGATGATCAGGGCGAACAGCACGACGAACAGAACGGCCCACGTGGGGGTCTTGTTCTTGCCGAGCTTGCGCCACAGGTTGTGGCCGGGCACGGCGCCGTCGCGGGAGAACGCGAAGGTCATCCGCGAGCCGCTCGTCACGCAGGCCACGCCGCAGAACAGCTGGCCGACGGTCGAGATGAGCACGACCGCCTTGGCCGCGGTCGCGGTGAGCGCGGTGTTGAAGATGGTCAGCGCCGGATACGCCGAGGAGAGGATCGCCGACTCCTTGCTCTTCTGGATCGCGAAGGTGATCGCGAGGAGCACGATCCAGCCGATGACCGCCGAGTAGAACACCGAGCGCCAGATGCCCTTCGGCGCCGACATCGCGGCTCCGTGCGTCTCCTCGGAGACGTGGGCCGAGGCGTCGTACCCGGTGATCGTGTACATGGTCAGTAGGAACCCGAGCGGCAGCACGTAGAGCCAGAAGAACGGGACGCTCGTCGATCCGCCCTTGAAGCCCGAATTGTTGATCGTGTGCCCGAACACGTACGAGATGCTTGCGTGGTGCGAGGGCACTGCGATGAGGATGACCACGATGATCGCCACGCCGATGATGTGCCACCACACCGAGATGTTGTTGAACATCGAAACGAGGTGGCTCGAGAAGACGTTGATCACGAGGTCCATCACGAGGATCACGGCGAACATCGCGAAGATCACATGTGCGGTGTAGTGGATGTCGGTCCCGGCCGCCGCCTTGGTGAAGTTGAAGATGAAGTCGACGTTGAAGAGCCCGAGCAGGTTGACGAGGAAGGCCGACGAGACGTAGACGACCGAGGCGACGACCGCGACGAGGCCGATGAGGTTGAACCAGCCGGTGAACCAGCCCCAGCCGGGACCGCCGAGCTTCGAGGCCCAGTAGTAGATGCCGCCCGCGGTCGGGTAGGCCGAGGCGAGCTCGGACATCGAGAACGCCACACACAGGATCAGCAGGCTGATGACCGGCCAGGCGATCGAGATGGCGATCGGACCACCGTTGTTCAGCGCCTGCCCGTAGGTGGTGAAGCACCCGGCCAGCACCGAGATGATCGAGAACGAGATGGCGAAGTTGGAGAAGCCGCTCCAACCTCGGTGAAGCTCCTGCTTGTAGCCGAGTTCCGCGAGTTTCTGCTCGTCGGACGACAGCGCTTCAGTGCTCAACGTTCCGGCCCCTCCTCGGGTAAAGGTCTGATGGTCCGTCCTTAGCCGCGCAACCATATGCGGGCCCGCGGCGGTAAGTCAAGGAGAGTTCTTTCATCCTTTGGGCAGGAGTCCTGCCAGGACGTGCTCGGTCCCGCGCAGGTGCTCGGTCATCTCGCTCGCCGCCCCGTGCTCGTCGTGGCGGCGGACGGCGCCGAGCACCCGGCGGTGCTGGGCGTTGGCCGAGTCGAGCACCTCGGGCGGGTGGGCGATGTGGGAGATGAGCGCGGTCATCGAACCCTGGACCTCGGTCATCGCCGTGACCAGGCGCGGGCTGCGGGTCGCCTCGGCGAGGCCGACGTGCCAGCGCACGTCGAGCTGCCGGTACGCGGCGAAGTCCTCGAGCATCCCGTCCATCGCCACGACGAGCTCGTCGAGCGCGTCGAGCGCATCGCCGTCAGCGCGCTCGGCGGCGAGCACCGCGACCCCGACCTCGACGGCCATCCGCTCGTCGCAGGTCTCCCGCCAGGCCGCAAGCACCGAGGGCGACGGCGGGCTCGCCGGAGGGAGGGGATCGGCGACGAAGGTCCCGCCGCCCCGTCCACGCGTGGCGCGCAGATGGCCGCTCTGGGCGAGCGCGACGAGGGCCTGGCGCAGCGTCGAGCGGGCAATCGAGAGCTTGGCGCACAGGTCGCGCTCGGCCGGCAGTCGCGTCCCGGGCGGCAGCAGCCCGAGCTGGATCGCCGTGCCGAGTCGCTCGACCGTCTCCTCGAACGCCGTCTGCGAGCGCACGGGCGCGAACACCGTGTCCACGGAGACGACGGAGTCCAGCGACGTGACTCTGCTCACAGCCGTTCGAAGCCGCGGAAGCGCTCCCAATCGGTGACGGCAGCGTTGAACGCGGCGAGCTCGACGTCGGCTGCGTGCGCGTAGTGCTCGACGACCTCGTCGCTGAAGGCGGCGCGCGCGACCCCGCTGGCCGCGAACAGGTCGCGGGCCTCGCCAAGGGTCGACGGGACGCGCGGCTTGTCGTGTGCCAGATAGGCGTTGCCAAGATACGCGGGCTCGAGCTCGAGCCCCTGGTCGACGCCGTGCAGGCCCGCGGCGATGATCGCGCTCAGCGCGAGGTACGGGTTGAGGTCCGAGCCGCCGGCGCGGTTCTCGAAGCGCAACGCCGGGCCATGCCCGACGACGCGCAGCGAGCACGTCCGGTTGTCGTTGCCCCAGGCAACGGCCGTCGGCGCGAACGAGCCCTCGGCGTAGCGCTTGTAGGAGTTGACGTTCGGGGCGAGGAACAGCGTCAGCTCGCGCAGGCACGCGAGCTGGCCGGCGAGGAACGAACGGAACACGTCCGGCTCACGCTCGAACACTGCACCCTGCTCGTCGGCGAGCGAGAAGTGGATGTGGCATGAGCTGCCCTCGCGCTCGTTGAACTTCGCCATGAAGCTGATCGACATGCCCTCCTGGGCAGCGATCTCCTTGGCCGCGTTCTTGTAGATCGAATGATGGTCGGCGGTCCGCAGCGCGTCGGCGTAGCGGAAGTTGATCTCGTGCTGGCCGAGGTTGCACTCGCCCTTCGAGTTCTCGGTCTCGAGGCCGGCCGCGTCCATGGCGTTGCGGATCCGGCGGATGAGCGGCTCGATCCGCGCCGTGCCGAGCATCGAGTAGTCGACGTTGTAGAGGTTCGACGGCTCGAGGTCGCGGTAGCCCTTGCGCCACGCGTCCTCGTACGTGTCGCGGAAGACGAGGAACTCGAGCTCGGTGCTCGCGTTCGAGGTCCAGCCGCGCTCGCCGAGCCGGGCGATCTGCGCGCGGAGGATCTGGCGGGGCGACGCGGCGACGTCGGAGCCGTCGGCCCACGCGAGGTCCGCGAGGCACATCGCCGTTCCCTCGTGCCAGGGGACGAGCCGGAGCGTGTCGAGGTCGGGGTGCATCGCGAAGTCGCCGTAGCCCCGCTCCCAGGAGGACATCTCGTAGCCCTCGACGGTGTTCATCTCGACGTCGACGGCGAGCAGGTAGTTGCATCCCTCGGCGCCGTGCGACGCCACTTCATCGAGGAAATGCCGCGCGGTCAGGCGTTTGCCCTGAAGCCGGCCCTGCATGTCGGTGATGGCGAGCAGGACGGTGTCGATCTCGCCCCGGTCGATGCGTTGCTTGAGTTCCTCGAGCGTCATGGGCGGTGAAGGTATAGGAACCGGGCCATAAACGCTAGGTTTCGCACTATGGGGGATCTCGACGCGATCCTGGACCGGTTACAGCGCACGCTCGGCCCGCTCGACGGTGCTCCGGTGCCGCTCGACGGCGGCATCACCAATCGCAACTTCCGCGCGAGCTTTGGCAATCGCCTGTACGTCGTCCGCCTGCCCGGCAAGGACACCTCGCTGCTCGGCATCAGCCGCGAGGCCGAGCGCGTCGCGGGCGAGCTCGCGGCCTCGCTCGGCGTCGCCCCGGAGCTCGTCGCCGCCGAGCCCGAATGCATGGTCACCGCCTGGGTCGACGGGGGGCCGATCGACCCCGACTGGCTGCGCTCCGCGCCCGACGGGGTCGGCCGCGCCCTGCGGGCGGTGCACGATTCCGGCGCCGAGCTCCCGACCCGCTTCTGGGTGCCGGAGCTGCTCGAGGACTACGCCGGGATCGTGCGCGAGCGCGGCGGATCCCTCCCGCCGGCCTACACCCGCACGCGAGCGCTGGCCAGCCGGATCGCCGCGGCGCTGCCGCTCGACCAGCCGGTGCCCTGTCACTGCGACCTGCTCCCCGGCAACCTGATGCAGGTCGAGACCGCCGACGGGCCGCGGGTCATGCTCGTCGACTGGGAGTACGCCGGGATGGGCCACCGGTATTTCGACCTCGGCAACCTCGCCGTCAACAACGAGTTCGACGAGGACGCCGAGACGCGTCTGCTCGCCGCCTACCTCGGCCGGCCGCCGACGGCCGCCCAGCGCGCCGCCCTGTCGCTGATGAAGATCATGTCCGACGCCCGTGAGGCCGCCTGGGGGGTCATCCAGGCCGTCGTCTCCGAGCTCGACTTCGACTTCGACGACTACGCCGAGAGTCACTTCACGCGCCTGACCGCCGCCGCGGCCGATCCCCGCCTCGAGCGGTGGTTGGCCATCGCCGCGCCATGAGCGCGACGCCGCTCATCCACTACCCCGAGTCGGTCGTCGTGGTCGCGGTCGAGGACGGGGCCGTCACGGTCGTCACCCAGCCGCGGCCGGGCGCCCCGCAGCCGACCGTCGAGCTTCCCGCCGGGTGCCTCGAGCCGGGCGAAGGGCCGCACGAGGCGGCCGTGCGCGAGCTGCGCGAGGAGTGCTCGCTGGCCGCCGCGCACTGGCGGGCCCTCGGTGCCTTCTGGGCGGTGCCCGCGTACTCGACCGAGCGCGTCCACGTGTTCGAGGCGCGCGAGCTCTCGCCGCAGCCCGGCCTCCCCGATCCCGACGAGGACATCGCCGTCGGCCGTCGCGCGCTCGGTGAGCTCCCCGGCGCCCTGTCGGACGCCATCTCGATCGCCGCCTTCGCCCTGTGGATCTCGGGGCGCCGCTGACCGCAACCTGGAGAAGGAGTTCCTGAATGCCCCGACCCCGCCAGCTTCCATCCCGCGCCCGCATCGTCATCATCGGCGGCGGCGTCGGCGGCGCCTCGATCGCCTACCACCTCACGCAGCTCGGCGAGCGCGACGTCGTCCTGCTCGACCGCAACGAGCTGACGAGCGGCTCGACCTTCCACTCCGCCGGCCTCGTCGGCCAGCTGCGCGGCAGCGTGTCGCTCACGCGGATGATGATGGACTCGGTCGAGCTCTACCGCACACTCGACTGCGGCTGGGTCGGGTGCGGGGGCATTCGCCTGGCCTGCACGCCCGAGCGTGAGCAGGAGGTCCTGCGACAGGTCGCCTGGGCGAAGACGTTCGGGCTGCCACTCGAGCTCGTCTCGCCCGAGGAGGCGCAGGCGCTGTTCCCGCTGATGGTCACCGACGGCGTGCGCTGCGGCTCCTACCTGCCCACCGACGGCTACCTCGATCCCTCGCAGCTCACCTACGCGCTCGCCGAGGGTGCCCGCGAGGGCGGCTGCCAGGTGTTCACCCACTCGCGCGTGCACGCCATCTCGGTGGAGCACGGCCGCGTCACCGGCGTGCAGACCGAGTGGGGTGACGTCGAGGCCGAGATCGTCGTCAACGCCGGCGGCATGTTCGCGGCCGAGATCGGGCGCCTGGCCGGTGTCCGCGTGCCGATCGTGCCCTTCGCCCACGAGTACCTCGTCACCCAGCCGTTCCGCGAGCGCACCCCGGGCGAGCATCTGCCGACCCTGCGCGACCCGGACAACCTCATCTACTTCCGCGAGGAGGGCGGCGGCCTGGTCATGGGCGGCTACGAGCGCGACAGCGCGCCGTGGGCACTCGACGAGCACTTCGTCGACCGGATCCCCCCCGACTTCAACGGCCGCCTGCTCGAGGAGGACTGGCCGCGCTTCGAGGAGATCGCCCGCAACTCCTCACGCCGCGTCCCGGTGATGGAGGACATCAAGGTCACCCGGCTGATCAACGGGCCGGAGGCGTTCACCCCGGACAACGAGTTCTGCCTTGGCGAGAGCGACGTCGGCGGCTTCTTCGTCGCCGCCGGCTTCTGCGCCCACGGTCTCGCCGGCGCCGGGGGAATCGGCAAGGTGATGGCCGAGTGGATCGTCGCCGGTGAGCCGTCGCTCGACGTGTGGGAGATGGACATCCGCCGGTTCGGCCCGCACTACCGCTCGCCGGCCTACACGCTCAAGCGGGCCAAGGAGGTCTACGAGACCTACTACGACATCCGCTACCCCGGGCACGAGCGCCTCGCCGGCCGCCCGCTGCGCGTCTCGACCGCGTACGCCTGGCACCGTGAGCACAGCGCCGCCTTCGGCGAGAAGTCGGGTTGGGAGCGGGTCAACTGGTACGAGGTCAACGCCGTCGACGGGGACGAGTCGCTGCGCCCGCGGGGCTGGGCCGGGATGCACTGGTCGCCGGCGATCGGCGCCGAGCACCGGGCGACGCGGGAGGCCGCCGGCCTGTTCGACGAGTCCTCGTTCGCCAAGCTCGAGCTGAGCGGGCCGGGAGCCGCCGAGCTGCTCGAGCGGCTGTGCGACAACAAGGTCGTCCGCGACGTCGGCGCCGTCACCTACACCCAGATGCTCAACCACCGCGGCGGCATCGAGTGCGACTTCACCGTCGCTCGGGTCGAGCCCGAGGTCTTCCAGATCGTCACCGGCACGGCCTTCGGCAATCACGACGCGGGCTGGATCCGCAGCCATCTCCCCGCCGACGGGTCGGTGCGCCTCAGCGACGTCACCGCGCGCTGGGCGTGCTTCGGCCTGTGGGGGCCGCGGGCCCACGACGTACTCGCCGCGCTCACGCCCGACCCGCTCGACTTCGGCTACATGCGCCTGCGAGAGATCGCCGTCGGCGACGTCCCGGTGCGGGCGCTGCGGGTCACCTTCGTCGGCGAGTTCGGCTGGGAGCTCTACTGCCCGACCGAGTACGGCGCCGGCCTGTGGCGCGCGCTGTGGGAGGCCGGCGGCCCGCACGGCCTGCGGGCGTGCGGCTACCGCGCGATCGACTCGCTGCGGCTCGAGAAGGGCTATCGCGTGTGGGCGGCCGACATCACTCCCGACGAGACGCCGCTCGAGGCCGGCCTCGAGTTCTGCGTGCGGTCGGACAAGGCGTTCATCGGCTCCGACGCCCTCGCCGAGCCCAAGCGGCGGCTGCGCTGCATCGTGCTCGACAATCCCCGCTCGGTCGCGCTCGGCAACGAGCCCGTGCGGCTCCAGGGCGAGATCCGCGGCCGCGTGACGAGCGGGGGCTACGGCTACACGGTGCAGCGATCGATCGCCTACGCCTACCTCCCGGCCACGGTCGCCGAGGGGACGTCGGTCGAGATCGACATCTTCGGCACCTGGGTGACGGGCACGGTCAGCGCCGAGCCGCTGTTCGACCCGGCCGGGGAGCACGTGCGGCGCGCAGCCGACGAGCGGGTGCGCACGTCGTAGGACCGGGTGCTTCGGGGTCGCGTTCCCCGCCTCGGATCACGTATTTCGGTGCGCTCAATGCCGTCGTTCGATCGAGGCGGCGATTTCGTCCAATAGGCGGACACGACTGCCGCCTCGACCGGCGAGCGGTGTGGAGACGGCGGAAATCGTCGGCGGCTCGGCCCGCTCAGTAGATAGCGCTGCAAGCAAGCCGTAGAGTCCCCGACTGGACGCCGCCGGAGGGCTCGGTTAGGTTGCGGGCGACCATTTCGGCGGCGCTTCGTTGCCACGACCGGGAGCATGGAGCAATGTTCAAGAAGATCATCTGCGCGACGGACGGATCGGATTCCGCGGACCAGGCCCTCGCGCTCGCCACCTCGCTTGCCACCGAGAGTGGAGGGTCGGTCGTCATCGTCCACGCGATCGAGCACCTCACCGGGCCGGGCGCGCGCGGCGGCCCGACCGAGGCCGCCGACGAGGACGAGCGGATCGTCAAGCTCAAGCAGCAGGTCGCCGACCTCGCCGGCAAGGGCGTCACCGCGTCCGAGCGGATCGTCGAGGCCGGGTCCAACAACACCGCGCACGCGATCGCCGACGTCGCGGTCGAGGAGCACGGCGATGTGATCGTCATCGGCACGCGCGGCCACACCGCGCTCGCCGGCCTGCTGCTCGGCAGCGTCGCCCAGCGGCTGCTGCACATCGCCGCCTGTCCGGTGCTCGTCGTTCCGAAGTCCTAGCCACGATTCGTCCCGAGTCCTCGCCGCGGTCGGCGGCGCGCGCCGCCGCGCGGCGGGCGGGCCGCTACCCTTGCCCGCCCATGTCCGTCACCGTCGTCGGTTCCATCGCCTTTGACGCCGTCACCACGCCGTTCGGCTCGCGCGAGCGCATGCTCGGCGGGTCCGCGGTTCACTTCGCCCTCGCGGCGTCGTTCTTCGACGAGGTCCACGTCGTCGGTCCCGTCGGCGAGGACTTCGGCGCCGAGGAGACGGCGGTGCTGCAGGCGCGTGGGGTCAACACCGACGCGATCGAGCGCGTGGCCGGCGGCCGCACGTTCTTCTGGCGCGGGGTCTACGGCTGGGATCTCAACGAGCGCGAGACGCTCGACACCCAGCTCAACGTGTTCGCCGAGTTCGCGCCCAAGCTGTCGGACAGCTCGCGGGCCTCCGACGTCCTCTTCCTGGCCAACATCCAGCCCGACCTCCAGCGCGAGGTTCGCGCCCAATGCCGCGAGGCCCGCTTCGTCGCGCTCGACTCGATGAACCTGTGGATCGAGACCGCGCAGGACTCGCTCGTGGCGGCGCTGTCAGAGGTCGACTGCCTGCTGCTCAACGACGCCGAGCTCCGGCAGCTCACCCGCGAGCCGAACCTCATCCGGGCCGCCCGCAAGATCCGCGAGTGGGGGCCGAAGGTCGTCGTCGCCAAGCAGGGCGAGTACGGCGCCGCGATGGTCACCGAGGAGGGCTTCTTCGGCCTGCCCGCGTTCCCACTCGAGACCGTCGTCGACCCGACGGGCGCCGGGGATTCGTTCGCCGGCGGCTTCCTCGGCTACATCGCCGCGCATCCCGACCAGGAGCCGGACCACGACCTCCTCGCGCGGGCGATGGCCTACGGCACGGCGCTCGCGTCGTTCAACGTCGAGGAGTTCGGCACCGAGCGGGTTGCCCGGCTGACGAGCGAGGAGATCACCGCCCGGGTCGGCGAGCTCCAGCGGATTACGCGCTTCGTCGAGACCCCGGTCGCGCTGCGCGACTGACGCCCGCCGCGGCCCCCGACCGACGCCCGCCAAGGCGCCCGACCGATGCTCGCCAAGGCGCCCGACCGACGCTCGCCGCCGCGCCCCGGTCACCTCACTGACGAAACGTGCAATTCCCGGGCGTTCGGGGTACGATCGTCACGACTGTGACGTGGGGATTTTTGTGGTTGATGCTGGCGCTCAAGTTGCCGCTGGCTGCGCTCATCTACATCTGCTGGTGGGCGATCAAGCAAGAGCCTGAGCAGCCGCCCGCCTCCGACGGAGGCGGCGGTGCCAAGCGCCCGCGGGTCCATCCCCGCGAGCCGTTCCCGCGCCGTCCCCGTCGCGGCCCGCATGGCGACCCGGCCCCGCTGCCGCCGCCCCGGGTGCGCACGACGCGTGCCCGTGCGCGCACCCTCGGTCACTGAGATCCGACCCCGGTCCTCGCCGTCGGGGTGGCACCAGACGGCAACGGTCCGCCCGCGCTGGCAGACTTGGCGCCAGGATGAGTGAGAGCGTGACAGGCGGCCTGTCGACCGAGGCCCGGCCGGCCTCGGTGCTGTCGGACGGCACGATCCTCCGGCTCGTCGAGGAGGGGCGCATCCGCATCGACCCCTGGGATTCCGCCCTCGTGCAGCCGGCGAGCGTCGACCTGCGCCTCGGCGACTCGTTCCGCGTGTTCCACAACCACCGGGCCTCGGGCATCGATCTGCGCAGGCCGCCGGAGAACCTCACCGAGGAGGTGACCGTCCCGGCCGACGAGTCGTTCGTCATCCATCCGGGCGAGTTCTGCCTAGGCCGCACGCTCGAGTGGGTCGAGCTTCCCGACGACATCGTCGCCCGCATCGAGGGCAAGAGCAGCCTCGGACGGCTCGGTCTCATCGTCCACGCGACGGCCGGGTTCTGCGACCCCGGCTGGCGCGGAACGCTCACCCTCGAGCTCAACAACCTCACCCGCGTCCCGATCAAGCTCTACCCGGGGCTGCCGATCGCCCAGCTGTCCTTCATGTCGCTCGACCGGCCGGCGCTGCGGCCCTACGGCAGTCCGGGACTCGGCAGCCATTATCAGGGCCAGCGAGCGGCGACCGAGAGCCGCTACGAAGGTGCGCCCGACGGGCGCCGGATCGGATAGGCTCGCGCCGTGTTCAGCCTGCTTCTCGCCGCCGCCGAGCCCTCCCGCACCCCGTTCTTCATCGCCGGGGGCATCTTCGCCGTTTACGCAGTGGTGCTCGGCGTGATCGGCATCACCCAGCCGGAGTTTCCCTTCGGCGCCCGTGGGGCTCGTGCGGTCATGGGCATCAGCTTCCTGCTGATGGTCCTGACGATCGCGATGGCCGTCCTCACCGACCCCTGACGGTCGTCACCGACCCCTGACGGGATCCGAGCCGCTCGTACCGCGCTACTCGCCCGTGTCGCCCGGGTACTAGAGTCTGGAACGGACTCCTCCGGTCAGACACCGGCCGCGGAGGGATCATCTGTAACGCGCGAGAGGAGTGCCCATGGCCACGGAAACGCAGCGAGAGGACGGAGCCGGCGTAGGCTCGGGCGGCGACACGCTGACCGTCACCGACAACCGCACGGGCAAGCAGTACGAGATCCCGATCGAGGACGGGACGATCCGGGCGACCGAGCTGCGCAAGATCAAGGTCGCCGACGACGACTTCGGCCTCATGACCTACGACCCCGCCTACATGGCGACGGCGTCGTGCCGCTCGGCGATCACCTTCATCGACGGCGACCAGGGGATCCTCGAGTACCGGGGCTATCCGATCGAGCAGCTCGCCGAGAAGTCGAGCTACCTCGAGGTGGCCTACCTGCTCATCCACGGTGAGCTGCCGACCTCAGGCCAGCTCGCCGAGTGGACCCACGAGGTGACGATCCACACCTTCGTGCACGAGAACATCAAGGAGTTCATGCAGGGCTTCCGCTACGACGCGCACCCGATGGGGATGCTGCTCGCCTCGGTCGGGGCGCTGTCGACCTTCTATCCGGAGGCGAGCCGGATCAAGGACGCGGAGTGCCGCGACATGCAGGTCGTGCGGCTCATCGCCAAGATGCCGACGCTGGCCGCGTTCTCCTACCGGCACAACCGCGGGATGCCCTACGTGTATCCGGACAACGACCTGTCCTACGCGGGCAACTTCCTCTCGATGATCTACAAGATGACCGAGCTGAAGTACGAGCCAGATCCGCGGCTCGAGCGCGCGCTCGACATCCTCTTCATCCTCCACGCCGACCACGAGCAGAACTGCTCGACGAGCGCGGTGCGGAGCGTCGGGTCCTCGCAGGTCGATCCGTATTCGGCCGTCGCCGCCGGCGTCGCCGCCCTCTACGGCCCGCTCCACGGCGGCGCCAACGAGGCGGTCCTCCGGATGCTGCGGCGGATCGAGGCGACCGACAACGTCCCCGACTTCATCAAGGGCGTGAAGGAGGGCAAGGAGCGGCTGATGGGCTTCGGCCACCGCGTCTACAAGAACTTCGATCCACGGGCGCGGATCATCAAGAAGGCGTGCGACGACGTGTTCGAGGTGACGGGCAAGAACCCGCTGCTCGACATCGCCACCGAGCTCGAGAAGATCGCGCTCGAGGACGACTACTTCATCTCCCGCAAGCTGTATCCGAACGTCGACTTCTACTCCGGCCTCATCTACGAGGCGCTCGGCATGCCGGTCGAGATGTTCCCGGTCCTGTTCGCGATCGGGCGCACGAGTGGCTGGATCGCCCAGTGGCTCGAGATGATCGACGATTCCGAGCAGAAGATCTCCCGGCCGCGGCAGATCTACACCGGGCCGCGGACGCTCGACTACGTGCCGATTAACGAGCGCGGGTAAGCGCGCCGGACAGCCGCCACCCTGCACTTTGTGTCGCTATGCGGCAAGAACTGCAAGGTGCCGACCGTGTGACGACGACCACAGTCGCGGTGGCGGGCCCTGCCTACGCTCGCTGGAATGGACGTCGTCCGCCTTCATAGCGGCACGCAGGTGGCGATCCGGCCAATCGGGCCGGACGACGGCCCGAGCCTGCAGGTGGCCTACGGCCGGTTGTCCGAGCGCTCGCGCTACAGCCGCTTCCTGGCGCTCAAGCCGCATCTCACCACCACCGAGACCCAGTACCTCGTCCAGGTCGACGGCACCGACCATGTCGCCCTCGTGGCCACGCCGCTCGACGACCCGGAGCGGATTCTCGGCGTCGCGCGGTTCATGCGCCTGCCTGACGACCCCGAGGCGGCGGAGTTCGCCATCGTCGTCGGCGACGAGCATCAGCGCGACGGCCTCGCCAGCGCGCTGATGGAGCACCTCGCCCGCGCCGCCCATGGCCGCGGCATCCACCGTTTCCGGGCGACGATGCTCGCGGCCAACCTCGCTGCCCACCGCCTCGTGCACGCGATGCCGGGCGAGGTCGTGCACGAGCAGCGCAACGGCACGATCGACGAGGTCGACATCGAGCTCGCGCGCTGACCCGCGCCGAGCCGGCGCCTGCGATGATCGCGCCGTGCCCTGGAAGGTGACCGTGCGCAACGGGCCAAAGGTCGAGCGTCTCCACTTCGCCGACCTCGACCAGGCCCTGGCCGCAGCCGAGCGGCGCGCCCGCGAGCTGGCCGGCCGGACGTCGAAGGACGCGGTCGACCTCAAGTACCGCACCTACGAGCCGGTCGAGCAGGTCGCCGCCCGGATCGAGCTCGCCGGTCCGCAGCGGCTCGTGCCGAGCGTCCGCGCCGGCCTCGACGTCCGCGGCGACGGCTCGACCGAGGCCTACCTCGGCCGGGTGCGGCGCCAGATCGTCGAGCAGCGCAAGGGGGAGACGCCCTACCGCGCGCTGCGCCGGGTGATCACGGCGCAGGGCAAGTCCCGACGTTAGGCCCCGGGCCCGACCATGTCGAGGAAGCGGTGGCAGATGCCGCGCCCGACCGCGTTCCAGCCCGTCATCAGGGCATCGGTGCGATCGCGCAGCGCCGCCCAGTCCAGGCCGAGGGCGACCGCGTCCTCGTCGGTGTCGTAGTGCTCGATCCAGCTCAGTGCGTCCTCGCGGGATACCTCGGCGTGGAACTGGATGCCCCACGCGCAACGCCCGATGCGGTAGGCCTGCAGGCAGCGCTCGCTGGTGGCCAGCGCCACGGCCCCGTCCGGCAGCGCGACCTCGTAGCTGTGCCATTCGAAGGCGAGGAACCGCGGGGTGAGCGGCCTGATCAGCGGGTCGGCCGCCCCCTCGGCGCTCACGTCGATCTCGAACCAGCCGATCTCCGGCGCGCTCGCCCGCCCGGCGCGCGCCCCGGCCGCCTCGCCGAGCACCTGTGCCCCGAGGCACACCGCGAGCTGTGGCACTCCCCGCTCGAGCAGGTCGGCGAGCAGCCGCCGCTCCGGGGGCAGCCACGCGTTGGCGTCGTGCTGGTCGACGTGGGCCGCGCCGCCGAAGGTGAGCACCGCGTCGCACGTGGACGGGTCGACCGGGGGCGGGCCGCCGTCGGCGACGTCCCACTGCTCGGTCCACCAGCCGCGCTCGGCGAGCACCTCGCCGAACACGCCGGCCCCGGCGTCGGGCTGGTGGACGATGGCGAGCGCGCGCGGTGGGCTCACAGCACGAGGGTCGCGCCGTGCCGGCGCAGCCATCGCGACTGCTCGCGGTAGTCCGGACAGCGTCCGGCCAGCAGCGCCCAGAAGCGCGGGGAGTGGTCCATCACCTCGAGGTGGCAGACCTCATGCCAGACGACGTAGTCGAGCACGGGCTCGGGGGCGAGCAGCAGCCGCCAGTTGAAGCTCATCGCTCCGCTCCGCGAGCAACTCGCCCAGCGCGTGCGCTGGCCCCGGATGGTGAGCTGGGTGTAGCCGGTGCCGGCCGAGGCGCAAGCGTGATCGAGGCGCGGCGCGATCTCCTCGCGGGCGGCCCGCCGGTACCAGCGCTCGAGCGCTGGCGTGCGCTCGGCGCCGTCGGGAACGAGGAGCACCTCGCCGCGCCGGTGCACGCGGGTGCGGCCGGGCTCGGACACGGTGCTCAGCAGTCGGCCGAGGTACGGGACCGCGCTCCCGCGCGCCGACACCGCGGCCCGTGCCCGGGCGAGCTCGCCGACTCGCCGTTCGATCCACGGGCGCAGCTCGGAGATCGCCGCCGCCGCTTCGCGCTCGGCGGCGCGGCGGGGCAGCACGACCTCGACCCCTCGGGCCGGGTCGACGGTCACCCGGACCCGCCGTGCCCGCTCGGATCGCCGGACGCTGTAAGGGATCTCTTCCACCGCGGGACAGGGTACGGTGCTCAGGAGACATGCCCGGCATCCCCGCGCTCGCCCAGCCACTGCATGACGGTCGCGTGAGCCTTCGCCTCGCCGTCGAACGGGACATTCCCGAGATCCTGATCGCCTACCAGGACGATCCGCAGATGCACGTGCGCCTCGGCGAGGACCGGCCGCCGAGCGGCGCCGAGCTCGGGCGCCGCACCGAGCGGGCCGAGGACGACCTCGCGACCGGCCGGCTCGTGCGCTTCACGATCGTCCTCGACGGCAACGACGACTGCCGTGGTCAGATCACCGTGCACACGATCGACTGGGAGCACCGCCGCGCCGAGCTCGGGATCTGGGTCGCGCCGCCGGTACGTCGTCAGGGGATCGCGACCACGGCCCTGCGGCTCGTCGCCGGCTGGCTGTTCCGCGCCTGTGACCTGCACCGCATCACCGTGCTCACCGAGCCGGCCAACCAGGGGATGCTCGGCGTCGCCCAGGCCGTCGGCTTCGTACACGAGGGCGTCCTGCGGGCCTACACGCTCGAGCGGGGCGCGCGAGTCGACTGCGCGATCCTGTCCCTGCTGCCCAGCGACCTCGCATGAGCCCGGTGAAGCGCTGGCGGGTGACCTTGCCGCCGGGCGTCCGGCCCCCGTTCGAGGTGTACGTCAACGGAGTGCGCCAGGAGCTCGGCGTCGACTACCAGGTGTCGGCGGGCGAGCTGCTGTTCGATCGCGAGCTCGTGCGCCAGAAGCTCGGGGCGAAGGCCTGGCTGCTCGGGTTCTGGGGAATCGGGACCTACAAGCGCAACGACGAGATCGACGTCCGCTACGAGGTCGACGGGCGGACGACGGTCGCCCACGCGCTCGAGGTCATTCCGCCGTCTTGACCACCTCGCGGCGCACCCACGGCGCCAGCAGCCGGAGCGCCGAGAGAATGGCCCGCGTGGCCGGCGAGCGGTTGAGCGTGTAGAAGTGGATGCCGGGTGCGCCGCGGGCGAGCAGCTCGGCGCACTGCAGCGTGGCGTGGGCAACGCCGAGCTGGAGCACGGCCTCGGGGTCGTCGGCGCGCCATTCGAGCGCGGCAAGGAGCCGCTCGGGGATCGTCGCGCCGCACATGCCGGTGATCGTCTTGATCTGGCCGACGTCGGTGATCGGCATCACGCCGGGAAGGATCGGGACATCGATGCCCGCCTCGCGCGCGTCGTCGACGAAGCGGAAGTAGAGCTCGTTGTCGAAGAACAGCTGGGTGATGAGGAACGACACGCCGGCGTCGACCTTCTCCTTGAGGAAGCGGAGATCGTGAGCGAGGTCGGGCGCCTCGGGGTGGACCTCGGGAAAGCACGCCGCCCCGATGGAGAAGGGATAGTCCTCGGCGATCAGCGCCGCGAGCTCGGTCGAGTAGTGCAGCCCGCCGGGGTGCGGCCGCCATTCGGTCTCGCCCCGCGGCGGGTCGCCGCGCAGCGCGAGCACGTTCTCGATGCCGGCCCGCTGCATGCCGTCGAGGATCCCGTGGAGCTCCTCGCGCGTCGCTCCCACACAGCTGAGATGGGCCATCGCCTCGATTCCGAGGCTGCCCTTGATCCAGTGGGTGAGCTCGACGGTCTTGTCGCGGGTCGTGCCGCCGGCGCCGTAAGTCACCGAGACGAAATCGGGATCGAGCGCGGTGAGCGCCTCGAGCGTCGCCCGCAGGTTCTTCTCCCCCTCGTCGGTCTTGGGGGGGAAGAACTCGAAGGAGAACACCGGTCCCTCGCTCCCGGCAATGAGCTCATCGATCCTCACGCTGCAGGGCAGCCTAGCAACATTGACAAGAGCGTGTCAAGGTTGTGCGTGCCAGCGCTCCGCGGTGCCGTCCGGCTCGCGGCTCACCCGGCCCTCGACCTCGAGGTGGCGCAGGTAGGACAGCGTCTCGGCCAGCCACCACGACGCCGTGTACGGGCTCATCGGCTCGCCGTACACCTGGGGGATGATCTCGACGACGGTCTGCGGTCCGGACCGCAGCGCACCGAGCACGGCGTCGATGCGCTCGTGCACGAGCGCGCGGTTGCCCTCGACGTGGCCGTGGACGTCGACGAACGGGCGGCCGTGGCCGGAGAGGCACAGCCGCGCGTCGAGCGCGTCGACGACATCGAGCGAGTGCAGGAACTCCCCCGCCGGGTCCGGCGTCCAGCCGTAGTCGTAGAACAGCGAGATCCGGCCGAGCAGATGGTCGCCGGAGATGAGCAGCCGGCGCTCGCGCTGGTAGAGGCAGACGTGGGAGGGGGCGTGGCCGGGGGTCTCGTAGATCTCCCACTCGCCGAGGTCGGTGCCGATCGAGAGCCCGGGGAGCAGGTCGCGGTCGGGGGCGACGACGGCGGCGACCCCGGAGGGCATCTCCCGCGCCCGCTCGGCGTAGCGACGCAGCGCGTCCTCGGGCACCCCGCTCTGGCGCCCGACCTCGATCCGGCGCTCGATCGCCCGCTCGGGGTCGGCGTGCGAGCGGAAGGCGTGGGCGTGGTTGGGATGCATCCACATCTCGCAGCCCGCGCGCTCGATGATCGGCGCGGCCTGGCCCCAGTGGTCGGAGTGCGCGTGGGTGATGATGAGCAGGCGCACGTGCTCGAGCCTGAGGTTGACCTGCTCGAGGGCGCGCTCGAGCTGGGCCATCGACCCCGGCTGATGCATCCCGGTGTCGACGAGCACGATCCCCGAGCCGGCGGCGATCGCCCACGCGTTGCAGTGGGGTACGCCGGGCCAGGGCAGCGGCAGCCGTAGCCGCCACAGTCCCGGGATCACCCGCTCGCCGCGTCCGAGCTCACGCTGCTTGGTCATGGGGACGGACGATATTGGCGGCGCGTAGACTGCGCGGGCCGATGGCCAGCACCGCGGAAACCGCCAAGCGCTACTTCGACGCCCTCGGGGCCCGCGACCTCGACGGCGCGGTGAGCTGCTGGCGCCCGGGATCGATCGATCGCTTCGTCGGCGGCGAGGAGCTGATCGCCCCGGACGGCGTCCGCGACTACTTCAGCCGGCTGTTCGCCGCGTTCCCCGACTTCCGCATGGAGATCGTCGATCTCACGACCTTCCGCAGCCGCACCGCGGTGCGCTGGAAGGCGACCGGCACGTTCGCGGGGCCCGGCAGCTTCCAGGGCTTCGCCCCCAACGGCGCCACCGTGGTCGTCGAGGGCTGCGACGTGGTCACCGTCGTCGACGACGAGATCATCGGCAACGAGGCCTACCTCGACACCGGTGACCTCGCGCGCCAGCTCGGCCTGCTCCCGCCCGCCGGCTCCAAGGCCGAGGCGCGGATGGCCCAGCTCGTCAACCTCCGCACCCGGATGCACGATGCGATGCACGGTGCCGTCGCCGAGTCGATCGCCGAGGGCGTCTGGGTCGTGCGCGGCGGCCGGCCGAAGACGATGAACGTCTACCTCATCGCCGACGACGGCGGGCTGACGATGTTCGACGCCGGCATCTCCGACATGGCCGGCGCCGTGCGCAGCGTGACGGCGCGGCTCGGCGGCCTCAAGCGGATCGTCCTCGGCCATGCCGACTGCGACCACCGCGGCTCCGCCCCGGCCTTCGACGTCCCGGTCTACTGCCATCCGCTCGAGCGCGAGGCGGCGGAGTCGGACAGCGCCTTCCGCACCTACTGGGACCTCTCCAAGCTCAAGCCGTACGCACGCCCGGTGTTCCCCAAGCTGCTCCAGAGCTGGGACGGCGGCGCGGTGAAGATCGCCGGCACGCTTGACGAGGGCGATGAGGTCGCCGGCTTCCGGGTGATCAACCTGCCCGGGCACGCCCCCGGGCTGATCGGCCTGTTCCGCGAGTCCGACCGGCTCGCGCTCGTCTCCGACTGCTTCTACACGCTCGATCCGCAGACCGGGCGATCGAACGCCGCCCACGTGCCCCACGCCGCGTTCAACTACGACACCGAGCAGGCCCGCGCGTCGATCCGCAAGCTCGCGACGCTCGACCCGCTCACCGTCTGGCCCGGGCACGCCCACGCCGTCACCGGCGACGTCGCCGCCCAACTCGAGGCCGCCGCGGCGGCGCCCGCGGTCTAGGCCTCGCGGCGTGGCCCGGCGGCAGCGGCAGCGGCAGAAGCTCACGGCGCCGACGAGCGACTACACCGACAGCGGGGGCGACGTGCTCACGCTGCGTGGCTCGCTCACCCCGGCCACCCGCCTCGAGTACACGCGCGTGCTCGAGGGCGGCCTCCACCAGGAGGATGCCCGGGCGCGCGCGCTCGAGTTCCTGTTCGAGCGCCTCGCCGTCGCCTGGACGATCGCCGGCGTGCGCACCGATCGCCAGAAGGAGCTGCTCGCCCGCTACCGGATGGCGTCGGCCGCCGAGCGCCAGTTCGTGCGCGAGGCCGTCCGAGCCCACGTCGAGGCCAACTTCCCTGAGCTGACGGCGCCATGATCGATCCCGAGGCGTTCGCGACGCTGCTGTGCGACTGGTGTCTGGAGCTCGAGGAGAGCGACCAGGTGCTGATCTCGACAAGCACGCTCGCCGTGCCGCTCGTCGTCGCGCTGCACCGCGCGGTGCTCGCGCGCGGGGCGTGGCCGCTGCTGCGTGTCGCCCCGCCCCAGTGCGCGGTCGACTTCTACACCGAGGCCCGCGAGGCCCAGCTCGACGGGTTCGCCCCGCTCGAGCTGATCGAGGCCCAGCAGGCCGACGCGTTGCTCACCGTACTGGCGCCCGCCAACACCCGCGCGCTGGCCGGCGTCGATCCGGCGCTCATCACCCGCGCCGGCCGCGCCCGGCGATCGATCCAGGAGGAGCGGCTGTCCAAGCGCTGGTGCGGGACGCAGTGGCCGACCCCCGCGCTCGCGCAGCAGGCGGCGATGGGGGAGGCCGAGTACGAGCGCTTCCTATGCGGCGCGCTGTTCCTCGACCAGGCCGATCCCGCCGCCGCCTGGCGCGCGCTCTCAGAGCGCCAGCAGCGACTCGTCGATCGTCTGGATCCGGCCGAGGAGATCCGCATCGAGGCCGAGGGCACCGACCTGCGCCTGCAGGTCGGCGGGCGCACGTGGGTCAACTCCGACGGCCGCCACAACATGCCCAGCGGCGAGGTCTTCACCGGTCCCCACGAGCGCTCGGCCCAGGGCACGATCCGCTTCACGGTTCCCTCGAGCCCGCGCGGCGTCGAGGTGAGCGATGTCGAGCTCACCTTCCGCGACGGTGAGGTCGTCGGCGCCCGCGCGGACCGCGGGGGCGATTACCTCGAGGCCGCGCTGGCCACGGATGCCGGGGCGCGCTTCCTCGGCGAGTTAGGGATCGGCACCAACGCCGGGATCGATCGCCCCACCGGCTCGATCCTGCTCGACGAGAAGATGGCGGGGACCGTTCACCTCGCCCTCGGGCGTTCCTATCCTCAGACCGGTGGCGAGAACAGCTCCGCACTGCACTGGGACCTCATCTGTGATCTGCGGCAGGGCGGCCGCCTGTCGGCCGACGGCGAGCCGATCGTCGAGTCCGGACACGTCGTTGAGTAGCGGGCGCTTTCCGGTGAATCATTTCGGTGAGAGCCACTAGATGCGGCGCACGAAGATCGTCGCCACGATCGGTCCCGCGTCGCGTGACCCCGACACGCTCGTGCGGATGGTGCAGGCGGGTATGGACGTCGCACGCCTGAACTTCTCGCACGGCAACCGCGACATCCACGCCGAGAACGCCGAGCGCGTCCGCGCCGCGGCGGCGAGCGTCGGGCGCCAGGTGGCGATCCTCCAGGACCTCCCCGGCCCGAAGATCCGCATCGGCGCGGTCGACAACGGACTGGTCGAGCTCAAGCCCGGCGATCAGCTCACGTTGTGCTGCGGCAGCGACGCGGTCGGCACCGAGCGCCGGCTGTCGGTGAGCTGGGTCGGCCTCGCGGAGGCGGTCGACCCCCAGGACGTGATCTACCTCGCCGACGGCGCGATCCGTCTGCGGGTGACCTCGGTCCGACTCGGCGACGGGGAGATCGAGACCGCGGTCGAGGTCGGCGGCGCCGTCGCCTCGCGCCAGGGCCTCAACATTCCCGGCTCGACGCGCGGGCTCGCCGCCGTGCCCGAGGAGGACCTCGACATGCTGCGCTTCGGCGAGTCGATCGGCGTCGACGTCGTCGCGCTGTCGTTCGTGCGGACCGCCGAGGACGTGACCAGCGTCCGCCGCCACACGCGACTGCCGCTCGTGGCCAAGATCGAGAAGCCGCAGGCCGTCGATGCCGCCGACGACATCATCCGGGCCGCCGACTGCGTGATGGTCGCTCGCGGCGACCTCGGGATCGAGCTGCCGATCGAGGAGGTGCCGCTCGCCCAGAAGCGCCTGCTGAGAATCGCCGGCCGGCTCGCCCGCCCGTCGATCACCGCCACCCAAATGCTCGACTCGATGGTCTCCTCCTCACGCCCGACCCGCGCTGAGGTCGCCGACGTCGCCAACGCGATCCTCGACGGCACCGACGCGGTGATGCTCTCCCAGGAGACGGCGATCGGCAACTACGCGGCCGAGGCGGTGGCGATGATGGCCTCGATCGCCGAGCGGGTCGAGACCCAGCTTCCCTACCGCGACTGGAACGAGGACCGCGTGCGCCGCGACGCCCGCGATCCGGCCTACACCGTCGCCTACAGCGCCTGCACCGCCGCCCGCGATCTGCACCTCGCCGCGCTCATCGTCCCGACGCTCTCCGGTCGGTCGGCCCGGCTCATCTCCGCCCACCGTCCCCAGGTCCCGATCCTCGCCCTCTCGCCCGGCCGCGAGACGGTCCGCCGCTGCAGCGTCATGTGGGGCGTGCAGGCCGGCTCGATGCGCCGGCACGAGATCACCGAGGCGCTCATCGCCGACGCCGCGCGCCGCGTCGTCGAACTCGGGTGGGTCAAGCGCGGTGCCCGTGTCGGCATCACCGCCGGGCTGCCGAGCGGCCGTCCGGGCACGACCAGCCTCGTGCAGATCCAGCGCGTGTAGTACTTTTGGTGGATACCGGACCGGGGGCTGCGGTGGATGCCGCAAGCGGTCACGGTATTTGGCGCGTGGTCGCTCCACTCCTGGAGCGACCACGAGTCATTGGAGCGCCTATGCGCCGACGCGGCCGCGGGCGTAGAACGCCGCCTCGGCCTGTCCAAGCTCGGTCTCGGGCTCGTCGCCGTAGAACCACTCACGGACCACGCGATGGAAGTTGCCGCGGGCCCGCAGCTGCGCGATGACCGCGAGCGTCAGCACCTCCATGCGCCGGCCGAACAGGTGGTCCGGCGGGGCCGACTCATGGCGGAGCTGGCCGAAGTACTCCGAGCGCGGATCGCTCATGTCGATCAGGACCTGGGTGGCGTACTCCGGCGTGAGCTCGACGTACCCGTCGGTCGTGTACCACGAGGTCGCCGCGCGGAAGTGGTCGAGCACGCGGTCGGGGTCGAACTTCTCCGGCTCAGGGAAGAAGCCGGTCTCGGTGCCGAGCCGCATGATCGTTTCCTTGTCGCCCTCGATCACCGCGCGGGCGACGGCGATCTCGAGCTCGACCGAGCCCGCCGGCATCCGCTTGAACAGGCCGAAGTCGAAGAACGCGAGCTTGCCGTCGGCGAGCAGCATCGAGTTCCCCGGGTGGGGATCGCCGGAGAACTGGTGATGGCGGTACAGGCAGCCGAAGTAGAAGCGGAACATGATCTCGCCGATCCGGTCGCGCTCCTCCTGGGGATAACCCTTGAGCTCCTCGAAGCCGACGCCCTCGACGTACTCGGAGACGAGCACGCGCTCGTGGGAGAGCGAGGTGATGACCTGCGGCACGCGGATGAACGGGTGCCCGCGGAAGATGCGGCCGAGCGTGCGCTGGTTCTGGGCCTCGAGCTCGTAGTCGAGCTCCTCGTGGATCCGCTCACGGATCTCGTTGCCGATGGCCTGCGGGTCCATCCCCGGGGCGATCCGCTTGGCGAGCCGCAGGATCAGCCCGAGGTTCTGCATGTCGGCTCGGACCGCGGCGGCGACGCCGGGGTATTGGACCTTGACCGCCACCTCGTGACCGTCGTGCACTCGCGCCCGGTAGACCTGGCCGATCGACGCGGCGGCGATCGGCTCCTCGTCGAACTCGGTGAAGACGTCGCCGAGCCGCTCGCCGAGATCGTCCTCGATCACCTTGCGCATGTCCTTGAAGGTCACCGTCGGGGCGGCGTCGCGGAGTGCGGCGAGCTTGCGCTGGAACTCCTCGCGGTAATCCTCGGGAACGAGTCCGATGTCGAGGAACGACATCACCTGCCCGATCTTCATCGCGGCGCCCTTCATCGTTCCGAGCGCTTCGACGATCTGCTCGGCGGCCTCGATGTGCCGGCGCTCGAGGGCGGCCTGGCGGCCCTCCTTGGTACGCGTCACGTTGGCCGCGTGCGTGCCCGCCTGACGGATCGCCTGACCCGCGGCGAGCCCCCCGATCTTGGCGGTGCGCCCCACGCGTGACGTGGGGATCTTGTCTTTGGCCACGGCCCCCCTGATCTTACTTGGGCGACTAACCGTTATCCGGCGCGCCAACCTCGACCCGCGACCCGGGGACGATGTCGTCCGCGCCGTCGGGCCAGCGGATCCAGGCCTTGTGGCCGCCGTCGTAGTCGTCGCCGAGGAGGATCAGGGTCGCCGGGTCGCCGAGCGCGGTGCAGGACCGATCGCCCTCGGGGTCGAGCCCGCGCCAGATCCGCACGAACTTGTTGTGCTCGAGCTCGTCGGCCACCGTCGTCGGGTCGGTGTGGCCGGGGTGGATGCGCGTCGGCGCCGGCAGCGTCAGCAGCGTGTCCATGATCGAGTGCTTGAGATCGGCGTAGGTCGTGTGGCCCGGCGCGCGGACGCCCCCGACCGAGCCCTTGAACAGGGTGTCGCCGGTGAACACGTCGCTGCCGTTGATGAGCAATGACACCATCCCCGCTGTGTGACCCGGGGTGTGCAGCGGAACGATCTCGAGCGCGCCGGAATGCAACGCCGTCCCGGGCTCCAGCGTGCCGGTGGCGCCGGGCACGAGCTCGCGCTCGAGCGGATGGATGAGCACCGGGGCGTCGGGGAACCGCGCCGTCACCTGCTCGAGCTCGGCGATGTGATCGTGGTGGTGATGGGTGAGCAACACGTGGGTGAGCCGGTAGCGCATCCGGTCGATGACCGCGAGCAGCGGCTGCACCGGGCCACCGGCGTCGATTATCACCGCGTCGGAGCCGAGCTCGTCGGCGACGAGATAGGTGTTCGACAGCCACGGCTCGCTCATCGAGCGTTCGATGATCATGGCCCTGAGCCTATCGGGGTATAGGCTGGCTCACGTTATGAGCCTCATCCACACCTGTTACCGCATCACCAACATCGACCGCTCGGTCGCGTTCTACGAGGCCCTGGGCTTCAAGGAGGCCGGTCGTCTCCCGATCCGCGAGGAGGCGATCAACGTGTTCATGGGCCTGCCCGAGGACGGGCCCGAACCGCGCCTCGAGCTCACGTACAACATCGGCCAGGACGAGCCCTACGACCTCGGGACCGGCTACGGCCACATCGCCATCACCGCCTCCGATCTCGATGCCGCACTCGCGCGCCTCGCCGGGCTGGGGATCGAGCCCGAGCGGCCGCCATACAGCGTCCGCGAGGGTGGCTCGCGCTTGTGCTTCGTGCGCGACCCCGACGGCTATCGGATCGAGCTGATCGAGCGCGGCTGACCCGGGCAGCCGCATCGTCGCCCGGGATCGGGGTACCTTAAGCACGAGATGGCGGACACGAGCAAGATCGCGCTGCTGCTCAAGGCCTTCACCCAGGCGGTGGCCGCGCACGATCGCGAGAACCCCACCCATCACACCTGGGGGATCGGGATGGCGCACTTCGACATCGAGCGCCTCGGCCTCGAGGACGGCGAGGAGATCCTCCCCGGGCTCGTGCTCCAGGCCGACGGCGGCGCGACGGGCGCCTTCCGCATCCTCTGCGACGGCGACCACAACGAGGGCGAGGTCGAAGAGGAGGAGGAGTTCGTCGACGCGATCGCCTCCGAGGAGATCGCCGAGCCGGTGTTCGCCCCCGGCGGCGGGACCCCGCCGCCGCTCAAGCCGCCGTTGTAGGCGTCGGCCGGCCTGAGGACTTCGGCGGGCCGAGGCGCCCGGGACGGTTCACACGACGGGCGGCGCGATGCCCGCCCGGGTCGCGACCATCGCGGCCAGCCGTGTGAGCGTCGGGCACGGGATCCCGTGGCGCTGGCCGGCCCGCAGCACGGCGCCGGCGATCGCGTCGAGCTCGGGCTCGCGCCCGGCGGCGATATCGCGCCGCATCGAGGAGCCGAGCTCGGGGTGGGCGTCGTCGAGCTCGGCGAGCGTCGCGGTAGGGTCCAGGCGCGCGCCGTCGGCCGCCGCGACCGCGGTCACCTCCGCGATGCAGGCCACGAGGGCCGCGCGCCACTCGGGGTCGCTGCGAATGACGCCGATCGGCTCGTCGCTCGCGCTCGTCGTGCAGGCCAGGGCGCTCAGTCGCGCGACCTTCGACCACAGGACCTGGGCCTCGCTGCTGCCGATCTCGACGGGGATCTCGGCGGCGCGCAGCCGGTCGGCGAGCCGCTCGAGCCCCGGGTGCAGGTCGGCATTGTCGGCGGCGAGCTCGACCCTCAGGAACGGGCTCGTCTGCACGATCTCGCCCGGCCCCACGCGGTCGGACTCGATCCGGATCGTGCCGGCCGCGACGCCACCGCCTCCGAAACGCGCCCGCAGCATGGCCATGTGCTCGAGCCCGTTGAGCAGCGGGACGACGAGGGTGGGGGGCGCGGCGATCCGCTCGAGCGCCGCGCCGAGTCCGGTTGCCTTGGTGGCGACGATCAGCGTCTGCACCGGCTGCCCGAGCCGGGCGACCGCGGACGGGCGGGCGACGAAGTCGCCGAGCCGCACGCTGCGGACGCTGATCCCGCGCGCGTTGATCGCCTCGGCGGTCTCCTCCCGCGCGACGATCACCGGGGTCTCGCCGGCGCGGGCAAGGGCGGCGGCGAGGAAGCCACCGACGCCTCCGGGCCCGAGAACGGCGATCGTGTTCACGTGCGGGGCCACGAAGCGGCAGGCTGCCAGAGCGGGCCGGGATATGCTCGGCGCATCTCGCCCGTGCCCGCCTCCATCGTGCGCCGTGTCCGTCAGGGGACGTACTCGATCGTCGCCCGCGACGGCGCGAGTGGCGCGCTCGGCGTCGCCGTTCAGTCCCATTGGTTCTCCGTCGGTCCGCTCGTGCCCTGGGCGCGTCCGGGCGCCGGCGCGGTCGCGACGCAGTCCAACGTCGAGGTGACCTACGGCCCCCGGGGACTCGAGCTGATGCAGGCCGGCGTCCCCGCCGCCGAGGCGCTTGCGCGGCTGCTCGCCGCCGATCCGAACGCCGCCACCCGCCAGGTCGCGTTCGTCGACGCCGAGGGGCGGGCTGCGGCCCACACCGGCGAGAGCTGTGTGCCCTTCGCCGGCCACGTCACCGGCGAGGGCGTCTCCTGCCAGGCCAACATCATGGCGTCGGCCCGGGTGTGGCCGGCGATGCTCGCGGCCTACGAAGCAGCTTCCGGTCCGCTGCCGGCGCGACTGCTCGCAGCGCTCCACGCCGCCGAGGCCGAGGGCGGCGACGTCCGGGGCCGCCAGTCGGCGGCGATCCTCGTCGTCCCGGCCGAGGGCGCGCCCTGGCAGACGGTGGTGTCGCTCCGGGTCGAGGACGATCCGGCGCCGCTGTCCGAGCTCGAGCGCCTGATGACCCTGCACGACGCCTACGCGCTCGCCGACCGCGGCGACGAGCTCACCGCCGAGGGCCGCCACGTCGAGGCGGCGGCGCTGTTCCGGCAGGCGAGCGAGCTCGCGCCCGACAACCACGAGCTGCGCTTCTGGGCCGGTCTCGGCGCCGCCCAGAACGGCGACCTCGACACCGCCGTGCGGGACGTCCGCGCCGCGATCGCCGCCCAGCCAGGGTGGCGGGAGCTGCTGCCCCGGATCCCGCCCGAGGTCGCGCCAATGGCGGCCGTGGTGCTCGAGCGCCTGGACGCGGACCCTCGTCCCGCGGCCGGCTCTACGGGTCGATCAGCACCCCGGGATTGAGCGCGCCGGTCGGGTCGACGGCCGCCTTCGCGGCCCGGAGCGCGACGGCGAACGGATCTGGTCGCTGCCGGTCGTACCAGGGGCGGTGATCGCGGCCGACGGCGTGATGGTGGGTGATCGTGCCGCCGGACTCGATCACCGCGTCCGAGGCCGCCCGCTTGACCTCCGCCCACTGCTCGAGTTCATCGCCGCGGCGGGCCGGCGCGAGCACCGTGTAGTAGGGCGCCGGGCCGTCCGGATACACGTGCGTGAAGCGGCAGGTCACCGAGCCGGCGCCGTAGACCTCGTGCACGGCGCCGCGCACGCGTTCGGTCACCGCCGCGTGGAAGGCCGGGAACCGGTCCCAGGTCACCGCCGTCTCGAACGTCTCCGACAGCACGCCCATGGCGATGAACGTGTCACGCAGGTAGGGCGCCCGCAGGAACGCCTCGCGCCAGCTGCCGACGGCGTCGGCCCCGGTCGCGTCGCCGCCCGTCGACTCGGCGCCGCCCGTGCCGCGCCGCTCCCAGCGCCCGCCGTGGTCCTCGCAGCACTGCAGGGCGAGCGTCATCCACGGCTCGACATCGTGGTGCGCGGACTCGAAGCCGAGCACGAGCAGCGCGTGCGAGCCGTCACCGGCGCCGGTGAGCCGGGCCTCGCCGGGGTCGATCAGCCGACAGTTCGTCGGGTACAGACCGGACTGCGAGAGCGCGCGGACCGCCGTCGCGCCGGCGGCGAAATCCGAGAACCGCACCGGGGCCGAGGCGCGGAAGCGGGGGCGCGGCCGGACGCGCACCCAGGCCTCGGTGATGATCCCCAGAGTGCCCTCGGAGCCGATCAGCATCCGGTCGGGGGAGACGCCGGCGCCGGAACCGGGCAGCCGCCGGGACTCCCACGTCCCGCTCGGGGTGAGCGCCCGGACGGACTCGACGAGATCGTCGATGTGGGTGTAGAGCGTGGCGAAGTGGCCGCCGGCCCGGGTGGCGATCCAGCCGCCGAGGGTCGAGAACTGAAACGACTGCGGGAAGTGGCGCAGGGTGAGCCCGTGCTCGCCGAGCTGTTCCTCGAGGCCGGGCCCGGTGGCGCCGGCCTGGATCCGCGCCGCGTGGGAAACGGGGTCGACCTCGAGCACCCGATCGAGTCCCTTGAGGTCGATCGCCACCACGCCCGCGTGCCGCTCGGGGTCGCGCACCTCGAGCCCGCCGACGACGCTCGTGCCGCCGCCGAACGGCACGACCGCGGCGTCCGCCCCGACCGCCCAGTCGAGCAGCTCGCCGACCTCGCGCTCCGCGCTCGGGTGGGCGACGACGTCGGGCGCGCCGCGGTAGTCGCCCCGGAACGCTCGGACGATGTCGCTGTAGGACCGGCCGTAGGTGTGCAGGGCGCGCTCGTAGGGCGTCTGCGCGCAGATCGTCTCCAGCGAGGCCGGCGGACGCAGCCGTGGGGCGGGCAGCTGCGGCAGCTCCGCGGGCAGTTCCACGTCGGTGCTGCCGAAGCCGAGGTGCGCCGCGAGGAACTCGGCCGAGGCCCGGAGCTCCTCCGGGGAGGGCTGCTCGTCCTCGTAGCCCCAGCCCCAGTGCTTGCGCCGTCTCACGACGCGGCAGCCTACCCCGCTACCTTGTAGCTCGTGGCGAACACACCGGGATTGCTGGCGCGGGGGCCCTGGGATCCTGCCGATCTCGAGGTCTCCTGGCGCGAGGATGTGTTCACGGCCCCACCGGCGGCGGTGCTGGCCGCCGATGCCGCACTCGACGAGCTGCGCGAGCGGGGCTCGCCGAGCCACGACGGGCTCGCCGGCCGGCTCGCCACCTACGAGGTCCATGACGGCAAGCTGCGGCTCGAGCTGCAGCGCGCGCGCTGGGCGCTGCGCCTCAGCCTCGAGGACGCCAACCAGGCCATGTCGGTCCTGTGCATCGTCCGCGCTGCCGACGGCCGCTGGCTCGCCGGCCGCCGCGCCGCGTGGCTCGCGTCGTGGGCGGAGCGCTGGGCTCTCGGCGCCGGGGGGTCGGTCGAGGTCGACGAGAATCCGGCCGACACGCTCAGTCGTGAGCTGCTCGAGGAGTGGTCGGTGTCGCCGGAGCGGCTGCAGGTCGAGGCGCTCGTGCGCCTGCCGAGCCAGATCGTGCTCCTCGTCGGTCAGGCGTGGCTGGCCGAGGGCGCAACCGTGACCCCCGACGACGAGCACGACGACTTCGCCTGGTGGCCCGCGGATGTCGCGCAGTGGCCGGCCGAGGCCGACGAGCCGCTGCGCCGGATGGCGGTCCTGCTCGCCGGGGGACGCGCGTGAGCCAGATCATCACCTTCCGCCGGCTGGAGATCGCCTCCTTCTGCCACTCCGTCGTCTATCTCTCGCTGCTCCTCTGCGCCTTCGGTCTCGGCAACCCGGAGCCGGAGACGTTCATCCTCGGCCTCGCCCACGGACTGATCTGGATCGGCATGTCGCTGATCTGCATCTACGCGGCCAAGAAGAAGATCATCCCCTTCTGGCTCGCGGTCAACGTCGCCGTGCTCGGCGGCCTCGGTCCCTTCTGCGGCTCGTTCGGCTTCGTGATCGAGGAGCGCAGACGGGCTCAGAGGGCGCGAGCTTCCGTACCGCTCGGCTACAGTTGATTCCGATGGCCGTGGACACTGGCACCGTGCAGGTTGTGATGCCTGCGATGGGCGATTCGGTCGCCGAGGGGACCGTCCTCGAATGGCACAAGCAGGAGGGCGACGGCGTCGCGGTCGACGAGACGATCGTCGAGATCTCGACCGACAAGGTTGACGCCGAGGTCCCGTCGCCGGCGGCCGGCACGATCGTCCGCCTGCACGCCGCCGAGGGCGACACCGTCGCGGTCGGCGCCCTCCTCGCCGAGATCGCGCCGAGCGACGGCGCGTCCGGCAACGGCTCGCCCGAGGTCCCGGCCACCGGCCTCGGGGACGGGGCCGCCGAGGGTGGCTCCGCGCCGGGCAGCGTCCAGGCCGGCACCGCGGCCGCCACCGAGGCCGAGGGCGATGCCGCCACGAGCGCCAGCGTCGGCGAGACGATCGACATCGTCACCCCGACCGGCGGCGAGTCGGTCACCGAGGGGACGATCCTCGAGTGGGCGGTCAAGGTCGGGGACGCGGTCAAGAACGGCGACACCGTCGTCGAGATCTCGACCGACAAGGTCGACATGGAGCTTCCTGCGCCCGCCGACGGTACGATCACCGAGATCCTCGCCGCCGAGGGCGAGACCGTGACCGTCGGACAGGTCATCGCCCGGATGGCCGCGGGCGCCGCGAGCGCCGCCGCCGCGAGTCACGGCGCCCCGGCGCCGTCCGCCGCGTCCAGCCCGGCCGCTTCGGCCGGCAACGGCGCGGCCAACGCCTCGCCCATCGCCCAGCGCATCGCCGCCGCCGAGGGCGTCGACCTCGCCGGCGTCCAGGGCACCGCGCGCCGCGGCCGCATCACCAAGGCCGACGTGCTCGCCGCCGCGGCCGGCAACGGCGCGGCCGGCGCCCCCGCGGCGGAGAAGGCCGCCGGCGCTCAGCTGCTGCGCGGCGGGGCCGCCGCCCTCGCCCGCTACATGGACGAGAGCCGCTCGATCCCCACCGCCACCTCGTTCCGCACCCTCGCCGTCACGACGCTCGACCAGCGGCGCAAGCAGCTCAAGAACGCCGGCCAGCGCGTCTCCTTCACCCACCTGATCGCCTACGCGATCGCCCGGGTGGCCACCGAGGAGATGCCGGTCATGGCCCACCATTTCGCCGAGGTCGACAGCAAGCCCCATCGCGTCGACGACGGCGGCGTCAACCTCGGTCTCGCCGTCGACGTCGAGAAGAAGGACGGCTCGCGCACGCTGATGGTCCCGGTCATCCGCGACGCCGGCCGCCTCGGCTTCGCCGCGTTCCTCGACGCCTACAACGCGCTCGTCGAGAAGGCGCGCACGAACACGCTCGGCGCCGATGACCTCGTCGGCGCCAACGTCTCGCTCACCAATCCCGGCGGGATCGGCACCGTCGCCTCGGTGCCGCGGCTGATGTCCGGCCAGGGCACGATCGTCGCCACCGGCTCGATCGCCTACCCGGTCGGCCTCGGCAACATCGGCGCGCTGATCGGGGCCGAGAAGGTCATGACCATGACCTCGACGTACGACCACCGGATCATCCAGGGCGCCGAATCCGGCCGCTTCCTGCAGCGCATCGAGGCTGCGCTCCAGGGCGAGGAGGGCTTCTACGAGCGCATCTTCGCCGACCTCGGCGTCGAGCTGCCAGAGCTGCCGCCGCCGCCCGCCCCGGCCGCCGCCGCGACGGCCGCCCCGGCCCCGTCGGGCACCACCGCGGCGGCACCGGACGAGGAGCTGATGCAGGCCGTGCAGGCCGCGTCGTCGCTGCTCAAGGCCCACCGCACGCACGGCCACCTCGCGGCGAAGCTCGATCCGCTCGGTCACGACCCCGGGGGCGACCCCGCGCTCGATCCCGAGCCGCTCGGCCTGACGCCCGAGGTGATGGCCAAGATCCCCGCCCGGATCCTGCGCCTCTACGTCCCCGGGGCGACGCTCGCCGACGCGCTCCCGCACCTGCGCGAGACCTACTGCGGCCCGATCGCCTACGAGATCGAGCACATCGCCTCCCACCGGCAGCGGCTGTGGCTGCGCGAGGCGATCGAGTCGGGCAAGTTCCGCCGTCCGCTCACCCACGACGAGCAGAAGGCGCTGCTCAAGCGGCTCACCGAGGTTGACGCGCTCGAGCGCTTCATGCACAAGGCCTACCTCGGGCAGAAGCAGTTCTCGATCGAGGGCCTCGACATGACCGTCCCGATGATCGACGAGCTGATCCAGCTGTCGGCGACCCGGGGCGCGCGCGAGGTGGTCATCGGCATGGCCCACCGCGGGCGGCTCAACGTGCTCGCCCACAACCTCGGTCGGCCCTACGACACGATCTTCGCCGAGTTCGAGGGCGCATCGACGCTCGAGCCGATCACCACCATCCCGCAGGGCGGCACCGGCGACGTCAAGTACCACCACGGTGCCCAGGGTGCCTACCAGCTGCCCGGTGGCGAGTCGATCATCGTCCGGCTCGAGTCCAACCCCTCGCACCTCGAGTTCGTCGCCCCGGTGGCCGCCGGCGCGACCCGGGCCGCGCAGACGACGCGCCAGGGGCCGCACGCCCACCGCGACACCAACGCCGCCGTGCCAATCATCCTCCACGGCGACGCCGCCTTCCCCGGCCAGGGTGTCGTGGCCGAGACCTTCAACCTCCAGGCGCTCGACGGCTACACCGTCGGCGGCACGGTCCATCTCATCCAGAACAACCAGGTCGGCTTCACCACCGACCCGGACGACGCCCGCTCGACGACCTACGCCTCCGATCTCGCCAAGGGCTACGACGTGCCGATCATCCACGTCAACGCCGACGACGTCGCCGCCTGCATCGCCGCCGTGCGCCTCGCTTTCGCCTTCCGCGAGGAGTTCGGCCACGACGTCCTCATCGACCTGATCGGCTACCGGCGCTTCGGCCACAACGAGGCCGACGAGCCCGCGTACACCCAGCCCGAGATGTACCAGGCGATCAAGAAGCATGCGCCCGTCCGCGAGCTGTTCGCCCGGAGCCTGATCGCGGCCGGCGTGGTCACCGAGGCGGAGTCGAGCGAGATGACCGACGAGGTGTGGTCGGGCCTCACCGACCAGCACCAGGAGCTGAAGGCCCGGATCGCCCGGGCCAAGGAGGTCGAGCACGCGACCGGCGAGTACCAGCTCGACCGCACCCCGTCACCCGAGGTCAACACCGCGGTCCCCGCCGACCGCCTCCAGCGGCTCAACGAGGAGCTGCTCTCGGTGCCCGACGGCTTCACCATCCACCCGAAGCTCGTCAGGCAGCTCGAGCAGCGCCGCGAGGCCCTCGGTCCCGACGGCGGGGTCATGTGGGCGCAGGCCGAGAGCCTCGCCTTCGCCTCGCTGCTCACCGAGGGCATCCCGATCCGCCTCACCGGACAGGACGCCGAGCGCGGCACCTTCAGCCAGCGGCACCTCGTCCTCCACGACCCCAAGACCGGCCATGAGCACTGCGCGGTGCAGCACCTGCCCGGCGCGCTTGCGCCGATGGAGGTGCACAACTCGCCGCTGTCGGAGATGGCCTGCCTCGGCTTCGAGTACGGCTACTCGCAGGAGGGGCCGGAGACCCTCGTGCTGTGGGAGGCGCAGTTCGGTGACTTCGTCAACAGCGCCCAGGTCATCATCGACCAGTTCATCGTCTCCGGGCTCGCCAAGTGGGGCCAGACCTCGCGGCTCACGCTGCTGCTGCCGCACGGCTACGAGGGATCCGGTCCCGAGCACTCCTCGGCCCGGCTCGAGCGCTTCCTCCAGCTCGCCGCCGAGGGCAATATCCGCGTGGCCAATCCGACGACGCCCAGCCAGTATTTCCACTTGCTCCGCCGCCAGGCCCGGATCGCCAAGCAGCGTCCGCTCGTCGTCATGACTCCCAAGAGCCTGCTGCGCCTGCCGCAGGCGACGAGCCGCATCGAGGATCTGGCCGAGGGTCGCTTCCGCCCGGTGCTCGCCGATCCCCACGTCGATCCCGAGCGCGTCACCCGGCTGCTCCTCTGCAGCGGGAAGATGTACTACGACCTGATCGGCCATTCCACGCGAGCCGACACCGACCAGATCGCGATCGGCCGCGTCGAGTTGCTCTATCCGTTCCCGCAGTCGGAGATCCTCACGCTCGTCAAGACCTATCCCTCGCTGCAGGAGGTCGTCTGGGTGCAGGAGGAACCGCGCAATATGGGCGCCCGCGCCCACATGTCGCCGCGCCTGCTGCAGATCCTCCCCGAGCACCTGCATTTCGGCTATATCGGCCGGCCGGAACGAGCGGCGTCGGGCGAGGGCTATCCGATCGCCCACTCGATCGAGCAGAACCGGATCGTCTCGACGGCGCTCGACATCACCCAACCCGTGTCCCAGTATCCGCGCAAGCTGCCCGGCGAGCGCTGACGGTCTGTCCGGTAGCTGACGTCGTGCCCTGCCCCCGTCTGACACCCTAAGCGAGATGGGTTTTCGACGAGACGGCTCACGCCGCGACACCTCGCGCCTGCACCTCGCGCCGAACCTCGGCGTGCATGACATCGCGATCGACCTCGGCACCGCGAACACGCTCGTCTACGTGTCCGGGCGCGGGATCGTCGTCTCCGAGCCCTCCGTGGTCGCCTCCGACGTCGACACCGGCGAGGTCCATGCCGTCGGCTCCGACGCCGAGCGGATGATCGGACGCACGCCGGCGAGCATCTCCGCGACGCGGCCGCTGCGTCACGGCGTGATCGCCGACTTCGAGGTCACCGAGGAGATGCTCCGCTACTTCATCCGCAAGGTGCTCAACCGCCGCGTCGCCCACCCGCGGCTGATCGTCTGCGCCCCCTCGGGGGTGACCGAGGTCGAGAAGCGCGCGGTCGAGGAGGCCTCGCTCGCCGCCGGCGCCCGGCGGGTTCACCTCATCGAGGAGCCGATCGCCGCCGCCATCGGGGCGGGCCTGTCCATCGACGAGCCGGTCGGCCGCATGGTCGTCGACGTCGGCGGCGGCACGAGCGAGATGGCCGTCATCTCCCTCGGCGGCATCGTCGTCTCGCGCTCGGTCCGCGTCGGCGGCTACGAGATGGACGAGGCGATCACCCACTACCTGCGCAACGCACACAAGCTCGCCGTCGGCTCGCGCACGGCGGAGCGGATCAAGATCGAGCTCGGGTCGGTGATCCCGCTGTCCCCGGAGGAGACGGTCGAGGTTCGCGGCCGCCACCTGATCACCGGGCTGCCGACGGCGATCGAGCTGCACAGCGAGGAGGTGCGCGCCGCGATCAGCCTCCCGGTGCGTGAGATCCTCCAGGCGATCCGGGACACGCTCGAGGAGACCCCGCCTGAGCTCGCCTCCGACATCGCCCGCGATGGCATCCTGCTCGCCGGCGGCGGAACGCTGATCCGCGGCTTCCCCGAGCTCGTCGCGTCGGAGACCGGGATGCCGGTGTTCCGTGCCGATTCGCCGCTCACCTGCGTGGCCTTCGGCTCCGGTCAGGCGCTGGCCCACTTCGACGAGCTCACCATCGCCGCCCGACGCGGCCGGCCGGTCGCCACGCCGGACTGGCGCACCGCGTAGCGCATCGGCTGGCCGGGGCGAGGGCCCGTCCGGCTTTGACCGGTCCGGGTAGCATCTGCGTCGGGCGCGCGTGAGACGCACCCGCGGGCGCTGATGAGCACAGCCAAGCACGAAACCAAGCGACGCACGTCGTCGGGCGAGCCGCTGACCCAGGCCGAGGCGGTGCGTATCGGGCAGGCCTACGTGGACGCCTACAACGCGCGCGACCTCGAGGCGATGCTCTGCCTCCAGGACGCGGAGATCGAGAGCTTCCCGTCCCGCCTGTTCGAGAATCGCGGCCACCGTGGACACGCCGGTGTGCGCGCCTGGTGGGCGGAGATGGAGGCCAGCGGGCGGTGGTACGAGGTCCGCACGCGCGAGGTGCGCGTGCTCGCGCCGGACCGCGTGGCCGTGTTAGGCGCGATCTGGGACCGGGGTGAGCGGCTGAGCCCCTGGGGCGTGATCTTCCGCGTCCGCGACGGCCTGATCGTCGAGTCGCACTCGTACCTGAGCGACGAGGACTTGCTCGCCGAGCTCGATCTCCTCTAGTCGGCGGCAGGTCCGGCTAGTTAGTGGATGCCGACGATGCCGGCACAGACCCAGTTGGACGCGCCGGCGCCGCCGTTCCACAGGCGCGCCGCGACGGCGTCCTGCTCGGCCTTGCTGGCCAGATAGGCGGCCGGCCCAGTGCCGCCCTCGCCGGCCCAGGTGGCGGGCATGATCTGGTAGTAGCCCGAGGCGCCTGCGCTGTTCGGCGGCAGGTTCTGGCCGCCTGACTCGCAGAGCACGATCGGGTAGGGAATCGCCCAGCCGCCCGACGGCCCGAGGGCCGGGCCCGAGGAGAACGACGAGCCGGACGACGAGGAGCCGGACGACCCCGACGAGGAGCCCGACGAACTCGACGACGCGCTCGCGGCCTGCGCCTGCGCCGCGGCCTGGGCGGCCGCCGCGGCCGCCGCGCGAGCGGCCGCCGCCTGCTGGGCGCGAATCGTGGCGATCTGACCCTCGAGGGCCCGTCCGCGCGCCTGACTGGCGGCCAGCGCGGCCTGCTGGGCGGCGCGAGCCCCGGCCAGCGCGGCCTCCTTGGCGCCGAGCAGGGCGTTCATGCCGGACAACGCGCGGGACTGCACGGTCGCGGCATCGGTCGCCTGGCGGTCGGCCTGCTCGAGCACGGTGAGCCGCTGGGTAGCCGCCGCGGCCTGGGCCTTGGCGCTCTTGGTCAGGGTGATGATGAACTGCTGGGCCGACTCGGCGCGATGGAGGAAGTTGAGTGTCTCGAGCAGGTCGTTGAAGCCGTGGGCGGAGAGGACGACGCCGATCAAGTCCGGCTTGTCGTTCTCATAGCTGCTGAGCAGCTGCCGGGAGAGCAGCATGCGGGCGCGGGCGAGCCGGGCGCGGAGCACGGCGAGGCGATGGCGCTCACGCTTGAGGGCCGCGGTCGTCGCAGCGAGGCGGACGCGATCACGCGCGAGCTCGGACCGCACGGCGGCCTCGCGCGAGCGCACGAGGGCGATCTGCGAGCTGAGCGAGGCGATCTGACCGCTGAGTTGGCCGAGGCTCGCCGACATGCTCTGCTGGTGGGCCCGCTCCGCCCCGAGCTGATTGTTCAGCTGGTTGAGGTTGGCCCCGCTGGCCCGCGCGGAATGGAGCGTCGCGATCAGCGCCAGCGCGCCGGCCAGCGCGACAGTGGCGAGTACGAACCTCGAAATTGGGCGGCGGCGGTGAGTCATGCTGTGTGCCTACGGGGTTAGCTGTCGGGCTCGCGCTCCATGCGCTACGCACGCCATCAGGCGGCGATTCGCCCCAAGGGAACTGGGTCCCCCGCTTCCCGGCCACAACCGGAAATTAGGCCAGCGCGACGATATCAGGGTCAGGCAGCCCGTGGTCACAGACGTCCGGGCAGCCGTGCGTGCCCGCGGAGCAGGCGGATCGTCGGACTTCGACGAGCGACCGTATCCTCTGCCGCCATGCCCTCCGAGCGTGAACGGGAGATCCTGGCCCGGGTGCGGGCGACGCCGGAGGGGTTTGTGCGGACCTACGGCGACGTCTCTCCGGGCGCGCCCCGAGTGGCCGGCGCCGTGCTCCACGACTGCGACGATCCCGGCGTCCCGTGGTACCGGATCGTGCGGGCCGACGGCTCGCTGGCCAAGGGCGAGCGCCAGCGCGCGCTGCTCGAGCGCGAGGGGATTCCGTTCCGCGGTGACCGGGTCGACATGCGGGTGGCGAGGCTGCCCGAGGGATGAGGGGACTCGTGATGAGGGGCCGGGTGCGATGAGGGGCGATGTGGGCTCAGCGTGAGATCCGGCTCGAGCCGCGCCCGCGCGGCTTTCACCTCATCACCGGCGAGATCATGTCCGCCGTGCCCGAGGTCCGCGAGCTCGGGGTCGGTCTGCTGCACCTGCTCATCCGCCACACGTCCGCCTCGCTCGCCCTCAACGAGAACGCCTCGCCTGACGTGCGCCGGGACTTCGAGACCTGGTTCAACCGCGCCGTGCCCGAGGGGGCGCCCTATTGGACCCACACGCTCGAGGGCGACGACGACATGCCCGCGCACATCAAGGCCTCGCTGCTCGGGCCGTCGCTGACCCTGCCGATCGCAGGGGGCCGCCTCGCCCTCGGGACGTGGCAGGGGATCTACCTGTGCGAGCACCGCGACCGCGGCGGTGCCCGGTCAGTGGTCGCGACGGCGTGGGGAGAGGGGTAGGCGCCCCGCGTCCCTGCCGGCCCCCGCGGTCCGTGGTGCCGAGGGTTGCCCACGTCCCGGCGGCCTCCCGGCCCGGGGGCGGTCTTTGCAGCAGCAGGCGCCAAGATTCGCCCACGCCAGAGCCATTCGATGCTCGAACTGTCGCCTGGCGACAGTTTCTGACCAACATTGATCCCCGGCGCGCCATTCGATGCTGGAGTTGCCGGTCGGCCCGGCCTGGCGAGGTCACCGGGCGAGGCGCTGGCGCGTCGCTCCGGCGCCGGGCTCAGGCGGCACCACGGCGGCGCCGGTCGGCGTCTCACGAGCAGGTCCGCCGCCGACCCGTCCCCCTTCCCCAGCTGATCCCAGGCCGTCCGCCGGTGGTTGCCCCGGCCTGAGCGCGGTCACGACCCTGCGGCTACCGACCCCGCCAGACCGGCGCGCGCTTCTCGGCGAACGCGGTCGCGCCCTCGCGGGCGTCCTCGGAGCTCATCACCGGGCCGACGATCTCGCCCTGGCGGGCGAAGAACTCGCTGTCCGGCCAATCGACCGACTCGGTGAGCACCCGCTTGGTCGCGGCCAGCGCGAGCGGGCCGTTGACGGCGACCGCGTCGGCGAGCTCAAGGGCCACGCTCAGGGCCTCGCCCGGCTCGGCGAGCCGGTTGACGAGCCCGAGGGCATGGGCCCGCTCGGCGTCGATCGGGTCTCCGGTGAGCGCGAGCTCCATCGCGATGTTGCGCGGCAGCACACGCGGCAGGCGGAGCAGGCCGCCGGCGGCGGCGACGAGCGAGCGCTTGACCTCGGGGATGCCGAGCCGCGCCCCACGGGCGGCGACGATCAGGTCGCACGACAGCGCGACCTCGAGCCCACCGGCCACCGCGAACCCCTCGACCGCGGCGATCAGCGGCTTGGCCGACGCCCGCTGGGTGATCCCGGCGAAGCCGCGGTCGCCGAAGTACGGGGACTCGCCCGCCACGAACGCCTTGAGATCCATGCCCGCGCAGAAGCCCTTGCCGGCGCCGGTGAGCACGCCGAGGGAGAGGCTGTCGTCCCCGTCGAGCTCGTCCATCGCGTGGGCGATGCCCTCGGCGACGGCGGCGTTGACGGCGTTGCGCTGGTCCGGTCGGTTGATGGTCACGACCATCACGCGCCCGGCGCGCTCGGTCAGGACCGCTGGTTCGTCATTCATGCCGCGAAGAGTCGCAGTTCCGGCTCGCGCTTGCCCCGCAGCACGGCGAGGTCGACCTCGACGCAGTCGATCCCCCGCGCGCCGGCGAGGACGCGGGCCTGCGGCTTGATCAGCTGGGCGGCGAGCACACCGCGGCAGACGGCGAACGCCGGGTCGAGGCGGATCCGCTCGAGGTACCGGGTGAGCTGCTCGACGGCTTCGATTCCGGCCACGCGCTTGATCTCCACCGCGACCCAACCGTCCTCGGCGTCGCGGCACATGAGGTCGACGGGGCCGATGTCGGTCGGCCACTCGCGGCGCACGAGCCGCAGGCCCTCCCCGCACCAGGCGGGCTGGTCGGCGAGGAGCTCCTGGAGGTGGGCCTCGACCCCGTCCTTGGCCAGCGCCGCGTCCTCGTCGGGGGAGCCCATGTCATGGCTCACGTCGGAGAGCACCTCGGAGATGCTGATCTCGAGGCGGTCCTCGCTCGACCCCGCGCGCTTGCGCACGACCATCGATCCGTCGGCCTCCTCGATGACCGTCGGCGGGGTCATCCAGTTGAGCGGCTTGTAGCCCCCGGAATCGGCGTGCACGAGCACGGCTCCGTCGGCCTTGATCATGATCAGCCGCAGCGCCTCGGGGAGCAGGGCGTTGAGCCGACCCGAGTAACGGACCTCGCAGCGAGCGACGAGCAAACGCATCCGGCCAGCCTATGATCCGCGGCGGACGAAATTCGATGCGAGACCAGCTACGCCCACTGTTCGACCGCGTGGTCATCAAGGAGCTCGACCCCGACCGGGTCCGGCGCTCCGGATTGATTGTGCCGCCCGGCTCCGATGAGCCGCCGCCCCAGCACGGGATCGTGCTCGCGGTCGGCCCCGGGCTCGACTGGTGGGATCACGTCGGCGTGCGGATGCCGGTCAAGCCCGGCGACCACGTCGTGTTCCCGGCCTCGGCCGGCGCCTGGGTGGAGATCGACGAGGAGCGGCTGCTCGTCTGCCGGGTGGGGGAGCTGCTCGGGGTGATGGAGCAGGCGGACAGCCTCGCGCCGCCGCTCGCGGACCCGAGCTAGGCGGCGTTGCGCTGCGGCAGCTCGCGCGGGGCCATCGCCCGCATCCGCTCGAGCAGCTGCAAGACCTCGGGGTCCTCGCCGAGCGTGAGGGCGCGGTCGCAGGCGTCGATGCATTCCTGGACCCGATCGGTTCTCGCGAGCGCGTGCGCGTACGTGGACCAGGCGGGCGGGTACTCGGGGTCGATGATGGTCGCGGCGTGGGCGGCCGACACCTCGGCGCCGACGTCGCCGGCCAGGTGATAGGCCAGCGCGAGGTCGAGCAGGCCTTCGACGCTCGGGCCGACGATGCGCGCGCGCTCGAGCGCGGTGATGGCCGCCTGGCGGTCGCCGAGGCGCAGCCGCAGCCGCCCGAGGCGCTGCCAGGCCGAGGCATCGCCGGGCGCCCGCTCGGCCGCGCGCGAGGCCGCGTCGGCGGCAAGGTCGACGGCCCCCATGTCCTCGTAGATCCGCGAGGCGAAGCGCTCCGCCGTCGGGCGGTCGGTGTCGACGCGGGCCCAGTCGCGGACCGCGCGGCCGGCCGCGGCCAGGTTGCCGGCCTGCCAGAACGCCGCGGTCAGCAGGCGCAGGACGACGGGGTTGTTCGGCTCGGCGTCACGGGCGTAGATGAGGCGCTGGGCGGCGAGCGCCGCGTCGCCCTCGGCGAGCGCGTGCTGGGCGGCGGTCATGAATCGCTGCACGCGGTCGGCGGCGGGATCGGGCTTGGAGAAGTCGACGAACTGCAGCGACCCGGCCGGGATCGTGCGCACGCCGACGGCGAACATGACCCGCGCCCATTGCTGCATGTCGTCCTCGTCGCCGGAGAAGTAGATCCCGCTGACCGTGCCCACGCCCCACTCGGGGTAGGACACGCAGCGGGCGTAGCGGTGCACGACTGAGTGGTCGGGGACGCGCGAGCCGAACGGGTCGTGCTTGGCCCGATCGGCGGCCGCGGCCTGACGGCGCTGCTCCTCCTCGTAGGCGCGGCGGCCGGCCTCCTCGCGGGCCCGACGCGTGGCGGCGGCCGACGCCCGCACGGCGTTGCGGCTGACGCGGCCTCCGCGGGACTGCTCGGCGAGCTCCCGGAGCTGGTCGGCGGCCTCGTTGATCGCCTGGAGATGGCGCTGATGCTCGTGCTGTCGGCCGGACGGAGCGATGTCGGGGTGCCAGCGCTTGGCCATCCGGCGGCGCGCGAGCTGGACGTCACGGGGGTCGAACGGCGCCTCGAGCTCCAGCAGGAGCATCGCCTGTTCAACATCGAGGATCCGCGGCATCGTGCGTCTACGTTAGCGGCCCGTGCGACCCCCGAGTCGGGACTGTGACAAATGAGCGCCAATTGGCCTCAGTGATACTCGAAGGGCCTACGGTGGGCTCATGGCGACGCGACGCAAGCGGACCGGCACCCCCGCCGGGGCGGCGATCCTCGGAGCGCTCGCCAGCGTCTGCCTGATCGGTCTCGGCGCCGGGCTGCTCACGCTCCTCATCGGCGTGATCTCCCGCGGGAGCAACTGCGCCGCGACTGGCGTCGCCGGCGGGGTGGAGATCGGCGGGCCCGGAGCGGGGACGACGGTGGGGGCGAGCGAGTACGGCGGACCGGGCGACCCGAGCTCGGGCGTGATCGGCGCCCGCGGCGACAACCTGATCGCCCATCCCGACAGCTACGCCGAGCTCGGCGGGCTGACCTGGCAGACGGCGACGGCGATGGGCGGCCTACCCTACCTCGCGCCGCTGCGGATCACCTGGGGAGGACGCTCGGCGATCGCCTACAAGCGCGACTTCGGTTTCGGCGGCGGCCCGGTCGACGGGCGCCCGCGGGTCATCGACCTGTGGTGGAAGCTGGCCGGCGCCCTCGGCATCCCCTACGAGGACGGCCTGTGGTCGGGCGCGGTGACGGTCGTCCGGGCGCCGGCGACGGGCGCCGCGAACGTGCTCGCGCAGGTGGCCGGGGCGCCGGATCTGATCGGGGGTTCGCCCGCGGCGCAGAACCCCGCGATGTGCGCGCCGAGCGGCGTCACCGGTGTCGCGCTCACGCCCGGACCGCGGGCGGTGCTGCTGCCAGATGGGCAGGCGGCCGCACCGGCGTCGGCGCCGCTCGCGGTCAAGCAGATGATCGCGGCGGGCAACGAGATCGTCGGGCGGCCCTACGTGTACGGCGCGGCCCACGGTCTGCCGCTGTCGGAGATCGCCCCGGCGTACGACTGCTCGAGCAGCGTCGAGCACCTCCTCTACGGCGCCCGGCTCGTGCCGGTCACCGACGGGGCGGCGTCGTCGGCGCTCGAGACCTTCGGGGGGCCGGGTCCCGGCCGTTGGGTGGCGCTCTACGCCAACCCCGACCACGTGTTCATGTACGTCGCCGGGCTGCGCTGGGACACCCACGACGCCGCCGGTCCAGGGGACGGCGCGATCGGGATCGGCTGGCATCCGCTCGTCCGCAGCGCAGCGGGGTTCGTCGCCCGGCACCCGGTGGGGCTGTAGGGGCCGTGGCGCGCCGGGCGACGCTGATCGCGGCCGTGGCGCTCGCGGGCTGCTCGCTGCCGTCCGCGCCGCGTCCCGAGCCCAAGCCGAAGCCGCCCGCGACCCCGCTGGCCGTCGCCGCCGCCACCCACGAGTACCCGTCCCCACCCGCGCGGCAAGCCGCCCCGGCCGCGGTCAGCCCGGTCGCACCGATCGCCGCTTTCGCCACCGCCTACATCAACTGGGACGCCGAGACGGTGACCGCGACGATGCTCAGCCTCGCTGCGCGCAGCATCGGGCAGGCCCGGGCGGCGATGCAGCTCGCTGCGGCCCAGACCGCGGGGGACTACGAGCTGCGGCGGGGCGGGATCGCCAACCGGGGTGTGGTGGAGGCGGTCGCGCCGCTGCGGGGTCGCCGCGACCAGTGGGTCGTCGTCACCGAGGAGCAGACGACGGCGACGGCGACGACCGCCTATCAGGGCCTGCGGCCCGCCTGGCACGTCACGGTCGTGACGCTCACCGAGGTGATCCCCCGCGGGTTGGTGATCAGTGGCTGGCAGCCGGAGAGCTGACCGGCTGGCCGTTGACGGTCAGCTCGACGTCGATGTTGCCGCGGGTGGCGTTCGAGTACGGACACACGCGGTGCGCGGCGGCGACGAGCCGCACCGCGAGCTCGGGATCGCTCACCTGGGGCAGCGAGACGTCCATCCGGACCGAGAGCTTGAAGCCGCGCTCCTCGGTCGGGTGCAGGCTGACCTTGCTGTCGATCGACACGTCGCCGGCCTCGGCCCGCTCACGCCGGGCGACGGCGCCGAGCGCACTCTCGAAGCAGGAGGCAAAGCCGACCGCGAACAGCTGCTCGGGATTCGTGCCCTGGCCGTCGCCGCCGAGCTCAGGCGGGAGCCGCAGGTGTACGTCGAGCAACCCGTCGGGCGTGCGGCCGTGTCCGTCGGCCCGCCCGCCGGTCACGGTCGCCTCGGCGGTGTAGATCGTGCGCGTCATCTGCGTCCTCCCCGGTCTCGTCGGTGGCGGTGGTCACGACCACCCGTACCCGGTTCAGTGTGCCAAGACGCCGAGTACGACGGTGAGGGCGAAGCAGACGAAGGCCGCCGCCCGGAGCGCGACGCCGGCCCGGGGGCCGGGCCGGCCGGTGACCATCCCGACGATGGCCAGCGACATGCAGCCGACGGCGACGAGCGCGAACAGAGCGGCGGCGACCCGCATCGCCGCATGGTCTCACGCCGTCAGCGTCGCCACGCCCAGCGCCGCCACGCCCAGCGCCGCTGCGTGGACTGGGTCGGCTGCAGCGGTGGCAGCGGCAGCTCGAGCGCGCCCGCTTCGCCGAGCACGATCGCGACGCGCTCGTCGAACTCGCGCCGGCACGACCGGCAGCCGGCGAGATGACGGCGGACCGCGCCGGACACGGCCCGCGGGGAGGAGGCATCGGAGAACTCGGCCGGTTCGCAGATGAACTCGTGGTGGTAGGCGAGGGTGAGCGACTCGGCCTGCTCGCGGGCGGAGAGCTCGAGCCGGCGCAGCTCGCCGGCGGCGAGGTTGAGGAACTGGCCGGCGCGCCGACGGTTCCAGCCGCAGGTCGTGCGCAGCGCGACGGCGAACAGTGCCTCGGGAGCGAGCCGGGCGTGGAGGTGCTCGGCGAGCGCGCGCTCGGCCGGGCCGCACTCGCCGACCACCGGGTCGGCTGCGAGCACCGGCGCGTCGGCCGGGTCGGCGAGCCGCTCGGCGACCGTCGTGGCCACCGCGACGTGCCCGGCGATCAAGCGGTACCCGTCGTCGGGCAGGCGACGGGCCGCGGTCTCCGCCGCCGCCGCGCGCACGAGCCGATCGACCTCGCCCGTGCCGAGCGACGGGTAGCTGCGCCGCGCCCGGTCGGCGAGCGGCGCAAGCGGGGGGTTGATCCGGTCCGCAGTCATCGGACCGGCTCCGGCTATCTCGACCGCATCGCCGCCGTCGCGCGGGCGGCCGCGCGGCGCGGCCTGCTCGTGCTCGTCGACGTGCACTTCGATCGCTACAACCGGCGACTCGCTCCCCACGACGAGGCCGACGGCGCGCCCGACTGGGCGACGCCGCTCCCCTCCGGATGCCCCGCCTCGGCGGCGCGCTCCCCGGCCTGTGCGCAGGCGGCGTGGCAGAGCTTCTGGGCCGACCGTCCGGCCGGTGGCCGGGGCGCAGCAGCAGTACCTCGGCGCGCTGCTCGCGCTCTCGCGCGCGCTGCGGCCGGTACCCGGGGTGGCGGGGATCGAGCTGATGAACAACCCCGTCGCCGGCGACGAGCCCTCACCGGCGTTCGAGCGCGATCAGCTGTGGCCGTTCCTCCGCCGCGCGATCGCTGCGCTCCGGGCCGACGGCGAGCGGCGGCCGCTGTGGATCGACCGGGCGGCGTCGAGCGAGACGGCCGACACCGTGCCGGCCGGGCTGCCGAGCAGCCTCTCGCCCGACCCGGACCTCGTCCTCGCGGCGCACGACTACGCCGGCGTGTTCGCCCCGCCGCAGTGGCCGGCCGGCGGGACCGCGGCGCTTCAGCGCTGGTATGCGGATGCGGTCGATCAGGCCCGATCGCTCGGCATGGCCCTCGTCGTCGGTGAGTGGGGAGCGCAGGCCGGCGGCGCCTGGGAGACCCTGCTCGCCGCCAAGCGCGCGCTCCAGGACCAGGCGGGCATCGGCTCCGCGTTCTGGATGTGGAAGCAGCGCCCCGGCTTCTACAACTGGTCGCTCGTCGACCTCGACGCGGCCTGCGCGCGGACTCCTCCCGGGCGCAGCTGCTCTCGCGGCCCTATCCGCGGGCGGTCCCCGGGCTGCGGTCCTTCGCCTTCGACGGCCATCGGCTCACCGTCACGGTCGACGGCCGCGGTGGCACCGCGGTGCTGTGGAGCGGGACCGAGGTGCTCGCCGGCGGGCCCTCGGCCCTGCCTGCGCCACTCACGCACGCGGCCGTCGACGGGCGCGCCGTTCCCGTCGCGCTCACCCCCCGGGGGTTCCGGACGGCAGCGGTCCAGCTCGCCGGCGACCTCGTCCGCGTCCGGGTGCCGCCCGGCGCGCATACGCTCGAGCTCGGCTGAGCGGTCGAGACAGCCTCTACAGCGCTTGGGCGAGGAAGGCGAAGATCGCCGACGCGCCGTCGGCGGGCGTGTCGTTGTGGCCGGCGCCGCGGAACACCATCAGCCGCACGGCGTCGCCGCGCTGCTGCAGGCTGCGGGCGAGCGCGATGTTCGAGGCCGGCGGCACCTCTTGGTCGGCGGTGCCGACGAGCATCAGGATCGGTGCCGGGATGCGGGCCGCGCCGGGCGTGTTGAGCCGGGCGAGCCGCATCAGCGCGGCCGAGCGACTCGGCGGGGCGCGGAACGGGGGCGCCGCGTCGGGGATCGGCTGATCGCTCATCAGCAGGCTGACGTCACGGATCCCGGCCGCCGTCAGCAGCCCGTTGATCGGCAGGCCGTACGTCCGGTTCCAGGCCCCGAGGAGCCGCAGCACGTTGGCCTCGAGCTCGGGGCTGTCCTCGGCGTGGGGGAGGGCGCCGACGAGGTTCGCGCCGGGGGCGGAGGCGACGATCGCGCGCAGCGCCAGCCCCGGGGCGTAGCTCGGCTGGAGCTGGCCGGCCCACAGGGCGGCCTGGCCACCCTCGGAGTGGCCGACGACGGCCGTCGCCGTGGACAGCCGGCTGGGGGCGAGCGCGCGTGCCGCGCGGACGGCGTCGAGCATCGCGTGGCCGGCGCTCGCGCCGACCTCGTAGGCCGGGGGCCGCCGACGCCGAGACCCTCGTAGTCCGGGGCCGCGACGGCGTAGCCGCGCGCGGTGAAGGCGGCGATCACCGCGGCGACGGCGCCTCCCCCGGACCGGGAGGGAGCCGCCGGAGCGGTGAAGCCGGTCGTTGGATGGCCGAAGGAGACCACTGGATAGCCACCACGGGGAGTGGGGGTGGCCGGCAACGCGACGAGACCCGACTCGACGGTGTCTGCGCCGGCCGCATCGCGCGAGTGGAAGAGAACCGCCCACAGCCGGTAGGGCCCTGGCGACGCGAGCCGCAGGGCCCGCACGAGCGTGCCGGGCGGGGCGGGGGCGCGTCGTGGCGGGAGGTTGTAGAAGGCGGCCGCCGGCGTGGCGGGCGCGGCCGGCGCCGGCGAGCCACCGCCGCTGCTGAGCGCGATCACGAGCACCGCCCTGATGGCGATCACGGCGGCGAGTCCGAGCGCCACACGGGTGGCGCGAGGTGTCCGGGTCAGCGTGGGCATACGGCGCGTGAGAGGCGGGGCGTGCGGCGCCGGGGGTGCGGCGCGCGCGGGCAGACCCCGGCCTAGGAAGTCGATATGCCCATCACCGAGCGGGCCAAACCCGATCTGTGCGCGCTCTCACGGAGCGGCCGCGCCGCCCGGCCGACTCCCCTCGGCGGATCTCCCGCGAGACGGGCGGCCTATCCTGAGGTCGCGATGTCCGCCCAGTACATCTTCACCACCTACAAGCTCTCGCGCCGCTATCCGCCGGATAAGGAGGTCCTCTCCGATATCTCGCTGTCGTTCCTGCCCGGCGCCAAGATCGGCGTGCTCGGCTACAACGGCGCGGGCAAGTCGACGCTCCTGAAGATCATGGCCGGGCTCGACACCGACTTCGACGGCGATGCGCAACTCGCCCCGGGAGCGACCGTCGGCCTGCTCGAGCAGGAGCCCGATCTCGACTCGGACAAGGACGTGCGCGGCAACGTCGAGGACGGCGTGGCCGAGGCGCGGGCGCTGCTCGACCGCTTCAACGAGCTGTCGATGAACTACTCCGAGGAGACCGCCGACGAATTCGCCCGGGTGCAGGAGCGGATCGACGCGACCGACGCCTGGAATCTCGACACGACGCTCGAGATCGCGATGGACGCGCTGCGCTGCCCGCCACCCGACGCCGACGTGACCAAGCTCTCCGGCGGCGAGCGTCGCCGCGTCGCGCTCTGCCGGCTGCTGCTGCGCCAGCCCGATCTGCTGCTGCTCGACGAGCCGACCAACCACCTCGACGCCGAATCGGTCGCCTGGCTCGAGCGCCACCTTCACGACTATCCGGGCACCGTCGTGGCCGTGACCCACGATCGCTACTTCCTCGACAACGTCGCGGGCTGGATCCTCGAGCTCGATCGCGGCCGCGGGATTCCCTACCAGGGCAACTACTCGGGCTGGCTCGAGCAGAAGCGGGTCCGGCTCGAGGCCGAGGCCCGTCAGGAGACCGCCCGCCAGCGGACGATCGAACAGGAGCTCGAGTGGGTGCGGATGAACGCGAGCGCCCGCCGCAACAAGCCCAAGGCCCGCCTCAACGCCTATGAGTCGCTGCTCGCCCAGGACCGTAACGTCAAGCTCGACCAGGTCCAGATCCACATCCCCGCCGGTCCCCGGCTCGGCGGCGTCGTCGTCGAGGCCGACAGGCTGCGCAAGGCCTATGGGGATCGCGTGCTGATCGACGACCTCTCCTTTCAGCTCCCCCCCGGCGGGATCGTCGGCGTGATCGGCCCCAACGGCGCCGGCAAGACGACGCTGATGCGGATGATCACCGGCGGCGAGAAGCCCGACGGCGGCACGCTGCGGATCGGCGACACCGTGCAGCTCGCCTACGTCGACCAGTCACGCGAGGCGCTCGATCCCGACAAGACGGTGTGGGAGGAGGTCTCCGGCGGCGTCGACCAGATCACCCTCGGCGAGCGCACGATCAACAGTCGCGCCTATGTGGCCGGCTTCAACTTCAAGGGCACCGATCAGCAGAAGAAGGTCGGCAAGCTCTCCGGCGGCGAGCGCAACCGCCTCCACCTCGCCAAGCTGCTGCGCTCCGGCGGCAACCTGCTGCTGCTCGACGAGCCGACCAACGACCTCGACGTCGATACCCTGCGCGCGCTCGAGGAGGCGCTGCTCGCCTTCGCCGGCTGCGCCGTCGTCGTCTCCCACGATCGCTGGTTCCTCGATCGCGTCGCCACCCACGTGCTCGCCTTCGAGGGCGACTCGCAGGTTCGCTGGTTCGAGGGCAACTTCGAGGCCTACGAAGCGTTCCGCCACGAGCAGCTCGGCGCCGAGGCCGACCGGCCGCACCGGATCACCTACAAGAAGCTCGTCCGCGGTTAGCGCGCCGGCCGGCGCGCATCGGCTACAGCCACGGCCCCAGCACGGCCCGGTCGGCGTCGGAGAGCCGATCGGAGGCGTTGGCCGCCTGGTGCCACAGCGGGTAGGGGAGGTTGGGCCGGCTGACGGCCTCGATCCGGGCGATCTCCTCGTCGCTCAACGTGAGCTGCGCCGCCGCGAGGTTGTCGGTGAGCTGGTCCTCGTTGCGGGCGGCGATGATCAAGGTGTCGACGGTCGGGCGGGTGAGCAGCCAGGCGAGCGTCACCTGGGCGGCCCGACACGCCGTGCGCCTCGCCGACCTCGACGAGCGCCTCGACGATGTCGTAGAGCAGCTCGCGGTCGTAGACCGGCGGCTCGTCCCAGTCGCCGAGCTGGCGTGAGCCCTCGGGGGCGTCGCGGTCGCGCCGGTACTTGCCGCTCAGCAGACCGCCGGCCAGCGGGCTCCAGACCATCGTCCCGATGCCCTCCTCGACCGCCGCGGGCAGCAGCTCGAACTCGGCCTCGCGGGCCTGCGGCGTGTAGTGGATCTGCTGGGAGATGAAGCGCTGAGTGCCGCGGCGCTCGGCGACCGACAACGTCTTCATCAGCTGCCAGGCGGTGAAGTTCGAGCACCCGACGTAGCGGACCTTGCCGTCGCGGACGAGTGTGTCGAGCGCGTCGAGGTACTCCTCGGGCGGGGTCTCGCCGTCCCACTCGTGGAGCTGGAAGAGGTCGATGTGATCGGCCCGCAGGCGTCGCAGCGAGGCCTCGCACGACGCGATCACGTGCTGGCGTGAGAGCCCGGCGTCGTTGGGCCCGTCGCCCATCGCGAAGCGCACCTTGGTCGCGACCATGAACTCGTCGCGACGGCCCTCGAGCGCCTCGCCGACGATCTCCTCCGAGACCCCGCGCGAGTACATGTTCGCCGTGTCGATGAGGTTGACCCCCGCGTCGTGGCAGAGGTCGAGCTGGCGCCGCAGGTCCGCGACGGTGAGCTCGCCGACGGACTTGAACGGGCCCTGCCCGCCGAAGCCCATCGTCCCCAGGGTCAAAGTCGAGATCCGCAATCCGCTGTGTCCAAGTGTCCGATAGTCCATGGCCGTCAACCTACCCGCCCGGACCGGTCGACACGCGGCTTCCTGCTGCGGGCCGTTCCCGGCCCGGCGCGATAGGCTGCCCGCCGATGGCCTCCAAAGCGGTCCTCATCACCGGCTGCTCTTCGGGCATCGGCCACGCCAGCGCCGAGCTGCTCGTCGGCCGCGGGTGGACGGTGTACGCGACTGCCCGCCGTCCGGAGTCGGTCGCCGACCTCGCCGAGCGCGGTTGCCGGACACTCGCGCTCGACGTCACCGACGAGGAGTCGATGCGAGCCGCGGTCGCCGCCGTCACCGCGGCCGAGGGCGCCGTCGGCGTGCTCATCAACAACGCCGGCTACAGCCAGTCGGGCGCCGTCGAGACGGTGTCGGGAGCCGAGATGCGCCGCCAGTTCGAGACCAACGTCTTCGGCCTGGTGACGATGTGCCAGCTCGTGCTGCCGGGGATGCGCGCCCAGCGCTCGGGGCGGATCGTCAACATCAGCTCGATGGGCGGCCGGCTCACCTTCCCCGGAGGGGGCCTCTATCACGCGACCAAGTACGCCGTCGAGGCGATCAGCGACGCGCTGCGCTTCGAGGTGCGCGGCTTCGGCGTCGACGTCATCCTCATCGAGCCCGGGCTGATCGTGACCAACTTCGCCCAGGCGGCGACCGCGACCGTGAGCGCCGACGCCGCCGGTCCCTACGCCGACTTCAACCGCAAGGTCGAGCAGCTCACCACCGACGCCTACAAGGGGCCGATGGCCAAGCTCGGCGCGGGTCCCGAGGCCGTGGCCGAGGCGATCGTCTCCGCGCTCGACGCCAAGCGGCCGAAGGCGCGCTATCCGGTCACGCCGAGCGCGCACCTGATGATCAACCAGCGCCGCTTCAGCCCGGACCGGGTGTGGGACCTGATGATGCGCTCGCAGTTCCCCACGCCGAAGCCGTAGCGCGCACGGCCCTAGCGCTCGACGTCGAGCCAGCCCTCGAGCACGCCGCGCAGCTCGGCGGCGCTCCCGACCGTCGCGTCGGCATCCTGGAGCTGCCCGGAATCGAACGGCCCGGTGGCGACGGTCGCGCAGCGGACCCCGTCGGCCCGCGCACAGGCGATGTCCCGGGGCGTGTCGCCGATCACCGCGGTGTCCTCGCGCGGGTGGGGGTGGGCGGCCGAACCGGCCCGGCGGCGGGCGATTGGCACGAGCGACGTGCGGTCCTCGGAGTCCGAGCCGAACGCCCCCTGGCCGGAGGCGAAGTAGTCGTTGATTCCCGCCCGGCAGAGCTTGATCCGGGCCACCACCTCGTAGTTGCCGGTCAGCAGTGCCAGCCGGGCGTCCTCGCGCTCGGAGAGCCGGGCGAGCAGCTCGCGCACGCCGGGGAGAACGGTGTGGGAGAGGTCCTCGGTGGCCAGCTCCGCGTAGCGGCGGCAGCACTCCTCGCGCACGTCGTCGGCGCGCTCGTCGATCCGTCGGGCGGAGACGCCGGCGGAGATCAGCAGCCTACGGGCGATCTCGCCGTCGGTGCGGCCGGCCGGCGCGAGACCGGTGTGCAGGCTGCGGACGTCGATGCCGTGCACGGTGTGGAGGGCGGCCTGGAGGGCGTCGCGATGGGTGTCGGTGGCGCCGGCGAGGAGGGTGCCGTCGATGTCGAACAGCAGCAGCAACGCTGCCTCAGCGTGCGAACGACACGTCGGGCGCGAGCCGCTTGGCGAAGGCGGCGATGAGCCGGGCCGCGGCGTCGATGTCCTCGAGCGAGACGAGTTCGACCGGCGAGTGCATGTAGCGGCACGGGACCGAGACGAGCGCGGTCGGGACGCCGCTGCGGCTGAGGTGGATGGCATCGGCGTCGGTGCCCGTGCCACGGCCGAGCGACTCGACGGTGAAGGGGATGCCCTCGGCCTCGCCCGCCGCGTACAGGCCCTCGAAGATGAGCGGGTGGAGGGTCGTGCCCCGGGCGATGACAGGACCGGAGCCGATCGTGTGCTTGGTCACCGGCCCGAGCTCGACGCCGGGCTGGTCGGTGGCGTGGGTGACGTCGACGACGATCGCGAGGTCCGGGTCGAGCGAGTAGGCGGTCGTCCGCGCGCCGGCGAAGGTCGTCTCCTCCTGGGCGACCGCGGTGGCGATGATGTCGCCGGGCGCGCCGCCGTCGGCGGCGACGAGCCGAGCGGCCTCGGCGGCCACGTAGCAGCCGATGCGATTGTCGAGCGCGCGCGAGATGACTCGGCCGTGCCGCAGCTCCCGCGGTCCGGCGTCGATCACCGCGGTGTCGCCGATGCGGACGAGCTCACGCGCCTCGTCGCCGTCGACGGCGCCGATGTCGATGTGGAGGTCCTTTAGCTCGGGCACCTTCTTGCGGTCGTCGGGCCCGAGGAGGTGGATCGGCTTGCGGCCGATGACCCCGGTGAGCGTTCCCTCGCGGGTGAAGACGGTGACCCGCTGGCCGACGAGGATGATCGGGTCCCAGCCGCCGATGTTGCCGAACTTCAGGTAGCCGCTGTCGTCGATGTGCGAGACGTGCAGACCGATCTCGTCGATGTGTCCGACGACGGCGAGCGCGTGCCCCCCGGCGGTTCCGCGCACGCGGGCGAACGAGGAGCCGACGGTATCGCCGCCGACCTCGTCGGCGAAGCCGGCACAGCTCTCGCGCCAGACCCGCGCGGGCTCGCTCTCATGCCCCGAAGGGCCGACGGCGTTCAGCAGGTTCTCGAGCAGTTCCGGGATGGCCACGCCGACAGGCTAATGCACGGCGCTACCGCGGTGCGCTCGCCGAGAACACCGTGATCCGCGCCGGGCGGCCGTCGGGGTTCGGCGCGTGATCGCCGATCTGCCACGAGCGGTCAGGAGGCGAGCAGCTGGCGCAGCACGAACTGGAGGATCCCGCCGTGCTGGAAGTAGCGCTGCTCCTTGGGCGTGTCGATCCGGACGGTGACCGGGAACTCCTTGTCGTCGGCCTTCACGGTGACCTCGCGCGGGATCTCCTCGGCGCCGGCGAGACCGCTGACGCTGAACGTCTCGCGGCCGGTGAGGCCGAGCGATCCGACCGAGTCGCCGTCCTTGAACTGGAGCGGCAGCACGCCCATGCCGACGAGGTTCGAGCGGTGGATCCGCTCGAAGCTCTCGGCGATGACCGCACGGATGCCAAGCAGGCGCGTGCCCTTCGCCGCCCAGTCGCGCGAGGAGCCTGAGCCGTACTCCTTGCCGGCCAGCACGACGAGCGGCACATCGTCCTCGAGATACCGCATCGCCGCGTCGTAGATCGCCATCTGCTCCTCGTCCGGGAGGTGAAGTGTCACCCCGCCCTCGGGAAGAGGAGCCCGCCCACCCCCGAGGAGATTCCGCAGGCGGATGTTGGCGAACGTCCCGCGCATCATCACCTCGTGGTTGCCGCGCCGCGAGCCGTAGGAGTTGAAGTCCCGGGGCTGGACGTCGTGCTCGATCAGGTACCGGCCCGCCGGGCTGTCGCGTTTGATCGAGCCGGCCGGCGAGATGTGGTCGGTGGTGACGCTGTCGCCGAGCAGGGCGAGCACGCGGGCGCCCTCGATGTCGCGCGCGGGCACGGGCTCGGTCGGGGGATTCTCGAAGAACGGCGGCCGGCGGACGTAGGTCGACTCGGGCACCCAGGCGAAGCTCTCGCCGATCGGCACCTCGAGCGAGTTCCAGCGCTCGTCGCCGTCGAACACCTCGCCGTAGCTCTTGCGGAACATGTCGGACTGCACGGCGTCCTCGATCGTCTGCGCGACCTCGGCGGCCGAGGGCCAGATGTCCTTGAGGAACACGTCCCGGCCGTCCTTGTCCTGGCCGAGCGGCTCGTCGTAGAGGTCGGTGTCCATCGTCCCGGCGAGGGCGTAGGCGACGACGAGCGGGGGCGACGCGAGGTAGTTCATCTTCACGTCGGGATTGATCCGGCCTTCGAAATTGCGGTTGCCAGACAGCACCGAGACGACGGCGAGGTCCTCGGCTCCGACGACGTCGGAGATCTCCTCGGGCAGCGGCCCGCTGTTGCCGATGCACGTCGTGCAGCCGTAGCCGACGAGGTTGAAGCCGAGCGTCTCGAGCGGCGCGGTGAGGCCGGCACGGTCGAGGTACTCGGTGACCACCTTCGAGCCGGGAGCGAGCGAGGTCTTCACCCACGGCTTGACGGTGAGTCCCCTCTCGACCGCGTTGCGGGCGAGGATCCCGGCGCCGAGCATGACCGACGGGTTCGAGGTGTTGGTGCAGCTGGTGATCGCGGCGATCACGACATGACCGTGGTCGAGCTCGGTCTCGGTGCCGTCGGCGAGCGTGACCGGAGTGCGTGTGCTGACGCGGTCGGCGACCTGCGCGCCGCCGGTTCCGCCGCTCGGCTCGTGGCCTTCGCCGTTGGCGTGATGGGTGGAGATCGGATCGCTGGCCGGGAAGCTCTCCTCGTCGGCCTCGTCCTCGTCGCTCGGCTCGGGCAGGTAGCCCTCGAGCGCCATGCGGAAGGCGCCCTTGGACTCGGTCAGCGACACGCGGTCCTGCGGGCGCTTGGGGCCGGCGATGCTCGGCACGACGGTCGAGAGGTCGAGCTCGATCGTGTCGGTGAAGGTCGGCTCCTCGGAGTGCTCGTCATGCCACAGCCCCTGCTCCCTGGCGTACGCCTCGACGAGGGCGATCAGTTCGGGCGGGCGCCCGGAGAACTCGAGGTAGCGGATCGTCTCCGCGTCGATCGGGAAGATCGCGCAGGTCGAGCCGAACTCCGGCGACATGTTGCCGATCGTGGCGCGGTCGGCGAGCGGCAGGGCGGCGAGGCCCTCGCCATAGAACTCGACGAAGCGGCCGACGACGCCCTTGCGCCGCAGCATCTCGGTCACGGTGAGCACGAGGTCGGTCGCCGTCGCCCCCTCCTGGAGCTCGCCGCGGAGACGGAAGCCGAGCACCTGGGGGATGAGCATCGACATCGGCTGGCCGAGCATCGCCGCCTCGGCCTCGATGCCGCCCACGCCCCAGCCGAGCACCCCGAGGCCGTTGATCATCGTCGTGTGCGAATCGGTCCCGACGAGCGTGTCGGGGTAGGCGACCGGCGCCCCCGAGCCGTCGCCGTCGTCGACGAACACGACCCGCGCGAGGTACTCGAGATTGACCTGGTGCACGATGCCGGTGTCCGGCGGGACGACCTGGAAGTTGTCGAACGCCCCCTGCCCCCAGCGCAGGAACGCGTAGCGCTCCTGATTGCGCTCGAACTCGAGCTCGGCGTTGCGCTCGAAGGCGAGCCGCGTGCCGAACACGTCGACCTGCACGGAGTGGTCGATCACGAGCTCGGCCGGTACGAGCGGGTTGATCTTCGTCGCGTCGCCGCCGAGCTCGCCCATCGCGTCGCGCATCGCGGCGAGGTCGACGATCGCCGGCACCCCGGTGAAGTCCTGCATGACGACGCGCGCGGGGGTGAACGCGATCTCCGTGCTCGGCTCATCGCTCGCGTTCCAGCGCGCGAGCGCCTCGATGTCCTGCGCCCGGATCGCCTCGCCGTCCTCGTTGCGGAGCAGGTTCTCGAGCAGGATCTTCAGCGAGAACGGCAGGCGCGCGACATCGAACTTCGACTGGAGCACATCGAGGCGGTAGATCTCGTACGAGTGCTCACCGACGGTGAGTGTGGCCTTGGCATCGAAGCTGTTCGCGGTCAATTTCGGATCTCCAAGTCTGGGGGGTAGCTCTAACTGTAGGACTGGCCCGACGGTGGGCGCGCCGCGGACCTCCTACGTCCGTCTTAGACATGTCTTCGTGGCTCCTTGCGTCGCTCGCCGATGCTCTGATCAGACAACGATCTCCCCGTCAACCAGGAGCCAACGATGACCTTTCTCTCCCGCTCCGCCGCGAGCCTCGCGATCGGGGCGCTCGGGCTCTTCGCCCTCGCCACCGCCTACGCCGAGGCGCACCGCGCGCCCGACCAGCCATGAGCACCGCGTTGCTGCCGGCCAAGCTCGACGCCGCCGGCCGGGTCGTACCGGTGTTCGGCGTCGACGTCGAGGTCGTCATCCCCGTCTACAACGAGCAGCGGGCGCTCGAGGCCTCGGTGCGGCGGCTGCACGGGTATCTCGGCACCCGGTTTCCCTTCTCGTGGCGGATCGTGATCGCCGACAACGCGAGTACCGATCGCACGCTCGCCGTCGCCCGACGCCTCAGCTACGAGCTCCCCAGCGTCGAGGTCGTTCACCTCCCGGCGAAGGGCCGCGGGCGCGCCCTTCGCCGGGCGTGGTCGAGCAGCGACGCCCGCGTGCTCTGTTACATGGATGTCGATCTTTCGACCGACCTCGCCGCGCTGCTGCCGATGGTCGCGCCGCTGGTCTCCGGCCACTCGGAGCTCGGCATCGGCACGCGCCTTGCCCCCGGCTCACGAGTCACCCGCAGCCCACGGCGGGAGTTCATCTCGCGCTCGTACAACCATCTCCTGCGGCTCGTCCTGCGGGCCCACTTCAGCGACGCCCAGTGCGGCTTCAAGGCGATCCGCGCCGACGCCGCCGCCGCGCTGCTGCCGCTCGTCGGAGACGAGGAGTGGTTCTTCGACACCGAGCTGCTCGTACAGGCCGAGCGGCACGGCATGCGCATCCACGAGGTGGCCGTCGACTGGGTTGAGGACACCGACACCCGCGTGGAGATCGTGCCGACCGCGCTCGCCGACCTGCGCGGCGTCCTGCGGCTGCTCGCCGACCGCCGTGGGCGGACACTCAGCTTCCTCTCACCCCGGCACCCGATGCTCACGCTATGAGCTCGGGGCAAGCGTCATATCCCCTGCCGCGTTCGCCCCGCCTGCACGGCGGGGCGGAGCGCGGCGTGGTCGCGCGCGTGGTGTTCGGCGCTCCGGAGCTGCTCGCGCTCCTCCTTGTCGCCGGCGTGCTCAACCTGTGGAACCTGAGCATCAACGGCTGGGCGAACACGTACTACAGCGCCGCTGTGAAGTCGATGGCGGCGAGCTGGCACAACTTCCTCTTCGCCTCGATGGACCCGAGCGGCCTGATGACCGTCGACAAGCCGCCGCTCAGCCTCTGGGTCCAGGCGCTGTCGGCGCGGGTGTTCGGCTTTCACCCGCTGAGCCTGCTCATTCCCCAGGCGATCATGGGCATGATCGCCGTCGGGCTGCTCTACGACCTCACGCGCCGGCGCTTCGGCCGCGCCGCCGGCTTCGTCGCCGGCCTTGCACTGGCCACCACGCCGGTCATCGTCGCCGTCTCCCGGCACAACAATCCCGACGAGCTGCTCGTCCTGTGCTGCGTCGCTGCGCTGTGGTTCTTCGTCCGCGCGCTCCAGGACGGCCGCACGCGCTGGCTCGTGCTCAGCGGCCTGTGCGTCGGTCTCGGCTTCGAGACGAAGATGGGCGTCGCCCTGATGGTCGTCCCCGGCATCGCCGCGGCCTGGATGTGGGTCGCGCCGAGCGGCCGCCTGCGGGCGCTACGGCAGCTGCTTGCCGGCGGTGGGGTGATGATCGCCGCCGCCTGCGCGTGGCCGCTGCTCGTGACCCTGACCCCTGCGGCCGATCGTCCGTGGATCTCCGGCACCTCGGACAACTCGGTGTGGTCGCTGATCTTCGGCTACAACGGCCTCGGCCGGGTGGGCGGGCAGACCGGTCGTCCCGGTGGTGGCGCCGGCGGCGCCGGCAGCATGTTCGGCGGCCCGACCGGGCCCTTCCGGCTGCTGCAGTCCGGGCTCGGCGATCAGGCCGGCTGGCTGCTCGGCTTCGCCGCCGTGGCCGCGGTCGCGCTACTCGTGATGACCCGCCTGCGCCGGCGTGACCCCCGTACCGGCTGGCTCATCGCCATCGGTGGCGCCGCGGCGACGACCGCGGTCGTCTTCAGCCTCGCCAGCGGCATCTTCCACCCTTACTACGTCTCGTTCCTCGCCCCGTTCGTCGCCGCCCTCGTCGGCGCCGGGGTGGGGGAGATGCTGCCGGCGCCGTTCGGCGTGGCCCAGTCGCGCCGCTCGGCGCGGGTCGTCGCGCCGCTGCTCATCGCCGGCGGCGTTGTCACCGAGCTCGTCGTGCTCGGCGGCCTGAACGGCAGCCTCAGTTGGGCGACCCCGCTCGTCGCCGTCGCCGTCGTCGGCGCCGGGACGGCGGTCCTGCTCGCGCTCGAGCTCGCCCCGCGAGTCCGGGTCGTGGCGGTGGCCGCCGCGCTCATCGCGCTGCTCGCCGCGCCGGCGACCTGGGCGGCGGAGACCCTCGGTCACGCCACGAGCGGCACCTTCCCGACCGGTGGCCCGGTGACCGCGGGCGGCGGTCCCGGCGGCGGTCGCTTCGGCGGCCCCGGCGGTGGCTTCGGCGGCCGCGGGGCTAATGGCTTCGCTCCCGCCGGCGGTCCCTCCGGCAGTACTGCTGCGGGTGGCCCCCCGGCGGGCTTCGCGCCGCCGAGCGGCGTCCTCCCCGGAGCGGGCGCGGGCGCAGCCAGTGGTGGTGCGACCGGTGCCACGGGCTCGACGAGCGGTCTGGGCGCGTTTGGCGGTCGCGGCACGTTCGGCGGCGGCGGCTTTGCCGGGGGCGGCGGAGGGTTCGGCGGCGACAGCGCCAGCCTCACCGCGGCGATCGCCTACGCCCGCAGCCACGGCGGAGGCACGATCGGCGTCGAGAGCCAGAGCAGCGCTGCGGCGGCCATCCTCAGCTCGAACGCCAACATCGCCGGCCTGGGCGGCTTCTCCGGCCGCGAGAGCTCGGTGTCGGTGAGCTGGCTGGCTCAGGAGGTCCGCAGTGGCCATCTCCGCTGGCTGATCGTCAACAGCACCGGCGGTGGGCGCCTGCCCGGCGACACCCGTACCGGCAGCCAGTCGGCACTCTCCGCGGCTACGCAAGCCTGCCGAAAGGTGACAATCTCGTCCACTTCCGGCTCAGAGTCCCTAATGTATGACTGCCTGGGCCGCGCGGATGCGATCCTCGCTGGGACTACGAGCTAAGAGTGGGGCCTCTCATCCAATCGATCACCAAGCCTCCCCCGAGGTCGGTCGGGAGCCGCCGGCGGCTGCTCCGGGCCTGCGCCTGCGCGGTGGCCGGGTTCGCCCTCGCCCCGGCCGCGGCGCAAGCCGATACCACGACGAGCTCCAACTGGGCGGGCTACGCCGTGCATCGCGGAAACGTGCGCTTCACCCGCGCGAGCGGCGCCTGGCGCCAGCCGAAGGCCACGTGCACCCGCGGCAATCCGACCTATTCCGCCGTCTGGGTCGGCATCGGTGGCTTTGACCTCGCCTCCCAGGCCCTCGAGCAGATCGGGACCGAGGTCGACTGCACATCCTCGGGCCGCGTCTCCTCCTCGGCGTGGTACGAGCTCGTGCCGGCGCCGTCCGAGACGATCGGCCTGCGCGTCCGTCCCGGCGACTCGATGTCGGCCACGGTCACCGTGGCCGGCCACCGGGTGACCGTCGCCCTGCTCAACCACACGACGCGGCAGTCGTTCCGACGCACCTTCACCGCATCGGAGATCGACGCCACATCGGCGGAATGGATCGTCGAGGCGCCGTCGGAATGCTTCAGCGACAACTCGTGCCAGACCCTGCCGCTGGCCAACTTCGGCACGGCCTCGTTCGGCCTGGCCCACGCCGTGGCCGTCGGCGGCGGCAGCGGCTCGATCACCAACGGGGGCTGGGGCGTGACCAAGATCAGCCTCGTGCCCGTGGGTCGGCAGTTCGTCACCAACGGCGGCACTACGACCGGCATCGCGACGCCGTCCGCCCTGAGCGTCGGCGGCTCGGCGTTCAAGGTCAACTTCGCCACGGTCAGCCTCCAGAACCCGTTCGGCGCCCACGGTGCATCCGTGCGCCTCGTCGGCCGGCTCGTGCACCCGACGCGCTAAGGCGCGCGGAACGCCCGGCGTTCCTATCCGGCTCTTACGAACCGCCTACGGCGCTCTAGCGCTCGCCCTCCAAGCTGAAGGGCATGAACACCGCAATCTCGCCCCACCTCTTCTGGATCACCAGTCGCGCCGCGGGATTCGCGGCGCTGATCCTCGCCAGCCTCGCCGTGTCGCTCGGGCTGCTCATGAGCACGAAGCTGCTCAAGGGCCGCACGAACGACCTCCGCGTCGCCCACGAGGTCCTCTCGCTCTCCTCGATCGTCGCGATCGTCATCCACGGCGTGGCGCTCGTCGGCGACAAGTACCTGCACCCGTCCTTCGCCGATATCGCCGTGCCGTTCCTCGGCAGCTACAAGACGTTCTGGACCTCGCTCGGGATCGTCAGCGGCTGGGCGACGATCCTCTTCGGCCTGTCCTTCTACTTCCGTCGGCAGATCGGCGGCCGGCGCTGGCGGAGCCTCCACCGCTTCACCGCGCTGGCCTGGCTCGGCGGCCTCGTCCACGCCATCGGCATGGGCACCGACGCCGGCCAGATCTGGTTCCTGGCCATGGTCGGCATCGTCACCGTCCCGGCGCTCGCGCTCCTCGCCAAGCGGCTCTGGTCGCCGGCGCCGAGCGCCAAGGCGGCCCGGCCGACCTTCCAGAACGCCCGGGCCGTGCGCCACACGCTGGCCGAGCGCCGGCCCGGCGACCGGCCCGTCGAGGCGGGCACGGCCCGGACCCCGGCCGGCCGGACGCGTCCGGCGCATGCCCCGGTCCGGGCGGGCCAGGTGCCCGTCCGGGCGAGCCATGCGCCACCCACCCCCGCGCCTCGGGCCACATAGATGCAAGGCGGCGGTCTCCGCTTCGTGCAGGGGCCGCCGCTCGTCGTTTCGGCAGGCCGCCGCAGTCGCGGCGCTCGGGGGCCCTACAGCCCCGGCGGGTGCCGGACCACGAACCCGGAGAACTCTCCGCCGCCCTGCGACCACCGCGTCCCGCCCGAGGCGAGCGCGACGGTGTCGAAGCGCCAGCCGGCCACCTGCATCCAGGCGTGGTCGGCGTTTGCGTAGACGGTGATCCAGCGGCCGGGGCCGGGGGCGCCCCAGCTCTCGAAGCCGGTCGAGTCGAGCGGCGAGCTGAGCAGTCCGGCGGCGGCGAGGGCGTAGCTCACCGAGCCCGAGCAGTCGTAGCCGCTGGCGTGGAAGGAGCCGTGCCCACCGCCCCAGATGTAGGGCAGCGTGGCGATCGCGTTGCCGGCGGCGATGACCTGTGCGACCGCGGCCGGGGCGCCCGGCGGCGGCTGGACCATGCCGCCGGTGTCGACGGCGATCCCGCCGACCGCGGCGTTGCCGGCTGCCGCTGCCGCAGCTGCCTCCGCGGCGGCCTTCGCCTCGAGCGCGTGCAGGCGGCCGTTGAGGGTGTGCAGCTTGGCCGCCTCACCGGCACGGGTGCCGAGCTGGGCGATCTCCCGGGTGAGCAGGGCCGCGTGCAGCGCCGCGACCTGATTGCGCTGATCGAGCACCTGCAGCGCGAGTGCCCGGTCGCGTGTCTCGAGCACGGCGAGCCGGCCCGCCTCGGCGGCCACGGCGGTCCGTGCCGCCCGGGTGGCGGTCACGATGGCGGCGTCCTGATGGCCGATCCGCTGGAGGAAGCTGACCTTCTCGAGCAGGTCGTTGAACCCGTGCGCGTTGAGGATGACGTTGACGAGGTCCGGCGGGCTTCCCTCGTAGTTGGCGACGAGGTTGGCCGACAGCGCCTCGGTGGCGAGCCTGAGCCGGTTCTCGAGCGCGACGAGGTGGTCGCGGGCGGCGATCAGCTCGTTCTGAACCTGGGCGAGCTGGTCCTCGCGGACGGTCAGCTCGCCCTGCAGGGCGGTGAGCCGGGTCTGCGCGGCGTGGAGCCCGCTCGCGGTGGCGCTGATCCGGGCGCTCTCGGTGGAGATCGCCGACTGGAGCGAGCTCACGGCGCTGCGACTCGAGTCGATCTGGCCCTGGAGATCGCCGGAGCTGCGGGCGGTCAATCCGCTGCCCAGGGACGCCGCGGCCACGAGCGCCGTGACGGCGAGCAGGCGCAGCCAAAGATGGTTTGCAAGCAATGCGGGCATGGGGAGATAAGGCCGTCGGATCAGCGGGCACACGGTGGCCACGCCACCACGGTCTCGCTCCGTGGCGATCGCGATCCGACGCCCTGTACGGCGGGGCGGGGAGCACCCTAACACGACCCGTCGGGAGTGTGCCGCCAGCTCCTCGTTTTGCAAGAGATCCTGCAAAGGAGGGGTTTACCGCGGTCCTGGTCGAGGTTCGGCGAGCCTGCCATCGCGCTCCGGCGACCGCGTGCGGCATACTCGTCGCGTGCGCTTTACCCGTCTCATCCTGATCGGGCTGTGCCTTGTGCTCAGCGTCGCCGCGCTCGGTCCGGCGGTCGCGCTCGCCTCCGGTCCGTCGGCCGGCGACCAGCAGTACGTCGACCCGCTCGGCGGCTCGACCGGCTCCGGCAACAACGGCTCCGGGAGCAGCTCCGGCAGCTCCGGATCGTCCTCGAGCGGCTCGGGCACGGTCGCGTCGTCGCCGACCACGGCCACCGCGTCGGCGGGGAGCACGACGACACCGGCGACGACCACCGCGACCGGGACGACGAGCACGACCAGCGGGACCACGACCGCCTCGAGCCGCACGCTGCCCTTCACCGGCTTCAACGTCTGGGAGGGCGCGGTCATCGGCGTCGTGATGCTCGGCGCGGGCGCGCTGCTCCGCCGCCGCGCCGCGCACCGGTAGTGCCCCGGCGCCATCCGGGCGCTGATCCGCCCATCGTCATCAACGGCCGCGCCGCGGTGCGCCGGGAGATCGGCGGCGTCGAGCGGCTGGCCCGTGAGATGGCGCTGCGGCTGCCCGCGCTGCGCCCCGACCGCTACCGGGTGATCGCGCCGCCGCCGGCCCTGGCCCATCGCGCCGGGCACGCCTGGGAGCAGTGCGCACTACCCGCGCTCGCCGCCCGCGCCGCGGTGCTGTACTCGCCGGCGAACCTCGCGCCCGTGCTCCATCCGCGCAACGTGGTCGTCATCCACGACGCCGCGGCGCTGATCCATCCCGAGGCGTACTCGGCCGCCTACGTCGCCTACCAACGGCGGATCCTGCCGGCCATCGTCGGCCGCGCGCGGCTGATCATCACCGTGTCGGAGTTCTCCCGCGGCGAGCTCGTCGCTGCGCTCGGCGCCGTCGCCGCCCGGACCGTGGTGATCCCCCCAGGGGTCGACGAGCGCTTCTCGCCCGCCGCCGACGCGGCCACCGCGACGGCCCGGCACGGGCTCAGCCGCCCGTACGTCCTCGCCGTCGGCACCGCCTCGGCGCGCAAGAACCCGGAGGCGCTGGCCGCCGTCGCCGCCGCCCTCGCGGAGCGGCGAATCGACCTCGTCGTCGCCGGCTCGGGGCGCGGCTACCTCCGGGACGCCACCCAGGCGGACGCCGCGCGGGCGGACGCCGCGCCCCAGGCGATCCGCCGGCTCGGCTACGTGCCCGAGGACGATCTGCCCGGGCTCTACGCCGGCGCGCAAGCCCTTGTCCTGCCCTCCCTGCACGAGGGGTTCGGGCTGCCCTGCCTCGAGGCGATGGCCTCGGGGATCCCGGTGGTCGCGGCGCGCGCCGGGGCGCTGCCGGAGACGACCGCCGGGGCCGCCCTCCTCGCGGACCCGCGGGCGCCCGGCGAGCTCGCCGAGGCCGTGGTCGCCGCGGCGACCGACGACCGCCTCCGGGCGCGGCTGATCGACGCCGGCCACGAGCGGGCCCGCAACTTCTCGTGGACCCGGACTGTTGACATGACCGATGAGGTCCTCCAAGCGCTTCTCTAGACTCGCCGCGGTGCGGTCGCTCCGCCTGACCATCTCGCTCCTGGCCACGACGCTCTTCCTCGGTGCCGCGATTCCGGCCGCGGCGGCCGCCCGCGTCCCTCAGGGCTTCGTCGGCATGATGATCTCCGGCCCGATGCTCTGGAGCGGGACGAACATGAGCGGGCAGATGGGGAAGATGGAGGCGAGTGGCGTCGAGTCGGTGCGCGCCGTCTTCGCCTGGTCGGACGCCCAACCGTATGCCAACTGGAGCCAGGTGCCGGCCGCCAAGGCGAGCCAGTTCCAGCACGACGCCGTGCCGACGACCTACGGCGAGACGGACCGCATCGTCTACGCCGCCGCGCAGCACGGGCTCCGCCTGCTGCCGGTCGTCGTCTACACCCCGCCCTGGGACGCGATGACGCCGGCCCCCGGCGGACTGCCCCAGCCGCGGACGGACGGGCCGTACGCGAGCTACCTCACCCTGCTGATCAAGCGCTACGGGCCGCACGGGACGTTCTGGGCGCTGCATCCGACGCTGCCGAAGGTGCCGATCCGGACGTGGCAGGTCTGGAACGAGCCGAACGGCCGCTACTACTGGACCGACGCGCCCAACTTCGCCAAGACCTACGTCGCGCTGCTCAAGGCCGCCCACGCGGCGATCAAGCGCGCCGATCCGGGGGCCAAGGTCGTCCTCGGCGGGCTGTCGAACGTCTCGTGGACGGAGCTCGGGCAGATCTACAAGGTGCCGGGCGCCCGCAACGCGTTCGACATCGCCGCGATCCATCCGTACACCAAGTATCCGCAGGGCATCATCACGATCCTCGACAACGCGCGCGCCGTGATGAACGCGCACGGCGACCGGCGCAAGCCGCTGATGGCGACCGAGCTCGGCTGGCCCTCGTCACTCGGGCAGACCACTCCGAGCCCGGACTTCACCGCTACCGAGCAGGGGCAGGCGACCAAGCTCGGCCAGCTCTTCCCGCTGCTCCTCGCCAACCGCCAGCGCCTCAACCTGGCCGGAATCGACTACTACACCTGGGCTGACAACGAGACGCACGGCGGGTGGTACTTCGACTTCGCGGGCCTGTTCCGCGTCCACCTCGGGCGCTTCTACACCAAGCCGGCCTACGGCGTGTTCCGCCGCGATGCCCTCGGCAGCGAGAGCTGCCGGGTCAAGGGCCCCGTGGCGACCGTCTGCGCCCGGCGCTAGCCGCACAGCCGTGACGCCGGGGCCGCGCTGGCCGCGGCGAGACCGGCGGTGAAGGCTCGCGTGTCGGGGCTGTCTGCGCCGCTCGGCGGGTGGATCCCGAACCAGTCCTCGGGGTCCGAGCGTCGGCGCTCCGGCGTCATCCACGTGTAGAGGATGGTCGCGCCGATGCCGCAGTCGGTGTGGCCCAGGTGCGCGAGCGAGGTGAGGATGTACTGCGGGCGAAGGTTCGCGGGCGCCCAGTTCTTCACCCCCGGTGGGCTGGTCGTCCAGCCGAACTCGGTGAGGTCGAGCGGAACGCCGCCGAGTGCCACCGTGCGCGTGATCCGGCGCGCGGTCGCCACCGCGGCCAGGACGTCGGCCGCCGTCGCGCCGTAGGGATGGATGCCGATGCCGTCGACGTGCCCGATGAGCGCGGGCACAGCGTGCACCATCATGGGCAGGAACACCGGCAGGTTGGTGAGGCCGCCGATGATGACGCGCGCGGTGGGGTCGGCCTGCCGGATCGCGGCCCGCGTGCGCAGGTAGAGCAGGGCGTAGGCCGCCGGGTTGGGGGCCGGCGTCCAGAACGCCGGATTGTCGGGCTCGTTCCAGATCTCGTAGGTGTCGACCGGCTCGGCCGGGAGTCCGGGGTGGGCCGCCCAGAACGTTCCCTGCGGGCCGTAGCGCGCGGCAAGCGCGGCGGCGTACGCCGCGTACCCCGCCGCGCCCACCGCGGAGATCGGCGGCGCGTGCAGGCCCCCGGGGCTCACCTGCGCCCAGGCCGGCGCGTAGTCGATGAGCGGGAACCAGCGCAGGCCCGCCTGCGCGAGCGCCCCGGCGATCGCGTCGTCGAAGGCCCAGTTGTAGTGGTGGGTCCCCGCGGTCGGCGCCGTGGGTTCGGCGAGCTCCCAGAGGGAGTCGCTGCGGGCCGTCGTGGCCCCGGTCGCGCGCAGGGCGCGCAGCTGGGCGGCGACCTCCGCGGGGGCGCCGCCGAGGTCGTTGAACAGCCGGTTGACGCTCGCGCCGTACTGCTCGACCACCGGGCCCGGCGGCGGTGGCGGACCGCCCGTGGTCGCGCTGCCCGAGCTCGAGCCAGTCGACGTCGATCGACCTCCGCCGCCCCCGAACGCGAGCGCGAAGACGGCGACGAGCGCGAGCGCCACGACGATGCCGCCCGCGCCCCAGGCCGCGATCTGCCGGCCGGGGCTCTGCGGCCCCTCGTCAGCCATCCGCGACAGAGGCATGCGCGGGGCCCGCCGCCTCGCGGCTGCGCCACAGAGCTGCGAGCTGCCGCCGCTCGCGGGCGGCAGAGCGCCCCGCGGCGGGCTTGATCAGCATCCGCGCCCCGAACGTCGCGGCCTGGGCGAGGTCATCGAGGACGGCCGCGCGCTCCCCAAGGCGACGGCGGATGACCTCGCGGCGCCCGCGGGCGAGCATCTCGTACGGCTCGCCCCCGAAGCTGCGCTCGGCGGCGTGTCCCCTGAGGTGACAGACGCGGGCCGAGGGCCAGAACCAGGTCTCGATGCCCTGCTCGGCGGCGCGCAGCCCGAGGTCGAGGTCCTCGCCGTAGAGGAAGATCGCCGGGTCGAAGGGCCCGAGCCGCCGGAGCACGGCCGTCGGCGCGACGAGCGCACAGCCGACCGCCCAGCCCACACGGCGGGGCGAGCGGGACCGCCACGGCGCGATGGCCCCGGCCAGCCACCGGGGAAGGAGCGTCGGCGGGAGGGTGACCCGGAGCAGCTCGGCCGCCGATCCCGGGCGGGGGTGCACGGTGTCCTGGCGTCCGCCGCCGGGGTTGAGCACGAGCGGCGCGAGCAGGCGCAAGGGCGATCCGGGCGCCAGGGCGAGCCCGGCGAGTTCGAGCAGCGAGTCGTCGAGCACCTCGACGTCGGGGTTGAGCAGCACCGTCACCGGTGCCTGCACGGCGGCGACGCCGGCATTGCAGCCGGTGCCGAAGCCGGCGTTGTGCCCGAGTTCGATCACCGTCGCGTGCGGGGCCGCGCGAGCGACCGCCACCGAGTCGTCAGCCGAGCCGGAGTCGACGACGACCACCTGCACCCCGCTGAGGTGGGCGACCACCGAGTCGAGCAGTCCGTCGAGCTCCGCCGCCGAATTGTGCGTGACGGTGACGATGGCCACGTCGCCGGGATCCGCGAGCCGGCGGTCGCGCCGCCGGGCGATGCCGTCGACCGCGGCCGTCCAGCGGGCGCAGCCGCCGCGCAGCGAGAAGCGCTCACGTACGCGTTCGCGTCCTGCCGCCCCGAGTCGCGCCGCGAGCGCCGGATCGCCGGCGACCTCGACGAGCGCCTCGGCCGCGGCGACCGCGTCCCCGGGGGCGTAGCGCCGGCCGCACGAGTGATCGACGATCTCGGCCGGGCCCGCGGCATCGGGGACGATCGCCGGGCGGCCGGCGGCGAGCGCCTCGGCCACGACCATCCCGAACGGCTCGCGCGGCGCGCAGTGCAGCAGGCAGGTCGCCTGTTCGAGCTCGGCCGTCGCGTCGGGCACCGGGCCGACGAAGTCGACCGCGCCCGCGAGGTCCGGGCGCTGCGCCCGCGCCTCGATCGCGGCCGACACGGTCTCGTCGTCCTCGAGCGGGCCGCCGACGACGCGCAGCCGCAGGTCGGGTAGCCGGCGGCGGGCGAGGGCGCAGGCCTCGAGCGCGAGGTCCGGCCGCTTCCAGGCCACGAGCACGCCGAGCAGCAGCGCGCGGGGCGGGCCGGTGGGCGCCGGCGTGGCCGGGCCGACCTCGACCCCGGGCGGCACGACGACGAGCCGGCCGGCGAGCGCGCCGCGCGGATCGAGGTCACGGGCCACCGCCTGCGAGGGGACGATGACGAGCGCCGCGCGCCGGGCCGCCGCTCGGACGGCGCGGGCGATTGCCGGTCCCGGCAGGAGGTCGTTGTGCTCGAAGACGACCGGTACCCCGACCGGCGGCCCGAGCAGGCAGGCGAGCGCTGAGCGCATCCCACAGGCGACGACGACGTCGGGGTCGAGGTCGGCGATCAACCCCCGGGCCTCGCGTCCGTGGCCCACGAGCGCGTGCACGGCCGCAAACCGGGTCCCCGTCGTGGCGCGGAGGAGGAGACTCCTGGGCGCGAGCCGGTAGACGGTGAGTCCGCGGTCACGGGCCGAATGCGCGAGCGGCCCGTCGGGGCAGGCGAGCGCGCTCTGCAGGCGCGGATCGCCGGAGAAATCAAGCAGCGCACGCTCCGCGCCGCCCATCGCCGCCGAGAAGCTGATCAGCAGGGCGCGCGGCATCTGGCGCTTCAGCGTAGCCCTCTCCTAGACTTGGCGGCTTGCTAACCACCGCCGAGAACGTCAATGGCCATCGACGCATCGCGCTCGTGCACGACTTCCTGCTCGACCTCCGTGGAGCCGAGCGCGTGTTCCTCGAGCTCTGTCGCATGTTCCCGGACGCCGACGTGTTCACCGCCGTCTACGACGAGCAGGGAACCGAGGGCCGGTTCGCCGACCGCCGGATCCACACGTCGTTCCTGCAACAGCTGCGCCCGGACGCGCGCACCTTCCGGGTGCTGTTTCCGCTCTACCCCCGCGCGATCGAGTCGTTCGACTTCGCCGGGTATGACCTCGTCATCTCGAGCTCGTCCGCATGGGCGCACGGCGTCGTGTGCAACCCGCCGACGCTGCATGTGAGCTACTGCCACAACCCCTTCCGCTACGCGTGGAACGACCGCGAGATGACCGTGGCCAGCCGGCGCAACCCGCTCGCCCGGCGGTTCCTGCGCGACGCGCTCACGCGCTGGCGCCAGTGGGACTACAAGGCGGCCCGGCGCACCGACCGCTACATAGCCAATTCGAGGGTGACCCGGGAGCGGCTGCGCGCCTACTTCGAGCGCGACGCGCAGATCGTCTACCCGCCGGTCGAGACGGCCCGCTTCGCGCCCGGCCGCGTCGGCAACCACTACGCGACCGTGGCGGAGCTGATGCCCCACAAGCAGATCGGGGTGGCCATCGCCGCCTTCAACGCCATGCGCCGACCGCTCGTCGTCGTCGGCGACGGCCCGGCCGCGCGCTCGCTGCGCCGCGAGGCGGGGCCGACGATCACTTTCACCGGCCGCGTGTCCGACGAGCAGGTGGCGCACATCCTCGCGAGCTCACGCGCGCTCGTGCTCACCTCGGTCGAGGAGTTCGGCATCGCCGCCGTCGAGAGTCAGGCGGCCGGCCGGCCGGTCATCGCCCGGCGTGGCGGCGGCGCGCTCGAGACGGTGATCGACGGCGTCACCGGGTGCTTCTGGTCCGGTGGGGCAGAGCAGCTCGCGGCGACCGTGCAGGCGTTCGACGACCAGGCCGTCGATCCCGAGAGCTGCCTGCGCAACGCCGCCCGCTTCGACGTGCAGAGCTTCCGCACGGGCATCCTCGACGAGATCGCCGCGGCCGAGCGCGGCCGGCCGCGTGGCCTCGATCCGGCCCGGCGGCTCGACCCGGAGCAGCTGTTGCCGCTGGTGGCCCAGGGCACGCGCCGCTGACGGCTTTAGCCATGCGCGGCCGACTGCTCATCGGCGCGGGCGCGCTGCTGCTCGCCGGGCCGTTCGTGCTCGCCTTCTTCGCCGGGGGGTACTTCGACGGTCCGCGGTCCTGGGCGGGGCTCGTCGCCTGGCTGCTTGTCGCCGCCGGCGCGGTCCTCGCGCCGCGTCCGTGGCCGCGCACCGTCGGGGTCGAGGTCGCCGTCGGCGGGCTGGTGCTGCTCGCGCTGTGGACGCTGCTCTCGACGACGTGGGCGCCGGTCGCCGGCAATGCCTTTCATCGCGGCGAGCTGGCCATGCTCTATGCCGGCGGCCTGATCGCCGCGCTGCTGCTCCTGCGCGGGAGCCCGACTCTGCCGGCGGTCGAGCCCGCGATCGTCACCGGGACGCTCGTGGTCATCGGCTATGGCCTCTCGGAGCGGTTGCTGCCCGGCCTGCTCCACTTCCAGCACTCCGTGAGCGCCCAGGGCCGGCTCGAGCAGCCGCTCACGTACTGGAACGCGATGGGGGAGACGGCCGCCATCGGGCTCGTCGTCGCGCTGCGCATGGCCGGGGACGCGACCCGTCATCGCGCGCTGCGCCTGTTCGCGACCGCCGCGGCCGTACCGCTCGGCGTCGGTCTCTACACCTCGTTCTCCCGCGGGGCGCTGTTCGCCGCTGCCGCCGGGGTCGTCACGCTGATCGTGGTCGCCCCGTCCCGTGAGCAGTGGCGCAGCGGCGCCCTTGCCCTCGGCGGCGCGGTCCTCGGCGCAGCGCTCACCGCCCCGTGGCACTCGGTGACCTCGCTCACCGGATCATTGGCCACCCGCGAGCATCAAGGGACGATCGCGCTCATCCTCCTCGCGGCGACCATCGTGATCGCCACCGGGGCGCAGGCGGTGCTCATCCGCCGCGAGACGCCGCAGGCGGTCCGCCTGCCCCGCCGGGCGCCGGTCGTCGCGCTCGTCGTCATCTGCGCGGGTCTCGCGCTGGCCATCGCGGTTGGGGCCAAGGAGCGCTCGACACAGCCGCTGAGCGGCGGGGCGAACCGCCTCGCCACGCTGCAGAGCAACCGCTACTCGTACTGGGACGTGGCCCTGCGCGCGTTCTCGGCCGAGCCGATCCGCGGGGTCGGCGCCGGCGGCTGGTCGGTCTACTGGCTGCGCTACCGGCCGGTGGCCGAGTTCGCCCAGGACGCGCACTCGCTGCCGCTGCAGACCCTCGCCGAGCTCGGGCTCGTCGGGCTCGCCCTGCTGCTGGCCTCGATCGGGGGGATCGCCGTCGCCGCCCGGCGGGCGCTCGCCCGGGCGCCGGCCCTCGCGGCGGGGCCGATCGCGGGTGCCGTCGCCTATCTCGCCCACTCGCCGCTCGACTGGGACTGGGAGATGCCCGCGGTCACCCTCATCGCGCTGCTGCTCGTGGGCGTGCTGCTCGTCCTCGCCGAGAGCGAGGCGCCCGAGCTGCGCGGGATGTCGCTCACGACGGAGCCGGCGCTCGCTGCAGGAAGCCCTCGGGATGCGCCGTGACGCCGTAGAGCTCCATGTCCCGGCGCTGGCGGAAACCGGCGCCGGCGGGGCTGGCCAGCCACTCATGGATCGCGGGCAGCACGCCGCGCGGCCAGTCCGGATGCAGGCGCATCTCCTCGATGTCGACGGAGCCGTCCTCGACGACGAAGAAGCCATCCGGCTGGACGAGGTCCGAGAAGGCCTCCAGTGCCGCCATCGTCGTCTCGTAGGTATGGGCTGAGTCCTCGACGACCAGGCACGAGGCACCGGGTGCGATCAGCCGGTGAACCTGCTCGGCCGTGGCCGGGTCACGCACGTCGCCCTCGATCAGCGTGATCCCGCTCGAGAACGCAGGGTCGAGGTAGCGGTGCGCCTCGGAAAGGTCGATGTCGACGCCGATCACCTGCGGCTCGGCGATCAGCCCGTAGCCGGCCAGGGTGCGCAGCCGGTCGCGGAACCACAGCGAGCTCCCGCCCTGCTGGACGCCGAGCTCGAGCACGACGGCGACGCGCTGCGAGAACAGGATGTGCTCGTAGACCCGCAGGTCCTCGGGGAACTTGAGCATCGGCACACCGGCGTAGGTGTCGAACACGCTCTGGCGGACGCGATCGATGAACAGCTCGCGCACCGGGGTCGCGAGCTCCACGCTGACCGGGGGAGGCAGGCGGAACGGTCCGGGTGGCGGGGTCGGCGGCGTTCGCCGCCCAGCGTGGCGCCGGCGCGGGATGCCCACGGGTCCTACAGCTCCTCGGCGACGCGGGGCGCTTCACGTCGGAAGATCCACGCGGCAAGCACGCATACCCCGATGAAGATCGCGAACGGGATGAGCAGCCGCACGGCGCCCCCGGCGTAGGCGGCCGCGGTCGGCGCGCTTGGTTGGATGATCCACACCCGGACCTCGGTGAGGATGACCGCGAGCGGGTTGGCGAGGATGAGGATCTCCTGCATGGTGTGGCTCAGCCGGTCGAGCGGATAGAGCACCGGGGTGGCGTAGAACAGCGCGGTGGCGAAGACGGTCCAGATGATCCCGATGTCCCGGAACCGGGGGAACAGCGAGCTGACGATCATCGCCACCGCGGTGGTGAGGATGAACAGCGCGGCGACGACGACCGGGAGCAGCAACCAGGTCCACATCGGCGTGACGCCGAAGGCGAGCAGGAAGATGAACGTGACGATCAGGTTGAGCCCGAGGTTGAACAGCGACGTGAGTACGACCGACAGCGGGATGACCAACCGGGGGAACTGCGTCTTGCGCACGATCGCCTCCTGGGAGACGATCGAGGGCACGGCCAGCCCCGTCGCCTCCTGGAAGAACGTGAACAGCACGAGGTTGAGCAGCAGCAGGACCGGATAGTGGGGCACCTGCGAGCCGAGGTGGAAGGCCTGGGTGAAGACGATGAGCAGCACGCCGAATAGCAGCAGTGGGCGCGCGATCGACCAGATGTAGCCGAGCGCGGTGCCGAAGTACGTGCGCTTGAACTCGGTCGAGGCGATGATGTAGAGGAGCTCCCACGAGCGTCGCCAGCCGCCGCCAAGGGCGGAGGGACCACGGACATCGTGCAGCTCGAGTGGCTCCTCGATCATGCCAGGTCGTCCCCGTCGCCCTCGATCAGCGTGGCGCTGACGTCGTCGCCGATCTGCAGGCTGCCCGGTCCCGGCTCGGTGCCGTAGACGACGAAATCGAGCAGTCGCAGCGAGTGCATGGCGAGGTCGCCGGCCACCCGGTTGCGCGAGATCCAGGAGACAATGTGGTAGCGCCCGGGAAGCAACCGGTTCTCGACCGGGCCGGAGATCTTCACCCGGTCGCCGGGTCGCAGGCGGTCCGGGCCGCCGTTCTCGTCGAGCGTCTTGTTGAAGCCGAACAGGCGCGCGCCGTCGACGTCCATGAAGTGAAAGCCGAACACCGGGTCGCGCAGCTCGCGCCGCGCCTCGAACACGCAGTTGAACACGAGCCGATCGTGCTGCTCGACGTTCGTCGCCCGCTCGCCGGCGCCGTTCTCGAGCCAGGCGTCGATCACACGCACGTTGACCTCGGGCAGGGTGCCGGGAGTCCGCACCTCGTCGGCGTCGCCGCCGAAGTTGAGCCGGTAGTAGCGAAGCGCGGTCTCGTCGGGCTCGCCGATGTACTGCAGCTCGGAGTCGTGGATCAGCATCGCCCGATCGCAGAAGCTCTGGACGGTCGACATGTCGTGGGTGACGAGCACGATCGTGCGCCCAGCATCGCGGCGCTCGCGGAACACCTGCAGGCACTTCTGGGCGAACGACGCGTCGCCGACGGCGAGCACCTCGTCGATCAGCATCACGTCGGCGTCGGCCTCGACCATCACCGCGAAGGCGAGGCGGACCATCATCCCCGACGAATAGTTCTTGAGCTTGAGGTCGGCGAACTCGCGCAGCTCGGCGAAGTCGAGCACGCTGTCGAGCCGGCGCGCCGCCTCGGCCCGCGAGAGGCCCATGAGGACACCGTTGAGGACGACGTTCTCCCGCGAGGTCAGCTCAGGGTTGAAGCCCACGCCAAGCTCGATGAACGGGGCGAGGCGGCCGGCCATGCGAATCCGGCCGCGGTCGGCCCGATAGATGCTGGCCATGATCTTCAGCAGCGTGCTCTTGCCCGAGCCGTTGCGCCCGACGATGCCGAAGAACTCGCCGCGCCGGACGTCGAAGGAGACCCCGCGCAGGGCGTGGAGCTCACGATACTCGCGGCCGCGCAGCGGATGGGTGACCCGCTCGCGGAGCGAGTCGACGCGGTTGTGCGGGATCCGGAAGCTCTTGTCGACGTCACGCACCTCGATCATCACCTGGGCGCGCGCGAGCCGCTCCTTGCGGGAGGCGTCGGCTGGCGGGTTGTCGATCGAGACGGAGCTCACGCGCAGGATGCTAGGCCGCCGGGCTCACACGCGCGAGCGCCAGCGGCGCAGCCGCCGCTGCTCGAAGCGCGGCGGATCCGGGAAGCTCGCGTCGAGCAGCAGCCGCTCCGGCCAGCCGGGGAGGGCGGCAAGAAGCCCGGCGAGCCGCCGCCAGGCGATCCCTGGCGCGAGCTCCCACTCTCCGGCCAGGGTCTCGCTCCGTCCGTGCAGGGCCCGCAGCGGCCGCGCCAACAGCCAAGCGAGGCTGAGCGGCGAGCGGTCGCTGCTCAGATAGCGGCGCAGCGCCCGGCGCTTGGCCGGCGTCAGATCCTCGCCACAGCGCATGAGCAGGGTCGCCGCTCGGACCTTGCCGGGGATGTAGCCGAGGAAGTAGGCCGCCCGCCACTCGCGCATGCGGGGCATGAGCCGCCGTCGCGCCGCGCCCTCGTCGGCCGGCGACGCGACCTTGCCGAGGATCGCCGCCCGGTGCTGGACGTAGTCGTAGAGCGCCCGCGGGACGTAGGCGAGCTCGCCGCTGGTCAGGGCGACGAGCGCGAGCCAGTGGTCGTGGAACTCGATGCCGGGGCTGTCGGGAAACGGAAGCGCGCGCTCGGCCACCTCGCGGCGCATCAAGGCGGCCGCGCCGGTCACGGTATTGGCGATCAGCATCGAGCCGAGGTTCGTCCAGTTGTTGGCCCGGGCCCGCCACATCGTCTCCCGCAGGAGCCGGCCCTGCTCGTCGACGAGCCGCTGATCGGAGTACACGAGCATCGCTGATCCGAGCGAGCGCCGCAGGACGCCGAGCTTGTCCGGATGCCAGACGTCGTCCTGGTCGCAGAGGGCAAGGAGCGGGGCCTCGGCGGGGGCGAGCGTGAGCGCGCGCTCGAAGTTGCGGTAGAAGCCGATGCGGTCCTCCGAGCGGGAGACGGTGAAGCGCTCATCGTCGCCGACGAGGCGCACGAGGTCGGCGAAGCGCCCGGGGCTCGAGCAGTCGTCGCTGATCACGCACCGCCAGTGCGGGTCGGTCTGGGCGCGGATCGAGTGCAGTTGGGCGGCGAGCATCTCGGGGTCGGGATCGAAGGTGGCCATGCAGATGGCGATGAGCGGGTCGCCACTCCGGGCCGGTGCGCCACTTCGGGCCATTGCCGCGCCCACCGGGATCCGGCCGACGACGACGGGGTCGTGACCTGCGGCGCGCAGCGCGATCTCGACGGCGACGGTGCCGGGGGCCGCCCGGACCGGGATCACCCCCCAGAACCCGCTGCGCCGGATCGGCATGTCGAACCGCGGCATCGCGGCCGCTTCGAGTGGCCGCGGCACGCCGTCGACGAGCAGTTCGAGCCGGGACACCGGCCGTCCGGCCGCCCAGGCCGTGCCCGAGCAGTACAGAGCGAGCGCGGTTCCGGCCGGCAGCGCGGTGGGAAGAGGACTCTCGAGCGTGGCGATGAGCGAATCGGTGGTCATCGCCCGCGAAAGTACACTGACCGGCGCCGTTGGGTGCTACGGAAACATCAGGCTCGCGAGCCATCGACGCTGAACAGTTCGCAGCGCCCGCGACCGCTGCGCCGTCGCCTGCCTTAGCCCCGCCACCCGGGAGCCCCCGCTTCCCGCTGTTCGACGGCCTGCGCGGCATCGCCGTCCTCGGGATCCTTGCCTTCCACGTCACTGAGTTCACCAGCCAGATCGGCTTCGGCCTCGGTGGCCGCTTCGCTGAGGTCGCCGGCGGCGAAGCGGTCATCACCTTCTTCGTCATCTCCGGCTTTCTGCTCTACCGACCATACGTCGCCGCGCGCGCGGCCGCGAAGCCTGTCCTCAACAGCGCGCGATACCTGCGGCGCCGAGCTCTCCGCATCCTGCCGGCGTATTGGGTCGCGCTCACCGTTCTTGCCATCTATCCAGGCGTGCATTCGATCTTCTCGGCCGACTGGTGGCGCTACTACGGCTATTCGCAGCTGTACTCGCAACGCACTCTCGGCGGCGGGATCCCGGTGGCCTGGACGCTATGCGTCGAAGTTACGTTCTACCTCGCCCTCCCGGTGTGGGCCTTCGGTGTTCGCCGGATCGGAGGCGGCGCTCGGGGAACGCAGCTGCTCCGCGCCGAGCTGATCCCGCTCGCGCTCGTCGCGCTTGGCGGCATCGCCGTACAGATGCTCGTCGCCACCCACCGCCTGAGCAACCTTGTCGGTTCCTCGATCCTCGGCCAGTGCACGTGGATGTGCGTCGGGATGGCCTTTGCCGTGCTCAGCGTCGTCGCTTTCGAGGACGAGTCCGTTGCCCGTCGCATCCGGCCGCTCAGCGAGCGCCCCGGCCTTTGCTGGCTCGGCGTTCTCGTCGCCGGGGCTGGGCTGCTCGCGCTCGTGCCGAGGGGAGGGCTGTTCGGCCTAATCGCCGCCGTCGAGACGGGGCAACCGCCGGGGACGATGCTGGCCAAGCTCGTCCTCCAAGGAATCTTTGTGGTACTGCTCGTACTTCCGGCGGTGTTGAACGGCTCTCGTCCGGGCGTGCCGCGGCGGATCCTGGCGTTCCGGCCGTTCGTGCTGCTCGGCGTGATCTCTTACTCCTTCTACCTCTACCACTTGGTCGTCGTGCAAATGCTCGCGCTCAGCCGAGACACGAAGATCTATCAGGCATCCAGCCTGGACCTTCTCAAGCACGTTCACGTCGCGCGCAGCTGGACGCTGTACATCGCCGCTCTGGGCGTGACGGCGGTGATCGCGACGCTGAGCTATCGTTTCGTGGAGCTGCCGTTCCTGCGGATGAAGGAGGGCGGCCACCACGGTCAAGGCGGGAAGCGCCGCCTTTCTATTCTCCGCCCACGATGATCGTCTTCGGCTGCTCGATAACCGCCCCCGACGTCTATGCCCGTGCGGCCAAGCCGGGCTTTGCGCTGGCCGCCGAGCCGGACAGCGAGGTGATCGCCAACGCCGCGGCCGGATCGCTGTTCCGCTCCTACAACCTGATCATCGACATGGTCGCCGACCGCGACGACGTCGAGGCGCTCGTGCTCGTCCATCAGGACGCCGAGATCGTCGACCCCGACTTCTGCGGCAAGGTCCGCGCCGCGCTCGCGGACCCCGCGGTCGGCGTCGTCGGCTGCGTCGGCGCGATCGACGTGCGCAACATCGCCTGGTGGGAGGGCTCGGTGACCTGGGCCTCGTTCACCCATCGCTACGGCGAGCATGGCGGCGGCGAGATCCCGTCGCTCACCTGGCGCGAGCAGGACCGCCCGGGGTTTGCCCGCACCGGCGAGGTCGACACGCTCGACGGCTTCGTGCTCGCGCTGTCGCCGTGGGCGGTGAAGAACATCCGCTTCGACGAGGGCCTCGGCAGCCAGATCCACGGCTACGACCTCGACTTCTGCCTGCAGGTCCGCGAGGCGGGCAAAAAGGTCGTGACGGCCGATCTCAAGGTCGTCCACCACCACTCGCTCGAGCTCGTCAGCGATCCCGAGGTGTGGATCAACGCCCACATCAAGGTGGCGGAGAAATGGGAGGGGCGGATGCCCGGCATCGGGCTGCCGAATTGGGGAGCACGGGCCGAGGACTGGAAGCAGCGGGCTCGACAGGCCGAGGCCGAGGCCGGCGCGACTCGGCTCGAGCGCGTCTCGATGCAGCTGCAGGCCGAGGCGCGTGAGCGCCAGCTCGAGGCGCAGCTCGACGAGGTCCTGGGCAGCACGAGCTGGAGGCTGACCCGCCCGCTGCGGCAGCTCAGCCAGGCGCTCAAGGCCCGCCGCAACGGCGCCCACAAATGATCGTCTTCGGCTCCGCGGTCACGCGCCCGGACGCGTACGAGCGCTGGGCGGCGCCGGGCATCGCACTCGCGCGTGAGCCCGATTCGGCCGTCTACCCGAACTCCTCGGCCGGCTCGATCTTCCGCGCCTACAACCTGCTGCTCGACCAGGCCGCCGATCACGAGGACCTCGAGGCGCTCGTGCTCCTGCATCAGGACGTCGAGATCGCTGACCCCGGCTTCTGCACGACGCTGCGGGCCGCGCTCGCCGATCCCGACGTCGCCGTCGCCGGCTGCGTCGGCGCCCTCGACGCCCGCTCGATGGCCTGGTGGGAGGGCGCCGTGACCTGGGCCTCCTTCACCCACCGCTACTACGAGCACGGCGGCGGCGATCTTCCCGCCTTCACGATGCATCCCGAGCAGGTCAAGCCGCCGCCCTACGCCCGCACCGGTGAGGTCGACACGCTCGACGGCTTCCTGCTCGTGCTCTCGCCCTGGGCGGTGCGCAACCTGCGCTTCGACGAATCGCTCGGGCGCTTCCACGGCTACGACTTCGACATCTGCCTACAGGCCCGCGCGGCGGCCAAGAAGGTGGTGACCGCCGATCTGAAGGTAATCCATCACCACTCGCTCGAGCTGCTCGACGACCCCGACACGTGGGTCGAGGCCAACATTCGCATCACCGAGAAGTGGGAGGGGCGCTTCCCGATGGTCGGGGCGCAGATCGGCGACGGCGAGGACTGGAAGGCACGCGCCCGCCGGGCCGAGGCCGAGGCGGCCGCGGCGCGCACGCTGCGCGTGTCGGCCCAGATGCAGGCGGGCGCCCGGGAGCGCGAGCTCCAGCGCGAGATCGACGAGATGCGCCACAGCCGCAGTTGGCGGCTCACGGCCCCGCTGCGGCGCCTCGCGGGCCGCCGAGCCGCGCGCGACGGTCGGCGCTGACCCCGCGTCGTCGCTGACCCCCGGCCGGCGACGCTCGCCCCGGCCGCGCTCAGTCCGAGGAGGACATCGCCCGGCGGATCGCGCTGCGCGAGAAGATCGGGTGCCCGCGCTGGCGGATCCGCAGGAACAGCTCGGCCGCGGCGAACGCCCGCGAGTCGAGCATCTTCTGGAGCAGTTCGTCCTGGCGGCGCAGTCGCTCGTGGGCCGCGTCGGCGAGGCGCAGCTGCACGTGCGAGGACGCGAGGTGGAGCACGCGGTTGCGCTCGAGGCGGGCGATCAGCGGGTTGTCGGCGTACGGCACGAACACCTCGGAAAGCGCGTCGGCGTAGGGAGCCGAGCGCGGGAAGACGACGCCGATGCCGAAGAACGACGGCGCCACGAGCAGGCGCAGGTCCTCGCGGCCGGCCACGAAGTCCTCGACCGCGGTGAGCACGCCGTTACGTGGTCCGCCTTCGCGAGCGGCCGGATACTTGTAGGGCAGGCCACCGGTGCGGACGCCCTCGATGCCCGGGTACAGGCCGGAGTCGCGGGCGATCGGCTGGCGGTAGTCGGCGGGGATCTGCTCGGGGTCGAAGTAGTCGTCACGGCGGGCGTGGGGCCAGCACACGTCGTGCAGCAGGAGCAGCGGCAGCTCGGTGCCCGGCTCCGCGGCTCGGTCGGCGATCCGCCGGAGCTCCTCGGAGACGGTGTAGTAGTTGTGGTCCCCGTCGAGGATGACCGCGTCGGTCAGCGGCACGTGCTCGAGGGCGGCGAGGCTCGTCTCGCGCAACAGCTCGAGCTCGACGCGCTCCCGCTCTAGCTGCTCGAGCTCGGGCTGGGGGGCGGGGTCAACGGCGAGGATCCGGGCGCCGTTCGCCTCGGCCCAGAACAGCAGCAGCCGGGTGAGGTCACCGGCGTAGGCGCCGACCTCGATGACCGAGCGGGCCTGCGCGGCGTCGAGGATGCCGAGGAGCAGCTCGGCGTTGTAGACGAGCGACGCCCCCCAGGCACCGGGGTCGTTGTCAGTGGGGTTGATTCCGAACGGCAGGTCCACGGAAGCGGCGAGTGTAGGGACTCGGGCGCCATCGAGATGGCTGATTCCGCGGCCGCGCGCACGCCGGGTCGCGGGAGCGGCCATCTAGAATCACCCGCCTGCCCGCCGCGCCTGTCTCCGCGCCCGAGTGCCTCCCCTCACCGTGACGGCCGCCCAGCTGCATCTCAGCCCCGACTTCCCGCTTCCGGAGGAGATCGAGGTCGGCGCAGGGACCGCGCTGTTCCTCAGCGGCACCTGTTTCTCGCCCGAGGGGCCGGTGGCGTCGCTCGAGCTCGAGATCGACGGCGAATCCCGGCCGGTCGCGGCCCACGGCATGCCGCGGCTGGACTTCTTCCGCGAGCTCCATCCCCGGCTCGACCCATTCGCGACCGCGGGCCTCGGTCAGGACCCGGAGTCGCCCGAGGATCCCGCGCTCCACGGCTACCGCAGCGGCTTCTGGACGATGGCCGTCTTCCGGCCCGGGCTGCCCGACGGTGAGCGCACCCTCACGCTGCATGCCCGGCTGGGCGACGGCCGCCGCACAAGCGCCGAGCTCGGTGCCGTGCACGCGGTCAGCCGCCGGCCGCCGCCGGCCGACGCCGCCGGGCACAACGGCCGCGGCCCGCACGCCCGCGTGGCGATTGCCATGGCCACCTACAACCCGCCGCCCGAGCTGCTGCGCCGGCAGCTCGACTCGATCCGGGCCCAGACGGTCGAGAACTGGGTCTGCTACATCAGCGATGACCGGTCCTACCCCGAGGCCTTCGCCGCCCTGCGGGCCGAGCTCGGCGACGACCCCAGGTTCGTGGTGTCGCGCTCGTCGGAGCGGCTCGGCTTCTATCGCAACTTCGAGCGGGCGCTGGCCATGGTCCCGGCCGACGTCGCGTTCGTCGCCCTCGCCGACCAGGACGACGCCTGGCATCCCGACAAGCTGGCGACGCTGCTCGCAGCGATCGGCGACGCGCCGCTCGCCTACAGCGACGCCCGGATCGTCGCCCGGGACGGGCGGGTGATCGCCGAGACGTACTGGAGCACCCGGGCCAACAACCACAGCGACCTCACCTCGCTGCTCGTTGCCAACGCGGTCACCGGCGCGGCCTCGCTGCTGCGCCGCGACCTGCTCGACTCGGCGCTGCCGTTCCCGCCCGCCCAGTTCGCCCACTTCCACGATCACTGGATCGGGCTCGTCGCGCTCGCCCTCGGCGACATCGTGTTCGTCGACCGCCCGCTCTACGACTACGTCCAGCACGGCGAGGCCTCGCTCGGCCACGCCGCCGCCAACCGGATGACCGCGCTGCGGTCCCGGATCACCGATCGCCGCCCGCTGCGCGAACGGGTGCGGATGTGGCGGCTGCACTACTTCGTCGACGCCTGCCGGCTGTTGCAACTCGCCACCATCCTCGAGCTCCGCTGCGGGTCCCGGATGTCGCCGGCCAAGCGCCGGGCGCTCGACCGCTACCTCGCCGCCGACCGCTCGCTGACCGGTCTCACCCGGCTCGGCGCCCGCGGCGCGCGCGAGCTCCTGCGCGAGCGGCCGGAGACGCTCGGGGCGGAGTGGATGCTGTTCCACGCCTTCCTCTGGCGTCGGCTGCTCAGCGCGAGCGCCCGGGAGCGGCCCCAGAGCCGGCTGCGGCTCGATGCCGTCCCCCCGCCGACGCTCGCCCTCGAGCCCGCGCGCAGCGAGCTCGAGGGCACCGTCCGTGAGGTGGGGGAGAAGATCGCGCCGCTGCGCTTCGCCCCGTCGGACACCGCGCCCCAGCGGGTCAATCTGCTCATCCCGACGATCGACCTCGCGCACTTCTTTGGCGGCTACATCACCAAGCTCAACCTCGCCCGGCGCCTCGCCGAGCGGGGAGTGCGGGTCCGGATCGTGACCGTCGACCCGGTGGCCGCACTGCCGCCGGGGTGGAAGCGGACGATCGAGTCCTACAGCGGCCTGGCCGGCCTGTTCGACAGCGTCGAGGTCGTCTTCGCCCGCGGTGGCCCACCGGTTGAGGTGAGCCGCTCCGACGGCTTCATCGCCACGACCTGGTGGAGCGCCCATATCGCCGGCGAGGCGGTGCGCGAGCTCGGCGGGGGACGCTTCGTCTACCTCATCCAGGAGTACGAGCCGTTCACCTTCCCGATGGGCTCCTACGCCGCGCTCGCCCAGCAGTCCTACGGCTTCCCGCACTTCGCGGTGTTCTCGAGCGAGCTCCTGCGCGACTATTTCCGCCGCCACGACCTCGGCGTGTTCGCCGCCGGCCGCGCGGCCGGGGACCGGGACTCGGTGTCCTTCCAGAACGCCATCACTCCGGTCACCTCGCCGACCGTGCCCGAGCTGTCAGCGCGCAGCGGCCGCCGGCTGCTGTTCTACGCCCGGCCCGAGCCCCATGCCGCGCGCAACATGTTCGAGCTCGGCGTGCTCGCCCTCGCGCGGGCTGCCCAGGACGGGGTGTTCGGCGGCTGGGAGCTGCGCGGCGTCGGCAGCGTCACCCCGGGCCGCCGGATCCCGCTCGGCGGCGGGGCGGCGCTCGAGGTGCTCCCGCGCTCCGACCAGGCCGGCTACGCCGCGATGCTGCGCGAGCACGACGTCGGGCTGGCCCTCATGTATACGCCCCACCCGAGCCTCGTCCCGATCGAAATGGCCAGCGCCGGGATGGTGACGGTGACCAACAGCTTCGAGAACAAGGACGCATCCGCGCTCGCCGCGATCTCGCCGAATCTGCTCACCGTCGAGCCGTCGATCCCCGCGGTCGCGGCCGGTCTCGCCGAGGCCGTGGGCCGGGCCGAGGAGCACGCCGCTCGGGTCCGTGGCAGCGAGGTCGCGTGGTGCAGCGAGTGGGACGAGAGCTTCGACGACGATCGCCTCGAGGCGATCGCCGCCGCGCTCGGTCAGCGCTTGGGCGAGCGGACGACCGGCTCGAGTCGGCGCACGCGCACGAGCGCCCGGTAGAACAGCGGGTAATCGGTGGTGGCGACGCGGGCCAGGTACAGCCAGGCCTCGAGGTTCTGCGGCTCGGCCTGCGTCACCGTCTCGAGGATCCGCACCGCCCGCGTCTCATGATGGCTCTCCGAGGCCACCGCACCCCGGAGGATGTTGACCTCCTGGTCGGGGTTGAGCAGCGCGGCCTCGTGCAGGAGGGCGTCGGCACGGGCGGCCTGGCCGGCACTCAACGTGCGTGCCGAGGTCACGATCGCGGTCGCGCCGTCGGTCCCGTGGGCCTGCCGGATGCCAATCGCATACCAGGCGGCCACGGCCAGGGCGATGATCACGGCGGCGGTGCGCAGGACGATGGTCATGAGGGGCGATACTCAAGCAGGGAGAAGTTGACCAGGCCGGTGTAGCGCCGGTCTGACACGAGCCTGAGGTGGGGCGGCGAGGGCAGCGGCTCGTGCCGCTTCCGATACAGCAGGGTGTCCCACACGATGTACATCGTCCCCCCCGGCGAGACGCTCGGCCACGGCTTCGGTGCTCCCCAGATAACCCGGTGCGCGCGCGAGAACTCCGCCGGAATCGCCCCGGTCAGATCGAGCGTCGCCGGGTACATCACGACGGGGTCGCTGGGCCGCGCGTGAGCATCGATGTACCGCGCCGCGGTCCGGAACTGTGGGCGGGCCCACCGCGGCGAGAGGGCGCGGATCGTGCCGAACACGAGCACGCCGAGGGTCACCGCGACTGTCACCACACGGGCGCGGCGTGGGACGGCGAGGAGCAGCGCCGCGAGCAGCAGCGTCCCGGCGGGCGCCGACGCGTACAGGTTGCGTGCGCCCCAGATGTCCGTGCGCAGGATGCTGTAGAGCAGCAGCCCGACCGGGGTGGCGAGGGCGAGCAGCGCGACCAGCCACCAGCCGTCGGCGCGGCGCAGACTCTCGCGCAGGTCCGCGCCGAGCCGGGCCCGGTGGTGCGCGAGGAGCGCGGCGAGGCCCGCGATGGCGAACACGCTGATGATGACGAGCCCCGGAATCGTGGGGATCGCACTGAGCGGCGCGTAGTTGTAGCCGATGATCGGCTGCGCGAGGTCGCGGAGGACATGCCCGACGGTGAGCGGATCGAGCCGCGCATAGACGAACAGTCGGCTGCCGTGGACCTCCGGCAACCAGGGCAGGAAGAGCACGACGGCGAGCAGGTTGCCCAGCAGCGGCTCGCGGAGCCGGTCCCGGCACGCCCACAGCGACCACGCGCCTTGCGTGACGAGGAGGAAGATCGCCGTGTAGTGCGTGTACGCCGCCGCCGCCGCCGCGACCGCGTACAGCGCCCACCAGTGCCGGCGCCGGGTGCGGACGGCGAGCACGAGGGCGAGGGTCGAGAGTGCTGAGAAGAAGGCGAGCGTTGCGTACGGACGGCCCTCGATGCCGTAGTAGGCGGCGAACGGGCTGGCGGCGAGGATCGCCGCCCCGAGCACCCCGGCGGTCCGCCCGACCGTCTCTCGCCCGAGCAGGTAGACGACCGGAATCGTCGCCGTACCGAGGATGAGCGACGGCAGGCGGATGAGCACGGTGGGATCGCCGAGCTTGGCTGACATCCATGCGAGCACGAAGAACAGCGGCGGGCTGCTCTCCACCCCGCCGCGCACCTCCCTCACCGTCCCAAGCAGCGTGTGCCCGACGATCTCCTGGAGGGCGAGGACCTCGTCGCCGAGGAGGCCCTGACGCATCTGGGTGAGGCGCACGACGAATACGCTCACCGTGAGCAGCGCGACGACGACCGGGGCCCACTCGACCGCACGCCGTGAGTCCGCGGGGTGGACGCCGGTCCGGGCCGCGGTCTCCGATACGGACAGGCTCACGGTTCGACAATATCGAGGTCCATGGCCAGCTCGACGCCCGAGATATCGGTGGTGATCCCCAACTGGAACGGGCTGCGCTGGCTCCCGGGGTGCCTGCGGTCGCTCGCCCGGCAGGCCCGTCCGGCCGACGAGGTGATCATCGTCGACAACGGCTCCAGCGACGGCTCGCTGGCCTATCTGGAGCGCGAGCATCCCCAGGTGCGGGTCATCGCGCTCGGGGCGAACACCGGATTCGCCCACGCCGCCAACCGGGGTCTCGAGGCCGCCCGCGGCGAGGCGATCGCGCTCATCAACACGGATATCGAGCTCCCGCCCGACTGGATCGCGCGGATGGCGGCGGCGCTCGGGCGGGACCCCGGCGTGGGCGCGGTGGCCTGCAAGATGCTTTCGCTGGACGACCCGGCCTGCATCTACGACGCGGGCGACGTGCTCCGCCGGGACGGGGCCTGTGAGCAGCGGGGACGCTTCGCCCGCGACGACGGTCGCTACGACGAGGCCGGCGAGGTGTTCGGCGCCTGCGCGGGCGCCGCGCTCTACCGGCGCGCGGCCCTGTGCGAGGTGGGCGGGTTCGACGAGCGCTATTTCGCCTACCTCGAGGATGTCGACCTCGCGCTGCGGCTGCGGATGGCCGGCTGGCGCTGCGCCTACGAGCCGGCGGTCGCGCTGCACGCCGGGGAGGGCAGCTCGTCCGAGCTCTCCGACGGCCACCTGTACTTCGTCGCCCGCAACACGCTCCTGCTCGTCGCCAAGGCCTTTCCGCTGCGCTGGCTGCCCTTCGTGCTCTACCGCCAGCTCAGCTGGGCCTGGCACGCGCTGCGCCATGGCCGCCTGCGCCAACACGTGCGCGGGCTGCGCGCCGCGTTGCCGCTGCTCCCGGCGGCCCGGCGCGAGCACCGCCGTCTCGTGTTCGCCTCCCCGGTGCCCGTCGAGCGCGCCGTCCCTCCTGCGCCGATCCGCGGTCCGTCGGCCGGCGGCCACCCGGACGCGATCGCGGCGAGCTGGCGTTCCTGATCGACGCCTACGCGCTGACGCGCTTGCGCGCCCGGGCGAGCTTCACCCGCGCGGTCGCGTCGAGCGCGACCTTGCGCAGGCGCACGGCGTTCGGCGTCACCTCGACGCACTCGTCCTCGCGCAGAAACTCGAGCGCCTGGTCGAGCGAGAGCTGGTGCTTGGGCACGAGGCGCACGAGCTCGTCGGCGGTCGAGGAGCGCATGTTCGTGAGGTGCTTCTCCTTGCACGCGTTGACGTCGAGGTCCTCCGCGCGGGCGTTCTCGCCGACGATCATGCCCTCGTAGACCTGGTCGCCGGGCTCGACGAACAGCGTCCCACGCTCCTGCAGGCTGAACAGCGCGAACGCCGCCACCGTGCCGGTGCGGTCGGCGACCAGCGACCCGGTCGGCCGCGTGCGCAGCTCGCCGTGCCACGGCTCCCAGCGGTCGAAGACGTGATGCAGGAGCCCGGTGCCGCGGGTCTCGGTGAGGAACTCGGTCCGGAAGCCGATCAGCCCGCGGGCCGGCACGAGGTACTCCATCCGCACCCAGCCGGTGCCGTGATTGACCATGTGTTCCATCCGGCCCTTGCGCAGCGCGAGCATCTGGGTGATCACCCCGACGTAGTCGTCGGGAACGTCGACGCTCATCCGCTCGACGGGCTCGTGCAGGCGGCCGTCGATCTCCCGGGTGACGACCTGCGGCTTGCCGACCGTCAGCTCGAAGCCCTCGCGGCGCATGAGCTCGACGAGCACGGCGAGGGCGAGCTCACCGCGGCCCTGGACCTCCCACACCTCGGGTCGCTCCGTCGGCCCGACCCGCAGCGAGACGTTGCCGACGAGCTCGCGCTCGAGCCGCGCCTTGACCTGGCTGGCCGTGAGCTTGTCGCCGTCACTGCCGGACAGCGGCGAGTCGTTGATCCCGATCGTGACGCTGAGCGAGGGTTCGTCGACGGTGATCACCGGCAGCGGGCGCGGGTCCTCGGCGTCGGCGAGCGTGTCGCCGATGGTGATCTCCGGGATCCCGGCCACCGAGATGATCTCCCCGGCGCTCGCCTCGGCCGCCTCGACTCGGTCGAGCGCCTCGGTCACGTACAGCTCGGTGACCTTGACGGTGTCGATCGCTCCGTCCGACCGGCACCAGGCGATGCTCTCCCCGCGCCGGATCGTGCCGTGACGCACCCGGCAGATGGCGATCCGCCCGACGTAGGGCGAGGCGTCGAGGTTGGTGACGTGGGCCTGGAGCGGGTGCTCGGGGTTGTATTCGGGCGCGGGGACATGCTCGACGAGGAGGTCGAGCAGCGGCCCGAGGTCGGTGCCGGTCTCGTGCTGGTCCAGCGAGGCCCAGCCGGCCCTGGCATTGGTGTAGACGATCGGGAACTCGATCTGCTCCTCGTCGGCCTCGAGGTCGAGGAACAGCTCGTAGACCTCGTCGATCACCTCGTCGATGCGGGCGTCGGGGCGGTCGACCTTGTTGACCACGAGGATCACCGGGAGCCGTGCCTCGAGCGTCTTGCGCAGGACGAAGCGGGTCTGGGGCAGCGGGCCCTCGCTCGCGTCGACGAGCAGCAGCACGGCGTCGACCATCGTCAGGCCGCGCTCGACCTCGCCGCCGAAGTCGGCGTGGCCCGGCGTGTCGACGATGTTGAGCTTGATGTCGCCGTAGCGCACGGCGGTGTTCTTGGCCAGGATCGTGATGCCCTTCTCACGCTCGAGGTCCATCGAGTCGAGTACGCGGTCGGCGACGTCCTGGTTGCTGCGGAACGCGCCCGACTGCCAGAGCAGGGCGTCGACGAGCGTCGTCTTCCCGTGGTCGACGTGGGCGACGATGGCGATATTGCGGATGTCCTCGCGGCGGGCCATGCCGCGACCACGATAGACGGGTGCGGGCGATGAGCCCGGATCGCCGGCGAGCTAGGCTTCGACGGCATGCACGTCGCCATCGCCGGAGCGCATGGAGAGATCGCCCGGATCCTCATCGCGGCGCTCGTCGAACGCGGCGACGCGGTGAGCGGTCTGATCCGCAATCCCGACCACGCCGGCGAGCTCGAGGCGGTCGGGGCGCGGGCGGTGGTCTGCGATCTCGAGCACGCCGAGGTCGGCGCCGTGGCCGACGCCGTGCGCGGCGCCGACGCCGTCGTATTCGCCGCCGGCGCCGGGCCGGGCAGCGGTCCCGAGCGTAAGCGGACGATGGACCGCGACGGCGCGATCAAGCTTCTCCACGCCGCCGTTGACGCCGGCGTGGAGCGCTATGTGATGGTGAGCTCGGTTGGGGCCGAGAGCCCGCCCTCCGGTGAGGAGACCTTCGCCGTCTACCTCCAGGCCAAGGCCGCGGCCGACGCCGCCGTGCGCGACAGCGACCGCGATTGGGTGATCATCCGACCCGGCCGCCTCACCGACGATCCCGGGCGGGGCCTCGTCCAGCTCCAGACCGAGCCCTCCCGCGGCCAGATCCCCCGCGCGGACGTCGCCGCCGTGCTCGATGCCGTCCTGCATGCCTCCGGGCCGTTGCGCCGGATCCTCTACCTCAACGCGGGCTCTGACCCGGTCCTGTCCGCGCTCGACGCCGCCCTGGAGTGAGTGCGGGTCGTGCCCTGACCCGGGCGCGCCACGCGCTCCTTGCCGCCGTCACGCCGGCCCTCGTCATTGCCCTCGCCGCGTGTGGGTCGAGCAGCAGCTCGAGCAGCGTGACCTCGGCGCCGCCGATCGCGACGCCCACGGCGACGAGCACGCCGCCGACCTCGACGAGCACGACGACCACGGCCACCACGCGCGTCGTCCACCACCGCCCGCGCCCACGCGGCCCCGACCCGGGGACGCTGCCCCAGACCGACGCTCTCCCGTCGGCCGACGGCCCCGGATTCCATGCCCGGATGGCCGCCCTCTGGCGGGGCGTGCAGACCGGCCACACCGCGCCCGGTCTGCCGGCCTTCTTCCCCAAGCCGGCCTACGTCCAGCTCAAGGCGGTCGGCGATCCGGCCGCCGACTGGCTCTACCGGCTCGTCGCGGACTACGGCCTCGACATCGAGGCCGCCCACGCGTTGCTAGGCGCGGATCCGCGGAACGCCCGGCTGCTGACCGTCATCGTCGAGCACGCCTACGCGCACTGGGTGCCGCCGGGCATCTGCGACAACCGCGTTGGCTACTACGAGGTCCCGCACTCGCGCATCGTCTATCGCGCCGGTGGTGAGGTCCGCTCGTTCGGGATCGCCTCGATGATCTCCTGGCGGGGAGACTGGTATGTCGTGCACCTGGGCTCGGTGCTCCGGCCGGTCGTGACCGGGATGGTCGATGACCCGCAGGTCGGCCCCGGCGCCCCGGTGCCGTCGTCGACCTGCTGAGTGCTGAGGCTCAGGCGGCCGCGCGCGAGCGGTCGCGCCGGAGCGCCTCACAGCGGTCACAGATGCAGCGACGGCCGTGGGAGGGACAGACCTCGATGGTCGGAGTCCGCGGGACATGCTGCGTTGCGCTGGCAACGGCCGAATCAGTTCCCCGCGACCCGCCCGCCGGCGGATCGTCGTGCTGAGCGGGGGTATTCCCGCGGAAGAGAGATGACCAGGGCATCAGAACCTCGCTAGAGACGAATACGGACTACTTCGGCAGAACCAACTCTTCCTAAACCCCTCTTTCTGAGCATAGCCTCTTCGGCCGGGGGTTCGCGGTGATGCCGACCAGATCCTGCATTTGCGGGATGGATCGGATCACGCGTGCATCTCAGCAGCCCCACCGGACGCTCTGGCCTCTCCCGAGGAGAGCTGATCGTGGGCTTCAGAATGCCGTGGCCGGGCTCTCGCGTCATCGGTGCTAAGGGCCCGTGTTCGGACAGGGGAAACTACGGCGGCCGATATCGTTGGTGGTCCACCCGCGAGATTGCGTGGCGCGGAGCCAGGGTAAGCGAGAAACACCGACGAATTGGAGGGGCTCGTGCCTAATCCACTACAGGAACTGGCCGCTGCCGGCCAGAGCATCTGGATCGACTTCCTGGCGCGTGACTTCGTGCGCGACGGAGGTCTCGAAAAGCTCGTCGAGGAAGCGATCACCGGCGTGACCTCGAATCCGACCATCTTCCAGGGGGCGATCTCCAAGGGAAACGCGTACGACGATCAGCTCCGCGAGGTGCTCGAGCACGAGGACGACCTCAAGGAGGTCTTCCTCGCCCTGGCCATCGACGACATCCGCGACGCCTGCGACCTTCTGCGCCCGGTGTTCGATCGTGGCGACGCGACCCGCGACGGTTGGGTCTCGCTCGAGGTCGACCCCAATTTCGCCTACGACGCCGCGGCCACCCTCGAGGAGGCCCGTCGGCTCAAGCGCACCGTCGAGCGGCAAAACCTGTTCGTGAAGATCCCCGGCACCGAGCCGGGCCTCCAGGCGATCGAGGACGCGATCGCCGACGGGATCCCCATCAACGTCACCCTGCTGTTCTCGCTGCAGCGTCATCGCGAGGCCGCCGAGGCCTACCTGCGCGGGCTGCGCCGGCTCAAGGAGTCCGGCGGCGATCTCGCGAGTGTCGCCTCGGTCGCGTCGTTCTTCGTCTCCCGGGTCGACACCGAGGCCGACCGGCGGCTCGATGAGATCGGTGGCCACGACGACCTGAAGGGCACGCTGGCCACCGCCAACGCCAAACTCGCCTACCAGACCTACAAGGAGATCTTCACCGGTCCCGAGTGGGAGGAGCTCGAGCAGGCGGGAGCCTCGCCGCAACGCTGCCTGTGGGCCTCGACCTCGACGAAGAACCCGGACTACAGCGACGTGCTCTACGTCGATGAGCTGATCGGGCCGTACACGGTCAACACGATGCCGCTCGAGACGATCGACGCCTTCCGCGACCACGGTCGCGTCGAGCCGACGCTCGAGCGCGACCTCGACGGGGCGCGCCGGACGTTCGATCGCTTCCGCGAGGCCGGGATCGACGTCGACGACATCGTCGCCGTGCTCGAGAAGGAGGGCGTGGAGAAGTTCGCCAAGTCCTTCCGCGAGCTGCTCGACGGCGTCGCCGCCAAGCGCGAGCAGATGGTGACCGCGTAGGCCGCCCGACCGCGTAGGCCGCTCGGCGTACGGGTAGCACCCGGACGTACGTGACCCAGAAACTGGGTGAACACGAAACGTCAGGAGCCACCATGGACGACAAGCACATCGACGAAGGCAAAGGACGCGTGAAGGAGGCCGCCGGTGCGCTCACCGGCGACGACAGCCTCAAGAACCAGGGCAAGGTCGATCAGGCCAAGTCGTCGGTCAAGGACGCCGTCGACAAGGTCGGGGACAAGGCGAGCGACGTCCTCGGCGGCGACAAGTAGTGGCGGTCCGGGCGCTGCGCCGTCACGCGGCGGCGCCGCGCCCGTTGCCGCTCACGTGCAGATGCCAGCGGCTCAGGTGAAGATGATCTGCCCGCCGCCGGCCATGGCGTAGAACTCGCCGACGGTGATGATGTCGGTGACTTGGGGCACGAAGTCCTCGCGGGTCAGCTTGAACATGTCGACCGAGGCCTTGCAGGCATACACGCCGGCGCCCGAGTCGGCGATCATCTCGACGAACTCGGGGATCGGCGGGATGTCGAGCTTCTCCATCTCGGCGGCCATCTTGCGGGTGACGAGGGCCGAGACGCCGGGCAGGCCGCCGGCCCAGGTGGCCATGTGCAGGCCGGGGTTGCCGACCGTGGCGACCTTGATGTGCTCGCTCTTGTCCTTGTGGATCGCGTCGAGGCCGAAGAAGGTGAAGAACAGGTTCGCCTCGATGCCCTCCATGCGCGCCCCGTTGGCCATGATCAGCCCGGGATAGATTCCCTCGAGCGAGCCCTTGGAGACGATGATCGCGACCTTGGTGATCGTGTCGGGGACGGGTGACACCGCGGGCGTCGGCGCGGTCTGTGGCTCGATGACGTCGGTCATGGTGCTCGCCTCCTAGATACAGCCGCGGGGCTTCGGGATGCCCGCGATCTTGGCCGCCAGCTTGGCCGGGCCGTGGGGGAACAGTTCGTAGAGCTCTTTGATCGGGACGCCGCTCAGCTTGCCGAGGCTGCGGATCGAGGGGGCGGCGCCCTGCTCGAGATACGTCTTGCGCATGAAGTTGATGACCAGCCAATGGCGCTCGGTGAGCGTGGGGATCCCGTTCTCCTCGGCAACCTCCACGGCCAGCCCCTCGTTCCATTGGGACGGATCGGTGAAGAAGCCCTCGGCGTCCCGCTCGACGGGCACGCCGGCGCTGGTGAGTGCTGTCATGTCGACCCTCCTTGTTTCGTGATCAGCTCGGTGTCCTTGCCCGCGAGCTGCAGCTGCGGGCTGATCCCGGGCAGGTCCTGCCCGGGCAGCAGCATGTGCGAGTAGATCCACTGAAAGGCGAGCTTCGCCATGTGGTTCATCCGGCTCTCCTTGAGCAGGGGCAGCGGTCCGAGATGAGGCTCGGGGAAGTGGCCCGGGAGCGGCTCGACGTCGTAGTTGAAGTCGATCAGCAGCGCCTTGTGGAAGCCGGTCTCGACGAAGCAGTTGGAGTGGCCGTCGAACGTCTTCTCGAGCGGCTCCCCCGCGAGGTGATGCCGGATGTTGCCGACCAGCGTCTCGCCTTCGAAGTGGGTGACCGACCCCGCCTTGGACGTCGGCAGGTTGGTCGCGTCGCCGATCGCGAACACGTTGGGGGCCGCATTCGCCTGCAGCGTCGTGCGGTTGGTGGGGATGAAGCCGAGTTCGTCGCTGAGGTCCGGGGACCGGCCGACGAACGCGGGGCCGCCGTGGAGCGGGACGGTGACGAGTAGATCGAAGCCGAGCTCGCGTCCGTCGTAGCTGATGGGCCGTCCGCCGGCGCCGTCGACCTCGCCGGTGGCGAACTCGGACTCGAGCTTGATCCCCTTCTCGGCGAGCAGGCTGCCGAGTTGCGCCGAGGCGATCGGCTTCGTGAAGGCGCCGTCGAGTGGCGTGGCGAACGCGATCTCGACGTCCTCGCGCACGCCGCGCCGGCGCAAGTACCAGTCGGCGAGGAAGCAGAACTCCAGTGGCGCGACCGGGCACTTGATCGGCAGATCGATGAGGTTGACGAGAAGCCGCCCCGCGGTGAGCCGCTCGAGCGCCGCCCGCAGAGCGACGGTCCCCTCGAGCGAGTAGAAGGTGAAGACCTTCTCCTGCCAGCCCGGTCCCAACAGGCCCTCGGTCTCCTCGGGCATGAGCACGGCGCCGGTGGCGACAACGAGCACGTCCTAGGGCAGCGCGTCGCCGCCCTCGAGATGCACGGTGTCCTCGGTGGTCTCGACTCGGTCGATCTCGGCGAGCCGGAAGTCGATCCCCGCGTGCAGCTGCGCTCGGCGCGAGCGCACGATCCCCTCGCCGTCGGCGAGCCCGAAGGGCACGAACAGCAGCCCGGGCTGGTAGATGTGCTCGTCGTCGCGATCGACGACGGTGATCTGCGCGCCCTCCCCGAGCAGGCGATGCAGCCGGTTGGCGACGAGCGTGCCGCCGGTTCCCCCGCCGAGGATCACGATGCGGTGGCGCATTTGCTTCGATCATTGTGCGGTCCCCGGCCGCTTTCATCCGCGCAAAGCCGAAGCTCGGGGGAGGGGAACTACGACGGGCGCTCGGAGGTCTCGGACGGATGACGAGCCCGGTGCGTGCTGGCAGAGTGACGGTGATGCCCGAGGCTCCCCATACCGGCCCTGACGACGTGGTGCTCCTCTGCTACGACGGTTCCGAGGACGCGCGGACGGCGATCGCCGCCGCCGGACAGATCCTCGGTCGGCGTCGCGCGGAGGTCCTCGTCGTCTGGGAGGCGGTGCCGATCTGGGAGCCCTACGACCCCGGCGCGATCCTCAGCTCGACCGTCTCACGGCTGGCCTCGCGCGCGCTCGGTCTCGAGGAGATCGGCGCCGATCTCGCTCGCGAGAAGCTCGACGAGGGAGTGCGGCTGGCCGAGGCGGCGGGCTTCGTCGCACAGGGGAAGCGGCTGCGCGGGAAGCCGTGGCGGGTCATCTGCCGCGAGGCCGACGAGCTCGCCGCCGACCCGATCGTCGTCGGCGCGCGGGGCCTCGGGCGGGTCGAGTCAACCCTGCTCGGCAGCGTGTCCGCTCGCGTTGTCAGTCACGCTCGCCGCCCGGTTCTGGTGATTCCGCTGCCGCACCCGCCGGACGACGTCCCACCCGCAGGGTGAAGCCGCACAGCGCGAGCGCCCCGATCGACACCGCGCTGGCCAGCACCGAGGTGAGGATGATCCCGAGCGTCGGGGTCGCGAGCACGTAGAAGTTGGCGGCGAAGGGAATGAGGAAGGCGAGCACGTAGAGCGAGCCCATCGCCGCGCACATCCCGGCGACGAGTGCGGAGCGACGCGGGCCGCCACCGGACTCGAGCGCCATCACCAGATACAGGCCGCAGGCGATGAGCGTCGTGAGCGCGACCGTCCGGGCCTGCGGGATCGACATGTCGAGGTCGTGGATCGCGAACAGGTATCCGGCGACGACTCCAGTGCCGATCACCGTCCCTGCCGGCACCGCGAAGCGGGCGACGCCGCGGACGAACTGCTGCGGTCGCCACGCCCCGCTGCTCGGCGCGAGGGCGAGGAAGAACGTGGGGATGCCGATGGTCAGGCTCGCGGCGAGCGACAGGTGGCGGGGGAGAAGCGGGTAGGCGTCCGAGCTCGTGCCGATCGTGAGGATCAGGAACGCCGCGAAGGCCGACTTGGTCACATACAGCTTGGTGACTCGCTGAAGGTTGCGCAGCGCGCGGCGGCCCTCGGCGACGAGTGGCGGCACGGCGGCGAAGTCGCCGGAGATGAGCACGAGGTCCGAGACGCTCCGGGCCATCTGCGTACCGCTGCCCTGGGCGATGGCCAGGCGTGAGGCCTTGAGCGCGGGCACGTCGTTGACCCCGTCGCCGACCATCGCCACGTAGCGTCCCTGTTCGGCGAGAGCCCGGATGATCGCCTGCTTGCCCTCCGGCGAGATCCGACCGACGACGCCGGCCTCGGCGGCGAACGCGCGTCTCGCCTCGGGATCGTCGGGGATGCTCGAGCCCTCGTGGCTGTGCGCGACGGGAATCCCGACGTCGCGAGCGATCGCGGCCACCGTCTCCGGCGCGTCGCCCGAGAGGACCTTGACCTCGATGTTCTGCTCGTGCAGAAAGGCGATCGTGTCACGGACGTTCGGCCGCAGCTCCTCGGCGAGCACGACGAGGCCGAGCGGCTCGAGGTCGGACGGTGGATCGTCGGGCGCCTCGGCCTCGGCCTCGGCCGCGGTGTCGGCCTCCGGGGCGGACGGCAGCGGTCGCAAGCTGCGGGCGACGGCGAGGACGCGCCGTCCCTCGCCCTGCGGCCCGCGCGCCAGCTGCGCGAGCTCGCCGGAGGCCAGGCGCTCGGGGGCGCCGAGGTAGAAGCTGCCCTCGGCGACGCTCACCGCGCTGAAGCGCCGCCGGCTCGAGAACGGGATCTCGGCCGCGGCAGGCTCTGCGCCGTCGCCCGGCGGGTAGGCCTCAGCGATCGCCTCGAGCGTGATGTTGCGAACGGTGGCGCTGCCCGCCAGCGCCCTCAGCGCCTCGGCCACGGCGTCGGCACTCACGCCGGCGGCCGGCTGCACGTCGATGACCCGCAGCGCCGCCTCGGTGAGCGTCCCGGTCTTGTCGACGCAGATCGTGTCGACCGAGGCGAGCGACTCGATCGCGTTGAGCTGCTGCGCGAGCACGCCGCGCCGGGACATGCGCACGGCGGCGGCGGCATAGGTGAGGCTGACGAGCACCATCAGCCCCTCGGGGATGAGCGTGACGACGCCCGCGGTCGAGGTGGCCACCGCGGTGTGCCGGGAGACGTGGCGGTGGTAGAGCGAGTAGCCGAGCAGCGCCCCGAGCACGACGACGAGGCCGACGAGGGCGTAGAGCAGGCGGTTGATCGCGCGCTCGAGCGGGGAGCGGGGGTGCCGGAAGGAGCGCGCTTCGCCGGTGATGCGGGCAGCGAAGCTCTCGGCGCCGATCGCGGTCACCCGGTATGTGCCGGTGCCCTCGACGACGAACGCGCCCGAGCGGATCTCGTCGCCGGTCTCACGCCGGGCGGCCGTCGACTCGCCGGTGAGCACCGACTCGTCGAGCCGCAGATCGGTGGCCGACAGCAGCACGCCGTCGGCGACGAGTTGGTCGCCCGGCGCGAGCAGCACGAGGTCGTCGAGCACCACCTGCTCGACCGGCACCGTCCGCACCGCGCCCTCACGGCGCACGTTCGCCCGGGGCGCGACGAGCAGCGAGAGGCGGTCGAGCGCCCGCTTGGCCCGCACCTCCTGGAAGATGCCGATCCCCGAGTTGGCGACGATGATCCCGAGGAACAGCGCGTCGCGGGGATCGCCGAACACGAGCGTCACCACCCCGAAAGCGGCGAGGATGAGGTTGAACACCGTGAAGACGTTGGCCCGGACGATGCTCGCGTACGAGCGGCTCGAGCGCTCGCGGTGCGGCGGCGACGCGGCCAGCCGGCGGGCCGCCTCCGCCTCGGTGAGCCCCGCCGTCTGCTCGGTGGCCAGCGTCGCGCTCACAGGCAGAGGCTAAAGGAGGCCGCTGGGCCGGCCGGGTCGCGGGCCGGTCGGGCCGATCCGGATCGCTGGGCCGGCCGGGCCGTGAGCTGCAGCGTCGTCGTGCTGTGGGTGATCCCCGCGGCGGCCGCCGCGTCTCCGTCGTACGTCGCGCTCGGGGATTCGTACTCCTCGGGTGTCGGCACGCGCGCTACATGAAGCAGTAACTCGCAATGCCAATGTTGCCGTCCGGCGAGCGTGGGATGCGGCAATGATGAACGACACCATAGGCATCCAACTCGCCCGCGACGACGCTGCCGGTCTGGTCCACATCCTCGACGACGTCATCCAGGAATACGAGGGCACCGGCTACGGAGTCCTCCTGAGCGGCCTCCAAACCGCGCTCATCGACGCCTTCGGACATATGCCCGATCGACCGGAGGTCTGGCCTCCGCCACGGCCGTCCGCCTGACCCGGTAGGAACTGGGTCTACGCCCGAGGAGCGCTCGCGCCCGGCATCGAGGCGGTACTGCCGTAAACCGCGGACGGGACGGTTCCGGGCCTCAGTGCCCGGAGCTGTCCACCTGCAGCGCGAGCACCGCCACGTCGTCGCTCAGCTGGCCGGGCGGGTCGCCATACGCATGGTGCTCGAGCGCGGCAAGCTGCTCGGTGACGTCGCCGCCGGGAAGCGCGGCCACGAGCGCGCGCAGTCCGGCGTCGTCCCGCACCCGAGGGTTGCGCTCAATCAGGCCGTCGGTGTAGAGAACGAGCGTGTCGCCGGGATCGAGCGTGCAGCTGATCTCGGGGAAGCGCGGCTCGGGGAACACGCCGAGCAGCGGGCCATGGTCGGTCAGCTCCGTGACCGCGCCGGACGCGCGCCGCAGTAGCGGCGGCGGATGGCCGGCAATGGCCAGCCGCACGCTCGCCCCCTCCGGACCGAGCGCGATGTGGCCGTAGACGGCGGTGCAGAAGCGGTCGAAGTCGGAGTGGCGCAGCGCGTTGTTGACGACCTCGAGCACGCGGCCGGGATCGAGCTCGAGGCGCGCGATCGCCCGCGTCGTGTGCCGGGTGAGCGCGGTGACGGCTGCGGCCTCAGCGCCGTGACCGCGCACGTCGCCGACGACGAAGCCCCAGCCGCCGCCGGGCAGCGAGAACACGTCGTAGAAGTCGCCGCCGACGTCGAGCCCGCGATCGCCGGGCCGGAAGCTGACTCCGGTGCTCATGCCCGGGATCTCGGGGAGCCGGCGCGGCAGCAGGCTCCGCTGGAGCTCGTTGAGCTGGCGGGCCCGGGCGCGCATGTCGCGGGAGCGGCCGATCGCGACCCCGGCGGTGCGCGTGAGCAGCTCGACCATGCGGCGATCCTCGCGGCTCGGTGAGCGCGGATGGTCGTAGTACACGGCGAACGTGCCGACGAGCAGGCCGTTGGTGGCCCGGATCGGCGTCGACCAGCTCGCGCGCAGGCCGTGCTCGGCGGCGAGCGCGCGATGGTCGATCCACAGCGGGTCGGTCGCGATGTCGGAGACGATCACCGTCTCCCCGCGATACGCGGCGGTGCCGCTCGAGCCGACCGACGGCCCGATCGCGATGCCGTCGATCGCCTCGTTGTAGGCGTCGGGCAGGCTCGGCGCGGCGGCGTGCTCGAGCCGACGGCGGTCGGGACTGAGCAGCATGATCGACGCGCGCGCGTCGTCGTACTCCGACAACGACTGGGCGCAGCCGGCGATCGCCTCGAGCGTGCGCTCGAGCGGTTCGCCGCTCGCCACCATCGCGAGGATGTCGCGCTGCGTGGTGAGCATCCGCTCCGAGCGGACGCGCTCGCTGACGTCCTGGAAGACCATCACGCCGGCGATCGTCTCGCCGCGATCGTCGTGGATCGGCGCCGCGCTGACCCGCAGGGTGAGCCGCCGGCCCGTCCCGGTCACGTAGACGATGTCCTCGTCCTGGATCACCTCGTCGTCGCGAATCGCCCGCGCCAGTGGCGAGCGCTCGGCGGGCAGCGGGTCCTGCGGGATCGCCCCAAGGATGTCCTCGGCGAGCTCGTTGGTCATCACGACCTGGGCCGACGGTCCCTCGGCGAGGATCACGCCGGCCGGCAGCTGCTGCAGTGTCTGCTCGAGGCGCAGCCGCTCTGCCCGGACCTCGGCCGAGGCCTGGCGGCGCACGGCGGCGAGCTCGAGGTGTGAGCGCACTCGGGCCAGCAGCTCGCGTCCGGAGAACGGCTTGGGCAGGTAGTCGTCGGCTCCGGCGCCGAGACCCTCGATCGCCGCCTCCTCGCCGGCCCGCGCCGAGAGCAAAATGACGGGCAGCTCCTGGGTCTCGGCCTCGGCGCGGAGCGCCGCGAGCAGCTCGTAGCCGTCGACGCCCGGCATCATCACGTCGCTGATCAGCAGGTCGGGCGGACGCTCGCGGACGATGCGCAGCGCGGCCTCGCCGTCGGGGACCGTCTCGACCTCGAAGTGGGGCGAGAGCAGCCGGGTGAGGTAGCGGCGCAGGTCCGGGTTGTCGTCGGCGATGAGCACCCGTCGGCGGATGTCGGCGCGAGCGCTCTCACCGGGCAGCGGCGGCTCCTCGGCGCTGCTCAGCCAGTGCACGTCCGTGGGGGCCGCGCCGACCCAGCTGAGCGCCTCCTCGACGAACAGCGGCGCGACCGTTCCCGCGGGCGCGCCCTCATCGTCGTGGATCTGCTCGGGCGGGAGGTGCTCGGAACCGAACGGCACGCGCACGGTGAACGTCGAGCCCTCGCCGACCGTGCTGGCCACCAACACCTCGCCGCCGTGCAGCTCGGTCAGCTCCTTGACGAGCGCCAGTCCGATCCCGGTGCCCTCGTAGCTCCGCGCCGTCGTGCTGCGCAGGCGGTGGAAGCGCTGGAAGAGGCGATCGAGCTCGTCGGGCGGGATGCCCGGCCCGGTGTCGGCAACGGTCAGCTGCGCGGCGCCGTCGACCGCGGCGACGTGGACGGAGATGCCGCCCTCGAGGGTCACCTTGAACGCGTTGGAGATCAGGTTGAGGACGATCCGCTCCCACAGGTCGCGGTCGACGTACACGGGCTCCGGGAGCTCGTGGCAGACGACCTCGAGATCGATGCCGGCGCGGTTGGTCGCGTCGCGGAACGTGCCCGCGAGCTCGGCGGTGAGCGCGCCGAGGTCGAGCGGCCGGAACTCGGCGCGCACCCGGCTGGCCTCGGCGCGCGAGAAGTCGAGCAGGGCGTTGACGAGCTTGAGCAGCCGCAGCGCATTGCGATGCACGAGCTCGAGCTGCCCGGCGTCGAGCGTCCCGGGGCCGGTGAGGGCGTCCTCGAGCGGGCCGAGCATAAGCGTCAACGGCGTGCGGAACTCGTGGCTGACGTTGGAGAAGAACACGGTCTTGGCCCGGTCGAGCTCCATCAGCTGCTCAGAGCGCCGGCGCTCGGCCTCGTAGCTGCGGGCCGCGGTGATGCCGGCGGCGAGCCGCTGGGCGATGAGCTCGACGAACGCGCGGTAGTCGGCGTCGACCGGCCGGTAGCGGTTGGCGCCGACGACGAAGAAGCCGTACGGGCGATCGTGACCGGGCTGAGCGAGGGGGACGACGATCGCCTGCTCCGGCGGGAGCTCCCACGGGCCGGTAGGGACGGCGGCGAAGCGCTCGGCGAGCTGATCGACGACGACCACGCGGCCGGCGGCCGCGGACGCCGTCGGCCACGGCGCCTGGGCTCCGGCCGGGATCCTCCGCGGGGAGACCGCGTGACCGGGCGGCACGCCGCTCGAGCCGGTCAGCCGGGACTGACCGTCCTCGCCGAACAGATAGATGAGGGTGAACGGCATCGAACTCGGGTTGCCGGCGAGCTGCACCGAGGCGGCCTGAAGGAACTCCTGCTCGTCGAGCCCACTCGACGGCACCGCGCCGAGATCGCGCAGGGTGGCCATCCGTCGCTCCCCGATCACCTGGTTGGTGTCCTCCGAGACGACACAGAGCATCCCGGCGATCTCGCCATCGTCATCGGATAGCGGGCTATAGGAGAACGTGTGGTACGTCTCCTCGGGGTAGCCGCTGCGCTCGAGGAACAGCTGCAGCGCCTCTTCCCACGTGGCCTGTCCGGTGCTCATGACCGTCTCGATTCGCGGCCCGATCTCCGGCCAAATCTCAGCCCACACCTCGCTCGCCGGACGTCCGAGCGCCCACGGGTACTTCTTGCCCAGCGTGTCGCGACGGTATGCCTCGTTGCAGAAAAAGGTCAGTTCGGGGCCCCAGGCCATCCACATCGAGAACTGCGAGCTCAGCATCATCCGCACGACGGTCGCGAGGCTCCGTGGCCACGTGTCCGGGGTCCCGAGCGGGGTGGCCGACCAGTCGACGGCGCGGAGGTCGCGTCCGACGTCGCCGCCCGCGGCGAAGACGTCGGTGCTGTCGGTGGGGGCCGGGCCGGGCGTCACGGCGCCTCCGGCCGCGGCTGCGCTCGGTCCGGCGCACGGAGCGGGGCCGGGAGTCGAGGCTTGCGGTGGGTGGATGAAGACGCGCCGCACATGTCGTATCGCCTGGGTCCGGCGGTTCCCGGTCGAGGCGAGCCTATTACAGCGGGCCGAGGCCTCATGCAGAATTTCATCCGCTTCCTCGCGGGGCCCGGAATTCGCGTCCAGCGCCGTGTCTCATCCGCCTGAAGGATCGCTCCGTCGCTCCTCATCCGATGCCCGGGAGGCTACCTGGAAGCGCTTCCGCCCCGGCACGCGCGCCCGCAAGCCGCTCCTCCGTCCAGGAGACTGTCGGGCGTGAGTGACGGGCTCATGTTGCTGGCGGTCGGTGGGCTGCTCGCCGCAGGGATCGCGGTCTCGATGCTCGCGGGGCGCCTCCGCGTCCCCGGCCTCGTGCTCGTGCTCGGTCTCGGGATGGCGATTGGCTCCGACGGTCTCGGCTGGATCACCTTCAGCGACTATCGGCTCGCCCGCTCAGTCGGGGTCGTCGCCCTGTCGCTGATCCTGTTCGAGGGAGGCATCGCCGCCGGCTGGGGCGAGATCCGCCCCGTGTTTCGCGAGGCCGTGAGCCTTGCCTTCATCGGCACGATCGTCACGGCGCTGCTCACCGGGCTCGCCGCGGCCTGGCTGTTCGGTCTGCGCCTGCTCGACGGTCTCCTGCTCGGCTCGATCCTCGCCTCGACCGACGGCGCCGCGGTGTTCGCCGTGCTCCGCGGCTCGACGCTCCGGCGGCGCCTCGCCCGCACGCTCGAGGGGGAAGCGGGGCTCAACGACCCGGTCGCCGTGCTGCTCGTGCTCGGCTTCATGGCCTGGGCCACCGAGCCGCATTACGACGTCCTCAACTTCGTCCTGCTGTTCGTCCGCCAGCTCGGCATCGGGCTGGCCATGGGGGGCCTCGTTGCCGCGGGCACGGCGTATGCGCTGCAGCACCTCCGGCTGCCCTCGGCCGGGCTCTATCCCGTCGTCTCGATCGCCGCGGCCGCGCTCGCCTACGGCGCCGCGGCGGTCCTCGACGGCTCGGGCTTCCTCTCCGTGTACATCGTCGGGCTCGCGATCGGCAGCGTGCCCTCGCCGGCCCAGCGGACGATCGCCACGTTCCACGACGGCCTCGCCTGGGTCTCGCAGCTCACGCTGTTCCTCGTCCTCGGCCTGCTCGTGTTCCCCGGCCAGCTCGGCTCGGTCGCGGGCAAGGCGACGCTGCTCGCCGCGATCATGGCGGTCGTCGCGCGACCGGTCGCGGTGGCGCTCGCCACCGCGTTCTCGCACTTCAGCCTCGCCGAGCGCGTCGTCCTCGGCTGGGCCGGACTGCGCGGTGCCGTGCCGGTCGTCCTCGCCACCTTCCCGGTGATCGCCGGCGTCGGGCACAGCCGCGAGTTCTTCAACGTCGTGTTCTTCGTCGTGCTCGTCTCGACCGTGCTCCAGGGCACGACATTCCAGTGGGTCGCACGGCACCTCGGGGTGACGACGAGCGAGGCGGCGCTGCCGACTCCGTTGATCGAGCCCGCGGCGATTCGCCGGCTCGGGGCGGAGGTCGTCGAGTTCCTCGTCCGCGACGGGTACGCGGTCGTCGGCCATCGCGTCCGCGAGCTCGGCCTGCCGCGCGAGGCGCTGCTCAACCTGATCATTCGCGGCGATCAGGCCGTGCCGCCGCGCGGCTCGACGCGCATCGAGGTCGGCGACCGGCTCCACATTCTCTTCCGCCAGGAGGTGGCGCTCGAATCCCAGCGGCTGCTGCGGCGCTGGAGCGAGGGTCCGGTCGGCGCCGTCAGCCCGCGCCGGCCCCTACCGCGCGCCACCGCGGCGATCTTCAGCTCAGGGCCGTGGCGGCCCGAGGACGGGTCCGCCGCTCACCCCGAGCAGGTCAGCGGCGTCGAGGTGATCGATCAGCTCCGCACCCGGCGCGACCAGCCGGGAGCGCTCGTCGCGCTCGCGGACGGCCGCTACGCCTACACCGGTCCGATCGTCGCGATCGGCTCGGCGGGCCAGGTTCAGGACGCCGCCCGCCGGCGCCTGCGCTACGCGGCCGAAGAGGCCGAGCGGGCGTGGTGGCGAGAGGTCATCGGCGCCCTCGCCATGCCCTGAGGTCAACGCCGCAGCGTCACCGTCGCGGACGCCGTGCGCACGCGGCCGGCCGCGTCGAGCGCGCTGAAGCGCAGCACGATCGTGGCGGTGCGCCGTCCGCGCAGCACGCGCGCCGGCAGTCGCAGCGCGATCCGCGTGTGCGGCCGCGGGATCTGGCTCTCGGTCTCGCGGAACCCGGCGATCCGGGTGAGGCGGCGGCCGCTGCGCAGGAACGCGGTGATCGTCACGTCGCTCGCCCGGCTGGTGTACACGGCGACCGGTAGCCCGCGGGCGAGCGTTCCGGCGACCGTCGTGGCCAGAGGGTGCACGCTGAAGCGAAGCGCCGGGCCGCTCGGGCCGCCGCTGGCGCTCGCGGCCTGCGCGGTGAGGTCGGCGGCGCGGCGCGGCCGGCCGTGACACGTCTGGGTGCCGCTGTCGACGATCGTGCCATTGAGCCGCTTGAACGCCCAGTCGTAGCTCGCGGGGTGGAGGATGAGGACGAGCACGCCGAAGTCGTTCTGGTCGACGACCTGGAGGTTGGGCTCGATCGTCCCGAGCGGGAACAGATCCTCGCCCCCCGTTCCGGCCACGAACTCGCGGATGCCCGTGCTCGTGGCGACGCCGCTCGGGTTCTCGAGCGCGTAGCGCTCATAGACATGGTCGTGGCCGCCGAGAACGACATCGGCGCGGGCGTTGTAGAGGGCCGTCCACAGCGCTCCCACGCCGGGGCTGTCACCGACGAAGCTCGAGGAGAAGCGCGGGTGGTGCCAGTAGGCGAGCGTGCACGCCGTGGCGTGCGCGGACAGGTCCTTGGTGAGCCAGTTGTTCTGCGCGGTCGACGTCTGTCCCTGGACCGAGTCCACGCAGCCCGAGTTGCTGCAGTTGGAGTTCAGCGCGATCAGGTGCCAGGTCCCGACGTTGTATGAGTAGTCGCCGGACGCGGGCCCGGCGGCGGTGCCGAAATAGCCGAAGTAGCCCGCGGCGGACGCGCTCTGGGCGTACTCGTGATTGCCGACCGCGGGGCGCACGATCGGGTTGAACTGCCCCCAGGTGGCGTTGTAGGCGCCGGGCCCGTTGAACTCGCTGAGCAGGCCGGACTGGTACTGGGTGTCTCCGAGCGGTAGCACCGCCTCCGGGTTCTGCGCCGCGGTCAGCGTTGCGGTCTGCTGCTGCACGCAGGGATCGGTCGTGTCGCTCGGCGCGCAGGCGATGTCGCCGACGGCGACGACCACGTGGTCGGTGCTCGCGGCCACGACCGTCGTCACCGGGGAGACCGCCGAGGCCGAGTTGACGGAATTGGTGGCCGTCACCTGCACGCGCAGGGTCGAGCCGACGTCGGTCGTCGTGGCCGGGTAGCTGGCCGCCGTGGCGCCGGCGATGTTCACGCACGACGCGCCGGCGGTGTTGCAGCGCTGCCACTGGTAGCTGTAGCTGAGCGGGGCGGCTCCGGTCCAGATGCCGGTGGTGGCCGAGACCGACTGGCCGGCCTTCGGGGTGCCCGGGATGACGGGCAGCGCGGTGTTGGCCGGGGCGGCCGCGCCGAGCCCGATCGAATAGTGGGTGAGGACCTGCGCCGGGGTGAGGGCGACGTTGTACAGCGCCACCTCGTCGATCGTCCCCTTCAGGTAGGTCGAGGACTTGCTCTCGCCGATGGCCAGCGGGAGCGTGTTGTTGGCCATCGTCTCCTGGTTGAGGATCGGGCCGGTGACGTCCTGGCCGTCGACGTACAGGTGGACGTTGGTGCCGTTCTTGGTGGCGACGACGTAATGCCACGCGGTGTCCCGGATCGCGACCGTCGAGTAGACGACGTCGGCGACCGTCGACTTGCGCAGCGTGAGCTGATCGACGCTGTTGAACTCGAGCACCCACGAGTTGTCCTGCTTGGAGGCGACCACCTCGACGGTGCCCGTCCGCTCGCGCTTGACCCAGGCCTCGATCGTGAACTGATCGCCGACGTCGAGCGACGGCGCCTCGGGCACGCTCACCCAGCCGGCGACGCCGTCGAAGTGGACCGCGGTGTCCGGATCATTGGCGAGCGCCCCGGGGGCGCCGAGCGTCGTCCCCGGCTGGTAGGCCCCGGGGTTGGTCCCGACGCTGTCGCACGCGGTCGTTCCCGACGCGTCGCCGAGCCGCCAGTAGGAGACGATCCCCGGGGCCGAGGACACCGCCTGCGAGTAGAGCGAGCTCGCTCCGCAGGCCGCGAGCGCGGAGGCGGGGAGGACAGCGATCGCGGCCGCTGTCGTGGCCACGAGCGCGAGCAGGCGAACGGCCGCCGCGGCCCATCGCTCGACGATCACGCGCGTGCCCGGTCGCGGACGAGCGGCTGCTTGCCATCCATGGACCCACCATTCAGCCTCATCCCCCTATCGCCACCGGGCACAAATCTGTGCCTTTGCTTAGGAAAGCTACCAAAGCGGGCGTGTCTGACAAGGAGTCTCGCCGACGCCGATGCGCGGTAGGGTCCTGCGCATGGCCGAGATCCATGGACGCTTTGCCCCCCGCTTCGCCGGCGTGGCCGACGCGCTTGCCGCCAACCTCGATGCCGGCGGCGACGTCGGAGCGTCGGTTGCCGTCGTGCTCGACGGGGAGATGGTCGTCGACATCTGGGGCGGGCACAAGGACGCAGCGGCGACGAAGCCGTGGGAGCAGGACACGCTCGTCAACGTGTTCTCGACGACCAAGACGATGACCGCGCTCTGCGCGCTGATGCTCGCCGACCGTGGCGAGCTCGACCTCCACGCACCGGTCGTCCGTTACTGGCCCGAGTTCGGCCAGGCCGGGAAGGAGGCGATCGAGGTCCGCCATCTCCTCGGGCACACTGCGGGGCTGTCAGGCTGGGAGCAGCCGCTGACGCCCGAGGATCTCGCCGACTGGGAGAAGTGCTGCGCCGCCCTTGCCGCCCAGGCGCCGTGGTGGGAGCCGGGAACCGCCTCGGGCTACCACGCCGTCACCCAGGGCTACCTCATCGGCGAGGTCATCCGGCGGATCACCGGAGTCTCCGTCGGTCAATGGTTCAAGGCGGAGGTCGCCGACCCGCTCGGGGCCGATTTTCACATCGGCCTTCCGCCCGGCGAGGCCGACGCGCGCGTCGTGCCCCTCATTCCGCCGCCGCCCGTCGACCCGGTCTCGCTCGGGATCCCGCCGCTCGGCCTGCGCACCCTCGCCAATCCGATCCTCACCGGGGCGGTCACGGGCGAGGAGTGGTGGCGCCGCGCCGAGATCCCGGCGGCCAACGGGCAGGGCAACGCGCGCTCGGTAGCGACGATTCAATCGATCGTCGCCTGCGGCGGCGAGGCCCGAGGCACGCGCCTTCTGTCAGAGGCAGGCGTCGCGGCGATCTTCGAGGAGCAGTCGAACGGGGACGACCTCGTCCTCGGCGTGCCGCTGCGCTTCGGCATGGGCTACGGACTGGCCAGCGAGACGATGCCGATGGGGCCGCGCTCGTTCGCCTGGGGCGGCTACGGCGGCTCGCTCATCTTCAACGACCTTGACCAGCGCCTGACCGTCGCCTACGTGATGAACCGCATGGAGGCCGGTCTGCTCGGCGACGCGCGTGGCGCCTCGATCGTGCTGGCCGCGGCCGCCGGGCTCGGCGCGGGCTGAGCACACCAGCCCAGCGGACGACATCGCAGGCGCGCGGCATAGGGCCCTCGCGGCGATGGAGCTAGCCGGACTCGAACCGGCGACCTCCTGGTTCGATCCACGGAGCCAATTCCATGAAACCCGCTCGTTTGCAGGAGTTTCACGGCGCTACGGCATTCCCGGCCTTGTCGGGAGTGCAACGCGTTTGCAGGGACTTTCTCTGATTTCTGGCAAGAAACGCGATTCTCTTGCCAAAAATATCGCGGCCTGACGATCGCCCGAGTCGCGGCGTCGCGGGCGTGTTGGTCGCATCGGAACCTTTCCAGAGCGCGGGTGAGCAATGGGCGCGCGTGGCTGGACGAGTGGGTCCCGAGTGCTCCCGGGACCCGATGCCGCCGCGACCGGTGGCGCAGGGCGCCGCCGGCGATACGCCTGCACGTGGGGCGCGGCTGGCCGGCGCGGAGCTGCCGTTTGAGGAGGTCGTCTCATGACGGGCCTGGACAGTGCTGGGTTGGCGGCAGAATCCGCGCTCAGGCCGCGAGGCGCCGGCGCGCCTTCTGCACCGAGGGCAGCGCGGACTTGGCGCGGGCGAGCGGACGGGCGCGTAGGTCGACGCTTGCGGGCTTCGCCGCGATCTCGATCTCTTCTCCGGTTGCTGGGTTGCGTCCCTTGCGCTTCTTCTGGGCCGGCTTCACGCGAACCGTGAGCTGAACGAGACCGCCGATCCGCACCTTCTGCGCGTTTCCGAGCTCCTCGAGCACGACGTCCTCGAGAGCGGCGAGCACGCGCTTCGCGTCAGCCTTGCTCAGCTCGGTCCGATCGGCGACAGCCGCCACGAGCTGGGTCTGGGTCAGGGCCACAGTCTTCCTCCAACGATCGAGGGTTCCGGGAGTAGCCGCGGGATTCAACCACGCCCGACGCTCGAGCGTCCGGTCCGAGGCGCCGTCGGTGCGGACCGATCTCTCCTGGATCGCGGTCGCAAGCGGAAGCGTCGCCCGGCGACGGGCACATTGCTGACCGCCAGACCTGCAAGCACGAGGAGCGCCTGCAACAACGCCCGTTGATGGCAAATCGTTCGCGGGTGCGGGTGCCCGGAAAGAGCGCAACGCGGGAAAGAGTGTCGAGCGTGGATCTGCCCTGCTTCCGCAGGCTGGGCGTCGCCAAACTCGAGATTCGGTCAGCTCGCGCGCCCCACGGCGGCACAGGCCGTGCCAACGCAGCGCATCGCTACCGACGCGAGAGCTCGCGCCGTGCTGACCGTCCAATGCGGTCCTCTCGCCGAAGCGTTCCGGCGCGATCGAGTTCGTGGGAGGCTGTCGGAAAATTGAGAGGGAGTGGGCACCATTACCTCGAATCTGCCCAATTTCACCTCAGCATTGGGACGGCACCCGCAATCAGCTACGACACGGAAGGTCTCACTCCCACTTCGAGGGTCTGACGCGGAATTATCCGACAGCGTCGTGGCAATGCACTCGAGCGGTGCCGGCGATCGGCGCGATCGAGTCGTCGCCAAACCAGTCGCCCGCCGACGGCCGCGCGGAGGACGAATGCGTCAGCGACGTGCATGGTCCCCACGCAAACCAGGTCCGGCCGCGAGCAGAGGGCCTGATGCTCGAGACATCGGGCGGTCTCAGGCTGTCGCCGCACCATCCGAGAGAGTCAGCGATTTCGCTGACGAACGAGGTGAGGTGTGGATATGCCGAGGGGTCACTATCTGGCCGAGGCTGTGAAGGATGCGATCTGGGTGCTGCGGGCGGAGGGGGTGAGCGAGGCCGAGATCGCCCGGCGGCTCGTGCTGGCGAAGCGGACGGTGAGTAAGTACCTGCAGAGGATGGGAGGGATCCGGCCGAGACCCTGTCGTCGGTCGGAGCGGTGCCTGTCGCTGGCTGAGCGTGAGGAGATCTCGCGCGGGATCGCTCGAGGTGAATCGGCCCGCGCGATCGGTCGTACCCTCGGCCGGTCCCACACCACCGTCTCCCGCGAGATCAATCGTTGCGGTGGCCGTGGACGCTATCGCGCGCACGCGGCCGAGCGGGCTGCCTGGGGTCGGGCCAAGCGCCCGCGAGCGACGAAGCTCGGGCCGTGTAGCGAGCTGCGTGAGCTCGTGATCCAGCGGCTCGAGCAGGATCACTCCCCGCAGCAGATCTCGGGCTGGCTGCGACTCTCATACCCCGACAATGAGCAGATGCAGGTCTCGCACGAGACGATCTACCGCGCGCTCTACATCCAGGCGCGTGGGTCGCTGCGACGCGAGCTGACCCGGCATCTGCGGACCAGGCGTCAGAAGCGTTTCGCCCGGGCGCACTCCAACCGCGGGCAGGGCCCCGGCTGCATCGCGGGGATGGTGATGATCTCCGAGCGTCCGCCGGAGGTGGCCGACCGTGCCGTCCCTGGGCACTGGGAGGGCGACTTGCTGATGGGAACGCGTGACACAGCGATCGCGACCCTGGTCGAGCGCCAGACCCGCTATTGCCAGCTCGTCGCGCTACCCGAAGGGACCAACGCCGAGCCGGTCTGCGAAGCGCTCAAGGCGAGCATCATCACGTTGCCCGTTCAGCTTCGCCGCTCGCTGACCTGGGACCAGGGAAAGGAGATGGCAGCTCACCGATGGTTCAGCATCGAGACCGGCGTCGAGGTCTACTTCTGCGATCCCCGCAGCCCGTGGCAGCGAGGGTCCAACGAGAACACCAACGGTCTCCTTCGCCAGTACTTCCCGAAAGGCAAGAGCCTCGCCGGCGTGAGTCAGGCAGAACTCGATGAGGTCGCCCGCAAACTCAACGGCCGGCCTCGCCAGACGCTCGGGTTCCGGACCCCCGCCGAGAAACTCACCGAACTGATCGATGGGGTTCCACACACGGACCCGTCCGAGCGCTGATCTCGCTTCGGCCTACGGCCTTCGCTCGACAGCGCCCGGGGTGGGATGAGACGATTCGCCAGGTCAGGGGTGGTGCATTGACCGGTTGAGGCCAAGCGGGGAGAGCGGGTCTCTGCGCTGCTGGCTGTCGGGACTGGGCGTCACTCGGCCGGTGCTTCATTGGATCGCCGTCTCACTCTCCAACGTCAAGCGAACCACCGCCAGGCTCCCATTGCGACGGCAGGAACGGCACCCGACGCGACCCGGCGTCGGTGCTCGCCCTCGTCAAGGAACAGTTGCGGCGGCTCCCAGCCCTCTGTGGCGCGTGTCGTCGGGAGGAGGCAGCCCTGGGCGGTCTCGCCCCTCTAGGGCTTTAGATGCGCTTCGAAGAACGCGAGGATGCGCCGACGTGCATCGCGCGCAGATTCCTCGTGGTAGCCCGAGCCTGGCGAGAGTATTCCGAAGACCGGCTCCAGGACGGAGAACGGGAGCGGCGTCTTGTCTCCGGCTCCTTCGTGGTCGTTGAGAAAGGCGTGCCCGGCCTGCGGGTAATCCTTGACATCGTGCTCGACGCCGACGGCCGTCAATGCCCGGTCGAGGCGATCGGCGGCTCCGCGTAGTGAACGATCCTTGGCGCCGTAGCTTCCCACGATCGGGCAAGCCCGTCTCAGGAAGCTGGCCGTGTAGGCGTCCTTCGGAGCGGTGCCGTAGTTGACGCTCGAGACCGTGAACCCGCGATCGGCTGCGAGCAGCAAGGCGAATCCCCCTCCCATGCAGTAGCCGATCACGCCGATCCTGCCCGTGCAGTCCTCCCGGGCCTCCAGCCAGGCGCGTGCCGCCTCGATCTCGTCGAACGACCTTCCCCGTCCGGCGCGCACGTCGCGCATGATCGAGATCATGCAGGCCACCGGACCTCTTCCATGGAAAAGGTCCGGCGCTAGGGCGAGGTACCCTTCGCCCGCGAGCCAGTCAGCCTGGTTGCGTAGGTCCTGGCTCATTCCCGATGCGTCGTGGATGACGACGACACCCGGCCACGGGCCCTCGCCCCCAGGTGACGCCAGGTAGGCCGGCAGCTCACCGTGAGTGGGGATCGTCACCTCGGGCATCACGTTTCCTTGAATGTCGGTGGTCGTCCCGGACGGTCCGCATTGGTGGGGCCGCCCGATGCGACGCTTGCCGCGAGTCGTTTGCCCCACTCTTGGGCTCGGGCCTCTTCGCCTGGTTCGAGGTGCTGCTTCAAAGTGACGAAGAAGCTCTCGGGCGTGGCGATCTCCTCGAACCCGTGCTTGCGAAGCGTTCGGCTGATTGCCTTTGACGCCCTCCCTCTGAGAACCGCCGGACCATTGAAGCGGGTGTCGAAGGCAGCAACCTTCGTGTCGCCGTGACCGAGCGACGCGAGCCAGTCACGCACGCCTGGGCCTTGGGCGTCACGATCGAGCGCCAGATCGTTGCCGGGCTTCTGCGCCGTGGCGGACGCCCACTTGCGGGTGCCCCCGCGACTCATGCCGTGAAAATGGGTGGGCCCGCCCACCACGAGCAGATCGGCGTCGCCCCACCGCTCGCGGCCTGCCTCAGCCAGTGGAACCACAACGACTTCCAGCATCGGTTCGAGACCCTTGCCAACGGCATCGGCGATCGCGTGCGTATTACCGAACATCGACTCGTACACGATCACCGCCCGCATCGGTCCACCTCCTGATTCCTTTGGGCGCTCATGTCAATTTCACTCACCCTCACAACCACCTCACGTCGTCGCGGTGGGCGTTTCGACATGGGACGTGCCCGATCGGCTATGGCGGTCGCGCCAAACGGAGCCGCCGCGTACGGGATGCCTTTGAAGGCGGTCACGCCATCGGAAACGCTGCCGCGCACCTTGCCCTGCTGGATCTCGACGATCCCGGGCACCGAAAGCCCTCCTCATGCCCCCCGGACCCCAACAGCGAGAGCGGGTACAGAATCCTGAGCATCCCGGCTGGCGGGGATCCGAGTCACGAACGCTTCGACCTTCTTCTGCCACCCGTCTTCCAGCGGCCCTTTGAGTCCGGTCACGTGGATCTTGTCCTCGGCGACGTTGACCAGGCCCTTGCCCTGAAGGATCTCGTTGATGATCGGTCGAACGCGCTGATACTTGGCCAGCTCCTCTTCGGTCGGCATCCTTCCGGTCTTCTTGTCCGGCTTCGGCGCTGCCTCAGTGGTCAGGACCGCGTAGGGCGTGCCGGCGGGCAGCGTCACTTTCTTCAGGAAGCGGCGCATGCCGCCGATCGGCTTGCCGAACCGTCCGGGGGAGCTGAACAGGTAAAGGTCAGCCGGCGCTAGGTCCGTCGGTCTGACTTCCCGGATGTGATGGAGGTCGACAACGACGCCTTTGGCGGCCATCTGCTTCTTGAACTCCGCGGCGACGGCGGCTCCGTTGCCATACTTCGACGCGTGGAAATACTCGATCTTCATGACGACTCCTCGGAGACTCGCTGGTTGGACGCCGCTGCGGTTGGGGTGATCGCCAGCGCGACGTTGGTGCTCCCGGCAGGAGCGCCGTGCAGTCGCTGCACCGCTCGGTAGAGGGGCAGGATCAGGATCCGGTCGATCCGATACTTGCGTTTGAGCAGCGCCGCGACGTGATCCATCTCGCTCTCGGGCAGGAACTCGGCCTTGGCGGGCACCGGGTCGCGACGCAGCAGGCCAGTCCCGGAGCAGGGCGCGATCATCACCGCCGGGTTTCGACGGATCCGCCTGGCCTTGAACGATTCCGGGTCGGTGTGGATCAGCAGTCGACCGTTCTCGATCACGAACCACACCGGCGTCGCGACGCCCGTCCCGTCGCGCTTGAAGCTGGTCACGCTGAGGTACTTGCCCGGGAACCGCACGTCGAGCCCCAGCTGGTCGGGACCAGCGGGTCGTTCTGGCGCGCGTTCGGTTCCGGGCAGTTGCATCAGCGCTCCTTCCGCCAACAGCCGTGGAGGCGATCATCGCGCCTCTAGGGACTCAACGCATCGCGCAAAACCCGCCGACCCGATGCCGGTTTCCCCGGACCTCGGAGTCCTCAGAGTACGAACCCGTGGTTCTGCGCAATGAGGATCGGGTGAGCGCGGATTTCCCTCCCATCTCGGCCCAGTGCCCGCACCGGCCCCAACTGGACCGCGATCACGTGGCTGACCGGACTCGGTGTGCTCGCCACGCTCGCCGCGTTCGAACGACGCCACCTCGTGGCCGCATAGACCCGGCCCGATACACCGGTCCGAACGCATCATCCGCGTCGGCGCCTGCGGGGTGAAGTACCGCACGGCAGCCACGCTGAGCCCCCGCCCTTACCAAAGCAGGTGAGCAACCAACATCCGCGGGTTGCGACCTGCAACTCGCCGAACTCGCGTCGCATGCCGACCCTCGGCGCGAGACGGAACGCGGGGCCCTCGTATCCGGGGCAAACGCTGGAGGCCGCTCGGGAACTCACCAGCTCAGTCGTTGGGCTGGTGTGAGGCAGCCGTTCAACTGCTCAGTGACGCACGGTGTTACGTGAACCTCGCGTTGGCCGTGAAGTGCGAACGAATCGCAGGGAGGAAAGCGGCCAGCTCATGGTCTCGCCGCCTCGCCGAACTCGATCACGCTGAACAGCGGGCAGTCCAGGCGTGGATGGTTCAGTAGTTCTCCGGCCCGCAGTTCCGTGCCCTCCCCCGGTGACAGTTCCGTGCGCTCCCCGATGAGGTTGGCTTGCGACCGGTGTACACGTTGCGGCAAGCATCGAGGAGGCGGAGATGGCAGTTCAATTGGAGGAAGCCCTGGTTCTGGGACCAGTTCCGGCGCCGCCCGCCGAGGTTGTCCGTGTCGAGACGATCGTCGAGGCTCGCGGCGTTGACAAGCGCTACGACACCAGCGAGGTCGAAGTGCAGGCGCTGCGTGGCGTCAGCTTCACGGTTGGGCGCGGGGAGATGGTGGCGATCATGGGCCCGAGCGGCTCGGGCAAGACGACGTTGCTGAATTGTCTTTCCGGTCTCGATCGGATCGACGGTGGCGAGGTGTCGATCGAGGGGGTGTCGCTCGGCTCGATGTCCGATACGGAGCGCACCGACTATCGCGCCCGCCGGATGGGTTTCGTCTTCCAGTTCTACAACCTGATGCCGGTGCTGAACGCGGTCGAGAACGTCGAGCTGCCGCTGCTCGTTGCTCGTGTGGCGGCGAAGGACGCTCGGCGGAGGGCGTTGGCTGCGCTCGATATGGTCGGGTTGGCCGAGCGTGCTGCGCACGTTCCGGACGAGCTCTCGGGCGGGCAGCGGCAGCGGGCGACGATCGCGCGCGCGCTGGTCAACGATCCCGCGATCGTCTGGGCGGATGAGCCGACGGGAGACCTCGACAGCGAGAACGCCCAGGAGGTCGTGGCGCTGATGCGCCGCCTGAACCGCGAGCGTGGGTTGACGTTCCTGATCGTCACCCACGACATCGGCGTCGGCCGTGCAACCGATCGGATCGTGCGGATGGTCGACGGCAAGATCGTCGACGACGAGCGTCTGGAGGTGAGGCAGTAATGGTCGCACGCGTGACAGTTGCCGAGATCGATCCCGTGCGTCAGAACCCTCGGCGCGCAATCGAGCGGTTCGAGACAGAACTGATTCCCGCGCTGCACGAACAGGATGGCTACGAGGGCTGTTATGTCCTGCTCTCAGAGGAGGGAAAGGCGCTGGTAATCACCCTCTGGTCGAGCGAGGAAGCCGCGCACGCCTCACAGATGAGCGGCTTCTACCAGTCCCAGATCGAGAAGCTTTCCGACGTGGTGTTCTACCGGGCATCGCCTGGTCGCGAGGCGTACGACGTGGTGGTCGCGGAGGCGCCGGCCACCGCCAGGTGAGCCATGCAAAGGATCTTCGGGATCCCGGTGGGCTCGCTCGCGGAAGTGCTCGCGGCGCTCGTGGTGGTGTTGCTCGCAGTCGTTGCGGTGTTCGCGCTGCGCAATCGCGCCTTCTTCCGCCTCGGCATCCGGAATGCCAGGCGCCGGCGGGGTCGTGCCGCTCTGATCGTCGCTGGGCTGATGCTCGGGACGATGATCATCACCGCTTCATTTGCGACCGGGGACACGATGAGCTCCTCGATCCGCTCCTCGGCGATCGCCGCGCTCGGCAGGACCGATGAGGTTGTCGGCGCGAAGGGGCTGACGGCTTCGTTTGCGGTCGGCTCCGCCGGCACCGGAACCCGCTACTTCCCACAGAGCGACGCCGGGCGGGTCGCGGCCGCCGGGCGCGCCTCCGGGCTCGTGCGGGCGGTGGCGCCGGCGCTCGTCGGGGGCAGCGCCGTCCAGGACGTGGGCCGCAAGCAGTACGAGCCGAACGTGACGCTCTTTGCCGGCGATCCGGCCACGCTCGGCGCGTTCGGCGCGATGCGCGCGGCCGGCAAGACGGTGTCGCTCGCACAGCTCGGGCCGAACGAGGTCTTCCTGAATGCGAAGCTCGCCGACGCGCTCGGCGCGAAGCCCGGGGACACGGTCCGCGTCCTCACCGGCACCGGCCTCGAGCTAGCCCGTGTCCGCGCGGTGGTCGATTACCAGGGTGCGGCGGCCACCGATTACGGAGTGATGATGCCGCTGGCGCGTGCGCAGATGCTGCTCGGCAAACCGGGCCTGATCGACGCGATCTACGTCGCCAACCGCGGCGGCGTCGCCGCGACCGACAAGGTCGTGAAAGCGCTGAAGGCAACGGTGAGCCCGCTCGGCCTCGAAACCGACAAGACCAAGCAGAACGCGCTGAACGCGGCGGACAGCGCCGGAGCGTTCTTCGTCTCGTTCTTCACGGAGTTCGGCGCGTTCTCGATCGCCGCGGGGATCCTGCTGATCTTCCTGATCTTCGTCCTGCTCGCCGCCGAGCGGCGCAGCGAGCTCGGCATCGCCCGCGCGGTCGGTACCCGCCGCGGCCACGTAGTGCAGATGTTCCTCTACGAGGGAGCGGCCTACGACCTCGTCGCTGCGCTCGTCGGCGCCGCGCTCGGCGTGCTCGTCGCCTACGCGATGGTGTTCGCCTTGGGCGGCCTCTACGCCTCGGTCCCCGGCTTCCATCTCGCGTTCGCCGTCAAGCCGGCCAGCCTCGTCGTCGCCTACACGATCGGGGTGCTGCTGACCCTCGGTGTGGTCGCGTACTCCGCGTGGCGCGTGAGCCGGATGAACATCGTCTCCGCGATCCGCGACCTCCCCGATCAAGTCGTCGCGATGAGCACGCGCCGCAAGCGGATCGGCGGGATCCTGATCATCCTCCTCGGCTACGCGACCGCGCGCAGCGGGATCAGCGCCAAGAACGCGGTCACGCTCGGTTTCGGCGTCTCGCTCGTGATCCTCGGTGTTGCCCGGCTCGCCGAGGCGCTTGGCGCCAACAAGCGCGTCGTGCGTACGGCAGCAGGGCTGGCGCTGATCGTCTGGTTCATCGTCCCGTCGATCCGCCAGCACCTGTTCGGCGCGATGACCGTGAACTTCGGGATCTTCATCCTCGGCGGAATCATGATCGTGATCGGCGCCACCTGGACGATCATGTACAACGCCGACGTTCTCCTCGCCGCACTCGGTGGCGCCCTCGGACGGATCCGCCGGATCGCGCCTATCGTGCGCATGTCGATTGCCTATCCGCTGAAGAGCCGGTTCCGCGCCGGCGTCACGCTGGCGATGTTCATGCTGGTCACGTTCACGCTAGTCGTCGGCGCGACCACCACAGGATCGTTCACCAACGCCTTCAACAACGTCCGCGGCTTCGGAGGCGGCTTCGACGTCCACGCGACAGCTTCGCCGACCGCGCCGGTGCTCGACATGACGGCCGCCGTTCACCGCTCGCCGGCCCTCAGGCCGCTGATCAGCGCCGTTGCCACCAGATCCTCACTGCCGGTCAGGGCACGCCAGCTCGGCACGACGCACACGGCGCAGAACTACCTCGCCGGCGGCCTCGACAACAGCTTCCTGACACACACAAGCTATGGCTTCGACACCTGGGCGCGCGGCTACAGCTCACCCGCCGCCGTCTGGCACGCGCTGCTCACCCACCCCGGGCTCGCCGTCGTCGACAACCTCGCCGTCGCGCACCGCCAAAACTATGGCAGCACCCCGACTCTGAAGTTCAAGCTGACAGGCTTCCACGTCGAAGACAAGCACTGGGCGCCCGTGCGGGTCTCCGTGACCGACCCGCAAACCGGCAAGCACACCACCCTGACCGTGATCGGCGTCCTCTCAGACAGCGCCCCGGCGGAGATGACCGGCATCTGGACCTCGCAGGCCACCCTCACGCCCGTGTTCGGCGACCGCGTCCTCCCAACCACCTACTACTTCAAGCTCAACCCCGGCGTCAATCCCACCACCACGGCCAAGACGCTGCAGAACGCGTTCATGGCCAACGGCCTCAAGGCCGATTCGATGCAGAAGCTGCTCAACCAAGCGATCGGCGCAAGTGTCGTCATCGACCGCCTGATCGAAGGATTCCTTGCGCTCGGCCTCGTCGTCGGCATCGCCGCACTCGGCGTCGTCACCGCCCGCGCCGTCGTCGAACGCCGCCAGCAGATCGGCGTTCTCCGCGCGATCGGCTTCCAACGCCGCACGGTGCAGGCCAGCCTGCTGCTCGAGTCGTCCTTCATCGCGCTCACGGCGATCATCCTCGGCGCCGTCCTCGGCCTCATCGTCGCCCAGGAGGTCATCAGCGCGTCCGCTGCGACGTACGCCGCAGGCTCCGGCATAACCCTGAGCCTCGCCGTTCCCTGGCTCATGCTCGGCCTGATCTTCCTCAGCGTCTACCTGGTAGCGCTCGCGACCACGCTCATTCCCGCCCGCTACGCAGCCCGCGTCTACCCAGCCGAAGCACTCCGCTACCAGTAGACGCCGCCTTCCCGGCGACGGTTCCGCATGCTCCTGAGTTGGAGACGACGGCCAGCAGCGATCCGCGCATCGCAGCGTGCTCCTGCTCGACCAGCAGAAGCAAGCACCATCGCGGGGCAGCCGACGTGACCCGTTCCGCCCGAAGCTGGGCATCCGCGATCGCGGTGCCGCATGATCGCTTTCGTCTCGGTGGCCCCATTGAGGCGGTGATTGCATCGGCGACCAGGGGATCACAATCATCGGCGCGTGGCGCACGATCGGATTCGCTGGAGGCTGTCGGAAAATGCGGAAAGACCAAGAGTCTGCTCCGGCTGGGCGGTGCCGCGGAACCGTTTTTTCCGCGCCGAGCCCTGTGTCAGGCGGTGTTGGCTATCCAGTGGTTGTGAAGCTTCAGCAGATTGTGGGTTGCTGCCACTAACCGCCACTCCGACCGCGCTGCGGATCTGCCTCTTCGCATGAAGTGATCGATTCGCCGGTTGTATTTGATCTGCCCGTAGACGGGCTCGATCGTGATCTTCCGTTGCTTGTAGAGCTTGTGACCGCGCTCGGTCTTGAGCTTGCGTCGCATCAGCTCGTAGAGTCCGTTCTCCCACCCCGGCCGGTTGCCCTCGCGCATCCCCCCGTCAGGCGGCACGAGCACGTCGAGTCCGCGCTCGGTGACCTGCTCGATCTGGCGGGTGTGCCAGTAGCCGGCATCAGCGACGACCGCGCCCGGCTGCTCGGTCACGCCGTGTCGCCGCAGGTGCTCGAGGGTGGCGTTGAGGACCGGCTCCAGATGCCCAAAGTCCGCGGCGTCGACAGTGACCTCGGCGGCAAGGATGATGTGGCGCTCGTTCACGGCGGCCTGCGCGTTGTAGGCCTGGCGGGGTGGCATCCCCTTGGTGCGCATCACCCGCGAGTCCGGGTCGGAGAGGTTGATCGTCCCGTCCGGAAGCTCGGGCGGCACGAATGGCTTGCTGTTGCCCTTCAGCACGCGACCGAGCGTGTCGCGCTCCGTCGCCCGCCAGCGCTCATAGGCGTCGTTGGCGGCCAGGTCGACCCGGTGGTTCTCCTCCAAACGACCGAGCGCCTGGAACAGGCGATCTTCCAGGTCGCGCGGGATCGGCCGCGCCTCGCGCTCCCGGCGTGCTTCGAGTTCGCGGCGCGCAACCCGAGGCCACTCACGCCGTCCACCGCGACGCCCACCTCGACCGAGCACCAGCTCTGGATCGACCACCTCTTCGGCGACGGTCTCCTCCTCGTCAACCGCACGACCCTTGCGTTCCTCGATCCGCCGCTTCGCCTCCTCCAACGCAGCACGACGGCCTTCCGGGGTGCGCAGCTGCTCCGGCAACTCATCACCACGCGCGTCGCCGTAGAGCTCGTCCTCCCGGCGGTCGGTCTCCTCGGCCTCGCGCAGGATCTGGTTCACGACCTCCCGGTAGGAGCGGTTCTGATCCATCGACGCGTTCGCCTTGATCCGCGTCCCATCAATCGCGATCACCCCAACCGACACCAACCCTGCCTCCCGGCAGAGCCCGAGCACGTCATCGAACAGCTCCTCAATCTCGGTCTCGTGCCGGCGACGGAACTCCGCGATCGTTGAGTGATCCGGAGTGCGCATGCCCGTGATCACCTTGAAAGCGACATCCTCCCAACACGAGCGCTCGATCCCCCGCGAGGACCGGTTCCCGCGCGCATACGCGTACACCAAAAGCGCCACCAACATCGCCGGGTCATACGGAGCACGACCCGCAGCACCCAGCCGATACGCCGCCTCGAACCGCTCGAGATCCATCTGCTCGACCGCCCCCAAGACCGTCCACACCAAGTGGTTCTCCGGCAGCCAGTCCACCAACGACGGCGGCATCAACAACAACTGACCACGATCACAGCCAACGAAGTTCAAAGCCATGCCGGAAGTGTCTTAAACAGGCCAGACAGCACCGATTTTCCGACAGCCTCGCTGCAGAGCACTCGTCCAGCGTGGGTCACCGCCGTGATCCAGACGTCGCCGTAGCGATGGCGCCGGTGGCGGCCAGGCTCACGATCGCCTTCGTGGAATCCGATCGTCCGGCGCCGACGTCGTAGTGCTCGTGCTGCTCGGCGCCGCCAAGGGTTGGTGCTTGCCGGAATCCGGCTAGCACCGGCCCCTGCTTGGGCGGGAAACGAGGCCTCCGGGACGATCGATCACGACGCCTGTCCGCCGCCAGCCCGCGAGAGACCCGCCTGTGGCGAAAACCGGGGAAGCTTCGGCCGCCGTATGACGTCGCCGTCTTCCCTCTTATGACCGCGAAGCAGGGCGCGCAGCGAGGCCAATCTGAGGCTTGCCCGCCCCTGCTCCCGCGAAATTGCAGGTCTTCGCCGACGTCGGCCGCGAGGACGAGCAAGGTCGGCCACGTGGCGAGACGCGCTGGTGGCGAGATGCGAGACTCGCCCGGCCGTCGAGCGGAGACCTGCCTTGGTCGGCACAGAGAACTTCAGGCTTAACGGGCCACAGGAGCTCCGCTGTCTGGGTCGTTCGGACCGCTCTTGTGTAGTACCTCCGGTTACCCACCCGCCGCTTCTCGCCAGGCGTGGCCGGCTTCGCGGCCGCCGTAGACGACGAGGACGAGCGCCGCGAGCGGGTCCGCCCACCATAGGCTGGCCGCCGCGTTGAGCACAACCCCGACGAGCACGGCGGTCGCGAGCGCCCCGTCGACGAGCGTGATCCGAGCCTCGGTCCGCAGCACGACGTTGTCAAGCCGACGGCCGGTGTCGGCCTTGCCGTAGGCGAGTGCGAACATCGCCAGGGCAGTGACCGCGAGCCAGACCGCTCCGGTCATCGAGCGGCCGGGATGATCGCCGCCGGCGAGCACCACCATCGACTGCATGGCGATGTAGAGCGCGAGCAACGCGAACGCGGTAGCGATGACTCGCAGTGCTGGCCGGGTCCGGGAGCTCGTGTCGGTGCCTCGCAGCTGCCACACCACCACCGTGGAGGCGAGGATCTCGATCAGCGAATCGATCCCAAACCCCGCCAGCGCCACCGAACCGGCCGCGATCGCCGTCAGCCCGAGCACGACGCACCCAACGACATTCCAGCCCAGCGTGGCGTACTCCAGCCGCAGCCCGCGTCTCAGCAGCCGCAGCTCGTAGACCGCGTCCGGCTCGTGCAGCCGGTCTCCTTGCCCGGCGAGTTGCGCGTCACGCACGATGCTCATCGTGGCAGCAGTCCTCGACGAGCAACCTCAATCAGGAACAGCGCCAGGGCGGCGAGAGGACGCACTCGGGCGCAGTAGAGGGGTCGGCCGATCCACAGGCACCCTCCGTAGTACCCCACCTGGCCGCGCCGCCACAGCCAACCTATCCTCGGGAGTTGTGGCGACCGAGTCTCCCGTGCAGTCGCTCCCGCTCGTCCGGGTGGCAGGCCCGCCGCGTGACGCCACTTGGATGCGGCGCGCGCGTCAGGCCAAGTGGCTGGCCTGGGCGAGCCTGGGGTGGCTGTGCATCGAGGGCGGCGTTGGCGTCGCGGCTGGCATCGTCGCCGGGTCGGTGGCTCTGGTCGGCTTTGGGCTGGACAGCGCGATCGAGGGGCTCGCGAGTTTCATCGTGGTTTGGCGCTTCACTGGCAGCCGAACACTGTCCGACACTTCCGAGCGCACGGCACAGAAGCTCGTCGCGGTCAGCTTCTTCCTGCTCGCCCCGTATGTCGCGACCGAGTCCGTCCGCGCGCTGCTCGGTGAGCACCACGCTGAGACCAGCGTCGTGGGGATCGTCCTGACCGCCGGGACCCTCGCCATCTGCCCAGGGTTGGGCGTCGCCAAGCGACGCCTCGGCGAAAAGCTCGGCTCCGCCGCCACCAGGGGCGAAGGCACGCAGAACCTCCTATGCGCCTACCTCGCTGCCGCGACTCTCATCGGTCTGGTCGCGAACACCGTTGCGGAGATCTGGTGGCTTGATCCCGTGGCAGGACTATTCATAGCCGGGGCCTGCCTACGGGCCGGGTGGCAGACCCGGCGTGGCGAGGAGGGCTGCGGCTGCGCGACGTGCTCCGTGCCCCCGCCGAGCTAGCCAACGCCGCCGCGACCGCAGCCGCATTGAGAACCAGCAGCACGCTCCTCGCCTCGCCGCTTATGCCGGTCCTGCATTCACAACCCGACGGGCATCTGAAGTCCGCCGAGCTCGCACCCGCTTTGCGCGGAAGTCGAGCATCTCAAGGTGCGCGTCGGCGACGAGGCGGCGGCCGACCGCCGAGATGCGCACTTCCCGCGCAACTCAGGAGCGTTCGATGGGACCGCGAGGTTCGCGCGGCGCGACGAAACCAGGACCAGCAGCGTCAACGCGGAGACGCACAAGCGGCCGCTCGCTCGAGCAGCGCGGCGCGCTGCCGCGAGTTCGCCGTGCGCTGCGCGGCCTGCTCGAACTGGGCCCGGGCCTCATAGGGCCGGCCCAGTTTGTCCAGCAGGTCGCCGCGCACGCTGGGCAGCAGGTAGTAGCTGTCGAGGGCGGGCTCGTCTCGAAGGCGGTCCACGATCTCGAGCGCCGCCTGCGGACCGAACGCCATCCCGACAGCCACGGCGCGGTTGAGTTCGACCACGGGCGAGGGCATCAGCTGGGCCAGCCCATCGTAGAGGGCCACGATCCGATCCCAGTCGGTGTCCCCGGGCGTGCGAGCGCGTGCGTGGCAGGCGGCGATGCCGGCCTGCAGCGTGTAGGGCCCGATCGGGCCGCGGGTCGCGTACGCGCGCTCGAGCTCCGCCAGGCCTCGGCCCACGAGGAGCCAGTCCCAGCGGGCGCGGTCCTGTTCGAGGAGCAGCACCTGATCGCCCGCAGGTGAGATCCGTGCCCGCGTGCGCGAGGCCTGCAGCTCCATCAGCGCGACGAGCCCGTGGACTTCCGCCTCGCCCGGGAGCAGCTCGGCCAGGATGCGCCCGAGCCGCAGCGCCTCTTCCATCAGCTCGGGTCGGATCACCCGCTCGCCCGCGGTGGCCGAGTAGCCCTCGTTGAAGATCAGATAGACGACCTCAAGCACCGAGGCCAGCCGCTCGCGCAGCTCATCCCGGCTCGGTACCGCGAACGGGACGTGCGCGGCCGACAGCGTGCGCTTCGCTCGAACGATGCGCTGCGCCACGGCGGACTCCGATGCCAGGTAGGCCCGAGCGATCTCCCCCGTCGTCAGCCCGCAAAGCAGCCGCAGGGTCAGCGCTACCCGCGCATCGGGGGAGAGCACGGGATGGCAGGCCGTGAAGATGAGCCGCAGAAGGTCGTCATCGAACGGGTCGTCGGCCGCGGCGACAAGGTCCTCGTCGCCGGCATGCGACCGCAGTTCCGCATCGCGGCCGAGCTCCTCGGTCTTACGGTGCTGGACCTCCGCGCGCCGCAATCTGTCGACGCCACGACGCTTGGCGGTGGCCATGAGCCAGGCGCCCGGGTTCTCCGGGACACCCGACTCCGGCCACTGCTCAAGCGCGGCGACGAGCGCCTCTTGGGCAAGGTCTTCGGCGAGCGCGACGTCGCGCACCAGGCGGGCAATGCCCGCGATCAGCCGCGCCGACTCGATCCGCCAAACGGCCTCGATGGTGCGCGTGACGTCGCGACCAGCCACGGCCGGGGCTACGCGCCCGCTTCCGTCTGTGCGCGCAGCCGCTCCTCCCGCTCACGCAGCTCGGGCGTGAACTCCTCTCCGAAGTCGTCGGCCTCGAACACCGGACGGACCTCGACCACCCCGTGCTCGCCAGTGGGGTTCGGGATCCGCCTCACCCACTCGATCGCCTCGTCCATCGACCTAACCTGCCACAGCCAATAGCCCGCCAGAAGCTCCTTGGTCTCAGCGAACGGGCCGTCGATCAGCCGTCGTTCGCTGCCCGAGAACTCGACACGCACGCCCTCTGAGCTCGGGTGAAGCCCCTCGCCTGCGAGCATCACGCCCGCCCTGACGAGCTCCTCGTTGAACGCGGTCATCTGCTCGAGCAGCTCCTGGCTCGGCATCTCTCCCGCCTCGCTCTGGTCCGTCGCCTTGATCAACACCATGACTCGCATCCGCCAGGCCTCCTATCGGTTGGATTGCTTCTACCTCTGCGTCGAACGAGCGAGGCGAAAATCGACACTTCGGCGACAAATTTTGCGCTCCAGATAGAACCGGCAGTTGTGCTGGGACGCCGACGCCAACCATCACAACACCAAATTGGGCGCGCAATCCGCGCAAACGAGGAGCGCGCCCGGAAACTCGGGGATGCCTTTCGCGGCGTGAAACCGGGCGAAGTGGCGGGGTCTTGACATCTGCCGGCACGATCAAGCGGTCAGCTTCGGTGGCGAGCTGCAACGCGTTCTGATCCGCCCGGACTGCGCCGATTTGAACGCCGCGTCCTTCGATCAAATAGTGTCCGCGGTGAAGGCGGAACCAAGCGAGGAGGCTGGCATGGCTGGTGTTCAGGCGCTCGACTTCGACTCACCTGATGAGACACGGACCCCCGCGAAGACGCGGGTGGATGTGGTCCGGACGGGCGGCGGCGCCACGGCCGCACGGCTCGCGTTTGAGCCCGGTTGGAAGTGGTCTGAGTGTGTGAAGCCTGTGGTCGGGACAGACAAGTGTCAGGTGCATCACGTGGGCTTCATTCAGTCCGGGACGATGCACGTCGTCCATGAGGACGGCACGGAACTCGAGCTGGGGCCGGGAAACGCCTACGAGATCTTGCCCGGCCACGACGCCTGGATAGTCGGCGATGAACGCTGCGTCGCGTTCGAGTTCGAGTCGCGCGCTGCCGAAGAGTACGCCCGCCAGTAGCTCCGGATGTGGGGTAGAGGAGCGCGGCCCCTGGGCCGAGGTCGCGCGGCGTGATGGTGTCGTGCGCAAACGGTGCCGGCGCGAACCGCAGCCCAGGTGCACGTCGGGAGCGAACTCGAGCCCGACTGCCGCGTTCGCGTCGAGTATCGCGATCTCAACGATGCGAGTCTCCTGCCGGCATGAGGCTGGGCCCTCCTACTCGCCACCTGCGGGGACCAGCGTGACGTCCGCTCGCCGGTCGCCGACGGCGATCGGCGGGAACTACCGCGGTTCGTCGAAAGCGGGGCGCGTCGCGCCGAGACCCGAGATTTTCGAGAACGGGTCTGTGCTCCGTTTGTCGGTCGTCCTTGCTTTGCGCGGGCTGTGGGGCGCTCGCGGCTTCGGAGCCAGCCGAGACTCCACAGCCAGCCGCTGAGGTACGCAACCCGCGCAATGCAGAAGCGACCGCAGCGCCGCTAAAAGACCCGCAGGATCGGAGCGACAAAGCGGGCCTCGGCGTCGGAAATGCGTGGCGGTTCAGGGTGAGTCCGTGCGGCCGCCGTGGTCACGTGCCTCGGGGAAAGGTGAACGAGGTGTGGGGTGGGACGTGTGGTCCGACTTCGAGGACGATCTCGGCGTGTGGCTCGAGCGGGACGTCGCCCGGTGGGCGGTTCCAGTGCTGTCCGCTGACGTAGACAGTTACGCGCGTGTGGTGTGCGCCTGAAATGGTCCGAGGCGACTGGGGCAGAGGGGCTGTCCCCATGAGTGGAAGAGGTCTGAGAGCGTGAGGTGCTGTCCGGCGCGGATGAGGGCGATTCCGGTAGGTTCGAGCGTGACGAGGTCGCCGTAGCAGCGGGCCTGGATGATCCGGCCGGCTGAGAGTGTGCGGGGCGGCCGTGTGCCGATGCCGGCGGGGACGATTACGACGCGGTTGGCGGCGAAGAGTTCGAGGTGAACGCCGATGTGGGGTCCGAGCGTTGGGCGGCAGCGACCGGTGATCGGGCCGATCGCTGGTGGCCGAAAGCGGGCGCCGGTGCCGATCGGACGCGCCTGTCGGAGCAGTGCGTCGGGAATCCCGGTCTGCGATCTGTCGGCGGTCATCGATCCGCATCCGGCGAGCACCGCGGCCGCGATTGCCGCGAGCACCACGCGGTCTGGACTAGTAGTCAACGTCGTCGTCCTCGTCGAGCGGATCGAGCTCGGGCGTGGCCGACGACGCTCGCCTGAGCCGTCTGGTTCCCGCCTCGCTTTGATCGGCGAGGCGAAAGACGAGCAGCAGGAGCCCGGCGCTGGCGCCCAGGCAGAGCACGGTGGCGCTGTGCGCGAGGAACGCGGGCAGCGCCACCAGGACGTAGTAGTGAAGCAGTGTCGGAAGGAGATGCAGCCCTTCCCAGACCGCTACGAACGCGATCACGAAGTAGGTGAAGTACCCGGCACGCCCGGTCAGCACGTGAAACAACGCCGAGCCGACGAGCGACAGCACGACTCCGAGCTCGATCAGTTGGATGACGCTCACTGTCGGGCGCCCGTGGAGTCCGCGTCCGATCGCGGCTACCGCAATCGCGGCGACCGCGGCGACCGCGAGCAGCCGGGCGACGAGGGCATCGAGCCGGGGGCGGCGAACCCGCCAGGACGCCAGCACGCAGGCCAGCAGCACGACGATCGGCCAGAACCAGACCAGCGGCGGATCATCGGCATGCCAGAGCCCTCCCCAGACCGCGTCGGGACGATCGTCGATCAGCAGCGGGATGCTCCATCGGCCCAGGTAGCTGGTGCCGGGCGCGAGCGCGAGGCTGGCCAGCGCCTGCAGGCGGCCGTCGTGCCATTCGTAGTCGTGGCCGGAGCTCACCGACTGCCAGTGCGGCGGGGTGCTCGGGCGAAGATCCGCGGGCGGTGTCTCGGCGACGGGGGTCTGGTTGAGGTAGTACATCGTCGAGTTCAGATTGACCTGCACACCCGAGCGGGAGAAGCGGAGGTACGGAGCGTGTCGGTAATCGAGCACCACCACCGTCAGCCTCGGCGAAACGCGCAGCCACATCCGCACGTATCCGTCGATGACCTTTGCCTCGACGCCCGCCGGGACTGAGCTCACCCTGGCCAGGTAGCTGGTGGCGACAGGGGCCACGGGACCATGCGCTGCCGCGACGTCGGGCACCGTGGCCATCAGAACCAACGCGACGAGCATGCCGCGTCGAACGCGGGCGGCTGATCGGGGCCGTATCGTCCACAGGCGCAATCCTGCGCGCAGAACCATGACGCTCATCTCCGGCTGCCGACTCACCGCCCGCCAGTTTCGCATCGCCCCGCTCGTCGCCGCGGCGCTGGCGGGTCTGGCCCTGGGACCAGCACTCGCGCGTGCTGACGGCGATCCGGCCAGCGATGTCCTCGCGTCCCAGAGCGCGTTTGTGCCTGCTGACACGGGGGCTTCGACCGTCCAGTTGGCGCGGGTCGCGGCGGTGCTGGCCGCGGCGGCGCGCAGCGGCTACGCGATTCGCGTGGCGGTGATCCCGTCAGCGACTGACCTTGGGTCGGTCACGGCGCTGTGGCGCCAGCCAGCCAACTACGCCCGGTTCCTGGGCGCCGAGCTGTCGCTTGTCTCAGACGGGCGCGTGCTGGTGGTGATGCCGAACGGCTTCGGCCTGTATCACGCTGGCCGCCCGCTGCCAGCCGAGCAGGCGGCGCTCGAGCGCCTGGGGCCAGTAGCGCCCGGACACGGTCTCGTGAGCGCAGCGATCACCGCGATCGAGCAGCTCGCTGCGGTCTCTGGACATCCCCTGTCGCCCGCGAGCCTTGCTGCGGCGGCGACGGTCGGGACGGGACCGAGATCTGGCTCCGGCGGAGGCTCAGCGACGTCGCTTGCCGTGTTCGCCTCCGGATTCGTCCTGATTGCACTGGCGTGGGGCGCCAGCCTGCGCGCGCGGCCGCTTAGCCTCGGCAGGCAACGGACTCCCGTCTGACGGGTGTCGCGATCCAAATGGTTGGCGAGAACATATTCATGGCTGAGTTATCGCGATGATGTTGACGCCCACTGCTGGGAGTGTCCTGCGCGGGGCAAGAGGATGAGCGGTCGAGCGCTTGTCGGGGTGCTGCTCGCCGTCGTGCTCGCCGGCTCGATGGCGTCGGTCGCGCGAGCCGACGGCGATCCCGGCAGCGACGTGCTCGTCTATCAGGATCTGTTCGCTGGCTCCAGCGCCGGGCTCTCGGTCCAGCAGCAGGCACGACTTGGCGACCTGCTGAAGGCGGCGGGCACCGCGCGCTTTCCGATTCGTGTAGCGATCATCGCCAGTCCGACCGACCTCGGCGCAGTCACCGCGCTGTGGCGCAAGCCGCAGGCGTACGCCCGGTTCCTCGGCCTGGAGCTGTCGCTGGCTTACAAGCAGCGGCTGCTTGTGGTGATGCCGAACGGGTTCGGGTTCAACTGGCCGGGTCACTCGACCACTGCGGCGTATGCCACGCTCGCCCGGATCCCACTGGGATCGAGCGTCGGCCTGTTCGCTGCCACGCAGGCGGCGGTGCGGGCGCTCGCGCAGTCCAGCGGCATCAAGGTCGCAACGCCAACGCATGCCGGCGGGGGCCGGGCCGCTCCGACCAGCAGCGGCGGCGGCTCGGGGGTCAGCCCGTCCACGCCGGGCCGGAGCGCCGACAGCCGGATAGCGCTGCTCGCAGCCTTAACCCTCCTGCTGGTGGGCGTGATTCTCGGCGTACGCGTAGCGGTCCGGCGGCGGGGCGCAACGCTCCCGGTGGCCGGGATGCTGGCTGGCGTGCTGACGCGTGTTGCGGCGATCCCGCCGCGGCGGGCGTTGCCGGCGTTTGCGGTGTTGTGCGTGGTCGCGGTCGCGACACCGATTGTGCTGCTCGAGGCGTTCCGGGCACCGGGCGCGTCGACAGCCGGAGATCTGGCGTTCAACCCGGCTCTCGATCCGGGGACCCCGCTGTCCGGACCGGCTCCCGATTTCACGATGAGCGATCAGTTCGGCCAGCCGGTATCGCTTCGCTCCTATCGCGGCAAGGTGGTGCTGCTCGCGTTCAACGACTCGGAGTGCACGACGATCTGCCCGCTGACCACCCAGGCGATGCTCGACGCCAGGGCGATGCTCGGCCGTGCCGGGTCCCGGGTGCAACTGCTCGGGATCGACGCGAACCCGGCGGCGATCTCGCTCGAGGACGTGATGTCGTATTCCCAGCTGCACGGGATGGTGCACGCGTGGCATTTCCTGACCGGATCGCTGCCGCAGCTGAGACGGGTGTGGAAGGCCTACGCGGTCGAGGCGGCGATCGAGCGCGGGATGATCACCCACACCCCCGCGCTGTTCGTGATCGACCCGGAGGGGCGCAAGGCGAAGGTGTTCATCACCCAGCAGTCCTACTCCGCCGTCGGCCAGCTCGGCAAGCTGCTCGCGGAGGAGGCCTCTGCCCTGCTGCCCGGTCACCCGCCGGTGCGTTCGAGCCTGTCCTACGCGCCGATCGCCGGGATCGCCCCGAGCGCTCATGTCACGCTGCCACGCTCCGGCGGCGGGACGCTGACGCTCGGCCCGGGCGGGTCCGCGCACCTGTTCCTTTTCTTCGCCACCTGGAATCGCGAGACGACCGGCCTCGCGGGAGACCTGACGTCACTGAACCGGTACGCGTCGATGGCCGCCGCGGCCGGCTTGCCGCCGTTGACGGCGGTCGACGAGGGCAGCGTCGAGCCGTCTCCCGGGGCGCTTTCGGGCTTCCTGGCAACGCTCCCGCGGCCATTGTCCTATCCGGTCGCGATCGATCGCACCGGCCGCGTCGCGGACGGGTATGAGGTGCTGGGCGAGCCGTGGTTCGTGCTCGTCTCAGCGACCGGACGGCTCCTGTACTACCGGGAGGTCTCAACGGCCGGCTGGCCGAGCCTCGGTACGTTGGTGAGCATCATGCGAGCGGCGCTGGCGCGAGCACCCAAGGCGCCTGCCGGCGCGGCTGCCGCCGCGCAGGCGCTGGCCGGCTCCCCGGGCCCGCTGGCCGCCCTGCACGGGCAGGCGAGCCAGCTGCTCGGCGCCGAGCCCGCCCTGCTGGGGAGGATTCGGGCGCTGCGTGGCTACCCGGTTGTGGTCAACGCTTGGGCGTCGTGGTGCGGGCCGTGCCGGGCGGAGTTCGGCCTGTTCGCCAGCGCCTCGACCCAGTTCGGCCGGGACGTCGCGTTTCTCGGCGCGAACACCAGCGACTCGCCGGGCGACGCACGTTCGTTCTTGGCCCAGCACCCCCTCAGCTACCCGAGCTACCAGGCGAGCAGCACTTCCTCCCTGAGCTCGCTGGCCGTGATTGAGGGCCTTCCGACGACAGTCTTCATCAACTCGAACGGCAAAGTAGTGTTCGTGCACACGGGCCAGTACGACTCGCAGGGAACCCTGGATGCCGACATCGCCCACTACGCCCAGGGAGGCTGAGTGACGGCGGCGACAGCGCTTCGCCGACGCACCCGTTTGGCTCCGGTGGCGCTGCTCCCACTGGCGGCGTTCGCC
>CAVWAC010000018.1:0-160210 GCA_963752905.1 uncultured Solirubrobacterales bacterium
TCACCCTGTATGCACGGCATGGGCGTCCCGACGGGAATATCAGGAGGCGGCGGTGATGTCGACGTCGCTCGCCGGAGGCGCGCTGCTTTGACGGGACGCGGCGGCGGTGGCCACATCAACGGGATAGGTGCGCCGCGCGCGGAAGAGGCAGATGCCGGCGGCGGCGAGCGAGGCGAGGCCGATCAGGAAGGCGAACTGAAGGCCTCTTGCGGTGCTCGGGGAGACGAGGCCGGGGTGGGTGCCGACCGGGGTCTGCACGGGGAAGATGCCGGCGATCAGGTCCGCGAGCCCGCCGAAGGCCAGCGGCGCGATCGCCTGAGTGATTGAGCGAAGGAACGTGCGCGTGCTCTCGGCCCGTCCCCATAGCCCGGCGGGCATGATGTCGAGTCTGGCGGCGTCCAGGGGCGGGTTGGCCGCGGATATCAGTGCCATGCCGCCGACGTCAAACCACACCGCGGGATAGAAGTGTGTCTCGACTATGCCGGGGATGAGCAGCAGCACGGCGCCGAGGTAGCAGCAGGCTGGTACCACCACACGCGCCGTGAGAGAGCCGTGGCGCAGCATCAGGTCGGTGAGGTGGCCGCTGACGAGCGTCCCGATCAACCCGCCGGCGACCAGGAGGCCCAGCCCCAACTCCGAGGTCGCCTGGTCGACGTGGTAGTGGCCGCGCACGAACAGCAGCGCGAACGTCTGGATCCCGGCGAAGAAGAAGTAGCCAAGCGAAGAGCCGATGATCAGCAGCACGTTCGTCGGGACCGACAGGATGTAGCGCACGGCGCGCACGAGACCAAGCGCTTGCGGGTCCTCGTCTAGCACCCGCCGAGGGTCGGGCTGTACCCCGCGTCGCTGCGCTGCGGCCCGAGCAAGCTCGTCCGGAGCTCCGCCCGGCTCACCGGGCTGCTGCGCTTGCGGGTCGGGTTTCGGGAGCTCCGCGGACGGCGGCGCCATCAGCACGGTGGCCCCGGGCTCGAGTCGGCTCTGGCCGCCCCTTCGCGGTTCGGGTACGGTGCGCCATAGCGTGCGCGCGAGGAAGAACCCGGGGATCGCGAGCAGCACGAACGCCGCTCTCCAGGTGATGATGCTGGCCACCGCGCCGCTGAGGATGAACCCGGCGGCGGTGCCGACCGCCTCGCCCGCGAGGATGTACGCCCAGACGCGGCCGCGATCACGGGCTGGGAAGTAGTCGCCGGTCAGCGAGGCGATCGCCGGGCCGGCGGTGGCCGTCACGGCGCCGAGCGCCAAGCGGGAGAGCAGCAGGTTTACGTAGCTGCTGGCGAACGCGCTGGCCAGCGAAGCGATGCTCCACAGCACGATGCTGACCGACAGCAGCGGCATGCGCTTGACGCGGTCGACCAGCATGCCGACCGGAACGACGAACACCGCCCCGACCAGCAGCGCCACCGAGCTCAACAGCCCGATCTTCGCGTTGCCGATGTGCAGTGCGCGCTCGAGCTGCGGCGCCACCGCCCCGATCGTGGCCGCGTCGGCGCTGCCGAGGGCGAGCACCGCACCGAACAGGCCGATCACCCGGGCGCGCGCAGGGCCGCCCACGAAGTCGACCACCTCGCCGCGCACCGCACGGCCGAGCCAGATCAAAGCGCGCAGCAGCGCCCGGCCGACTCGTGCGCCCGCGCTCGTGCTCGGATTCTCGGCCACGCCCGGACTGTATGCCCGGCAGGACCTATTCCCCCGCGAGGCGCAGGTAGGGCCTACGCCCCGCGCGGACCGCCGCCGAGTTGGCGCGCGTGAACCTCGATCTCGGATCCGATCTGCTGATGATCCTGTCGACCGTCGACCCTGGTGACGGGGTAGATCTGCTGCAGGAGAACCGGTCGCGGCTTGTGATCGATGAGGTGGGCGCGCCTCGTGACGTGGAACGTTCGGACGTCGGAGGCGTGGCCACATCTGCTCCGTCCCGCACCCGCTGCTGATCCGACGCAGCCGTCGGTGCTGATTTGGCCTGTGGGACCGTGGGAGCGTGTAGGCGGATCTGGGAGGCGCAAATGGCCCAGGCGTCGGTCCTGGGGCCGTTAGAGAGATCCTGGATCGCCCGATGAGATCCTTACATGCTGTGTCAGACGTCTGGATCGATTCCGTCGCCCGGGTGGACCTCGGCGACGGGCTGGCCGTGAATCAGGGCGTTTCCGCGCCCGGCGGCCTGGCCGAACTGTCAGCGGCGCGCTGCGCCGGGCTGCACGGGGATCGTGACCTGCCGCGGAACCCCGATTGCGGCAGGTCCGGCATTGGTGCGCGGCGATGACCGCGGTGCTGCTCGCCGGGATGCTCGTGTTGATCTTGGTGAACGCGTTCTTCGTCGCCGCTGAGTTCTCGCTGGTACGGGCCCGCCGCTCTCGCTTGGAGCAGATTGCGGAAGGGGATGCGCGCGCGCGGCTCGCGCTGCACGAGATCGGCGAGATCAGCGAGTATCTCGCGGCCTGCCAGCTCGGGGTGACTTTTGCCTCCATAGGGATCGGGTTTCTGGGCGAGCCGGCGATCGCCGAGTTGATCCACCCGTGGCTCCACGGTGCCCTCTCACATGGGCTGGCGCTCGCGATCAGCCTGACGGTCGCCTACGTGCTCACGACAGCGCTTCACATCACCATCGGGGAGCAGGTACCGAAGCTCTTCGCGATCTCGCGCGCCGAGGCGATGTCCCGGGCGGTGGCCCGCCCGCTGTATTGGTTTGCGAAAGCGCTCGGTCCCGCGGTGGCCGGACTCAACGGCGCGTCCAACGCGATCCTCCGGGTCCTTGGCGTCGATCCTTCTGTCGCGTTCCAGGAGGGCGGCACGCCAGACGATCTGAAGCTGCTGATCGCCCAATCGCTCGAGGGCGGGCAGATCGCGCCCGACGAGGCGCTAATGCTCGCGGGCGTGTTCGAACTCCACGAGCAGCAGGCCCGCCAGGTAATGACACCGATCCCGACGGTGGTCACGGTCGACATCACAGCGGACGCCGGAGCGGCCTCCGACCTCTGCATCCAGTCCGGACACACCCGCCTGCTTGTCACCGAGGACGCTAATCCCGACCGCATCAAAGGGGTGATCCACGCCAACTCACTGCTTCGTCTGATCCTGTCGGAGGGACCGAAGGCCAGCATCGAAGAGGTCGTCCGCGCAGCACCGATCGTCCCAGAGACCAAGCCGCTTGACACCCTGCTCGCGGAACTGCGCCGCACCCGCAGCACGATTGCGGTCGTCGTGGATGAGTACGGACGGACCGCCGGCATCGTCGCGATCGAGGACATCGTCGAGGAGATCGTCGGTGAGATCGCCGATGAGACCGATCCGTCTGCCGGACCCGTGCGACAGCTGAACGACGGGGAGTGGCAGGTACGCGGCGACGTCGCCCTCGCCGACCTACGGGATTACGGGATTGAGCTCGACACGGAAACCACCTCCTACAACTCCATCGGTGGTCTCGTGCTCGACACGCTCGGCCACCTCCCACGCGCTGGCGAACGCCTCACCGCCGACGAGTTCTCGCTCACCGTCGAAGCCGTACGCGGGAACCGCATCGATCTCGTGCGAATCACGCGGCGCGGGGCACCTGTCACACCGCCCATGAGCTAGCTGCTGCTCCCGCACTCCGATCGGGCCGAGACGGCTGCTCGCCGCACCGAACCCGGTCGTCTCCACCTGCGCATTGATCACCCCAACAGGATTCATGAGGGGTGTCGACGCCGCGATCCTGGCTGCCCGATTCGGGCGGACAGGAGCGGTCTTGAGACCAACGCGTCGGACGTCCGCTGGATGATTGGATTAAGGGAGAATCAGCCGCTGCGAAGAGCTTCCGCTGAGCGCGAGCGGCGGTGTCTGAGGCGGCGGATCAAGCGCTATGATGAGCCGTGCCGGGGGGCAGTATCCCCGAACGGGCGTTGCTCGTCAGTACGGTCCAAGTGGCCCGGGTGCGCCGGCCCCGAGATAGGGGCGGGAGAAACCTTCGGCTGAACGTCAAATCACGGCGCTCAGTCGAAAGGAGACTCGAGAGCATGACTATCACAGCGACTCGTTTCGCTACCCAAATTCGGACCTGGCTGCTGATCGCAGGCCTGACCGGGCTGCTGATCGCGATCGGCGGCGCGATCGGCGGCGGCGCGCTCTATCTATTCGTCGCGCTGGCCGTCGGGATGCACGTGGTCGGCTACTGGTTCTCGGACAAGATCGCGCTCGCCGCGAGCCGCGCTCAGCCAGTCCCGCCCGGGCACCTGCCGGAGCTCGCGCGGGTGGTCAAGGACCTCGCGCGCCGCGCCGAGGTGCCGGCGCCGCGGCTTCACGTGATCCCGTCTCAGCAGCCCAACGCGTTTGCGACCGGCCGCAACCCGCGGCACGCCGCGGTGGCGGTGACCGAGGGTCTGCTGGCGCAGCTTCCCGCCGACGAGGTCAAGGGAGTGCTCGCGCACGAGTTTGGCCATATCAAGAATCGCGACATTCTCGTCGCGACGATCGCGGCGATGGTTGCGGGGGCGATCTCGGCGGTCGCGAGTGTCCTGCAGTTCTCGATGCTGTTCGGCGGCTCGGATGAGGAGGACTCGCCGCTGGGGCTGCTCGGAACGCTGGCAACGATCATCCTGGCGCCGATCGCGGCGATGCTCCTTCAGCTCGGTGTTTCTCGCCAGCGCGAGTACCTCGCGGACGCGACGGGCGCGCAACTGCTCGGCCGCGCTGCTCCGCTGGCTGACGCGCTGGCGACTCTGGAGCACGGTTCGCAGGCGATCACGATGAACGTCAATCCCGCCACGGCGTCGCTGTATGCGGTCAACCCGCTGCCGCGGCAGGGTCTCGCGACACTGTTTATGACCCATCCGCCACTCGCGGAGCGCATTCGGCGGCTGCGGGCGCTGGACGGTGACCGAGCGTTCGCCGTCGCGGCGTGATCGCGTATGTCCTCCGAGCGACAGTCACGGCCGGCCATGCCGGCTGTGACTGCTCCGGCCGCGGATCGGTCCGATCATCGAGGCGGCCGTCGGGACGAGCGTCTGGGGCAGGCACCGCTGGCGCGCCCGCAGCGGTCAGACTCCGATCAGATGACCGCGAGCGACAGGCCGCCGACGCTCAGCGATCAGCTTGAAGGGTGGCTGACCGGCGACGGCGAGAAGACCGTGGGGAGTCTCATCGACGCGTTCGGCGATAAGAGCTTCGCGATCCTTCTCGTCTTGTTGCTCGGCGTTCCAGCGCTGCCGCTACCGACCGGTGGGGTGACGCATGTGTTTGAGATCATCGCGGCGCTGCTCGCGCTTGAGCTGATCGCCGGACGGCGCGAGGTGTGGCTGCCAGACCGGTGGCGTGCGCTCGCGCTTGCTGGTGAGAAGCAGCAGCGCTTCGTTGCGGCGCTGTTGAAGCTGATCCGCCGACTCGAGCGGTTCTCGCGCCCTCGGTTGAGCTTCCTGTTTCACCGCCGCTTCACCGATCTCGTTTACGGCCTGCTGGTGATCGGCGGCACGGCCGGTGCTTTCTTCGCCCCGCCTTTCAGCGCGCTGGATACCCTGCCCGCGCTCGGCGTGGTCCTGCTCTCGCTCGGCGTGCTCCTCGAAGACTTCGCCGTCGTCACGGCGGGGATAGTGGTTGGCGTTACGGGGGTTGCGCTCGAAATCGCGCTTGGTGCCGCGGCCGTCCACGGCCTGCGGACGATCCTCTAGCCAGCGCATGATCCACGTGGCCGCAGATCTCGCCGCATCGGCGGCGGCGAGCGGAGTGTCTACCCCTGACTCGCCCGATCGGCGACCCGCCGCCGCCCACGCGAGCGCTAGCGACGGAACTCCCGTGCCGTGCCGGCCTTGGATCTCGTATCTACGGGTGGCCAGGAGAGCCCGGTGCAGCAGGTAACCGCCGCGGGTTGGGCGATCACCCTCGCCGTGATCGCAGCGCTGCTGGCTCTGGACTGGCTGCTGCTCGGGCGCCACGCGCACCCCGTGCGCTTCGGCGAGGCAGCCCGCTGGTCGGCCTTCTACATCGCCGTCGCGATGTCGTTCGGGGTCGTGTTCGGGCTCCTGGCCGGCTGGGATCTCGGCACGCAGTACTTCGCCGGATACGTGGTCGAGAAGAGCCTCTCGGTCGACAACCTGTTCGTGTTCCTGATCATCATCAACGCCTTCTCGGTGCCCGCCGAGCAGCAACCCAAGGCACTGACCATCGGGATCACGATCGCGCTTGGTCTGCGGACGGTGTTCATCGCGCTCGGGGCCACGCTGCTGGCCGCGTTCTCGTTCATGTTCCTGCTCTTCGGACTGGCCCTGATCGGAACCGCGGTCCAGCTGTTCCGCCACCGCGACGAGGACCCCTCCGCGGAGGACAACGCCCTCGTCGCCATCGCCCGCCGCGCGCTACCGCTCAGCAGCGACTACGAACACGGACGGATCCTCACCCGAGTCGATGGCCATCGCGTGTTCACGCCGCTCTTACTGGTGCTGATCGCGATCGGCAGCAGCGATGTGCTGTTCGCGTTCGACTCGATTCCCGCAGTGTTCGGCGTCACCCAGCACGCCTACATCGTGTTCGCCGCCAACGCATTCGCGCTCCTCGGCCTCCGCGCCCTGTTCTTCCTGGTGTCCGGGCTGCTCGACCGGCTTGTCTACCTCTCCACCGGCCTGGCGCTCATCCTCGCCTTCATCGGCATCAAGCTCGTGCTCGAGTTCGCCCACCAGCAGAACCACGCGATCCCTGAGATCTCGACCGGTTCGTCCCTGGCGGTGATCGCCATCGTGCTCGCCGCGACCGCGCTCGCCAGCGTGTTCAAAGTGCGCCGCGATCCCAGCATCCGCGCACACGCCGGAGCGTTGCGCGAACGCACCAGCAATCAACCCGACCGTTCGCCCGGGCACCGATCCGATTCGTTGCCGTGAGCTGACTGCTGCCGTCTGGCCGAATCGGAGCGCGTCTGCTCTACACGAAGGGGCCGCGGGTGCCAGCCTCTTGATCTTCTCGGCGGCTGGAGGGGCGGCATAATTTCAGCACTTGGCGTCATGTGCTGGTCCGTGCGCGGGGCGTCGAGCACGTCGAGCACGCGACGGCTACCTCGAGCATCACGGCACCTCCATGGGACGCGCCGGAACCAACGCAGGCTGCTGGAGCCGGTCGCTGGCCATGGCGATGACGAGCTTGCCGCGGCTGTGGCCCTCGTCGGCATCGCAGAGCGCCTGCGCAGCATCGTCGAGTTCGTATGTCCCGTCGACGATCGGCGTCATCTTGCCGTCTTCGATCAGGCCCTTCAGGAAGAGAAGGTCCTGCCGGCGCTCGGTCGAGATCAGCGAGCGTAGCGTCTGGCGGACGAACAAGGACAACACGACCGCCCGCAGCTGGCGATCGAAGCCGCCCGCCCACCGCCCGCCTCCCTCGCCGCCGACGAGGACGAGCGTTCCCCGGGGGGCAAGCGCGCGCCGCAGGTGCGACAGCGAGCGTCTCCCCGCGGTGTCGAGGATCAGGTCGTAGCGGTGTGCCCCGTCGGCGAAGTCCTCGCACGTGTAGTCGATGACACGATCGGCGCCGATCGATCGAACCAGGTCCAACTTCCCCGTGCGGCACACGCCGGTGACGTCCGCGCCGAACGCCTTGGCGAGCTGTACCGCGAACGTGCCAACGCCGCCCGAGGCGCCGACGATCAGCACCGTCTGTCCGGCTTGCAGGCCGCCCGCGTCGCGTAGACCGTGAAGGGCGGCGCACGCCGAGACCGGAACTGCCGCCGCCTGCACGAAGCCCAGGTTCGCCGGCTTCGGCGCGAGCCTGTCGGGGTGCGCGCAAGCGTACTCGGCGAAGGCGCCCGGACAAACGCCGAACACCTCGTCCTGCGGCTGGAACTGCGTTACCGCCTTGCCGACCGCCGCGATCGTCCCGGCAACGTCCTTGCCGACCACACGGGCCTTCGGTTTGCGAAGCCCGACCCCCATTAGCCGCACCAAGTACGGTAGGCCGGTCACGGAGTGCCAAACATCGGGACCGACGCCCGCCGCGTGGACTCGGATCAACACCTCGTCGTCGCCCACAACCGGCATGCTGACGTCCGCGAGTGCGAGAACGTCTCCGGCCGACCCGTACAAATCCTGGATCATTGCCTTCATCTGACCCCTCCCGCATGCCTACCGCGCCTTTTGACGCGCATGGGCGACGGTAAACCCGCGGACCAGATGGGAGCATCGGCAAGAACCACTGATCAACCCTCCGCATAGCTCCGCGGCCGATCACCGCGACCATGAGGTGCGCTGGGCGGGCTCAGCGGCCCGACACCGGCGCCGTGCACGGCGGTTCGAGTGCCGAAAGCGCACACAGGTCATGAGCACTTTCGTCGCCAATCTCGGGCATCGCACCCACCAGCCTGAACACCAGACCGTTGCCCGGGCGGAACTCGGCGAGACGCTCCGCGCCAGCCGAAACATCGGCAGCTGCAAGCGCCTCAGCGGCGACTCGGCAAGCGCCTGCGCGCTTCCCGTCGCGCACCGAAGCAGCAGCCGCGCCGCGATGGCCGGTGTAGGCGTAATCCAGCAGCGTCCCATCGATCGAGCCGGCAGGCCGTGACCGTCGCGAGCGCCCTGCTCTGCTCCCGGCACGAGCATCTTGCTGCTCCGCCAACCCTCCCTGCAACGCGCGGAATCCGAGACGCTCAGCACGCGCTCGGTTAGGGTGGCGGTGACGGATCAGCCTCGGCTTCGCCGACGCTGACAATCACGGGCCGCGAATCGCCCTCGAGCCTCGAGGAGGCACACTTTGGTCGCTCAGAACAGGATCTCGGCGGTGGTCGGTTCGACTGATCTCGAACGCAGCCGCGAGTTCTACGAGGACAAGGTCGGCCTGACCTTGTCTCCCGAGACGATCCCGAACCACCTGCTCTTCGAGGGTGGGGACGGCACGACGCTGCTCGTCTACGGGCGCCCGTCGCCAAATCTGGCCGACCACACCCAGGTGCGGTTTTGGTGCACGGACGTGGCCGCCGACGTGAGCGAGCTCGTGAGGCGCGGGGTGGAGTTCGACCTAGTCGAGTTCGGCGATTTCAAGATGGTCGACCACGTGCTCACGACGCCGGTCGGCAGCTCAGCGTGGTTCAAAGACCCGGATGGCAACACGATCCAGCTCATCCAGCCTGCCTAGCGTCGCCGCTCCGCCGCCGAGGACGGGAAGCCGCACACGCCGCCGCCGAAGTATCGCCCGGGCCAAAGGCTCGAGACCCGCATTCTGTTCCGCTCGATGCTCAGCGCCGATCGTTCGGTGCGCCCGCAACGCGCGGATCTCGAGGCTCGGACCGGATTGGTGGCGTCATCGGCGCCAAGAGCAACGGCTGAGACGCCCTATCCGCGCAAACCAAGTCTCGAGAGGACGGCACGGAGGTGCTCGTGGCGGCAACGATGCAGGACTATTCTAAGCTGCCCCAATAGGGCGGATTTGGGGGTGCATGTGGTCACGCAACTGGGCGGGCTATAGCCAAAGCGTGTTTCGCTCTTCGTCTGCGTCAGCCGCTGGCTGTGCGGCTGCGCCGTCAGCGGGGAGGATTACGCGGAATTCGCTGCCTTGGCCAGGGGTGCTGTCGAGTTCGACGTGGCCGCCGAGGGTTTGGACCGCACGGTGGACGATCGCGAGGCCGAGGCCGGAGCCGCCAGTGGCGCGGTCGCGGGTGCTGTCGACACGGTAAAGGCGCTCGAAGATCCTTTTCTGGTGCTCGGGCGGGATCCCGACGCCGGTGTCGCGGACGCGCAGCACCAGTTCGTTTCCCCGACGGAGGAGTTCGAGCTCGACCGAGCCGCCGGGAGGGGTGTAGCGGATCGCATTTGAGAGGAGGTTCGAGGCGATCATCTCAAGCAGCCGAGCGTCGGTCAGAACCTCGCGCTCATCGGCCGCGTGGTGCAGATCCACGTTGGCCTCCCGGGCAGCCGGCTGAAAGCTCGCCACCAGCGTTTCCCCGAACAGCCGCAGCGAGACGGGGCTTACCCGCAGGCCCTCGGCGAGATCGAGTTGGGTGAGCTCGCGCAGATCGCGCAGCAGATCGCGCAGGCGGCGTGTCTGGGTATCGATCGCAGTCTTCGCTTCGCGTCGCTCCTGTTCGCCTTCCGCGGCGCCGTCGGCGAGCGCGAGCGCGAATCCGGAGACCGCGTTCACCGGCGTGGCGATCTCGTGGGCCACGTCGGCCAGGAACTGCCGCTGATCGCGATCGGCCTGCTCGAGCCGGGCCGCCATGTCATCGAACGCGCTACCGAGCTTGACCAGCTCCTCCGGACCTGAGGCGCCCATGCGGGCGGTGAAGTCGCCGTTGGAGACCCGCTCGGCGGCGTTGATCGCGCGCTGGACGGGCGCCCGGACAGCCCGGGTGACCAGGGTGGCGGCGATGATCGCGGCGGCGATCACCAGTGCCAGCACCCCCGCGGTTATAAGCGTCAGATCGAGTGTGGCGCTATGGCCGGGCGAGGAATAGTCGGCGAGCCTGACCACGCCCCCCGCGAACCGAGCCTCTACTTGTAGTTCGAGATCGCGCCCCATGGGTCGCGGGCCCCGGAAGATTGTCCGCGCGCCGCGCTCGACCGTGACTTGGTCGCTGGCTAGAAGCTTCTGCAGACCTGCCAGTCGGTTCTGGTCGGCGCCGGCCTCGACCTCGGCCGCGATCGCGCGCGCTTCTTCACGCGCCTTTGCGGCATCGGCCGTGTGCTCGCTGGCGCTCTGCACATGGTTGAACAGGAGCACTGCCGCCCCAAGACCGATGACGGCGCTCGCGATCATCGCGACCAGCAGCCAAAATCGCAGAGACGGGGCGCGGGTGAACATCTAGGGCTCCAGGCGGTACCCCACGCCGCGCAACGAGCTGATCTTCACCGCGTCTCCCAGCTTCCGTCGCAGGCCTGCGATGTGCACGTCAACGGTCTTTGGCTGAAGGTAGGTCGACCCCCAAACCAGCTCGAGCAGCGCGTCCCGCGTATGCACGCGGTCGGGATCCCGCAGCAGCGCCGCGAGCAGATCGAACTCCCGGCGCGTGAGCTCCACCTCTCGCCCGTCGACCGTCACCCGCCGCGCTTCCTGGTCGAGCTCCACGGCCCCGATCCGAAGCGGCTCCCCCGCGCCGAAGTGCCCGCGCGCGCGGCGCAGCTGCGCCCGCACCCGCGCGACCACCTCCGGCGCCGAGAACGGCTTGACCACATAGTCATCGGCACCGAGCTCCAGGCCGGCGATCCGCTGCGCCTCCTCGCCGCGCGCGGTGATCAGAATGATCGGGATCGCCGACTCGGTGCGGATCCGCCTGACCACCTCGAACCCGTCGAGCTCAGGGAGCATCACGTCGACCAGCGCGAGGTCGATCCCCCCGCGGCGCAGCCGCGACAGGGCATCCAGGCCATTCTCTGCCTCGACCACCACATAGCCCTCCTTCTCGAGATACAGGCGCAGAAGCTTCCGAAGCGAATGCTCATCATCAACCACCAGAACCCGCGCAGCAGACGACATGGGCGACGATTGTTCCACAGCGTTTCCAGGCCGCTATGTCGCGTGTTCTGACCCGCTGCCGGGCCATTGCCGTTCCATAACCATCACCCGGCAAGCTCATCACATCGCCTCAAGAGACTGGCCAAACCAGCCGGACTTAGGGGCAGACGAGAAACCGCGACATAGGAGCTTCATGATGCTCACCACGGCGATTCTCAACGCAGTCCTCGCGCTCGGCGTGATCGTGATGGTCGTCGCGCCGCTGGTTTGGGCAATCCTCACCCAACACCGCGACCACCTGCAGCCGGCGGCCACCGACGGCGCCACCGCGCGCCCGCTTCATCCCCAGCCCAGCACCCGCGCACCACAGCCGAACTACAAGCCCGTTGTCGGTCGGGCATAACGACCTCAGAAGCCTCTCACGCCATCACGGCGTGAGAGCCCCTGTCGCCCGAGGGGCCGAATGCAGCCGGCCTCCTCATCATCGCCAGTGCGTTCTCTGCACGGTGGTGAATGCCGCAGGCCTCGGCAACCCGCGCGTCGGAACCTACGTATTTGCAGGGAAGCAGGTGCCCACCGGCGGCGCGGCAAACTCCTGCTCCTCGCCTCTATGAACGAGGGCCCGGTGTCAAGTCCCTCGCCGGTTCGCTGTCAGATGTCTGACAGCCTCACTGTTGATCGCCGGGTGAACGCTGGCCGTGTCAAGCGCCTCAGCAAGAGCACTGGAGTGGACAGTAGGGCTGATGGCGCTTGACACGACAGCGTGAACCTGGCAGGACGTTGTCAGGGTGCGCGGGCGGGTTGGGGGTGATGGTGTGGAGCAGTGCCCATGTCTCTATCGCTTCATCGAACTTCGAGGACCAGGTGTTATCGGGGCTCGCTCCGGCGGCGCATGTCAAAAAGGGACTGTCAGGCAGTCAGGCGAGAAATGGCGCCTTCCGGAGCGAAGGGCTTGAACGGTTGGTTGCGAGTCAGCATGTACCAGATCGCCTCGGTCAGCTTGCGAGCGAGCTCGATCTGCGCGACTTTCGCACCGCGTTGGCGGCCGAGGCGGCGCTTGGTGCGCTGGTAGCGCTCCTTGTAGAGCGGGTGCGAGGAGGCGTGGATCGCTGCTTCCATGAGGCCCCAGCGCAGGTATCGGGGTCCGTGCTTGGAGATCGGGCCGCGGCGGTCGACCTCGCCGGATTGGTTGACCCGCGGGCACAGGCCGGTGTAGCCGGTCAGCTTGACCGGCGATGAGAAGCGAGTGATGTCGCCGATCTCGGCGGCGACCGTGAAGCCGGTGACCCAGCCGATCCCGGGAGCGGTCATCAACAGCGGGATGTAGCGATGATCAGCGCCCGAGCGCTGCAGCCAGCGCTCGATCTCGCCGATCCGCCGATCGAGATCGTCGATCAGCTCAACGCTCGCCCGGACGTGAGAAAGCCACGGCTCGGGGAAATCCAGGCCGGCGAGCAACCGGCGACCGCCGGCGCCGAACAGGTCGGCCATCGGGACCTGATGGCCGAACGCGATCAGCGACGCGTGCACTCGGTTCTTGAGGATCGAACGGTGCTTGACCAGGTGCAGCCGCCACCTCGAGCGCTCACGCTCTTGGCGGAGCTCGGGCGTCGGCAGCCAGATCGCCGGCACCAGATCGCGGAACGACAGCTCCGCCAGCACCCGGGCGTCGATCTTGTCGGTCTTGCACGCCAACGGCGCCAGTCCCTTGACCCGCTGCGCGTCGGCGACAAGCACCTCCCACCCGTAGCGGACCAGCTCGTCGTGCACGAACCGCGCGCCGTTCATCGACTCGACGACCCCGCGCACCGGCTCGTCGTATACCGCCACCCGCCGCGTGAGCCCGTACAGCCCGTCGCGGTCCGCGGGCGTTCGGAAGTGCTCGACCAGCTCACCCTCGCTCGAGATCAAGCACACGTCGACCCGCCTGCGGCTCAGATCCAACCCAACGTGCAGCACAGCAACTCCCCTCCTTTCCGAGGAAGACGAGCAGGATCAGCCCGGCCCATCACGTAACGTGAGCCCAGGTCGGTCCTCCGTATTTCGCTAGCCCGGCCGCGCGGCTGCTACCGCGCGCGCCTGACCCACAGCTTTCGATCCGGAGGGCCGACCTCCTGCCCGCTACGGCCGGGGCAACCCTCGTTCAATCACAGCCAATCTCGAGACGCGGCGTGTCGTCGGCTCGGCCGGTCGCCGGTGAGCTCGCACCGAGCCCTGCTATGACGCGTTGGCGGGAGCCGCGGATGTGCTTGCTGGAAGGCCGATCCGCGGTGACTTGCAAGCGCACCTAACTGTCATTCGCGCGGCGAAGCAGCCACCCGCAACGACCCCAACGTCGCTGCGGGAAGGGACGAATCTCGCGACACCGGCGATCGCCGGTGTCGCTTCGTTGCTTCTCGCGGTCCGGGAAGTTGTGCCGGACGACGATGGCGGACTCGGGGACGGTCGGCAGACTGTGCGAGTCGTACGACCGGAGGATGTGTCGACGGAAGCGCGAGAAGTCGCTGCTGGCGGCTTCCCTATGGATGCTGGCCCCGGAACCTGATGTCGATTCGGCGAGGGTCCCATAGGCGACTGGGTCGCCCATCCGCCGTCATCGCCGACGCGACCGTAACCGACTGGACGATGTCCGTGATCAGCCGTCGCCAAGCCGCTAAGCGCTTCGCGGGCTCGCGCAGCTTGTCGATCTCGTCTGGGCCGATGACATCGCTCTCGCCCTGATCGCCGAGTCGGGCCCGGGCGGTGTGCGCGTCATCGAGCGCCGCGGTCAGTTTCTCCAGGGTCTGCTGGCTCGCGGGCCGGCCTAACAATCCAAGCTCGCCGAGCTGCCGGATCGTGGCATCGAGATGTGCGTTGGCGCGTTCGATCGCCTCGTCCGCCTCGCGGATCTGATGCTTGCGCGACGCCCGTCCGTGCGCGTCAGCCATAGCCGAATACGCCCGGACGGCGTCCAGCACCAGCTCCTCGACGCGGTCGGCCTTGACCGCCGCTCGCCCCCGGCACGGATTCGCGCTCGTGTCACCGCAGCGGTAGTTGCCGCTGGAGCTGTTGATCACCATCCGCGACCCGCACGTCCCGCAGCGCAACACACCGAGACGCGCCAACAGCCGCTCAGACTTGGCCTGACGCCCGCGCAAGACCGTCCGCCGCTGCACGCGCTCAAACAGGCCGCGATCGGTGATGATCGGCTCATGAGCGCTCGGGTTGTGCAGCTCGCCGAAACGGATCTCGCCGAGGTACATCCGCGAGCGCAACATCGACGCCACGCCGGCGACCGACCGCTCGATCCCGCGCTCGAGCAGGAACGCCTGCAGCTCGACGATCGTGGCGCCCCGGTCGCGGCGCTCGAATACCTCGCGCACGACCGGCGCCAGCTCAGGCACGACCACCAGCACACCGTCCTCGCCGCGCATGTACCCGGGCACGATCCGCGAGTTCGGCAGCACCCCGCGCGCCACCGCGCGCGCCTGCGCGGCCGTCACCTTCTCGCCGGTCACCTCAGCGAAGTACTGGAACACCGCACCCATCATGTTCGTCGACAGCCGCGTGGCGGCGGTCCCGTTAGTCAGCTTGCCGTGGTCCAGCGCGAAGATCTCGCCACCGGCCCTCTCGACCCGCTCGATCACCTCCAGCTGCACCTGCAGCGACCGCACCAGCCGGTCGAAATAGGCGACGACGATGTGGTCAGCCTGACCGGCCTCGATCATCTCGACGGCCTTGAGCAGGCCGGGGCGCTTGACGAGCGGGCGCTTGCCCGAGACGTCGATCTCGGGGAAGTGCGCGACGAACCGCTCGCGGCGCTTGCGCGCCCACCGCTTGGCGCTGTCGAGCTGCACATCAGGAGAGTGGAAATGCTCCTCTGCGCGGTCGCCCTGGGCGCTGACACGGACGACGGCCACGGCACGGGGCTTGCTGGTCACGGCGGGCTCCTCTCGGGACCTCGGGCACGCTACGCCCTTTAGATGCATCAGACCCGACGGGGGAGAAGGCCCGCGTGGTGAAGGCTCGCTACGTGGGGGTGTGCCGGGGCTGCGGCGCCTACACGCAGCCGCGCAATGGCAAGGGCGACGCCTACGCGTACTGCAAGCGCTGCCATCCCGGCGCAATCGAGCGGCGCTGGACGCGCGATCGCGTTCTCGAGGCGATGCGCGAGTGGCGCTCCCGATACGGGCGGCTCCCGTCGTCCTACGACTGGTCGACGACGCATGCGCGCCGGCGTGGCGGCGAAGCTTTGCAGCGCCTCGGCGCCGGCGAATGGCCTTCCGCGAGCGCAGTCACCGCGATCTTCGGGAGCTGGGGCGCGGCACGCGCCGCCTCGCACGCGATTGACGTGGGCGTGGATGGTTCTCCTCGCCGCCAAGGCTGACAACATTCGACGGGGCCGACGACTGCGCCCACGGCTACACCATCCTTCTCCCGCTGTCGGACGACGAGGTCGAGTGCGCGGCGGCGCGCGAGCCGACGGTCCGGCTGCGAAGCCTGAAACCGGCTGGACGAGGAGGACGGCCGTCCGAACCAGATGGGAACATCTCCCGAACATTTGGGGCGGTCGGCCGTTCGACCGATTTCAGGTTTGCCCTGTAAATAGCAAACTTTGCGAGACGGTGCCGGATGCTCCGCCACCCTCTCACGGCGGAAACCCGGGTTCGAATCCCGGTAGCGGTACTGCGAAACCCTCGTAGATTCGGGGGGGTTTCGTCGTTCTTGGGGCGCATTGGGTTAGCTCTTGGGTTAGTCCGGTTACCGTGGACCGCCGCCGCGCCGACCGTCCTCGCCGCTTCGAGAGCGATGCCCCCAGGAGGCGTCGCGATCACTGTTGCCAGGGCGACTGCCTTGCAATCCGTCGTCTGTCGCGGAGAGAATCGGGTGCAGACGCTGCGCGGGCGAGAGCGTCATAGGGACGTGCATCACAACAGGAGAGGGGCACGTATGACGTACAAGACCAGCAGGGACAAGACCAGCAGGGACTGGACTGCGCGCGCGATGGCTCTCGCGGGCCTAGTGCTCGCGATCACGGGCATCGCCTCGGCATCCCAGCCGATGCCGACCATCAGGGCACACGCCGCCACGGCCGGACCGAGGGGGCCACGAGGCTTCCGGGGGCCGAGGGGATTCCGGGGGCCGCCCGGGATCGCCTCGATCAAAGAAGTCACCGGACCGAAGCTCACACTGCAACCGGGGCAGACCAACGGCGCCACCAAGGATGACGCGAACTGTCCATCTGGCTGGGTCGTGACCGGCACGGGCTCGGACACTTACGGGCTCGGCGTGGGCTTCCTAGAGAGCTTCCATTACTTCGTTGGCGGCTTCGTGTACAACGACAGCAGCATCCCCCTCCAGTACGAATTCCAGGCGATCTGCGCAAAGCTCAACTCGGGCGCAGTCGCCCACGATGCCGCTGCGGATCACGCGCGCTACCAGGCCATGAAGCGCGCGGCCGAGGCTCGGTTGCTCCGTCACTAAGTAAGCAGTCCGAGGATCCCGGTCCAGCGAGCGTGGACACACGAGGCCGGACCGGGAAATTCTCTGAACCCCCTTCATGCGTGCCATCGAGCCGAGGGCTGTCGCCAGCGGGCGCGCTGCGAGAACTCCTGTACTCGCGGCGCTCAGGCCTGGCATTTAGAGCGACCCGGTCGTTGTGGTGCTGCTGCTGCTGGGAGTCTTGAGTGCCTCCAAGGCGCTCTTGGCCTCGTCAATCTTGGTAGAGGCGCTTGTCCAGTAGCCCTGCAGCTTGGGGTTGATCGAGTCGTTGGAGCAGTTCACGTCCTTGAAGCACTTGTTCCAGACATCCGCCGCCTTGACGTATTGGTTGAGCGCGTCCTCGGCTTTGACACCCACCGTGATGAGGCACTCCGGCGCCATCTGCTTGGTAGGCACGGCGTCGTACGCCACTCTCCCGTCACCCAGCTTGCTGAAGTACTCGGTGTAGTTCATCCCAACCGTGAGACGACTCTGGAAAGTGCCAAGCGCGTCGATAAACGGCCCCACCTGCTGTTGGCATGTCGTGTACACGGCAAGGGCTGCCTGACTCGCAGCGGACGCCGAACTCTCGCTGCTCGCGCTGCTCTCGCTGCTTGTGTTGCTGCTGGTCGAGCCGCATGCCGCCAGCAGCACAGCGCCAACGAGCAAACCGGCGAGCCCCCGCCAAACGTTTCTGTTTGGCATGTTGTCCACCCTCCTCAGAATGGCCCTAAGAGGGTTATCAGCCTTGTCGGTAGCCGCCGCGAGAACAACCGGCGTAGCTACGGCTCCTGCTTCCGTAGGAGCCACGGTTCGCGGGGCATCCGGGTGGGGAGAGTAGGGTCCCCTGCCAGTTTCGTTTTTCTGAGCGCGTCCGGCGGACATAGCCCTCGCCGGTGGCGCAAACATGGCTCTCGGTTTGGCCGATAGGTCGGCGAAAGAGCGGAGATCGAATATGCTGCCGCCGGTCAATAATGGCGGTCGCACCGAAACGCATGGTTGCAGCGGTGGCACTGATGAGTGCGGTTATGTCGGGCTGCGGAAGCTCGGCTACGACCAAGTCAACGCAGACAACGAGTCAGACGACCAGCTCAACGACGACTGTCGCCAGCACGTCGGCGAAATCCACAGCGAGTAGCAGCTCCGTGGCGATGACGCGCGAGCAAGCAGGAAAGCGGTATCTCGCGGCAGTGGCGCCACTCAACGCGGCGACAGCAGCGTATGACGCCGTCGTAAAGACTTCACCGGCACCAACGGCCGCTGGGCCCTCCGCTTTCCATCTCGCAGATGCACTGGTCCGAGCCGATTCACAGCTCCTACGATTGGCACAGGAGTACCCACCGATCGCGCAGGACGTCCGTGCGCTCATAGGGGCTGACGCCCTAACTGAAGGCGACCTGAGGAGCATCGTCGCACAGAACGCTTCGACCTTGCCAACCTGGACTCAGCACTTCGCTGCGGACAACGCGAAGGCGGCTACTGCGGCCAACGTCGTTCGTACCGACCTCGGGCTACCGCCGGCAGGCTAGAGCGGAGATAGGGCCGTGTTGCAGCCCGCGCAGCCCTCTCACGCGGGGCTGTGTCGGCGTTTGTGGCAGGCCGTACAGAGCGACCGGAGGTTGCCCGCCGCATCGGTGCCGCCGTCGATCACGGGCAGGAGATGATCGACTTCGGTGGCGGGTGCGCCGCAAGCCTGGCAGCGGTAACCGTCCCGTTCGAGCGCCTGCGCCCGCACCCGCCGCCATGATCGGGTCGAGCCGTTGCGTGGCTCGTGGCGGGCGCAGTACGAGCCGGGGGTGAGCCGTCCGCAGACGAGGCAGGGCTTCAGCATCACATCCACCCGACGACTTCGAGTCCTGCGGGCTGATGGTCGCGCCGGTCGAGGGCCATCGCGAGGGCGATGATCGCGTCGATGTTCTCTCCGGCGGCGCGGGAGGGCCGGTCGATCCGCCATCCACGCCGGGACTGCTTGGCGACCGCGTTCGCGGCATGGCCGGCGAGCGTGCCGTCGGCGGGGAGCACGAGCCGCTGTTCGACGATCGCGCGGTGCAGGCCCTTCGAGGCCGGGATCATCCTCGCATCGGTCTGCGGGAACGCGGAGCAGCGGACGCCGCGCTGTTGTAGCTCCTGCGCGATCTGGCTGGCTCGCCACGGGTCGAACGCCACCTCCTCGATTCTGTAGGTCGCGGCCAGCTCCTCGATCAGGTCACGGGCATCGAGGACTCCGCTCTCGCCGGAGAACACTGCGGCGCCGACGTGGCCGGCCGCGTTGATCCAGACGACGGCCGTGTCGCCCTCGGTGCCGCCGCCGCCGATGTCGACGCCGACGTAGATCGACTCACCAGTAACGAGCTCGGGCTAGCCGACGCACGCCTGCCACGCCCCGGGCGGGAGCCAGTGCCCTTCGCGTTCGGTCCACTGGCCGGCGTGGAAACGGCGGAACGCGAGATCGGGCACGGCTTCCTGCTGCGCGGCCAGCGCGGCCGATCGTGATCCACGAGGCCGGGTTCGCCCGCTTCACGTTCTGCGGCGATGAGTGGCACGTCCTCTGGCACGCACCACTCCAACATCCGCAGGGACGGGCCGCGAGCGTCCGTGAACGCTCCTCGGACCTTGACCGAGGGGTGGGCCAGCGCACGGGCGCGGAGCCTGCCGAGCGGACTGTCAGCGCCCTGCCCGGCGATGAGATGACGATCAGCTTCGCGCCGGGCTGCTTCGCCAGCGCGGTCAGCAACGCCAAGTAGACCTGATCGTTGGGATGGGCGTGCAGCTCGTCGACGACGGCCAAGCCGTAGGTCAGGCCGTGCAGGCGTGGCGCGTCGGCGGCGAGGACGCGAAGGTGGCGGGTGAAGACGCGCGGGTCGGTTCGGATCGGGGCACCACCGCAGTTCGAGGTGCCGGTCGACAAGCTCGGGTAGTCGTCGAGCTCGCGGGCGTAGCCGGCGGCGAACTCGTAGAGGATGCGGGCCTGTTCGCGGCTGGCGGCGGCGCAGTAGACGTGCCCGGGACGCTCGATCAAGTGCCACAGCGCGTAGGCGGCCGGCAGGGCGGTCTTGCCGTTGCCCGCGTGGGAGAGGACCGCGAGTTCGCGTTCGGGGCGATGACGCGGCGCTGGCGATCTTGCGCTGGAACGGCTCTAGGTCGAGCCCGATCAGTTTGCAGAAGGCGGCGAAGGACATAGACGGTCGCCTATCAATCGTACGACCGTTCGTGAGATACGGCTTTGCTCTATGGGTTGTTTCGCACGGAAGCGGTCAGAGACGATCGAGGACCGGTCGCTGCGACGGCCGACGACGTGGCCGGAGTACCCGACGCTATTACCCGACCTACGGGATGGGGGACATCGGCCCGCAGGACGCGCTACGGATCGCGGACGTGCTCGCGTGCGTGCGCGTGCTCGCCGACACGGCCGCATCGTTGCCGCTCGTCGCCTACCGGCGGCTGCCGGACGGTTCCCGGGAGCGGTTCTCCGGGCGGATCACCGATCTGATCGCACGGCCCGCGCCCGGGCAACACGACCGCCAACCTGATCGGGACGATCGTCTCGCACCTCAACCTGCACGGCAACGCTTTCGTCGGCAAGTTCAGGGACGCTGACGGGATCGTGGCGCAGCTCGCCGCGCTTGATCCGGCGGCGGTGAACGTGTCGCTCAGCGCCGGCGAGCCGGTCTACACTCTACCAGGACCCGACCGGGGCGAACCCGAGCGGCGTGCCGCTCGGCACCGCCGACATCCTGCACATCAAGGCGCTGTCGGTCGACGGGATCGTCGGGATCTCGCCGATCGGTCAGGCCCGGCAGGCGCTCGGGCTCGCGCAGAACCTCGCCGCCCACGCCGACAGCTTCGCCAAGAACGCCGGACGCCCCGGCGGCGTGCTCCGCGTCTCCGGCTGGCGCTCAGCGCAACCGGGCGCCGCCGAGGACATCCGCTCCGACTGGGAGGGCGACCTTCCAGGGGAGGCGAACGCCGGACAAGCTGCTGGTGTTGACCGGCGAGGGCGACATGCAATATCAGGCGCTCGCCTGTCGATGGCCGACGCCGAGTTCGTCGCGCAACGCCAGCTCTCACCGCAGGAGATCGCCCGCATCTTCCGGGTGCCGCCGTGGATGATCGGCGCCGCCGTTCGGGAGTCGATGACGTACGCGAACGCCGGATGGCAGGCCCTCAGCTTCGCGAAGTTCTCGCTGACCCGTGGCTCGTGGTGATCGAGCAGGCGTTCGCCGGCGATCCCGACCTGAGTCCGTCCACGGTCTTCGTCGAGTTCCTGCTCGACGCGCTGCTGCGACCGGACAGCGCAACCCGTGCGGGCTTCTACGCGCGGCGCTCAACCCGACCACCGGATGGATGTCCAGGGCCGAGGTGCGGCGGTTGGAGAACTTGCCCGACGAGACGCCCGAGGACGTGCCCACAGCGCCCGCGCCGGTCGTTGTGGTGCCGACCGCACCGCCCGCCGAAGCCGTCCCCACGAACGGAGGATCCGAGTGCCTGACCGTCCCGTCGCCGGCGAGATCGAGGAGCGGTCACAGCCGCTTGAAGTCGACGGCCGTCGACTCCGAGGCGTCGATGCCGTTCGGCGTCGAGAGCCGGGACATGGGCGGGTGGCGTGAGGTGATCGAGCCGACCGCGTTGCGTGGTGCTCACCTCGACGACCTGACCTTGACCGTCGAGCACGCCGGGGTGCCGCTCGCCCGGCATCCCGGCACGCTGCACCTCGAGGAACGCGCAGACGGCGTGCACTGGTCCGCTGAGCCGCCCCGCAGCCGTCAGGACATCGTCGAGGCGGTCGAGCGCGGCGACCTTCGCGCCGCCAGTTGGCGAATGAGAGTCGGCTCGTGACGAGTGGCGTGGCGACGTTCGCCACGTTCGAGTGATCGCCGAGCTGCGCGACGTGAGCATCACCGCAAACCCCGCATACCCGGCCGCAGCCGTCGAGCTGCGGTCACACGAAACCGAGGAGGGCCAAGTGCCCGAGCAGAACACCGAGTCGCGCCGTCGAGACGCCATCAGAGACCACCGAAACCCGCAGCGCACCAACCCTCCACGGAGGAGCCGTCGAGGCCGCCGGCGGGCAGCCTGCGCGTCGAGGACCGCGCTCTCGCGCCGACAGCCGCGACCACGCTCGCCGACGAGTTCCGTGCCGCCGGGTTCCCGGGCGAGCGTGCCGAGATCCCGTTCCGCGAGTTCGAGGCCCGGGCGATCACATGGTCGGGCACGACCGAGGAGCTGTCGCCGGTGCGACGGCTCGCCGGACCGCTCGGCGCCGACCGCCGCTACGCCTGGCCGGTGTTCCCCACCGTCGCCGTCGGTCCTGACGCGACCGCCATCTCGACGTTCACCCAAACCGGCCGTGATGCCGTCTCCGGCTCGGCCCATGTGCAGGACATCGACGAGACGGGCGCAAAGCCGGAGGTCGGCTCGACGTTCGACCTCGTGACCCTGCCGCTGAAGACGGTTCCGGCGATCGTTAGTGGCGTCCCGAACATCTACTTGCAGCAGGCGCCGATCGTGTCGGTGATCAACACCGACCTCAGGCTCGCGCTCAACGCCGGGCTCGACTACCTCGTGTTGACCGCGCTCGCCACCACCGGATACGAGGCACCGGGCGGCAACCCGCTGCTCGTGTCGATCCGCAACGCGATCAAGACGATCGCCGCAGCCGGCTACAACGCCGACACGTTGATCGTCGATCCCGACACCGACGCGGACCTCGACACGCTGCGGGCGACGGCCACCGCCGGGGAGGAGTTCTACATCTTCCCGGCGGGCCAGGGCGCCCCTTCCGTGTGGAACCTGACCCGCCGGGTCAGCAAGGATATTCCAGCCCCCGTGGTCGTTGACTCGCAGGCGTGGGGGCGCCTGTACGCCTCGCCGGTGGCCTTGGCCCGGTTCGAGGAAAACGCGGGCTCGACCAACACGAGCACCGTCAGGCTCGAATGCAACGCCGCGTTCGGTGTGGAGCGTGTCGACGCCGCCGCGCGGATCGCCGCGAGCTGATGAGCCCTCGACCGAAAACTCGGGGCAAGGTGTCCGCTCCGGCGGGCACCGCACCCCGCCGCACCGATCCGGCACCCGCGTCCGGGGCTGCCTATCTCCGACGCGGGAACCGGCGACTCCTGATCAAGCGAACGCTCAGCCCGCCGCAATGACCGACCCGCCCGCCGTCGACCCCGAGGCCGTCAAGCCAACCTCGGACGAGGTTGCGATCCTGCTGAAAACGCGGACGCGGTCCGATGACGGGACAGAGTTCGGCACCTTCACCGACCAGACCAGTCCGACCTACGACGAGGTGTCGGACCTGATCGACCTGGCGGCGACCGAAGTGCTGGCGCAGCTGCCGGACGAGATCGACCCGACGTTCTATCGGGCGATCACCCGGCTGATCTCGCTGCGTGCCGCCGCGCTGGTCGAGCTGTCGTTCTTCCGGAACCAGAACGCCGGGTCCAACGCCCCCGGCGCAGGCGGAACCCTGACCGCGATGTTCCTCAGCGACCTCGCTGCGCTGCAGGACTTCCTGCGCGGGCTCCCACTGCGGCTCGTCTAGTCGGGCAGGAACACGAAGGGGTGCATTTGTCGCTTCCATCGCTCCGTCTTCAGGTGAACACGTGAACACGGCAAAACACGCCCTTTCGCGCTTGAATTAAACGAGAGCTGCGTTCCGCGCGCGTACTTCCGTAGGTTTTGCCGTGTTCACGTGTTCACCAAAGGGCGCCTCGCCCCTGGTTACGGAGATCGACCGTCCTGGGCGGCAGGTAGATTGCCCTTGGGATCATCGCTGGCCTCCTTCAGGCCATCTCAGGGCCCCGCCGTTTTTCTTGGTTCGGCGGGGCCCTACCTGTTCCGCCGCCCTCGCGTGTATGTTGGCCGTCGATGATCCGTAAACCAAGCACCTCGCTGTGCCCCACGGTGCCCGACTAGACGCCCGGCCCCAGAGCCTGGAGGAGTTCGCGCGACGGAACGCGGCCGTCAGGATCACGACGGTGGTCGAAGACGCCGACGGGCAAGTCGTCCAGGTCTGGCGCCCATCCCCGCGCGTGGCACCGCGACGCCGCGGTGCGGGTCGTTCTGCGGGCCGTCCACGTGCGGCTCGTGTCCGTGGTGCTCGTCGTCGGCACCGCTCGGCCGGACGTTCGTCCTCACGCGGCGGCGACAGCGGCGGCGAGAGTCCCGGGGGTGACGGGGACCCGCCGCCACCCGCCTTTGCCGGCACCCTCCGCGTAGGACCCGAAGACTGCGTCGGCGCGACGGCGTGGCGTTCTGACCCATTCGGGCGGCTTTTTGCCGAGCTCGTCGCCGGCGGCGTCCAGCTCACCCTGTTCGGGAGGGACGTCGCGTGACTGTCGAAGAGTTCCTCGAGCTCCTCGATGCCCGCGGCCGGAACCCGAGGCGGTCCGGCCGCGGCTGGATGGCCCACTGCCCCGCACATCCCGACGACCGAGCGAGCCTGTCGGTCGACGCCGGCGACGACGGCCGGCCGCTGTGGTATTGCCACGCCGGCTGCGACCAGTTGGCGGTGCTCGCCGCGCTCGGACTGCCGGGCCGGAGGCTCTCCAACGGCGGTTGTGCGCGCGTTGCGCCGGCACCTCGGCCACCGGCCGAAGTGGTAGGAGGACGTCCGCCGCTGGCACGCCGCCCTGCACCGCGACCTGCGCCGTCAGCACGTGGGGCGGATGTGCGAACGGCTGCGCGCGCGGCGGTGGACGTGGCGGGTCCTCGACCAGGCCGGCGTGGGTTGGGACGGCCAGCGGTTCACCATTCCGCAGCGCAACGCGCGCGGCGAGCTCGTCGGCGTCGTCCGCTACACCGACCGGCCCGGCCGGTTAGCGAAGTCGCTGGCGATCAAGGACACCAGGCGCGAGTTCACCCCGCGGCCCGAGCTCGTGCGGTCGAGCCGCCTGTGGTTGGTTGAGGGCGAGCCCGACGCCCTGGCGCTGCTGAGCGCCGGCGTGCCGGCGGTCGGAATCCCCGGCTGCGCCGGATGGCGCCCGGAGTGGGCCACCCGCTTTGCGGGGCGGTTCGTGATCGTGTGCTGCGACTGCGACGCGGCCGGCCGCAAGGCGGCCCAGCGCGTCGCCGGCGACCTCGACCGTGCCGGCGCGGAGAGCGCAATCTGCGACATCGACCCGGAGCGCGACGACGGCTACGACCTCACCGACTTCCTGCGGGACGTCGCCGCCGGCGGCGGGAACGCGATCAATGCGCTCGTCGCGCTCACCGAGGAGGGCTGAGGCGTGGCGATCGTTCCGAAGCGGATCCAACCCGAGGCCGAGTTCGACGACTACCGCGTCCTACTCGACGACAAGGGCAAGCTCGTCCTGCCGTCGACGCCGGCCGCCGATGACATCGCGGGACTGTGCCGCTGGCTCACGGCCGTCTTCAACCGCGACCCGGCGCACCCGATCGTGGCCGGCCACTGGCAGGGTCTCGCCGGCCCGATGGGACACGTCGAGCTCGAACGGCGCGGAGCGCCTTCTATCCGATTTGAGCCGGTCAAGGCGATCAACACCCCGGCGCGGCTCGTCGAGACCTTGAGCTGGCAGCGTGTCCAGACCGACGGCGAGCTGTACGCCTACAAGACCGAGCACTGCCGGCAGATCGCGTGGGTCGTTGGGTCGCTGTGCAGCTCGACCAGCGCCGAGACCGAGCGCGAGGAGACGATCGACATCATCACCGCGTTCCTGGCCGGCGCGGTGGCCGTCGAGGGGTTCACCACCCACGGGACGAGCGGCCAGCGCTACGAGGCCGTCGAGGCGCTCAAGCGCGGGACCGACGACTACCTCGGCCGGCCGATGGGCCCGTACAAGTACCTGATCGACGCGGGCACTGGGGAGCTCGTAATCGCTGCTTCCGACCTTGAGGCATCGGCCCGCGCACAGCTCGGACTCTCGTTGGATCGCGGCTGGCTGCGAGCTCGCATCGAGGCGATCGGCTGGCAGCGGATCGAGCTCCAGGGCTACGCGCTGGCCGGCCGCACCGGCCGCACCGGCCCCCACGCACGCCGGCTCGCCGTCCGCGGTCTCGTGCCCAGGGAGGAGCCCGAATTGTTCACCGAAGAAGGAGCGACAAATGAACGCTGACTGGCTCGACGACTTCCAGGCCCTCGAGCAGTTCCTGCTCGCGCACGCCGACTGGCGGACCGACCGGCCCGCGCCGATGGCGATCCCTGCCGACGCGCCCGCCGACCCGGACAAATGGCAGCACTTCTGCGCCTGGCTGATCGAGCGCGGCTGGCGGATCGCCTGCGACAACGTGGGCGAGATGTGGGCATACGCGCCCGGGCCATTCACCGACCCCGGCGTTGTGGCGAGGAACCTCAACTAGCCCGATCACGGCGTGAAGCTCGCTCTTCAGCGCAAGGAAGCCGCCGCGGCTCTCAGCGTCGGCGTCGACACCTTTGATCGCCATATCCGGCCACACCTGCGGTGCGTCTACGTTGGCGACGTCAGGCTCTGGCCGGTAGCCGAGTTGGAGAGGTGGCTTGCCGCGAGTGCGATACTTCCAAGTAGAACATCAAGTGGCCCCCGCGACGTTGGCGCGTCCGAGGGCCTGGCACCAGGAGGTGATTCCTGATGCGCAAGCATCCTAAACCCGAGAAGGGTGTGGCCGTGCGGTACGGGGTGGACGGCACACCGAGCTACCGGGGACACGTCTGGTCAGCCCGCGACGGCAAGCAGCTTCGCGGCCCGTGGTTCCCGACGGTCGCGCAGGCGCGCAACTGGCGGCAAGACGCACTCGTCGCCGTGCGCAGGGGCACGCTCCGCGCCCGCGTGGCGATCACGGTGAACGAGGCGGCGGCCGAGTTCATCACCGGGGCGCGCGAGGGCCGAATCCTCGACCGCGCCGGGACTCGCTACAAGCCCAGCTCGATCCGCAACTACGAGGGCTGGCTGCGCCGCTACGTGCTGCCGACACTCGGCGATCGTCGCCTCGGCGACGTGCGGCGAGTAGACGTGCAGGACTTGGTCGACGCGCTGATCGGACGGGGCCTCGCCGGGAGCACGGTCCGCAACGCGCTCGATCCGCTGCGCCGGATCTTCGACCGGGCGCTGAAGCGCGACCTCGTGGCGATCGACCCGACCGATGGCATCGACTGGCCCGCGACATCACGCAAGCGGGAGCGGGTCGCCTCGCCCCAGGAGGCGCGCAAGCTGATCGCGGCGTTGCCCGAGTCAGACTGCGCGCTGTGGGCGACGGCGATGTATGCGGGTCTGCGGGCCGGTGAGCTGCGAGCGCTCCGTGTCGGCGCCGTGGACCTCGACGGCGGTGTGATCCACGTCGAGGCAGGCTGGGATGACGTCGAGGGCGAGATCGCTCCGAAGTCTGAGTCAGGCAGCCGCATCGTGCCGATCATCCCCGAGCTGCGACCGATCCTGGTCTCGCACCTGATGGCCACCGGCAGGCGCGGCAACCCTAACGCGCTCGTCTTCGGACGGACCGACCGTGACCCATTTCTGCGCTCGACTCCGCGCAGTCGGGCGCGCAAGGCCTGGCAGGCGGCGAAGCTCGAACCAATCACCATGCACGAGTGCCGCCACACCTACGCGAGCACGCTGATCGCGGCGGGCGTCGACCCCGGCGAGGTGATGCGCCGCATGGGTCACTCGACCATCGCCCTGACGCTCGACCGCTACACGCACGCGCTGCGCGGTAACGAGGCCGATACGGCGGCCAGAGTCCAGGCGTTCCTCGACCAGTCCATGGGTTAGCCGTGGGTTAGCCGGGTACCGCTCGGAGCGCTCCTGAGCGTTCCCGAGCGATGCCCCCTCGGCGCGCGCGGCCAGTATCTGCAGGCTGAGCGTCCCTGGGCGTCCCTCAGCGGTAACTCGGTCGGGCAGTTCGAATCCCGGTAGTGGTACTTCCTCGCGCCCGTCACATCCTTCGTCCGTCGCCAGCCGCCGAAGCGGCCACGCACTGGGGCCCCGGCTTGCTGGCGCTCTGCTGGAGGTCGCACGGATGGCGAGCCGTCCGAGTGCCACGCCCGGCGGTGGCAGACGAGCTCGTCAGCTGCCTGATCGGGTGCGATCGCCGCGAGCCGCCATGTACCGCTGGGCCGCTGTTCGCGACTCTGCATCTTGGGCAGCGACGAGCGTGATCTCGGCGTCACGGAAGCTCTGCCGCGTCGAGTAGGCGTCCTCCATTAGCGCGTCGACCAGCTGCTTGGTGTGACGGATCAGGAAGCCGGCTTTGGTCGCGAGCGAGCCGGCCAGCGCCTCGACCTCGGCGTCGAGGTCGTCGTCGGGAACGACCCGATTGAGGAAGCGCAGCGAATGAGCCTCCGCGGCGCTGAACGGGCGGCAGCTGAGAACGAGCTCCTTGGTCACCGCGGGACCGAGCTCGCGCACGAGGCGGGGGATTCCGCCCCACGCGAGCGGGATGCCGAGGTCCACCTCGGGGATCGCGAAGCGGGTTCCCTCGGCCGCGATCCGGATGTCGCAGGCGCTGGCGAGAACGAGGCCGCCGCCGACGCAATGGCCCCGGATCGCGGCGATCGTCAGGGCGGGGATGCTGCTCACGGCCTCGGCCATGCGCCGTCCGAGATCGACCTCATCTCGAGACACCTCGCCGCCGATGGCACCGAGGTCGAAGCCGGCGCAGAACGCGCGACCCTCGGCTCGGACGACGACCACCTTGCTCTCGCCGGCGTCGGCGAGGACGTCGGCCGCCGAGATGAGCTCACCCAGCATCTGCGGGCTGAGGGCGTTCAGCCGCTCAGGCCGTGCGAGCGTGAGCCTGGCGATCGGCGCGGTGACCTCGAGCCTGAGCGTCGTGAAGTGGCTCATGCCGCGAACCTACATGGTCGTGGCCCGGACTTCGAGCGACCCCGGCATCCGTTTCTCCGGGGCAACTACGGACGAGGTTCGCTGCTTCGCCCTGTTGCCAGGTCTCGATTGCGGGCACTAGATTCGAAGCGTGACCCTGAGAATGCTGAACGCGAGGCACACCCATCGCAGTTTTGCGTGGCGGCGGATGTTGCTGATCTGCATGGCGGTGGCCGGTCTGGTGGTGGTCGCGGGCTGCGGGAGCAGCAAGCCCGCCTACTGCACGGCCCGGACCAACCTCGAGAACTCAATCAAGGGGCTGACGAGCCTGAACGCGAGCAGCGGAGTCAGCGGTTTGGAGGCACAGCTTGAGAAGATCAAGAGCAGTGCCACGGCGCTGGCCAACGCAGCCAAGAGCGACTTCCCGAGCGAGTCGAGCGCGCTCACGACCTCAGTGGATTCGTTCACGACCGCGGTCAAGTCGCTGACCTCGAGTCCGTCGGCCGGGCAGATCGCAGGCCTCGCCGGTGATGCCACGAGCCTCGGGAACGCGGTCAAGAACTTCGTGAGCGCCACCAAGTCGAAGTGCAGCTGAGCCAAGCGCGGAGCACGGCCGCACTCGACGCATCTAGTCGGTTGCGATCATCACGTCTGACGCCTTGACGACCGCCGTCGCGGGCTGGCCGGCCTTGAGTCCGAGTTCGTCCACGGCCTCGACGGTGATCGAGGCGACGAGGCGGTGGCCGCCGATGTCGAGCACGACGTTGGCGATGGCCTCGCCTCGGTGGGCGCTGACGATCGTGCCGTCGAACTTGTTGCGGGCGCTGAGCTTCACGGCGTTCTCCTCTCGTTTCGCGGAGCCCTTCACGCTACACCGGAGGCGTACGGCCGGGGTGGCCGCCGTCATCAATGGTCGCGGTGCCGGCATCGCGCGCCGGAGCGTCCTAGCGCCGGGTCTCAGGAGGCGCGGTCCGGCGACGACAGGTCCTGGCCGCCGTCGTCCGCCGCGCGGGCCGCGGCCTGCCGGACGGCCGCCTCGTGCTCGGCCAGCACCGTCTCGCTGGCAAGCTGCACCTGCTCGTCGGGCCGGGGGCCGTCCCAGTCGAGGTACCAGTGGCGGCTCATGCTTGTGAACCACCCGTCGTCGCCGGCCGGCAGGAGGCCGAAGCGGGTGATCGTCCGCTGGCGGCCGACCTGGTCGGAGTAGAGCAGCTCGACGGTGATCGGCTCGCGGCGGTCGATGCAGTCGGCGACGGCCGCTCGGTTCGGATCCTCCGGGCCGCGCAGGGCGCCCTGCCACATCCCGACATCCCCGGCCGGTACGTAGAGATCGCGGGTCTGCAGGCGGAAGTCCTCGAGCGGCGCGTGCGCGGCCCGGCTGCCGCTGTTGGTGGCGAGACCCGGCATCACCGACCACCCCTGGCAGACGCCGATCCCGCTGCCGACGTTGCGCAGGCTGATCGCGAGGTAGACGTTCCCGTCGTGCTCCTCGGCCGCGGCGTGGGCGCCGGTGACCCTGAGCCAGTGGCCGTCGACGAACATCAGCTTCTGCGGCGGGTCCTCGAGCCGCGATGGCGCGAGGACCGGCCGGCGCTGCTCCTGGAGGGCGACCTCGGCGATCCGGGCCGAGCGGTTGGCCGAGCGCACCGAGGCGAACGTGGCCACCGCGAGCACGAGCGTGCCGATACCGGTGGCCAGTGCGGAGATCGTGGCCCAGTCGACGGCGAGCGGCAGCATCAGGGTCAGTCTCGCACGGGTCGAGCCGTGCGGCGCCGGCTACGTGCGAGTGCCGTCGCGGGCCGCAGGGTGCGATCCGTTGCCGCGATCGAGCTCCCGCCACAACGCGCGCATCGTCGGCGCGAGGTGCGAGAGCTCCTCGAGATGCGCGTCGGCGAGAGCGTCAAGCTTCGCCTCGCCCTGCTTGGTGAGGGTCACGCGGACGGCGCTCCGGTTGCCGGGATCGGCGGTGCGCTTGACGAGCCCGTCGCTGACCGCGCGGTCGACGAGGCCGACGGCGCTGTGGTGGCGCAGGACGAGCGAGTCGGCGATGTCACCGATGGTTGGGCCGGCCGGATCCGGATGACCTTTGACGGCGAGCAACAGCTGATGCTTGGCCGGCGTCAGACCCGCCGCCCTCGCCTGCTGCTCGCTCCAGTGCAGGAAGCGGCGCAGGCCGGTGCGCAGCTCGAGGAGGTGCTCGAAGTCGGTTTGCTCGAGGGCCATGGAACCCAAGAGTATCGTGGTACGATAGACCTATGCACGCGCGGGAGTCGCGACGATGACCTGGAAGCAGCAGATCATCGTCGTGGCCCGGGTGACGGCGGTGTCGGACGAGCTCGTGAGCGAGCTCAGGTCGCGGGTCGCGAGTGCCCCGGCGGCGTTCACGCTCGTGATGCCGGCGACCCCGGTCGGGGACGAGTCGGAGAACGGCCGCGTTGGCATCGAGACGGCGCTCGAGCAGTTGCGGGCCGAGGGCCTCGAGATCGACGGCTTCGTCGCCGACAGCGACCCGATCGTGGCGGTGAGCGAGGCCTGGGATCCGAACCGCTACGACGAGATCGTCGTGTCGACCCTGCCGATGCGCATGTCGAAGTGGCTGCGCTCGAGCCTGCCGGAGCGCATCCGCCAGCTCACCGGCGCGCCGGTGACCCACGTCGTTGCCCAGCCCCATCGCCCCGTGCAGGCCGTGCACGCCGAGCCGCACGAGCGCAATCCGATGGGCCCGCTCTCGGTGCTGGGGTGGGGGGCGCCCAAGCCCACGCCCGGTCGGGAGCAATCCGAGGGCGACGCGCGCCGCTCAGCGCGCGGCTGACCCCGCCACCTTTGCGCTGGCCCGGATCGCCTCGACCTGCTCGGCGCTGAGCACGGTGGTGACGAACGCGCCACAGCCCTCGCAGAAGGTGCGCAGGTGCGTGTCGATCACCCAGTGCTCGACCTGGCCGGGATCGCGTCGGCCGCAGGCCGGGCAGGCGAGATCGTCGAGGATCACCGGCAGCGGATCGCCGGGCGCGAAGGTCGCGTGGCGTGAGATGCGGGTCATCTGACCGTCTCCCCGGGGTGAGCGCCGAACCGCCGCGCGCGCTCACCAGCAGTCAGATCCAGGGTGGGTGATCTCATGAGGAGCCTCCCGTGTGAGTCGGAAGGCATATCGTATCACGATACCCACTCCGATGCACGGACGGACCTTCCCCTCTGCTCGCCTAGCCACGGCGACGATGCCCCGGTTGACCTCGCTGCGGCGTCGCACTATGGTGAGCTTTGGCGAAGAAAGGGGCATTTGATGCATGGGATCAAGCGTCGCCGTTCGTGGCTGACTGCGGGCACTCTCATCGCGGCAGCGGTCGTGGGGTGGACAACGGTCGCGATCGCAAAGTCGGTGAGCGCGATCAAGCTCACCGGCCCGTCCTCGAAAAGATCGGCCAGTCGTTCTCGATCAAGATGTCGGGCTACGCCGCCGCTCCGGCCAACCGCATCGTGGCCGGCGAGCAGACGTCAACAGCGAAGACCTGTGCCGGCAAATACACGACGGAATATCCGCGCAACGACTACTACCCCGCGTTCGGGGACACCGTCGGCAAGAAAAAGCGTTTCAAGGGGCTGACCGTGGCGTTCTCCGCGCAGGTCCCCGGCAAGCATGCGCTGTGTGCATACGTCATCAACAGCAGCACATACAAGACCTACGCACACGCCGAGATCACGTGGACCAACCATCCGGTCACCGGGGGCCACCTGGAGCCCTCGCCGGTGGGGTCCGGCCAGTGCCATGCGCAGTCCTGGACCGACGGCTCGGTCACCGCGCAGATTGCCATCGAGAACACCAACTGCACCGTGGCGAAGTCCGTCGAGGCCGGTGCGCATTTCGCAAAGGGAGCTGCGTACTCGCAGGCGGGGTTCGCCTGCAAGGCGACCGCCGAGGGCCCAGGATCGCCCTGGTCTTCGGCATGGGCGGGCACGTACTACGCGTACTCATGCTCGATGGGTGCCGCACAAGTCGCATTCACCTGGGGGACGCACTACACGTACTAGTGCAGCGCGTACCGGTGGCTGGGGTCGGGCATCTCGAGCGGGCGCGAAGGCCGGCAGCCTCGGGCTGCTCGACGGTGAGCCGAGCTCCGCCCGCGGGCAGGCCGGGCGCAGCCAATAGGATCGCGCCATGTCCGAGATCAGCCTGCTCACCGGCCTGAGGGCGAGCATCGGGGCTGGAGCGTGGCTGACCCCGCGCTCGCCGCCGGCCTCCAGGTCAGCAGCGGGTCGAGTCGCCGCGTCTGGCTCCAGCTCGGGATCGCCTGCGATGTCGCCGACACGATCGCCGGGCTGAGCGCCGGGCGCCGCGGCGAGCTCTCGCCGACGTCCACCGTGCTCGTCACCCCCCCGGCCGTGATGGGCGTGGCCCTCGGGCTCAGCGCTCTGCGGAAGGTGCAGGTGCAGCCGGCGAGCCCGACGATGTAGCGTCCCGGGCACGGAGCGGGGACGTCACTGAGAGAGGAGAACAGCGATGCCGAAGACGATTGTCGTGCTCGGCGCCCGCAATCTCGGCGGGGCGGTCATCGAGCACTTCCTCGAGCATGGCTGGCGCGCCGCCGGGGTGGCCCGCAGCGAGGACACCCTCGCCCGCGTGCGCGAGCGCGGCGCCCTCGCGCTGCAAGCCGATGCCGCCGACTTCGACGGGCTCCGCGGTGCGCTCGACGCCGCCCGTCGCGAGTACGGATCGGTCGATGCGGTCGTCAACGCGGTGACCGCGAGCCGGCCGACCGGGGGCGGGCCGTTCGGCGGTGGCCCGCTCGACCAGGCCGACCTCGACGCGTTCCGCGGCTGGACGGTGGCGGTCGCCGAGCAGGCCTTCGTGTTCCTATCGACGGCGATGGCGGCACTGCGCGAGAACGGGGGAGGGGCGATGGTCCAGATCACCGGTGGCTCCTCGCGCCGCGCGATGCCCGGCCGCGGCCTGTGGGCCGCCGGAGCGTTCGCAACCCGTGCGCTCGTGCAGGCGGCCGCGCAGGAGTTGCGCGAGGAGGGCATCCACGCCGCGCTGCTCGCCGTCGACGCGACGATCGCCTCGCCGAAGACCGCGGCCTTCACCCGCGACACGCCCGATGCGGCGCTCGCCGACATGCGCGAGGTCGCGGCCGCGGTGCGGTTCCTCGTCGAGCAGGGAGCGCGCGGGCTCACCCACGAGCTCGTCGTCACGCCGTCGGGCGATCGCTGGGTTCCCTAGCCGCGCACCCGACAAAGCGTCCGCTATGCGGACGGAACGGCGTGTCGCCGACGCGGGGTGGCGCCCCGCCTCCTCATATCGAATTCTTCGCCGGTCGCTAAGCGTTTCTTCGCGTTTTCCCAAGCGGCTCTTACCGCCGAGATCCACATTGATTGTGCGGTCAAATCACCGCGTCCTCAGCGAGAGGCGAAGACATGAAGAAACGCACAATCACCCACATCACTACAACCAAGCGCTCGGCATGCGTGGCCGCGATCGGCGGCGCGCTCATGCTGGGCCTGGCGCCGTCGGCTCTCGCCGCGAGTACCGACGTCTCGGCAGCGACGAGCGCCAACTGGTCGGGATACGTCGCCGGCGGGTCACAGTCCGGCAGCTCGCAGCAGTTCTCGAGTGTCTCGGGAAGCTGGGTCGAGCCGACCGCGAACTGCAGCTCCGGCAGCGGTGTCGCATCGTTCTGGGTCGGCCTTGGCGGCTCATCAGGCGCCTCGGGCGCGCTCGAGCAGATCGGCACTCAGGCCGAATGCAACTCGAGCGGCTCGAGCGACCACTTCGCGTGGTACGAGCTCGTCCCGGCCGCGCCGGTCCGGCTCGGCGTCACCATCAATCCCGGCGATCACATCTCCGCGCGCGTGTCGGTCAGCGGTAGCTCGGTGACCGTCTCGCTCACCGATCAGACGACCGGTGGCTCGGCGACGAAGACGCTGCCGATGAACAACCCCGACACCTCGAGCGCCGAATGGATCGCCGAGGCGCCGTCGGAGTGCACTGGCACCGATGCCAGTGACACATCATCGTGCACGCCACTGCCCCTGGCCAACTTCGGCACGGTCAACTTCAGCAACGCGACCGCGACGACGAGCGACGGGACGACGAGCACGATCGGCGGCGGCAACTGGACCGCGCAGCCGGTGCAGCTCAGCGGCGGCAGCGACTCGAGCAGCGTCGGCTATCCCGGTGAGGCCGTCGACACCTCGTCGACCAACTCCACCGCGAACGCCACGCCGTCGTCGCTGTCGAGCGACGGATCGTCGTTCTCGGTGACCTGGCAGGCGAGCAGCGCGCAGACGACGAGCGCATCCGATCCCTACGGCGATTCGAGCGGTAGCGGCTACGGCGATTCGAGCGGTGGCGGCTACGGCTACGGTGGCGGCTACGGGTATGGCGGCGGCTACGGCTACGGCTACGGCTACGGCGGCTACCCCGGCGTCGTCGGGTACGGCGGCTAACGGCGGAGGCATCGGCGTCGGCTACTAGCCGGCCCCGCCCCTCAGAGCAGGACCTTCAATCCGGCGAACGTCAGCAGGGCGGCGAAGCCGAAGCAGATGACCGCGCTGATCGTGCGCCTGTGCTCGATGAAGAATCGGTTGAGGTGGTCGAGAACCTGCTTGGCCGACGGACCCATGAGGCCCACAACGAGCGGCGGTCCGTACGCGGGCAGGAGGGTGATCGCGTAGAGCAGGACGAACGCGATGACCTGATCGGCGAGCCCGACCTTGGCGATGCCGATCGCGTGCATGGCCGGGAGGAACAGCACGATGCTCGAGAAGTTGGTGAGCATCAGCCCCACGCCGATCGCGAACGCCCGGCCCTCGAGGTGCGCCGCGGGGTGCTCGGGCTTGGCCGGCTTCGGCGTTTCGCCCAGTGCCCGCACCCCGAGCACGACGAGCAACACGGCGGCCACGAGCTTGACGATCGCCCCGGCCTCGGATGGGCTGCGCGGTCCGCCGGTGCTCCGGGCGAGCAGCAGCGCGAAGGCGGCGTAGCCCGCGAGCATGACGGCGGCGCCGGCGGCCACCGCCCAGGCTCGCTGGAGCGGTTGGAGCCGGCGCGAGAGCGTCACGAGCTGCACCCCGAGAAGGGTCGGCGACACCGCCGCGCCGAGGGCCAGAGGGAGGACGATCGCGAGCAGGCGCCCCATCACGGCGTCGCGGGTTGGGAAGGGGAGAGCGGGGACGGTGTCGCACCCATCGCCCAAGCATCGGCAGCCGCGGCCGGTCCCTGAGCGGTGGCAAGTACTGAAAACGCCGGTCGCGGCTGAGCCCCGCGTCCCGTCGTGGGGCCTGGAAGGAACGGCCGTGAGATCACGTCAAAGATGGGGAGATCTCCCGATGATCACCCGGCAGTCGGTGCCTACGGTCTGCCGGAGCAAACCCACGGACTCAGCGGAGGGACTGACATGGAGCAGTACGTAATCCTGCGACGCGGTGGCTGGCGGTCGGGCGAGGAGCTCGAGCAGGCCGCGGCGCGCTCGGCGAAGGTCGGCAACGAGGAGATGGCGGAGGAGATCCGGTGGATCCGGAGCTACGTGCTCGAGGAGGCCGGCGGGTCGCTCGGCACCGTCTGCGTGTACGAGGCCACCGATCCGGAGGCGATTCGCAGGCACGCGTCGCGGGCCGGCCTGCCCGTCGACGAGATCGTCCGGGTCTCCGACACGGTCATCGTGCGCGAGGACCCGCAGCCGGCGGCGACCTAGCCGCGGTATGCCGGCGGACAGGGGGCACGGGCGGGGTCGGCCACGCGACCCCGCCCCCGTCCGCTGACACCCCCGCGCTCCGCCGAGCGCACACCCTTCCGCCAACACACCGATTTTCAGCCGGATCGTTCGTCTAGTCCTTTTGGCCGATGGCGGCCAACACCCGTCCGGCGGCGGTGATCGGGCGCGTGGAGGTCAGGTCAGCGGGTAGCCGTCTTGCGCGTGGGAAGGGAGGTTGACCGTCGGCCAGCGCCGGTCAATGCCCGGGCCGGGACGTGCGTCCAACGCGTGTCGGCCCGTTCTTGGCTGCGCTGGTGCCAGCGGCGGCCCGCCGACCGTCCCACGTGTCAGGCCGGACCTCAGGTCCGGCGAATACGTCCAATGGAGATTGCATGTCCATTCGCAAGGTAGGGATGGTTCTTGCCGCGCTGTGCGTGTGCGCGTTCATCGCTCCGGTGACCGCCGGCGCAGCGACGACGAGCCCGACCACGGTGCAGACCAAGACCCTGCAGACCGTGCCCGTCACCGGCAAGGCCCACAACGGCAAGAAGTTCACCGGCCACTTTTCCTTCCAGCGGTTCATCACCCGCAACGGGAAGGCGTACGCGGTCGGCACGCTGACCGGCAAGCTCGGCACGCGCACGGTCAAGCCGCGCACGATCACCGCGCCGGTGAAGGTGTCACCGACCACCGGTCTGCTCTCGCACGACCGTGCCACGGCCGCAGCGACATGCCCGGTCCTGCACCTCGTCCTCGGCCCGCTCAACCTCAACCTGCTGGGGTTGAACGTGTCGCTGAACCAGGTGGTGCTCGACATCACCGCGCAGTCGGGCCCGGGCAACCTGCTCGGCAACCTCGTCTGCGACGTGGCGAACCTGCTGAACGGCCCGAGTCTGCTCGGCGGCCAGCTCAGCGGTCTGCTCAACATCCTTCAGCAGCTGCTGAACACTCCGGGGCTGCTGAACCTCTAGCTCTGATCGGCTGTCGGGGCGGGTGCAACCCGTGCCCGCCGCGGCCCGCTCAGGCGCTTTGCCCGCCCAGGCGTCGCCGGCTCGAAGCACCGGCCGCTCAGAGCACTCGGCCGCCCTCAGAGGACCGGGCCGGCGGCGACCTCGCCCGCGGCGGCGACGACGCCACCGCGCAGGCGCCGCGCGCCCAGCCGCGAGCAGAGGGCGTCCGGAACGCCCGGCCCGCTCAGCATCAGTGGCGCGATGACGCCGAGCTCGGCGAGTCCGTCGGACTGCGCCTCGAGCCGCGCGGCATCGAAGCTGGCGAACACCGCGGCCGACGGCCGGGTGTCGCGAGCCGCGTCGATCACGGTGTCGATCGGGGTGTCGGCGCCGAGAAACAGGATCCGCCAGCCGTGGGAGCGGAGCACGAGCCCGAAGGCGAGCAGGCTGATGTCGTGCGCCTCGCCGGGGGCACAGGCGAGCAGCGCGAGCGGCCCGCCGCCTCGCCCCCATAGCCGGGCGAGCGACAGCAGCCGCCCGCGGATGAGATGGCTGGCGAAGTGCTCCTGGCTGATCTCGAGCCTGCCGGCGGCCCATTCCGCGCCGACGCGGTGGAGAGTGGGGAGGACGAGGTCGCGGAGCACGGCCTCGATCCCGAACGCCTCGAGGCTCTCGTCGAGGATCGCGTGCATCTCCGCCTCGTCGTAGCCGCGGATCGCGGCGAGCAGCCGCGCGGTGGCGTCGCCGAGCACCCCGTGATCCGGCCGTGACGGTTCGTGGAGAGCGACGTGCGCGGCTTCGGCGGCCGAGAGCCCGCGGTCGAGCGCTCGCCGCATGACGGCGACCCGCGCGGCGTCGGCATCGCTGTAGAGCCGGAAGCCACCCTCCGAGCGGTGCGGGTTCAGCACGCCGTAGCGACGCTCCCAGGACCGGAGCACGTCGGCGCTGACGCCGACCCGGCGGGCGAACTCGCCGATCCGCAGAGACGCTGATTCCTCCGGCACGAGGCGGTATTGTACAGAACCTCGACAAACCCTTGACAGGGGTCCCCCGGCGTCGTACTGTCGCCGGCAGTTGCCGTCGCCCGACGAGGAAGGCCGCCGCCGAGGTGAGCAGGATGCTGAAGAACATCGTCGACACCGCCCGCGAGACGGGGCGGTTCACGACGCTGCTCACCGCGCTCGATCGGGCCGGCCTGCGCTCGTCACTCGCCGATCCCGGCCCGCTCACCCTGTTCGCGCCGAGTGACGACGCGTTCGCCCGGCTGCCGGCCGGCGCGGTGCAGTCGTTGCTCGACGCGCCCGATCAGCTCGGCCGGGTGCTCCGCTACCACGTCATCCGCGGACGCGTGACCGCGGAGGACGTCGCCGAACTGCGGGCCGCCCGGACGCTGCAGGGCGAGGACCTGCCGTTCTGGCTCGACGGGGAGATCCGGGTCGAGAACGCGCGTGTCGTCGCGGCCGACATCGAGGCGTCCAACGGACTCATCCACGTGATCGACCGGGTGCTGCTCCCGGCCGCCGTATGAGGGGCACGGCGATGTCGCGACGGCGCATCACCCGGCCCGGGGGCCGCGGCCGGGGTCAGCTACCTTTCGCGCCACGGCCGTGAGAGTTCTCGAGCGTCTCTTTGCCTCGCGTGCAGCCCGGATCGGAATCATCCTCGTGTGGGTGGTGCTCGGCGGGCTGGGCGGCTCCTACGCGCAGCGCTTCCAGAACATCCAGAAGAACGAGGAGTCCTCGTTCCTGCCCGGCTCCTCGGAGTCGGTGCGCGAACTGACGCTGGCCAAGAAGTTCCCCTCCGGGGAGCGGTTCGTCGCCGTCACCGTCGTTCACCGGGCCGGCGGCCTGCAGCCGGCAGACCTGGCCGCGATCGCGCGGGTGCGCGGGTCATTGGCCGCCAATCCCCCGGTTACCGGCTCGCGCGCGGTGCTCGTCGAGGTCTCGAAGGACCGCACGACCGCGCTCATCATCGACAACCTCAACCCGCGCGGCGAGGAGACGTTGCTCAAGAACTCCGTCGGGCAGGTCGAGAGCCGTGTGGCCCCGTTGCGCAGCCTCGGGTTGACCGTCAAGGTCTCCGGCCCGGCCGGCTTCTCACGGGACGCGGTCAACGTCTTCTCCTCGATCAACGGCACGCTGCTGTTCGCGACAGCGACCCTCGTGTTCGTGCTGCTGATCATCATCTACCGCTCGCCGATCTTCTGGCTGATCCCGCTGCTCAGCGTGCTCATGGCCGAGGCCTTCTCCCGCTTCTGCGGCTGGGCGATCGCCGAGGCGGGGGTGACGGTCAACGGTCAGAGCGCGGGGGTGCTGCCCGTGCTCGTGTTCGGCGCGGGCACCGATTACGCGCTGCTGCTCGTCGCCCGCTACCGCGAGGAGCTGCGCCGCCATGAGCGGCCGGTCGAGGCGATGCGGCTCGCCCTGCGCCGCGCCGGACCGGCGGTGTTCGCCTCCGGCACGACGGTCATCCTCGCCCTGCTGTGCCTGTCGCTGGCCGAGGTCAACGGCACGAGCGGGCTCGGGCCGATCGGGGCGATGGGCGTGGCCCTGGCGATGCTGGCGATGCTCACGCTGCTGCCCGCGGCGCTCGTCGTCGGGGGGCGGAAGGCGTTCTGGCCGTTCGTGCCCCGCTACGGCACCGCTGGCGCGGACGAGACCCACGGCACCTGGCGGCGGATCGGCGAGCGGGTGGCCGCGGCGCCGCGGCGGGTGTGGATCACGACCGTTGTCCTGCTCGCGCTCGGCGGCCTCGGCCTGACCAGCTTCCAGAGCGGCCTCACCAACACCCAGGACTTCCGCGGCAAGGTCGAGTCGGTGGAGGGCGCGGCCCTGATCGCGCGGGCGTTCCCGGCCGGCGCCAACGCCCCGACCGACGTCGTCGTGCGTGAGGTCGCCGCTGTCCCCGCGGTCAAGCGGGCGCTCGCCGCCGTCCCCGGGGTCTCGGCCGTCGGTCCCACCGAGCTTGGTCGTCCCGGCGCGCGCTTCGGGGTCACGCTCAGCGCCGACCCGTACTCGACCGCGGCCGAGAATCTCATCCCGCGGCTGCGGGCCGCGGCGCACGCCGCCAGCCCGACCGCGCTCGTCGGCGGCCCGACGGCGCAGCAGAAGGACTTCGACGTCGCCGCCGCCAGGGACAACCGGCTGATCGTGCCGATCGTGCTGCTCGTCGTGTTCGTGATCCTCGCGCTGCTGCTGCGCGCGGTCACGCTGCCGCTGCTGCTCATCGGCACGGTGATCCTCTCGTTCGCCGCCGCGCTCGGCGTCTCCTCGGCGGTGTTCACCCACATCTTCGGCTACCCCGGCGAGTACTCGACGCTGCCGCTGCTCGCCTTCATCTTCCTCGTCGCCCTCGGGGTCGACTACAACATCTTCCTGATGGCGCGCGTGCGCGAGGAGGCGCTCCGGCACGGCACGCGCCACGGCATGCTGCGCGGGCTCGCGGTCACCGGCGGCGTCATCACCTCGGCGGGGATCGTGCTCGCCGGAACGTTCACGATGCTTGCGACGCTGCCGCTCAAGACGCTGACCGAACTCGGCTTCACGATCGCCTTCGGCGTGCTGCTCGACACCTTCATCGTCCGCTCCGTGCTCGTGCCCGCGCTCGTGTTCGACATCGGCCCGCCGGTGTGGTGGCCGAGCGCCGTCGCCCACGACCGCAGATCCGGGGCGTCGGCTCCGGACGACGCCGACCGGGGAGAGGACGGCGCTCGTCCGAGCCGCGACGCGGCGGCTGCGGCGCCGCGCGCCTGATTCGCTCAGGCCGGTGTCAACAGAGCGGCACGTCGGATGGCTCGCCGTCGCTTGACCGCGGGCGTAACCTAACCAGCAAACGACGGGTCGCTGGTGAGGGAGAAGACGACGGCCGCCGGTGAGAGAGCGATGACGGTGCAGGAGCAGCCCGGGGGACGCGATCCGGCCCCGGGAGAACTCGCGCTCGTCCAGGCGTTCATCAACACGCATTTCTCGCTCGGGGACGACTGGGGCCAGGACCGGCTGGCGACGCCGGCCGGGGTGCGGGCGTGGCTCGCCGGTCAGGGCCTCGGGGCGCCCGGCGGCACGACGCCCACCCGGGACGAGCGCGCGCGCCTGATCGCCGTTCGCGAGGGGCTGCGGACGTTGGCCGCGGCCAACGGCGAGCCGGGTCGCCCCGCACCCGCCACCACCCTCGCCGCGCTCAACCGGGCGGGGACGGGTGCCGCCATCGAGGTGCGCTTCGATGCCCTCGGGCCGCACTTCGTCGCCGGGGCGGGGCGAGAGCTCGATCGGGCCCTCGGCCGGATCCTCGCGCTCGCGGCGACGGCGATGATCGACGGCAGCTGGGCGCGGCTGAAGGTCTGTCCCGGTGAGCACTGCGGATGGGCGTTCTACGACCACTCGCGCAACGGGTCGGGGCGCTGGTGCTCGATGTCGGTGTGCGGCGGCCGGGCCAAGGCGCGCGCGCACTACCGCCGCCGGCAGGTGGAGCAGAGGTAGGGTGCGCTGGCTCGCCGGCCCGCTGATGCTCGTGGCCGCCCGCGCGCGACGGCGGCCCGGCCGGTGGCTGCTGGCGGCGCTCGGCATCGCCTGTGCCGCCGCGTTCGCCGGGAGCATCGCCACCGCCGCGATCGTGACCGCGGACCACAGCGCGCGACGGGCGCTCGCCGCGGTCTCGCCGCTCGCCCGGTCCGTGCGGGTGACGTGGGGCGGCGTTGTCACCCCGACCGTCGAGCGGCAGGCCCGCGGCCTGCTCGCGGCCCCGGGACTCGGTCCGACGAGCGAGGTCCTGCTCATGCAGCCGGTCCGGCTTGGCGGAGTCGTCGTGCGGCCCGCCGCGGTCGCGCCGCTCGCGCGCTGGCTCGGGACGGGCGCGGCGCGCGCCGTGGCGCGCTGCCGTCCGGCCGACTGTCCGATGCTGCTGGCCGGCGGCGGCCGGGTTCCGGCCATCCTCACCACCGAGGGCGCGCGCATCCGCATCGTCGGCACGGTGCCCCTGCGCTCCGCCGTGCCGCTCGGGTTCGCGCCCGCGACGACGCCCGGGATGCCAGTGTTGATCAGCGGCGACCCCGCCGGGCTCGACGCGCTCGGCGGCCTCAGCGGCATTTACCGCTCGCGCACCTGGGTGGCCGAGGTGACCGGTGGCGCCCTGCACAGTTGGGACGTGGCGGCGCTCGAGACGCGGCTGCTCCGGGCCCAGGCGAACCTCCTGGCCGCGAACCTTCAGTACGACGTCAGCGCGCCGTTCACCGCTCTCGGCGCCGCGCGCGCCCAGGCCCGCGCGGCCCCGCGGCGGCTGCTGCTCGCCGGGGGAGGGGCGCTCGTCGCGCTCGTGCTGTTCGTGATCCTCGCCGCTGCCGGGCTGCGCGCCGACCAGCGAGACGAGCTGGCGCGGCTCGGGGTGGCCGGCGCGCGCAGCGGGCAGGGAGTGGCGTTCGTGATCGGGGAGGCCGCGTGGCTGGCGGCGGTCGCGCTGCTCGTGGGAGCACTGGTGGCACTCGCCGTCGCGTTCGTGCTCAGCGGGGCAACCGGCGAACCGGCCGGGCCGGTGCTCGCCCACAGTCTGCTCATCCCGGCCGGCGCGGTCGCGCTCGCCGGCGGATGGGTCCTCGCCACGGCGCTGCTCGCCGTCGCGCCGTTCATCCGCGGGTACCGCCTGGTCGACGCGCTCGCCCTGGCCGCAGCCGCCGCGCTCATCGTCGCCCTGGCGCTCGGGGACCGGGCGTCGGCCACGCTCGCGGTGCTGCTCGCGCCGCTCGGCTGCTTCGCGGCCGGCGTCCTCATCTACCGCGCGATCGGCCCGGTGCTGCGCCTCGCCGAGCGCGGCGCCCGCCGCGGTCCCGTGCTCATCCGCCTCGCGCTCGTCGGCCTGGCCCGAGCACCGGCGCTGCCCGCGCTCGCCATCGCCTTCCTCGCCGTCAGCGTCGGACTGGGTGGGTTCGCCCTCGCCTACCGGGCGACACTCGTGCGCGGGGCAGCGGACCAGGCCGCCGATCGTGTTCCGCTCGCGGCGATCATCGCGCCGGGGGCAGGCTTCGCCACCCCGCTGGAGCTCGCGCCGGCCACGCGCTGGCGCGAGCTGGCGGGCGGGGAGGTGCTGCCGGTGCGGCGCACCGATGCGACCTACGCGAGCGCCGGCTCGACAGTCACCGTCCCCGCCCTCGGCGTGGCCGCCGCCGGGCTGACCAGGCTGCACGGCTGGCGCCAGAGTGACGGGTCGGCGCCGCTGGCGACGCTGGGCCGGCGACTCACCGACCCGGCGATGCTGCCGAGGCCCGGGCCGGCGCTGCCCGCCGGGGCGACGTCGCTCGCGCTCCGGGCCCGCTCGCCGGCGTTGCGCCTGACCGTCACCGCGGATCTGCGCGACCCGCGTGGCGGCCTGGCGCGGATTCCGCTCGGCGTGACCCCGGCGAAGGCCGGCGAGCTCCGGACCCGGCTGCCGGCCGGGAGCTGGCGGCTCGAGGCGCTCGAGCTCGCCGAGTCCTCCGGCCTCGAGATCACGAGCGGTCATCAGAACGGCGAGAACCCGGCGGCCGCCACCCAGGCCACCGCGCGGCTCGCGCTCGGCCCGGTGGTGGTCAGCGGGCCGCAGAACCGCGCGTTGACCACGATCGACATCGGGGCGTGGCGCGGCGTTGGTGCCGCGACGACCCCGGCCGGGGGATCAACGCTCCCGGTGGCCTTCCAGACCGGGGGCGCAGTCGGGGTGCTGCGGCCCGCGCAGCCGACCGACAGCGCGCCGATCCCCGTGCTCGTCGACCCCCAGACCGCGGCCGCGGCGGGCGCTGGCGGCCGCCTCGCCCTCACGATCGACGCGCTGCCGGTGCCGGCGCACGTCGTCGGCATCGTGCGCCGGGTCCCGACTCTGCCGACGGGTAGCGCAGGCGTCGTCGTCGCGGACGAGGCGATCCTCGCGGGCGCTCTCGACGCCCAGCTCCCCGGGCAGGGTCGTCCCGACGAGGTGTGGCTCACGCGGGCGGGCTCGCGCCTGCGCGCGGCCCTGCGCGAGGCGCCGCTCAGCCAGCTGACAGCGTCCTTCCGCGCCGACCTCGAGCGGTCGCTGCGGACCGCTCCGCTTGCCCGTGGCGTGCTTGGCGTGCTGCTCGCCGCCGCCGCGCTCTGCGCCGTGCTCGCCGTGCTCGGGTTGCTGCTCGCCCTGCTCGCCGGCTTCCGTGATCGCGCCGCCGAACGCGACCTCGAGTCGCAGGGCGTCGGGCCCCACGACCTGCGCCTCGAGCTGCGCCTGCGCCTGGCGATCGCCGCCGTGGCCGGCGTGCTGCTCGGCGTCGTGCTCGCGCTCGTGCTCACGCGCTTTGCGGTCGTGGCCGTGCGGGCGGCGGCCACCGTCGCCGCGCCCCAGCCGCCGCTCGTCACGGTCATCCCGCTCGCCGCCGTGGCCGGATGGTCGCTCGCTGTGCTCGCCGTGCTCCTCGCCGCGGCGTGGGTGGCCACGCGCCGGGTCGGGTCACCGCGGCGCCGCGCGCCGGCTCGCCACGGTCGCGGCCACCCGACGCCGAGGACGGCGGTGCCGTGACCGCCTCCGCGCCGGTCGTTCAGTTGCGCGACGTGTTCTGCGTCCATCGCAGCCAGGAGGGCGACGCCGCCGCGCTCCAGGGGCTCGGGCTCGAGCTCCGGCGCGGCGAGGTGCTGTGCGTCCTCGGGCCGAGCGGCGCGGGCAAGAGCACGCTGCTGCAGGTCATCGCCGGGGTCCAACCGCCCTCGGCCGGAACGGTCGAGGTTCTCGGCGAGGACATGGGCTGGCTCCCGGCCCGCTCGCGCGCTCGTCTGCGTCACGCCCGGCTCGGCTTCCTCGGCCAGTCGGCGTCGCTTTCCCCCGACCTCGCCGCCCGCGGGGCGATCGAGTTGCCGCTCGCCCTGCGGGGGGTCGGCCGGTCGGCGCGCCGCGCGCGCGCCGAGGAGCTGCTCGGCGCGGTCGGCCTCGGTGACCGCGGCGAGGCGCGGCCGGACGAGCTCTCCGGGGGCGAGCGTCAGCGGCTCGCCCTGTGTGCCGCGCTCGCTCACCGCCCCGCGCTGCTGCTCGCCGACGAGCCGACCGGCGAGCTCGACGGCGCCACCGCGGAGACGATCCGTGGCCTCATCGCCGAGCTTGCGCGCCGCGACGGGGCGAGCGTGATCGTCGCCTCCCACGATCCGGCGACCGCGGCCATGGCCGACCGGACCGTGCGGATCCGCGACGGGCGGGTCGTCGAGGAGCGCCGGGGTGACGAGCACCTGCTCGTCATCGCCCACGGCGGCTGGGTTCGCCTGCCCGAGGAGCTGCTTGCCGACGCCGGCATCGGCGACCGCGCCCGGGCGCGCGCCGGCCCCGACGGCGTCGTCGTCGAGTCGGCGGGGCTGAGCCCGCCGGCTGCCGCACCGTCGCACTCCCCGGCGGAACCGGCGCCCGGTGGGTGGGTGCCTGGTCGTTGGGCGCCGGCCGAGGTCGAGCTCATCGCGGTGAGCCGCCGCTTCCGGCAGGGGCCGGGCGAGACGACGGTGATCGACGACCTGACCCACGGGTTCGCGCCCGGGGCGCTCACCGCGGTCACGGGTCGCTCGGGCACCGGCAAGACGACGCTGCTGCGGATCCTCGCCGGGCTCGACGTGCCCGATCACGGCGAGGTGCGCGTCGACGGGCACCCGCTGACCAGCGGCGACGCCGAGGCGCTGGCCGCGCTTCGGCGCCGACGCATCGGCTACATGGCCCAGGAGGGCACCCCGATCGCCTTTCTCAGCGCGCTGGAGAACGTGCTGCTCGCGCTGCGGGTGCGGGGCTGGTCGGCCGAGGCGGCGGCGAGCCGAGCCCACGCCGTGCTGGCGGCGCTCGGCCTCGGCCCGCGCGCCGAGCAGCGCGTCGCGCGGCTGTCGAGCGGGGAGACCCAGCGGGTCGCGCTCGCCCGTGCCGTGGCCTGCGCCCGCGGGCTGCTGATCGTCGACGAGCCGAGCTCACGCCTCGACGAGACCGGGGCGCGCGAGGTTGCCGAGCGTCTCGTCCGGGCCGCCGCCGACGACGGCCAGACGGTGATCTGCGCGACGCACGATCCCGAGCTCATCCGCCGGGCCGATCAGGTGCTGAGCCTCGACGTCGAGCGCTACCGCCACTCCGCGCCGCGGGAGTCGGCGCCGCTGCCGCGCGGGTGACGTGGCAGCCCGTCATCGTCGATCGCGTAGTACGGGCCCGCCTGCGACGTGTACCAGTGCGCGACGACCTTCAGGCCCTCGTCGGCGTCGAGCGTGCCGGCGGCGATGCTCACCGTCGACCGCTGCGGCGGGTCCCAGAACAGGCTTGAGCCGCATTCCCGGCAGAACCCGCGCCGGGCGTCGGCGTCGCTCTCGGGGCTGTCGATCCAACCCAGCGCGCCGGACTCGTGGATGACGAGGTCCTCGCGGCGCGCCGCGGTGCTCGCCGAGATATGACCGTGCCAGCGCCGGCACTCCCGGCAGTGACACACGAGCACGTCGCGCAGGGGGCCGCGCACCTCGTAGCGCACCGCTCCGCACAGGCAGCTGCCGGTGGCCGGTCGCGTCCCGGAACCCATCGGCAGAGTTTGACCTACTCGGGCGCGGCCACGCGATCGCCGCGATCGCTCTCCTCCTGATCGGCGGCGCGGGCCGCTCGCGTGAGGACGAGCAGCGGACAGCGGGCCGTGTGGGCGAGCTGGGACGACGTGCTGCCGTGGACGACGCGCCCGACGGGCCCGTAGTCACGGGAGCCGACGATCAGCAGGTCGACCGAGGCGCTGAACAGGGCAAGCTCCTCGGCGGGCTGGCCGTAGACGGCGTGCGCCTCGACGCCGCCGAGATCCTCGATCCGGGTGCGGGCGTCGTCGACGAGATCCTCGAGGGCGTGGTCGACGGGGGCCGGACCACCCAGGAAGGTATACGTCGGCAGCGACACGGCCTCGAACGCCGACAGGCGCGCGCCATGCTCGGCGGCGATCTTGCGCCCGATCAGGACCGCGTGGTCGCTCTCAGCCGAACCGTTGTAGCCCACACCGATCTCACGCATGAGGACGGCCTGCGCTGCGTAGCCGGCCGGGGCGATCGCGATCGCGCACGGAGCCCCGTTGAGCGCCGCCCGCGTGTGGTCGCCGATGAGCACGCGGCCGATGAGCCCACGGTGCGAGGAGCCGACGACGAGCAGATCGGCCTCAACGAGCTCGCAGAGCTCGTGCAGTCCGCGGCCGATGGAGCTGGAGTCGCGCCAGCGGAGGTTGGCCTCGACGCCGGTGTCCTTGCACACGCCGGCGAGGAATTCCTCGACCTCCTCGTGCTCCTCACGTTCCCAGTCGTTCGATCGCGTGCCCGCCGCATGGCGGTTGCCGGAATAGACGTTGGCGAGGGTGAGCTCGCCACCGGGAGCGAGCAGCTTCTTGGCCAGGGCAACCGCGTCCTTCCCACCGCTCTCGCGATCGACGCCGACCAGTACGTTCGTGAACACTTGTGCTCCCTTCTCGAGGCAGATGGACCTCAGGGCCTGCCTCAATCGTGATCCCACGGGGCGCCGCTGCCATCCGTGGAGTCCCCGCGCTCGGCTGCGTAGAAGCCCGGCCAGCGTCGCCTGGGGGGCGGATGAGTAGTTGACCGGGGGGACGTTCGGGGGCTGCCGCTGATGCGCGGCGTCCCTCGCTCGCACTAGCGTTGTCGGCGATGTCCGTATCGACCTCGGGCGATCCTGCCGTTGGACCGACGACCCTCGTCGTCAACGGGGCCGGGCACCACCTGGCCGCCGCCAAGGGGCGATCGCTGCTCTCGTTCCTGCGTGAGGACCTCGGGCTCACCGCCGCCAAGCCGGCCTGCGGCGAGGGCGCGTGTGGGGCGTGCACCGTGCTGCTCGACGGCGCGCCGGCGCGGGCCTGCCAGATCCCGGCCGTCGCGGCGGCCGGGCACGCGATCACCACGCTCGAGGGGCTCGCCGGCGACGGCGAGCTGCATCCCGTGCAGCGAGCGCTGATCGAGGAGGACGCCATCCAGTGCGGCTACTGCGCCCCGGGCATGGTCCTCGCCGCCGTGGGCCTGCTCGACGCTGAGCCTCGCCCTGACCGCGATGCGATCCGCAGGGCGATGGCCGGCAACCTCTGCCGCTGCGGGGCCTACCCCCGGATCGAGCGGGCCGTGCTGCGGGCCTCCGGCCAGCTCGGCGACGGCCGAGACGCGGTGCAGGCGCCCTGCGCGCTCCCCGGCCGGGCGGACTTCTGGCCGCGCTTCCGCCCGCGTGTGCCATGGGACGGTGTGGCGGTCGACGAGCGCGAGTACTTCGAGATGCTCGGCGACGGGCTCGTCGTCGTGCTCGATCCCGACGAGCGCGACCGCGGGCCACTCGGCCGCGCGCTGCCGAGTGGGGGGGCGTGGATCCATGTCGATCCCCGGCGGATCGTCACCGCCTTCAGCGGCAAGGTCGACATCGGTCAGGACAACCGGACGGCGTTCGCCGTCATCATCGCCGACGAACTCGGCGTCGAGCCCGGCGACGTGCGCTTGGCGATGGGCGACACCGATCTGTGCCCGGCCGACCCCGGGACGTTCGGCAGCCGCTCGATGCCCGACGCCGGCGTCGACCTGCAGCTGTGCGCGGCGACGGCTCGCGAGCTGCTCGGCGACGGGGCGCCGCCGCCCGGCGAGCGGAGAATCGCGCGCGCCTCGGCCGCCGTAGCGCTGCGGCCGCCCGGCGAGTGGCGACACCGTGGGCGACCGCTTCGCCGGGCCGCCGCTCGTGAGCTCGTGACCGGCACGCACCGCTTCCCCTCTGACCTCGGCCGCCCGGGGATGCTCCACGGGTGTGTGCTGCTGCCACCGGCCGAGGGGGCGACGCTCGTCTCGGTGAGCTGTGACCGCGCGCGGGCCCGGCGGGGCGTGACGGTCGTGCACGATGGTGCCTTCGTCGCCGTCGCGGCCGACAGTCGCGAGGCGGCGCGGCGGGCCCTGGCCGAGATCGACGCCGAGTGGGAGTTTCCGCGCTCACCGAGCGAGCGCGAGCTCGCGGACTACCTGCTTGCGCATCCCGCCGAGGCCCTCGGGTGGGCGGGGCCGGTGCACGAGGAGCACGGCGACCTTGCCGCCGGGCTCGCCCGCGCCGAGGTCCGTCTCCGGGCCGCCTACCGCTGCGCGTACATCGCCCACGCGTGCCTGGAGACGCGCGTGGCGCTCGCCGAGTGGGACGGTGATCGTCTCACCGTGTGGACCGGCTCCCAGGCGCCGTTCTTCCTGCGCTACGACGTCGCCGCGGCGATGGAGGTCGCCGAGGAGGATGTGCGGGTGATCGTGCCGGACGTCGGCGGCGGGTTCGGCTCCAAGCACACCGAGGAGCAGGCGATCGCCGCCGCCCGCCTCGCCCGGGTCACCCGGCGTCCGGTGAAGATCGCCCTCTCACGGGCGGAGGAGTTCGCTCACACCGCGGTGCGGCCCGCGGCGGTCATCGAGGTGGAGTCCGGCGCGCTGGCCGACGGCACGCTCACCGCCTGGGACTTCGTCAATGTCAACTCCGGAGCGGCGGCGCTCACGACCCCGTACGTCGTCGCCGACGAGCGCCTGCGCTTCCAGCCCGCCGCGTCGCCGCTGGCGCAGGGCCCGTACCGGGCGCTCGCGGCGACCGCCAACACGTTCGCCCGCGAGACCCACATCGACGAGCTCTGCCACGAGCTCGGGCTCGACCCCGTGCAGATGCGGCTGCACAACCTCGGCGACCCGCGACTGGCCGACGTCCTTCGTACCGCCGCGGAGCGATCCGACTGGCCGGCGCTCGTCCGCGACAGGGCGAGAGGCCGCGGTGCGGGCGTGGCCTGCGGGATCGAGAAGGGCGGCCGGGTGGCCACCGTCGTCAGCCTCACGGCGCGTGGCGATGAGCTCGAGATCGAGAAGATCGTCACGGCCTACGAATGCGGAGCGATCGTCAACCCCGCGAGCGTCATGCGGCAGATCGAGGGCGCGACCGTGATGGGCCTCGGCGGGGCGCTGTTCGAGGCGGTTCACTTCGCCGACGGCGTGATCGCGAACCCCTCGCTGCGGGCCTACCGGCTGCCGCGCTTCACCGACGTGCCCCCGATCGAGGTCGTCCTGCTCGACCGGCCGGAGCTGCCGGCGGCCGGAGCCGGCGAGACGCCGGTCATCGCGCTCGCCCCGGCGATCGGCGCGGCGCTGTTCGCAGCCACCGGCGAGCGCCGCCGCGCGCTGCCGCTGCTCGGGCCGGGGTCAGGTGATCCGCCCACGCAGCACGCTGTCCCCTGAGTGCGCGGTTCCGCCGCCGAGCTTCTGCTGGGAGATGTCGAGGTAGACGTAGCGCCGGCTCTGGTCGGGCAGCTCGAGGCTCAGCTGGGCCTGCCCGCTGTGCCCGATCCGGAACGCGGCCACGGGGGCGAGGTGCCGGGAGTCGGTCATCAGCCAGAGCTCGTAGTACGTGCCCGCTGGCGAGGGCGGCAGGTGACCGACGCGCAGCAGCATCTGGCCCGGCGCGGGCATGTACGCCGTGGCCACGGCGCCGCCGGAAGCTGCCGCCACAGGACGGAGCACGACCGCCGCACCGCGTGCCGATGCCGGCCGCGTGGACCCGCCCTGAAGCGTGCTACCGGCCAGGAAGCCGAGACCGAGGCAGCCCGCCACGGCCGCCGTGGCGAGGGCCGGCGAGAGATTGATCCGACGGCGCCACCGGAATTGCCGGGAACCTGCTCCGACAGCAGCCGGGATCGGCCGCCACGCCTCGGCCGGCGCCGCCTCGAGCAGCTCGACGATGCCCCGCATCGACTCGATCTCATCCTGGAGCGCGGCACTCGACTCGCCGCTCGGCTGAGCGCGCTCGCCAGTCGGGTCATCGAGCAGGCGCCGGGCCGCGGCGCGCCGCAGACGCCGGTCGTTCAGCCTGCTCATCGCGTCACCTCCGTGCGCTCTTCGGCTTCCAGGAGACGGCGCAGCTGGGCGAGACCGCTCACCATCCGCGTCTTGATCGTTCCCGCCGGAATCCCCGTGCGCGTGGCGATCTCGCTCTGCGACAGCCCCTCGTAGAAGCGCAGCCGCAGCAGCGTCGCCTCATCGCGAGGGATGCGCTCGAGCAGGGCGGCGATCCGCCACTGCTCGAGCAGCCGGTCGGGGTCGTCCGCGCTGACGCACCCTTCGGCCGCCCGTTCGGCCGCTGCCATCGGATCCACGGGCTCGGGCACCCGCCGGCGGAGCTCGTCCAGCGCCCGGGAGCGGGCAATGGTCAGCAGCCACGTGAGCACGCTCGCGCGCTCGGGGTCATAGCTCGCGGCCCGCTGCCAGACCTCGAGCAGCACCTGCTGCAGGACGTCCTCGGCCGTCGCCCGGTCGCGGAGCAGCTGGGTCAGGAACCCGAGCACGGTCCGGCCGTGGGCCTCCATCACGAGCGCGAGCGCCTCTGGGCGCCGATCGCGCAGCGCGGCGGTGGCCCGGCGGTCGGCGCGACGCCGGCGCCGGGGCGTCGGCGTCGAGGTCCGCGCGTCCGTGATCCCGGTCGACAGATCGAAGGGCGCGGCGAGAGCGGACATCAGACCAGATACGTACGCACGCGCGGATTCGGTTGGCCAACCGCTTCGCCCCGCCGGCCCGTACCCCGAGCACCCAACCATTTCACTCCGGAGGGAGTTCGATGAAACGCATTCTGCTTCTCACCACCGCGGTGCTCGCGATCGCCGTCCCGGTGGCCGCGGGCTCGGCCACGGCTGCGACTCGCCCCAACATCGTCCAGCTGGCGGCGAAGACCCCGCAGCTCTCGACCCTCGTCTCGCTCGTCAAGCGAGCCGGGCTGGTCGGCGCGCTGTCGGGCTCGACGAAGCTCACCGTGTTCGCCCCCACCAACGCCGCCTTCGCCAAGGTCCCGAAGGCGACGCTCAACAAGCTCGCCCATGACAAGGCGCTGCTCGTCAAGGTGCTCGAGTACCACGTGCTGCCCGGCGTCGTTCCGGCCAGCAAGGTGCTCGCGCTCAAATCTGCCAAGACGCTCGAGGGGGCGCGGGTGCACTTCAGCGTGCGCGGCCACCACGCCTACGTCAACAAGGCCCGGATCATCAAGACCGACATCCGTGCCTCCAACGGAATCGTCCACCTGATCAACGGCGTGCTCATCCCGCCGGCCTGATCGCAGCTCGGCGCTCGCCGGTGTCGTTCGCCTCTGCGCGACGGCTCGGCGGGCGCCGGTGCTCACCAGCCGAGCGTCCCGGGCGGCCCCTTGAAGGGACCGACGAGCTCAGCGGTGATCCAGCCCCCGTAGAAGTCGCCGGTCTGCGCCTGGACCCGCTCGTCGTCGAGCCAGGCGGCGTCGACGCGTCCGGGGTAGAAGGCGATGTGGTCGCGGAGCGCCTGATACCCCGGGGAAGGCTCCAGGTAGCTCCACCCGACCGCGGTCACCCGGCGGCCGCCGACGAACGCATCGAGATACTGCGCGCGTCCCTTGTACTCACACCACGTCGACGGCGCGCGGCTCACCGCGAGCAGATCGGTGCGTACGTCGGCGACCGGGACGTAGATCGTCGGTGGATGACTCGTCTCGAGGACGCGGAGCGCGTCCCGGCTGTCGGCGAGGTCGGTCTCCCCGAGGACAACGCGCACGCGCCGCGGGCAGGGGCGCACCGCCGGCGGGCGCGGGTAGTCCCAGACGCGTTCCATCGCCCCCTCTACGCAGCCGGGCGCCGCGTGGATCACCGCGACGCGGCAAGACCCCAGGTGCTCGCGCGGCGCTCGCCCGGTTCGAGCACGGCGAGCGCCTCTCCGCTCTGCAGCGCGTTCGGCGGACAGGTCATCGGCTCGACGGCGAGCCCCCGCCGCCGGGCGGGGCGCGAAAGGGTGTCACCGGTGAACAGCATCAGGTAGCCGAAGCTCTCGTCCATCCACAGCTCGACCTCGTGTCCGGAAGCGGGATCCCGCAGCCGCACGCGCGCGCGTCCGTCGGCGTCGCGCGCGAGGTCGGTGTAGGCGGTGTCGAGGATGGTGTCGCCGATCGACCGCCCGGCACGGAAGTCGTACTCGGTCCCCGCCACCGACACGCTCCCGGTCGGGATCTGGCGCGCGTCGGTCTCCAGGCGCCGGCCGGCCGGGCTGGTGAGGACGGCGTCGTCGATCATCGCGGTACCGACCGTCAGGTAGGGGTGCATGCCCGCTCCGTACGGGCAGCGGTGCGTCCCGATGTTCGTCACCGCGATCGTCACCGACAGTCCGTCGCCGTCGAGGCGGTAGCCGAGCTCGAGGTCAAGGGCGAACGGATAGCCGGACTGGGGGTGAAGGCGCAGGCGCATGAGCAGATGGTCGGCCTCGCGCTCGACGGCCTCCCAGTTGGCGAACCGGGCCAACCCGTGAATCGCGTTGCGCTGCTCGGCCTCGGTCAGGGCGAGCTGGTACTCGCTGCCGCCGAAGCCGTAGCGGCCGTCACGCACGCGGTTGGGCCAGGGAACGAGGACCTGGCCGCGGCCGCCGCTGCAGATCTCGTCCTCGCCGTAGCCGTCGAGGACGTCACGCCCGTCGACCCGGTACCGGCGCAGGCCGCCGCCGACCTCGACTACGGTCGCCTCCTGGCCGTCGGAACGGAGCGTGTACTGGCGCCCGGAGGGGGCAACGGGAACATGCGCGCCGGCGCCGCTCATCGGGTCGTGAACCCGAGGATGAGCTGCGCGGTTTCGAGCGGCACGTCGAGCTGGGGGGCGTGGCCGACGCCGTCGAGCTCGACCCAGTCGGCGGCCGGCAGCCACTCGGTGCGATAGCGGCTCGCGGCCTGCGGCCACAGCAGCTGCCGGTCCTCGGACCCCCACAGGACGCGCACCGGGCAGGTGATGCGCTCGGGGTCGAGGTGCCAGCCGTGCTCGCGCGCGTAGGCGACGAGCGGCAGGGCGGCCGGGCAGCTCGCGGCGCCGCGCATCTGGTGGGCGAGCAGCTCGACGGGGATGTGCTCGTAGTTGACGGTCGTGAACTCGGTCGCGCGGCGCCGGCCCTCCGGCGTGGCGAGGATCTCCTCGGCCCGGGGGGCCGCGACCCGCAGCAGCTCCTGCATCTCGACGAAGAAGTTGAGCGTGTCGAGGAACGAGGAGTCGCCGTCCGCCCAGCCGCCGGCGGGGGCGAGCGCGACGACGCTCCGGGCCCGATCGCGCATCGCGAGGTGCAGCCCGAGGTAGCCCCCGAGCGAGTTTCCGACGATGTCGGCGGTGGCCAATCCGGCCCGGTCCATCGCCCGTTCGAGTTCGTCGACGAGCACCGTGTCGTCGATCGGGCCGGTCAGGGGCGGACCGCCGGCGTGCCCGGCCAGGGTGACGGCGAGGACGTCGTGGTGGCGCTCGAGCTCGGGGAGGATCAGCTCCCACGTGCGCCAGGTGTCGGTGAAGCCGTGAACGAGGAGGAGCGGCGGACCGGAACCGCCCCGGTGCAGGGGAGTGAACGTGCCCATCGGTCGCCACCCTACCGGCCGCGGGGATAATGGCCCATGGCCTACGACGAAGACCTCGCCAATCGCCTGCGTGAGCTCGTTCTCGGCGAGCCCGGCGCCACCGAGAAGAAGATGTTCGGCGGCCTCGCGTTTCTCATCAACGGCAACATGTCGGTGAGCGCGAGCAGCCAGGGCGGATTGCTCCTGCGGGTCGATCCGGCCGAGACCGAGACGCTCGTGGCCGAGCCCCACGCCGAGCCGTTCGTGATGCGAGGCCGCCCGATGGATGGCTGGCTGCGGGTGGCGCCGGACGGCATTCGCACAAAGCGCGAGCTCGGGCGCTGGGTGAAGCGCGGCGTCCGCTACGCGCGCTCGCTGCCGCCGAAAACGCCGAAGCGGTAGCCCGCCGGAAGGCGCCCCGACGGGCAAGACGGAGCCGCCGGAATAAATAGGTCTGACCCGGGTTTAGCTTCTTCGCGTTGCGGAAATAATGCAGTGCGCCGACCGAGGGCCATCCAAACCTCGGACCGGCACGGGGACGGCCCCGGTCATGCCACGGCCGCCGGACGGACCTTCATGTCTGCAAATAGAGGCAGGAGGTCCGCTTGATGCTGTCCACGCTCCCGATCCGCGCCGTTACCCCCAACGCCAGCGATGTCGAACTGTTCGCCGCCTATCAGGAGCGGCGTGACCCGCGGATCCGGGATCTCATCACCACGCGCTACCTGCCCTTCGCGCGCAAGCTCGCGCTCCGCTACCGCCACACCCACGAGTCGGTCGACGATCTCACCCAGGTCGCTTCGCTCGGACTGCTCAAGGCGATCGAACGCTACGACCCCGAGCGCGGGATCAAGTTCAGCAGCTTCGCCGCGCCCACCATCCTCGGGGAGCTCAAGCGGCACTTTCGCGACCGTGGCTGGGCGCTTCACGTCCCGCGCGAGATCCAGGAGCGCGCGCTCAAGCTGACCGCGGAGACGGAGCGCCTGTCGGGCCGGCTCGGACGCTCGCCGACGATCCCCGAGCTCGCGCAGGGGCTCGAGTGCTCGATCGAGGAGGTGGTCGAGGCCCACCAGGCCGCGCGCAGCTACGAGACGGCGTCGCTCGACGCACCGACCTCGACCGAGGACGAGGGCTCGGTGCCGCTGGGCCAGCTGATCGCCTCCGAGGACAGCGGTTTCGACCTGGTCGAGACCCGCGAGGAGATGGCCGAGCGCTGGCGCTCGCTCACCGACATCGAGCGCAAGGTCGTCACGCTGCGGTTCGTCGAGGACATGACCCAGAGCGAGATCGGCCAGCGGGTCGGCTTCTCGCAGATGCACGTCTCCCGGCTGCTGCGGCGCTCGATGAAGCGCCTCGAGCTCGCGGGCTGAGCCGAGCGCTCTAACGCGCGGACGGCGCGAGCGCGCTCCGAGCGGGCTCGGCCAAACCCTCGGCCAGCAGCAGCTCGGGCCCGGTATCGACGACGAGCTCCACGAGCGCGGGGTCGTGCCCGGCGTCGGCGAGGGCGCGAGCGGCCGGGGTGAGCAGCGGCGGGCGCTCGGGCGAGTGCGCGTCGGAGGCGACGACGAACGGCAGGCCCGAGTCGGCGAGGGCCAGCGCCCGCGTGCGCGCCGAGCGGCCGTGCAGGCCGGTGAGCGACGAGGCGTTGATCTGGAGCACCGAGCCGCGGGCGACGTGCGCCTCGGCATCCTCGAGCGTGAAGCCCGGGGACCGCTCGGGGTGGCCGACGAGCACCGCGTAGCCGCGGCTCCGCAGCTCCTCCGCGGCCTCGGCGTACTCGCGGCGGACCGGGATGAGCGGCGCCTCGAGCAGCAGCCAGCGGTCCTCGGGTGGGCCCTGGGCGAGGATCTCGAGCTGGGTGTCGGTGAGCCCGGCGACGTCCTCGGCGCCGAGTTCCCCTCCGGTGAGCACCTCGAGCGGTACGCCGACCCGCTGCAGGAGCGCCTGGAGGGCCGGCACGCGCTCGGGGAGCTCCTCGACGATCACCTCGCACACGTGGGGCGTGGCCACGATGCGGCCCGTCCCGTCGGCCAGCGCGGCACGGGCGAGCGCGAGGGCCTCGGCGTCGTCACGGGGCCCGTCGTCGACCGCGGGCAGGAGATGGAAGTGGAGCTCGGTTCGCATCGTCTCCTCCTACCTTAGTGCGCCGTATTCACACCTCCCCGACGTGGGTAGCTTTCGCGTCATGGCGGGGAACGGTGAACCCGAGGACCCGGTCCGCGAGCTGCTCGAACGGATCGTCGCCCGCAGCGAGGCGCGCGGGCAGCGCTGCGTCGAGCTCTCCGAGCTGAGCGAGCTTGCCGACGCGGCGGGTCTCGGAGAGGACGAGGAGGAGCTCCTGCACGACCTGCTGGGGGAGCGGGGCCTGTCGGTGTCCGACGACTGCGGTCGCGACGGCATCGAGCCGACCACCTATCTCAACGACGACCTCGCCCGGAGCACGACCGACGCGATGGCATTGTTCATGCGCGAGGTCGGGCGCTACCCGCTGCTCAGCCGGGAGGACGAGGTCGCGCTCGCCCAGCGCATCGAGCGCGGCGACCTCGAGGCCAAGGCGCGGCTGGTCAACTCGAACCTCCGGCTCGTCATCACCAATGCCCGCAAGTACCAAGGGCACGGGCTGCCGCTCCTCGACCTCATCCAGGAGGGCATCCTCGGGCTGATCCGCGCGGCGGAGAAGTTCGACTATCGCCGGGGCTTCAAGTTCTCCACCTACGCCACCTTCTGGATCCGGCAGGCGGTGCAGCGGGCGGTCGACAACCGCGCCCGCACGATCCGCGTCCCGGTGCACATGAGCCAGCGCGAGCGCAAGATCGTGCGCGCCGAGCGCGAGCTCGCCGCCGACCTCGGCCGCGAGCCGACCGTGGCCGAGATCGCCGCCGCCGCCGAGCTCAGCCAGGCCGACGTGGGGGAGACGCTCGAGGTCGCGCGCGTCATCACCAGTCTCGACCGCCCCGTGGGGGAGGAGCAGGGCGCGGCGCTCGGAGCGCTGCTGCCCAGCGGCGAGCTCGGTCCCGACGAGGAGGTCGAGATCTCCCTGCGCGAGGACGCGCTGCGCCGTGCCGTCGAGAGCCTGCCCGAGCGCCAGCGCGAGGTGGTCAAGCTCCGCTACGGCGTCGGCGGCGGCGAGCCCAAGCCGCTGACCGAGACCGGCCAGCGGCTCGGCATCTCCCAGGACGCGGTGCGGCGGCTCGAGCGCAAGGCGCTCGCCGAGCTCGCCCGCAGTCGCGAGCTCGAGGCGCTGCGCCCGGCGGCATAGCGCGCAGCTGGACGGTTGACTGCGCGGCCGCGACTAGCATCGGCCCGGTGAAGCACGTCGTGAGCATGATCGCCGCGGTCGCGGTGCTGCTGGGGTTCGCGGGCAGCGCGGGGGCGGAGCATGTCGGTGCACAGCGGGCCGCGGCCGACCCGCTGTGCATCGGTGCCTACGGCAGCGGCGCCGCCCGCGGCGGACGGCTGCGGATGGGCGTCGATCCCGGCATCGCGGGGAGCGCCGGGAGCGTGCAGCTGCCGACCGTGCCCGACAACCCGACCCGCGATCTCGCCGCCGTCCGCGCGCTGCGGCCCGCGCACCGCACCCTCGTCGTCCGCCTCAACCGGCTGTTCTGGTCCGACGGGGAGGCCGGGATCGCGCGCTTCCGCCGCCTCGCCGCCGCCTACACGCGGGCCGGGGAGGACGTCGAGGTGCAGGTCCGCTATCACCCGGCCGCGGGCGAGGCCAGCCACCTCTCCGCCTGGCGGTCGTATGTCCGCCACGTCGTCGACGTGCTCGGGGCCAACCCGCACGTGATCGCCATGACGATCACCAACGAGGTCAACATCACCGTCTCGCCGAACACGTCCGACGGCGGCTACCCGGACGCGCTCGCCGCCCTCGTGCAGGGCGTCGAGGCCGGCCACAGCGAGGCGCTCCGCCGCCACCGCCCGGGGCTGCGGTTCGGCTTCACCTACGCCTACCGGTTCTCGCCCGCCGGCGACGGCGCGATGTTCCGCTACCTGCGCACCCACGGCGGCCGCGCCTTCCGCCGGGCCCTTGGGTTCGTCGGCCTCGACTTCTATCCCGGCAGCTTCTACCCGCCGGTGCTGGCGCCCGGCGACAGCTATCGCGCCGAGCTCGCGCAGGCGGCCGGCACGGTGCGCCGCTGTCTGGACCCGCTGGGCGGGATCGGCGCCGGCGTGCCGATCTGGATCACCGAGAACGGCGTCCCGTCCGGCGCGCGGTCCGACGCCGCCCAGGCCGCCGCGCTGCGGCAGCTCGTCACCGCGGCGAGCGACTACGCGCGCACGTTCAACATCTCCGACTACCGCTGGTTCAACCTGCGGGACGCAACGAACAGCACTTCCGGATCCCTCCTCGGCGCGACCTTCGCCACCGATGGCCTGCTGCGCGCCGACTACACGCGCAAGCCCTCGTTCGCCGCCTTCCGGCGGTTGCTCCTCACCCGCGGCTGAGCACGAGCGAGGCGTGGACCCCGTCGTCCTCGCCGACGATCCAGCGTGTCCCCTCGCCCCGGAGGATCCGGCGCTCGCCCGGCTGCATCGGGGTGCGGAACTCCATCTCCGCGTCGAGCGCCATCGGCTCGGCGCCGTCGCCGAGCAGCTCCTCCTCGAACGGCGTCCAGTAAGCGGCGTTGTTGACGTGGTCGGCGATGTCGCACTCGGCGGCGCGGAAGTGCCAGGTGCCGTTGGCGCGCGCGTCGGCCGCGGGCAGCGGATGGCGCAGGCGGGCGCTGATCCTGCGCGCCGAGTCCGCGCCGCCGTAGCGCCGGAACTCCTCCTCGCTGAACGGCATCGGCCGCCAGGTCCGCGGGTCGAGGTGAACCCACAGGGCCACCGACTCGACGTCGGGATCGCCTGACCCCTCGCGGGCGATCGTCGTGCGGCGCTCGGCCCACATACGGCCCAGGCCGCTGCAGAACGTGAGCACCGAGCAGTGATCGGCGAAGCGCGGGAAGCGCCGCACCTGGATGCGGTTGCGGCGCACGACCCAGACCGCCGTGTCGGCGAGCCCGGCATCTTCGACGTCGGCGTAGGCGACATCCTGCAGCCAGCGGGCGATCGCGTCGAGCCGCATGCGTCCCGACGGCGCGCAGTCGCCGAGGCCGGGACGCATCGGCAGCACGTAGCGCCGGCCACCGGGGGACGGGTCGAGGAACTCCGCGGCCGTCGGCTCGAGGTCGCTGCTCACGGATCAGTCGAGGGCCTTGGCGAAGTGGAAGGAGACGATCGGCAGGCCCTCGCGGATGTAGAAGCGATGGGCGTCCTGCCGGTGCAGCGCCGAGTCGAGGTCGATCGCCTGGCAGCCCGCGCGGCGCGCGCGGTCGGTCAGCTCGCCGAGCAGCGCCGCGCCGACGCCGTGACTGCGCCGTGCGCTGTCGGTGACGAGGTCGTCGACGTAGAGCTTGCGGGTCAGCACCGTGGTGGCGAGGATCCGCCAGCCGGCCACGCCGACACAGCGGCCCTGCTCGTCGTAGGCGGCGGTGAAGCGCAGCCCCTGCGGGTGGCCCTCGGCGTAGATCTCGGCCAGGCTCGCGGCGGTGAGGTGCGGGCGGAGCTGCGCGAGGACGGGCAGCGCATCGTCGACGAGCCGCGGGTCCTCGGGATCGAGATCGACGAAGCGCACGGCGCTCACGCTAATCGACGCGGCTAACCGGCCGCCGTCTGGCCGGCGGTGATCGGTCTCGGTCGCGGCTCACGGAAGCGCTCGGCGGTCGTCCGGGCCGTGCGCCGGGCCCAGTCGGTGGTGGTGAGGAGCCCGAGCACGAGCACGATCACGCCGAGTCCGACGAGGATCCACCAGCCGGCGTGGGTCGAGATCGCAAACGACGGCCCGATCGCGGCGCCGAGTGCACCGCCGGCCACGGCGCCGATGACCGCGACGCCGAGCGTCTGCCCGACCTGCCGGCTCGTCGAGGCCACGGCGGCGGCGACGCCGGCCTGGGCGGCGGGCATGCCGGACACGGCGGTGTTCGTGATCGGCGGATTGACCAGTCCGAAGCCGATCCCGAACAGCACGTAGGCGGCGATCAGGTAGCCGAACGAGGTCGTCGCCGTCAGCTGGGTCAGCATCAGCGCGGCGGCGATCATCGCGCAGGCGGCCACGAACAGCGACGGCCGCGAGCCGTGGCGGCCCACGAGACGCCCTGACAGCGGCCCGAAGACGAGCGTCATCAGTGCCATCGGGACGATGTAGAGGCCGGCGTGGAACGGGGAGAGGCCGCGGACGTCCTGGAGGTAGAGGGTGTTGAGGAACAGGAAGCCACCCAGCGAGGCGAACGAGCACACGGCGATCGCACTCGCGCCTGAGAACGGGGCGCTGGCGAAGAAGCGCGGGTCGATGAGCGGCTCGTCGCGCCACAGCTCGTAGGGGACGAGCACGGCGAAGCAGGCGACGGCCACGGCGAACAGCGCGACCGTCGAGCTCGATGTCCAGCCCTGCTTCGGCGCCTCGATGATCGCGTAGGTGAGGGTGGCGAGACCGGCCATCACGAGGACCTGGCCCACGGGATCGATCCGCCGTGGGTGCGGGGCCCGGGATTCGGGGACGAACAGCGCGGTGAGGACGACGGCGAGGATCCCAACGGGGACGTTGACCAGGAACACCGACGGCCACCCGGCCGAGTCGACGAGGGCGCCGCCGACGACCGGCCCCAGGGCCATGCTGATCCCGACGACCCCGCCCCAGAGGCCGATGGCCTGGGCCCGCTCGCGCGGGTCCTCGAAGACGTTGCGGATGATCGACATCGCGACCGGGTTGAGCATCGAGCCGCCGACCGCCTGGAGCATCCGCGCCGCGATCAGCCAGCCGAGCGTCGGCGCGAGTGCGCACAACAGCGAGCCGAGCGAGAACACGACGAGGCCGGTCTGGAAGATCCGCCGCCGCCCGAGCCGGTCCGCGATCGAGCCCGAGAGCATCAGCAGACTGGCCAGCACGAGCGTGTAGGCGTCGATCGTCCACTGCAGCCCGGAGAACGAGGCGTGCAGCGAGTGCTTGATCGAGGGCAGCGCGACGTTGACGATCGTGTTGTCGAGGCCCACGATCAGCAGGCTCATGCAGCAGATGCCGAGGATCAGCAGGCGGCGGGCGCGAGAGATCTGCTGCTGCTCAGGCGTCGCATCAGGCATCGAACCTCGATGCTAGCGGCGCCGATCGGGCCGATTCCCCGGGCGGTGCGACGAGCGCCCGCGGCGGAACTCGAGCATGCGGCAGGCGATTTCGGCTGGAGCCGAATCCGGTAGTCGGGCAGGTTGAGCCGCCCGACCTGCGAGAGTTCCGCCGGTGATGGGCGGCGGGAGCCAGCTTCGCCGTGCCCGCCGCTCGCGGACCGTTCCCGAGGGGCCGTTCCGGCCTGTACGGATCCGCACAGGCAAGCACACTGAGCAGGGCCACGAGCTCAATGTCGACGGCGGTATCTCCGCGCTCAGCCTCGATGCCCTGTCGAGCGTCGCCTATGGCCCCGAGGCGATGGTCGTCGTGCTCGCCGCGGCCGGCGTTAGCGCGCTGCGCTTCACGTTGCCGATCACCGCCGTGATCACAGCGATGCTGGCGTTGCTCGTCCTCTCCTACTCGCAGGTGATCGCCGCGCATCCGGACGGCGGTGGCTCCTACGCCGTCGCCAAGCAGAACCTCGGCCGTGTCCCGGCCCTGCTCGCGGCGGCATCGCTCGTCGTCGACTACGTGCTCACCGTCGCCGTCAGCCTCGCCGCCGGCGCGGCGAGCCTCGGCAGCGTGTTTCCCACCCTCGGCCACCACCTGCTCGCGGTGGCGCTCATCGGTCTCGTGCTGCTCACCGCGATCAACATGTTCGGCATCGCGGAGTCAGCCAAGGTGCTGATGCTGCCGGCGGCAGTGTTCCTGCTCAGCATCTTCGCGGTCATCATCGTCGGGCCGTTTCATCCGCACCCCGTGGCGCGGATCGGCACCTACGAGCCGATCCGGGCGACCGAGGCGCTCAGCCTCGTGCTCCTGCTCAAGGCGTTCGCCGCCGGCTGCTCGGCGGTGACCGGCGTCGAGGCGATCGCCAACGGCGTCCCCGCCTTCCACAAACCGCGCGTCCGCACCGCGCAGCGCACCGAGCTGCTGCTCGGCGTGCTGCTCGGGGTGATGCTCCTCGGCCTGGCCACGCTCGTGCGCATCCATCACGTCGAACCGCGCGGCGGCGTGACGATCCTCGCCCAGCTCACCGCTGGAGCATTCGGCACCGGCTGGCCGTTCTATGTGTCGAACCTCGCCGTCACGCTCGTGCTCGGGCTGGCCGCGAACACGAGCTTCGGCGGTCTACCTGTCCTCCTCAGCCTGCTCGCGCGCGACCACCGCCTGCCGCATGCCTTCTACCTGCGCGCCGAGCGCCCGGTCTACCGGACCGGGATCATCGTGCTCGCGCTGGGGGCGATGGTGCTGCTGATCGCGGTCCGGGCCCAGACGGCCAAGCTGATCCCGCTCTACGCGATCGGGGTGTTCATCGGCTTCACCATCAGCCAGATCGGTCTCGTTCGCCACTGGCGCCAGGAACGGCCCGCCCACTGGCGCGCGCGGACCGCGCTCAACGCGACCGGGGCCGTGATGACCGCGGTCGCGGTGGTCGTCTTCCTGCTCAGCAAGTTCCTCGAGGGGGCGTGGTTGGTGACGATCGCCATCCCGGTGATGATGGTGCTGTTCGCCCGCACCGAGCGCTACTACGAGAACGCCGCGATGGATCTCCGGCTCGGGCGCACGCCGCCGCATCCTCATCGCCGGGAGAGCATCGTCGTGATCCCCTCCTCGACGGTCAGCTTGCTGACCGAGCGCGCGGTCAGCGCAGGACTGTCGATGGGGGAGACCGTGGTCGCCGTCGCGGTCGCCGGCGACGACGAGGAGCGCCAGCGCATCAAGCGGGCGTGGGACGAGTGGTCGCCGGGCATCCCCATCGAGGTGATCATCGACAAGCACCGCTCGCTCGTGCGCAGCGTGCTGCGTTACGTGAGGTCGATCGAGGACGAGGACGCCACGATCATCGTGCTCATCCCCCAGATCGTCCCCCGCAAGCGCCGGCACGAGATCCTCCACAACCAGCGCGGGCGTCTGCTCGAGACGGTGCTCAAGGTCCGGGCCTCGGTCGTCGTGGCCACGCTCCCGTTCCGGATTCACGATTAGACAGCCTCTTGGCACCCCTCGGGTGTCTAGAGCAGCCCATTTGCCTTGAGGAACGCGTGGGCAACGCTCGTGGGCGTCTGCTTGTCCAGTGCGACGGCGGCGTTCATCGCGATGATCGCCTTCGTCGTCAGCGCCGCGTCGACCGCGTTGAGCGTTTGCGTGAACGCCGGTCCCTCGGCCGTGACCACGCTCTGCTTGACCACCGGGGCGACGTTCTGAAAGCCGAACTCGTGCTTGGGGTCGGCGAGGACGACGTACTTGCCGGTTGACAGCTGCGGGTCGGTCGTGAACACGTCGGAAACCTGCACCTGGCCGTTGTCGAGCGCGTTGTAGAACAGCCCGCTGGCGAGCGGCACGAAGGTGGGGTTGATTCCGTAGTCCTTGCGCAGCCCGATCAGACCCTGAGCGCGAGTCTGAAACTCCGGCAGGCCGCCGAGCTTGACGCCGGTGCCGAGCGGCTTGAGGTCGGCGATGCTCGCGAGGTGATGGGCCATCGCGTAGCTCTTGGTCGTTCCGATCGCGTCGGAGTCGGCGAACGGGGTCTGGTTCAGCAGCGTGTAGCCGTGCTTGAGGAGGAAGGCCTTTGCCTCGTCGTAGGCCTGGATCGCGCTCCGCGGCGGCGCGGTCACGTTCGCGATCGCGGTGAGCAGCGTTCCGGTGTACTCAGGGTAGAGGTCGATCTGGCCCGAGGTGAGCGATTTGTAGATCAGCTCCGAGGATCCGATGTTTCCCTTCAGCGTGACGTTGAAGCCCTTGGCCTGAAGCGCCTGCTGGTACAGCGCGCCGAGGATGTACTCCTCGGTGAAGTTCTTATCGCCGATGGTGACCGCGGGCTTGCCGGCACCAGGGCCCGAGCCCGCCGCTGTCGTGGAGCTCGCGGCGGACGCGGTCGATGACGAACCGGCGGCAGCACTGCTCGAAGACGAGGACGAGCTTCCGCACGCCGCGAGCAGGCTCGCGAGCGTCAGTGCCGCCCCAACTCCATAAATGCGCTTCAACCGATGCCGTTTCATAGGTTCTCCTGTTGTCGTAGTGATGCTGGTGGTGGCTGCGCCCATCCGTCAGCCGGCGTCGGTCACGAGCGGCGCGAACGACACCCCCGGGTCCTCCGCCCCCCGGACCCTCAGTCCTTGAGGCGTGAGTGCGCGCTGCACTCCGGCAAGCGCGAACTCGACCGCGAGCGCGAGCGCCGCAATGCAAATCGCGGCGCCGAGCACGCCGGGTAGGTGATAAGTCGTCTCGTTGTTGATCACATCGCCGAGGCTCCCGCTGTAGCCGGTCAGCGCGGCGATCGTCGTGGTCGAGACGACAAACAGGGCGGAGGTTCTGACTCCTGCCATGATCAGCGGTACACCGAGCGGCAACTCGACCCTGGTGAGGATTTGCCGGCCGGTCATCCCCATTCCCCGGGCGGCGTCGACGACGTCGGCGTCGACCTCGTCAATCGCGACGTAGGCGTTGGTGGTCATCGGCGGCACGGCCAGCACGACGAGGGCGAGAAGCACGTTGCCGAGCCCGATCCCGAGGAACGCCACGCCGATCGCCAGGACCGCCAGGCTCGGCAGCGCGCGCCAGATGTTCCCGACGTTGATGGCGACGAACGAGCCGCGATGGATGTGTCCGAGCCAAATGCCGAGCGGTATCGCGATGACCAGCGCGATCAGCATCGCGATACCTGAGATCTTCAGCGTCTCCAGCGTCAGATGCACGAGCGTCGGCAGCGGCGGCCGGCCGGGGATCTGCCCGTTGCGGCCGATGAACTTGAGCGCTTGTACGAAGTTGTTCACTGGCTGGCTACCCCCGCCCCGCGCGTGTCCATGGGGTGAGAACGCGTTGCAGCGCGACGAGCAACGCATCGGCGCCGATGGCCAGTGCGACCGCCATGGCTCCGGCGGCGATCAGCTCGGTCTTGAAGACGTCGTTTGAGATCGCGGTCAGGATGGGAACGCCGAGGCCCTCGTTGTCGACGAGCGCGGCGATCGTGGCGAGTGCGATGACGGTGATCGTCGCGATCCGCAGGCCGGCGATGATCGCCGGGAGCGCCAGCGGCAACTCGACTCGCAGCAGCGACTGTCGCGGACTCATCCCCATACCGACCGCGGAGTCACGCACTTCGCTTGGGACGCTGCGGAGCCCTGTCAGCGTGTTTCGGAACATGATCAGGAGCGTGTAGGACACGAGAGCGACCTCAGCGGTTGTGCGGCTCAATCCGAGCCCCGGCAGCGGCTCGAGCAGCTCGAACATCGCCAGCGACGGAATCGTGTACAGGATCGCAGTGAGGACGATCACGGGCCGCTCGATCCAGTTGTGGCGATATGCGAGCAGCGCCAGCGTCACCGAGATCACAAAGCCGATCGAGACCGCGATCAGGGTGAGCACGACGTGCTGGCGCAACGCCGGCCAGAGGACCGTGCTCCAATTTCGCGAGACCCACTGCCAACAGAACAGATGGTTCGCACGCTCGCACGCGAATGAGCTCGGGCTGCCCCCGAAGTTTGGGATCACGGGACCTGCCGCTGCGAGAGTTCCGATCACTCGGTCGGCTCCTGCCTCGTGCCGGCACTCGCATGGAGCGGTGCTGCGGAGCTGCCCGTGTCCGCCGAGCCGGGGTCAGCGAGTGCACCGTTGCCCAGCAGCCCCCCGAGGAGCTCGAGCGTGGCGAGCCCGACAACCTCGTCCTCGTCGTCGACGATCGTCAGGGGCGCGCCGCCGCCGGCGAGCAGGGTCGACAGGGCGTCACGGATCGTGGCCCTCAACGAGACCCGGATTCCCGTCGGCTGCAGTCCGTCCGGCGGGAGCAGCCTGACGTCCGACAGCGTTGAGAGCCCAAGCCGCTTGAGCGCGCGATCGGCGCCGACGAACTGCGCCACGAACTCGTCGGCCGGCTCCGTGAGGATTTCCGCCGGGGTTGCGTACTGCGCGAGCCGGCCGCCATCGCGGAGGATCGCGATCCTGTCGCCCATCTTGATCGCTTCGTCGATGTCGTGGGTGACGAACACGATCGTCTTTCGGACTTGCTCCTGGAGTCGCAGGAACTCGTCCTGAAGCCGGCTCCGACTGATCGGATCGATCGCCCCGAATGGCTCGTCCATCAACATCAGCGGTGGGTCGGCCGCGAGTGCCCGGGCGACTCCGACCCGCTGTTGCTGGCCCCCCGACAGTTGCGCCGGGTAGCGGGGCCCGATCTCCTCTGCGTCCATCCCGATCAGCTCCAGCAGCTCGGAGACGCGCGTGGATATGGACGACTTCTGCCACCCGAGCAGCTTCGGAACTGTCGCGACGTTCTCGGCGATTGTCAGGTGCGGGAACAGGCCAATCTGCTGAATGACGTACCCGATCTCGCGACGGAGCTCCGTCGGATTGCGCTCCAGCACGCTGCGGCCGCCCAGCAGGATGTCTCCGTCAGTCAGGGGGATCATTCGGTTGATGAGCCTCATCGCGGTCGTCTTGCCGCACCCCGACGGCCCGACGAGCACGCATACCTCACCGGCTCCGACCCGCAGGCTCAGGTCCGCGATCGCAGGCTCACGCTGGCCTGCGTAACGCTTCTGGACGTTGCGCAGAACGAGCTCAGCCGCCTGGCTCGGCGCATCTGAGCGCGAGGCCCCGAACGACCCGGGCGATGTCCGTGGCGCCGAAATCCGGTGGTCGTCGTTAGACATGACACTCGGTAATTCGATCGATTCTGCCAAATCTGCTCTCTCACCGTTCGCGTTTGTCCGTGCGGTGCTGGACATTTTGCTCAGGGCTTCGCGGCGGTAAACCGGGGGTCGTACTCGAGGGCGGTCCGGGCGCCCTGATCACCCTGGGCGCCCTCGTTGACCGAACCGTCGGACCCCACGACGGCCGCGAGACCGACAGCTCCGGGATCCGAGCCTAATCTCATAATCTTGATCGAGATTATCGATATTACCGGGACCGCGTCAAACCGCGCTGGCGGCCCTGAGATGAGCGACGGCGAGCCGGCCATCGTCGCGCTTGGCTTAGCCAGCCCGTCGCGCAGAGATTCGGAAGGAGTCCGGGGCGGAGAGGCGAATCGCAGAGCCATGCTGCTGAGACACCGTCCGCCCGGCATCGAGCCCGGCCCGCCCAACACCAAGCAGGGATTCGAGCACCTCGACGAGAAGTGGATCGCCGTGATGCGGTGGCTTCAGGCCAACCGCCTCGACTACGTGCTCGTCGGAGCCGCGGCGCGCGCGATCCGCGGCGACTCCGGTGCGAAGGGACCGGTATCGGTCGTGCCCGCTCCCTACGGCCGCAACCTCGACCGCCTCGCCAAGGCGCTGTGGTCGGCCCATGCGCGGCTGCGGATCGACGCCGGCGAGGCGACGCCGGCGGCCCCCGGCGCAGAGACCGGCGCCGAGACCGTGCCGGTGAAGATGACCGCCGAGAAGCTCGTTCGCGGCCAGCGCTGGACGCTGCGCTGCGGTGCCCACGACCTCGACATCGAGGGCCGCCCGGCGGGCGTCCCGCGCTATCAGGAGCTCCTCTACGAGGCCGCCCGCTTCGAGGTCGCCGGCGAGCTCAGCGTCGAGGTCGCCTCGCCCGAGGACATCGAGCATTACGACCACGTGCGCCGGACCGGGGTCGCGCCGGAGATCCGGATCTCCCGCACACCGGCCGAAGACGCGACCGAAGCCTGAGCCTCGACTTATCTGCGGCCGTTAAGCTCGGCGGCATGCCTCGGCGTGCCGTGTCCTGTCTCGCCGGTGCGGCCGTCGGCGTCGTACTGCTGCTGCTGATCTGGATCGGCGTCTTCCACGTCGCCATCGTGCAGCGCGCCGACCAGGCGATCCTCACCGGCTTCGCCGGCCTCGCCGAGCACTCGACGCTGCGCGCGGCGGCGAGCTTCATCGCCCACCTCTGCGACCCGAGCCCGTACGTCTACTTCGCCGGGGCCGTGGTCGTGCTCGCCCTCGTCCGGCGGCGCTTCTGGGTGGCGACGGCGATCGCCGCGATCATCCTCGGAGCCAACGAGACCACGCAGTTGCTCAAGCCGCTGCTCGCCGAGCCTCGCGCCGCCTGGCTGCTCGGCGGCGTCGCGCCGGTGGGGCCGAGCTCGTGGCCGAGTGGGCATGCCACCGCGGCGATGTCGCTCGCCCTGTGCCTGGTGATTGCGGTGCCCGCCCGGGCCCGGCCGGCGGTGGCCGCGCTCGGCGCGATGTTCGCCGTCGCGGTGAGCTACTCGTTCCTCGCGCTCGAGTGGCATTACCCGAGCGACGTGCTCGGCGGCTTTCTCGTCGCGGCGATCTGGACGCTGGTCGGCGCGGCCGCCGTGTTCGCGCTCGACGCGCGCGGCGTGACCGGCGCACCGAGCTCAGGTGCAGAGCGCTCGGCGCGGATCCCCATCCAGCGGGCGCTCGCGCCGCCGGCGGCCGCGCTGCTCGGGGCCGTCGCCCTCGCCGCGCTCCTGCTCCTCGCGCGCCCGCATCAGGTCGTCGCCTACGTCCGCCTGCATCACGCGTTCGTGCTCGGCGCGGCGGCGATCGGGGCGCTCGGGCTGATCCTCGCCACCGGGCTGATGCTCGCGCTGCGACCAGGGCGGGCCGCGGCCGGCGCGCCGCTGCCTAGTGGGTCCCGTCGAAAGGTTTGACCTGACATGACTGGGTCATGCGGCGACTCGGTGTTTGCGTTCGAGGGCGGCGATCCGTCGGTCGTGGTCGGGTCCGTTGCGGTGGGTGACGTAGTCAGCGACGGCGCGGCGGGCGGTGTCCCAGTCGCGGTAGTCGGTGTTGTTGAACACGAACTCTTGGATCGGGCGGAAGTGGCTCTCGATACGGTTCAGGTAGCTGGCGTAGGTCGGGGTCGGGACCAGCTCGATCTTGTTCGCGTTCGCGTAGGCACGGATGTCGGGGGTCCAGTTGGCCGAGAGGTTGTCCTGGATCCAGTAGATCCGCTGGCGACCGGGATAGACCAGGCGGATGGTGCGCATGAACCCGAGCACGTCGCTGCCGGCGCGACGTGCTCGCGTGCGGGCGTAGAGACGGTCGCGGTGCACGTCCAGCGCGCCGAAGATGTAGCGGATCCCGTGCTTGCGGTTGTAGGTCGCGCGCAGCCGCTCGGGCCGGCCGCGGCGTGCCCAGCCGGCGCCCTGGATCGGCTTGAGGCTGATCGGCCCCATCTGATCAAAGCTGATCACCGGCCCGTCGAACGGCACGGCGGCATAGAGCTCCAGCACCCGCGCAGCGCGGGCTTCGTAGTCGGGATCCGGGCTGGCCTTCCAAGAGCGGGTCCGCTGAAACGACAAGCCGGCCTCGCCGAGCAGCCGCCCCAGGTGACTGGGCGAGATCTCGATCCCCTGCCCGGCCAGCCAGGCCGAGAGGCGATCCAGCGACCAGCGCGTCAACGGCACCCCTTCTGTGTCGGGGCGGGCACCGGCCACTGCCACCGCGCGCTGACGCTGCACGGGGGTGATCCGGCGGGGTCGCCCGCCCCGGTACTCAGGGCGCAGACTGTCGAACCCTTCCTCGTTGAACTCGTGGATCACCTTGCGCACGTGACTCTCGTCGGTCAACCACATCCGGGCGATCTGCGGCACCGGCGTCTTCACGTTCGAAGCCAACAGAATCGCCGCGCGGATCCGCGTGGACTGATGCTCAGCCCGCGTCGAGAGCCGCTTGAGCCGGGTCGCCTCCTGATGAGACAGCGACCGCACGAACACTTCCGGGGGACGCATCACCACCTCCAAGGTCGGGATGCACCCCCATTTCGCCGTCGCCGGCGAGTTTCCGGTCAAACGTTCCGGCTGGACCCACTAGCGGTAGCGGCCAGGCTGCCACAGCGGCTCCTCGCCGCCGTTAGCGCCCCGGCTGAGGATGAACAGCAGGTCGGAGAGCCGGTTGAGGTAGCGCACCACCTCGGCGTTCACCGCGCCGCCGCACGCGATGGCCAGGCGCTCGGCGCGCCGGCACACCGTGCGGCAGACATGGAGGTGCGCGGCCGCTCGCGTACCCCCGGGCAGCACGAACGACTTGAGCGGCTTGAGCGTCGCGTTGACCTCGTCGCAGCGATCCTCGAGCCAGGCGGTCTGCTCGGGCGCCACCCGCAGCCGCTCCCGCTCGGGATCTTCGGGGGCCGAGATGTCGGCGCCGACGTCGAACAGGTCGTTCTGGATCCGCCGCAGCCATTCGGCGTAGCTCGACGGCATCTCCTCGACGGTGAGCGCCAGCCCGATCTGGGCGTTGAGCTCGTCGACGGTTCCGTAGGCCTCGATGCGAGGGTGGGTCTTCGGCACCCGGCTCATGTCGCCGAGGTGCGTTTCCCCGGAATCGCCAAGGCGGGTGTAGATGCGGGTGAGGTTGACGGTCACCGCACAAATATCCCACACGCCCACGGAGGTCCCGACCGCTCGCCCCGGACCTCGACACCCGGGGGCAACGGCTCCGCGTGGGCCGCCGCTCGCGCGGCTCCCGGGCGCGGTACGATCGCCCCGTTCAAGGTCGATGGTGATGGGAAGCCGGTGCGAATCCGGCGCGGACCCGCCACTGTGATCGGGGACGCCGGCTGCAGATAGGGCCACTGGCGGCGACGAGCCGCCGGGAAGGCGCGGCCGGTAGGCCCGTAAGCCAGGAGACCAGCCTCCGACCACCAAGCCCATACGCCCTCGTGGAAAGGGGTGGCCCTCATGAAACACACACGCACACTGGCCCTGCTGGGTGTGACCGCGACGACCGCGCTCGCCGGCGCGGCCCCGGCCCTGGCCGGGACGACGGTCACCGTACGGATCGAAGGCAAGAACAAGACGCTGCTCGCGACCCGGAAGGTCACGACGAGTCCGGGCTGGCTCACCCGGCTCGGTGCCCCGAAGGGAGCCTGCTCGTCGGTCAGCGCCGCGGGAGCCCTCAACACGGCCACGCACGGCCGCTGGGGCGGGACGTTCGAGTCGAGCTACGGCGACTACTTCATCACCCGGATCCTCGGTGAGTTCGAGGGCGGGTCGAGGTACTTCTGGGACATCTTCGTCAACAACGTCTCCGCGACGAGCGGCGCCTGCGGCGTCAAGCTCCATCGCGGTGAGCAGCTCGTGTTCGCCGCCATCCCGGCGACCGGCACCGCCTTCCCGCTCGGCCTGCGGGGCCCCTCGCAGGCACGCGTCGGCGACAACGTCAGCCTGAAGACGGTGTGGTTCGACGCCCGCGGCCGGGCCAAGCCGCTGTCCGGGGCGCTGGTCACCGGCTCGGGCGTGCTCGCGACGAGCAACGCCCAGGGCATCGTCCACATCCGCATCAGCCATACCGGGACGCTGTCGATCAAGGCGTCCAAGCGCGGCTACGTGCGCTCGGACTCGCTGCGGATCGTCGAGCAGCCGTAGAGCATGTCCGGCCCTGCCCGCATCGCGGCGACGATTGTGAGCGCAGCCGCGCTCGCCGTCCTCGCCGGCTGCGGGCTGGGGCCGGGCAAGGGGACCTCGGACGCCACCGTCACCGTCACCCGTGACTTCGGCACCGAGCCGGTGGGCTCGTTCACGGAGAAGACCGTGCCGGGCTCCGAGACGGTGATGCGGATGCTCGAGCGGGGGTTCACGGTCAGCACCCGTTACGGCGGCGGATTCGTCGAGTCGATCAACGGCCACGCCGGCGACAGCTCGCGACACGACTGGTTCTACTACGTCAACGGCGTCGAGGCCGCTCAGGGCGCCGCTGCGACCGGGGTAGACAAGGGGGACCGCATCTGGTGGGACCTCCACGACTGGAGCGCGACCTACACCGTGCCCGCCGTCGTCGGCTCGTTCCCGGAGCCGTTCGTCCACGGCATCGGCGGCAAGCGCCTGCCGACGACACTCGAGTGCGCGCCGGACGAACAGGCCGTGTGCACCAAGCTCGGCGCCGTGCTGCGGGCGTTCGGCGTGCCGACGGCGAGCGCCCTGCTCGGCAGCGGCTCGGGCACCGATTCGCTCGCCGTGCTCGTCGGCACCGCCGCCGAGCTGCGCCCGACCACCGCCGCTCTGCTGCTCGCCCGCGGCCCGGGCTCGAGCGGCGTCTACGCTCGCTTCACCCCGGACGGGAGCCGGCTGCAGCTGCTCAACCCCGCCGGCAGGGTGGCGCAGACGCTCGGCGCCGGGGCGGGGCTCGTCGCCGCCACCCGTGACACCGTCTCCGAGCCCGCCTGGTTCATCACCGGAACGAACGCCGCCGGGGTCGCTGCCGCCGCGACCGCGTTCAGCTCCGCCGCCCTGCACAACCACTTCGCGCTCGCGGTCGACGGCGGTCGGCGGCTGCCGGTGCCGGTGGTGGGGGGCGCATGAGCTACCGGCGCCGGCCGAGCCCGCTGCATGCCGCCGGCGCGGCCGCCGGGATCGCCTACTGCCTCGCGCTCGTCGGCGCCGCGCTGCTGCTCGACAACCCGATGCTCCTCGCCGCGGTCGTGCTCGCCATCGCCGGCGCGTTCGTCGCCGCCGGGCTGGGGCGGGAGCTCCGGCGCTGCGCGCTGCTCGTCGTACCGCTCGCGCTGACGATCGCCATCATCAACGCCCTCGTCACCCGCAACGGCCTGACCGTGATCGTTCGGCTCGGCGACCTTCCGCTCCTCGGCCACACCGACATCACGCTCGAGGCGACGGTCTACGGCGGCGTGCTCGCACTGCGCGCCGCGGCGCTGATCCTCGCCGGCGGGCTCTACACCGCCGCCGTCGATCCCGACGCCGTGCTCCGCCTCTTCCGCCGACTGTCCCTGCGCTCGGCCCTGACCGCGACACTGGCCACCCGCATGGTGCCGGTGCTGCTGCGCGACTCCCGACGGCTGGCCGACGCGCAGCGCTGCCGGCCGGGACCGCCGCCGTCGCGCTTCGCGCTCCTGCGCGCGACGAGCGCCGGCGTGTTCGACCGAGCGCTCGACGTCGCCGCGGCACTCGAGGTCCGCGGCTACGGGAGCGCCCGGCGCCCGCCCCGGGTTCGGCGACCGCTCGGGCGCCACGACGTCGAGTTCGCCGCCGCGGCCGCCGGGCTGCTGCTCGTCGCGCTCGTGCTGCGGATCTCCGGGCGCGTGGCCTTCCACGCCTATCCCGCGCTCGTGCTCCACACCGGCGCGGCGGCCTGGCTGGGCGCCGGCCTGATCGTGGCGCTCGCGCTCGCACCGTTCGCCGACCGGCTGGGGGTCGGGCGATGAGCGCGTTGCGGCTCACCGGCGTCACCTATCGCTATCCGGGGTCCGCGGCGCCCGCGCTCACCGACGTCAGCCTCGAGGTCTCAGCGGGTGAGTTCGTCGTCCTTGCCGGCGCCTCGGGCTCGGGCAAGTCGACACTGCTGCGGGCGGCGTCGGGCCTCGTCCCGCGCTTTCACGGCGGCGAGTTCAGCGGCCGGGTGACCGCCGCGGGGCTCGACACCCGCGAGCACGGGCCCGGCGAGCTCGCGGCCGGCGTCGGAACGCTGTTCCAGGACCCCGAGACCCAGATCGTCATGGGCACCCCGCGGGCCGAGCTCGCCTTCCCGCTCGAGAACCACGGCTGGTCGGCGGCCGAGGTCGCGCGCGGGGTGGAGGAGACCGCGCTCGCGCTCGCCATCTCTCACCTCCTCGACCGGTCGAGCGCCGAGCTCTCCGGCGGCGAGCTCCAGCGCGTCGCGCTCGGCGCGGCGCTCGCCGGCCGCCCCCAGCTGATCTGCCTCGACGAGCCGACCTCGCAGCTCGATCCCGTCGCCGGCGACGAGCTCATCGGCCTGCTTCGCCGGCTCAACGAGGACTCCGACTGCGCGCTGCTGCTCGCCGAGCACCGGCTCGAGCGCTGCCTCCCCGCCGCCGACCGGGTGATCGCCATGGCCGACGGCCGGATCGCCTTCGACGGCGCGCCCGAGGCCTTCCTGCACTGGGCCGCCGGGGCGGCCCCGGCGCTCCAGACGCCGGGCTCGCGGCTGCTCGAGGATCTCGGCCTGCCCGCCGCCGCCGGCGTGCGCCGCGCCCGGGCGCGTCTGCGGGAGGCCGGATTCCTGTCCGAGCGCCCGGAATCGCTGCCCGGGGGGGCGGAATCGCCACCCGACCCCGCTGATCCCACCCCCGTGTGGAATCTGGCTGCGCATAGCGGGGGGCAGGATTCCCCACGTCGCGGCCGCGGCGCCGAGGCCCTCCGCCTCAAGGGCGTCTGGCACGAGCTCCGCGATGGCCCGGCGATCCTCCGCGACGTGACGCTCGCCATCGCCCCGGGCGAGCGGATCGCCCTGATGGGCCGCAACGGCGCCGGCAAATCGACGCTCCTGCGGCACGCGGCCGGCCTCATGCGCCCCACCCGCGGCCGGGTGCGGGCGGGCGGCCGGGTGGGCCTGCTGCTGCAGAACCCCGGCGACTACCTCGTCCACGACACGGTGGCCGAGGAGGCGCCGCGTGACGCTCTCGCCGCCGTCGGCCTCGACCCGGGGCGCTTCGCCACCCGCCACCCGCGCGACCTCTCCGGCGGCGAGCGCCAGCGCCTCGCCCTCGCCGTCGTGCTCGGCGACCTACAGGCGCCGCCCGAGCTGCTCTGCCTCGATGAGCCGACCCGGGGGATGGACCGCGGGGCCAAGGAGGAGCTCGCCGAGCTGCTGCGCGACCTCGGCGTCGCGGTGGTCGTGGCCACCCACGACCCGGAGTTCGCGGCCGCGTTCGCCGAGCGGGTTGTGCTGCTCGCCGACGGCGCCCCGATCGCCGACGGCCCCGCCGCCGAGGTGCTCTCCGGCGGCACCTACTTCGCCACTGAGACCGCGCGGATCCTGGGCGGCGCGGGTGGGGTGCTGCGCCCGGCCGAGGCCGCCGCCCGGCTGCGCCGCCCCGAGCACGGAGCGGAGGGGTCGGCCTCGGCGGATCGACGCGTCTCTGGCCGGCCGACCGAGCCACGCGCGAGCGAGGTGCCGGCATGAGCTGGCAGCTCGGCGCGTTCCTCGTTCTCGGCGTCGCGCTCGCCGCCGGCTTCGCCTGGTACGAGCGTCGCCGGCCCGACGCGCGCATCGTGGCCATGGTGGCCACCCTCGCCGCGCTCGCCGCGCTCGGCCGGATCGCCTTCGCGCCGCTGCCGAACGTCAAGCCGAGCACCGACATCGTGCTCATCGCCGGCTACGCGCTCGGCGGCGCGCCCGGATTCGTCGTCGGCGCCCTCACCGCGCTCACGTCGAACTTCTTCTTCGGTCAGGGGCCGTGGACGCCGTGGCAGATGGCCGGGTGGGGGGCGGTCGGCATCCTCGGCGCCGGGCTCGCGTTCGTCACCCGCCGGCGGATCGGCCGCTGGCCACTCGCCCTCGTCTGCGCGGCGGCCGGGTTCGCCTTCACCGCGCTGCAGGACGTCGGCGACTGGGTGAACTTCAGCGATCACAGCGCGGCCTCGCTGCGCGTCTACGTCGCCAAGGGGCTCGGCTTCGATGCCATCCACGCCGCCGGCTGCCTCGTCTTCGCCCTCGCCTTCGGGCCGGCGCTCGTGCATTCGCTCCAGCGCTATGGGCGCCGGCTGCAGGTCACCTGGCGCCCGGCCGGGACGCTCGGAGCGCTCGTGCTCGCGGTCGGTCTCGCCGGCGGCGCCGGGGCTGCGCTGAGCGCCCTGCCCGCGGGGGGCTCCGGCCCCGCCACCGCGGACGCCGCCGCGACCCCGCTCGCCTATCTCCAGGGCGCCGAGAATCGCGACGGCGGCTTCGGTGCGGCGGCCGGGCAGTCCTCGTCGTCACTGTTCAGCGGCTGGGCGGCGCTCGGCCTCGCCGCCGCGGGCGTGTCGCCGGCCGCGGCGAATCACGGCGGTCCGACGCTGATCGACTATCTCCGCGCCAGCTCCGGGTCGTGGGGCGATGTCGGCTCGATCGAGCGGACCATCCTCGCCGCTCGGGCGGCTGGGGTCTCGGCCCGTCATTTCGCCGGCCATGACCTCGTCGCCGCGCTCGAGGGCTCGTTCGCGCGCGACGGCTCGGTCTCCGGCCAGGTCAACCTGACCGCGTTCGCGGTACTCGCGCTGCGCTCCGACGGGGTGGCGCCGCCGGGGGCCAGCGTGGGTTGGATCGCCCGCCAGCAGGATTCCGACGGCGGCTTCAACTTCGGCGCCGCCGGGGGCGCGAGCGACGTCGACGACACCGGCGCGGCGCTGCAGGCGCTCGGCGGCGGCAGCCGCGTCGCCGGCCGCGCGATCAGCTTCATCCGCGCGCAACAGAACCCCGACGGTGGCTTTCCCTCGCAGCCGGGTGCGGAGTCGAATGCCCAGTCGACGGCCTGGGCGGTCCAGGGCCTGCTCGCCGCCGGGGTCGACCCCGGCGGGCTGCGCCGGGGCGGTCACTCGCCGCTGGACTATCTGACCTCGCTCATCCGCCCCGACGGCCACATCGCCTACGCCAGCGGCACGGATCAGACCCCCGTATGGGTGACGGCCCAGGCCCTGATGGCGCTCGAGCGCAAGACTCTGCCGCTGGCGCCGATCGCCGTCGCGCAGGCCGCCGCGGCGGCCCCGGTCAAGCCGGCGGCCCGGCCGCGGGCCAGGGTCGTCGTCCACCGTGCCCGGGCGGCCGCCCCGCGTGTCCGCCGCCACCGCCGCGCGGCGGCCGCGGCGGTCGTCTCCATCCCGATGATCCGTCTCGCCGGCGAGGCCGGCCTGATCACCGCCCTCGCCCTCGCGCCCGTCGGAGCGGGCTGAGCGCGTGCGGTCGCGGCCTCGCCACGCGGGCGGATTCGACGAGACGTCTAATTTCTCCCTCACTCGATAGCCTCCGGCGCCGCATGCAGATCGGAGTTCCGAAAGAGATCACCGAGGGCGAGCGCCGCGTCGCGCTGGTGCCCGAGGTCGTCAAGAAGCTCACCGGCCAGGGACTCGAGGTCGTCGTTCAGCGCGGTGCCGGTGCCGGCGCGCTCATCCCCGACGAGCAGTACGAGGAGGCCGGCGCGAAGCTGACCGACAGCGCCGCCGAGACGCTCGGGGCCGACGTCGTCGTCAAGGTCGCCGCTCCCGACGCGAGCGAGGTCGGCCAGCTCAAGCCCGACGGCGTGCTCATCGGCTTCCTCGGGCCGCTGACCAACGGCGAGGGCATCCGCGCGATCGCCCAGAGCGGCGTGACCAGCTTTGCGATGGAGGCGATCCCCCGGATCAGCCGCGCGCAGTCGATGGACGCCCTGTCGAGCCAGGCGAACATCGCCGGCTACCGCGCCACGCTGATGGGCGCGCAGGAGCTCGGCCGCTACTACCCGATGCTGATGACCGCCGCGGGGACGATCCGCCCGGCGACCGTGCTCGTGCTCGGCGCCGGCGTCGCCGGCCTGCAGGCGATCGCCACCGCGCGCCGGCTCGGCGCCGTCGTCCAGGGCTTCGACGTCCGGGCCGCGGTCAAGGAGCAGGTCGAGTCACTCGGCGCCAAGTTCCTCGAGTTCGACCTCGGCGGCGACCTCGAGGGCGAGGGCGGGTACGCCAAGGAGCTGACCGCCGAGCAGCAGGCGCGCCAGCAGGAGCTGATGGCCGAGGCGATCGGCAAGGTCGACGTCGTCATCACCACCGCGGCCGTGCCCGGCCGCCGGGCGCCGATCCTCGTCACCGAGGAGGCGGTCAAGAAGATGAAGCCGGGGTCGGTGATCATCGATCTCGCCGGCGAGACCGGCGGCAACTGCGAGCTCTCCGAGCCCGGCGAGTCGATCCTCCGCCACAACGTGAAGATCATCGCTCCGCTCAACGTGCCGAGCACCATGGCCGAGCATGCCTCGCAGCTCTACGCCCGCAACGTGCAGGCGCTGCTCGAGCTGATGCTCGATGAGGGCGCGCTCAAGCTCGACTTCGACGACGAGGTCATCGCCGGCGCCTGCATCACGCGCGAGAAGGAAATCGTTCACGCCGCGGCGCGTCAGGTCGCGGAAAGCGCCGCCCAAGCGAACTAGGAGACACCGATGACCACCGTCACCGAGATCGCGATCCTCGTGCTCGCCGCCTTCGTCGGCTTCGAGGTGATCTCCAAGGTCCCGAACACGCTGCACACCCCGCTCATGTCGGGCACGAACGCGATTCACGGCATCGTGCTGCTCGGTGGGCTGCTGCTCATGCACGAGGCCACGGGCGCGCTCGAGAAGGGGCTGCTCGTCATCGCCATCGCCTTCGGCACGATCAACGTCATCGGCGGTTTCTTCGTCACCGACCGGATGCTCGCGATGTTCAAGCGCAAGCCCGATCTCCCGGCCGGCGATGAGGCGCCGAAGGAGATCGAGGACAAGTGATCCTCGCCGTCAGCTTCCTGCAGCGCGCGAACTTCATCGACGCGCTGTACATCGTCGCCTTCTCGCTGTTCATCTACGGGATGAGCGGACTCACCGGCCCGCGGACGGCCGTGCGCGGCAACCTGATCGCCGCGACGGGCATGGCGATCGCGGTCGTGGCGACGCTGCTCACCCCGCACGTCTTCTCGGGGTCGGGCACGCCGTTCCTGATCGCCCTCGGCCTGGTCATCGGCATCGCGGTCGGCATCCCGGCCGCACTCAAGGTGCGGATGACGGCGATGCCGCAGATGGTCGCCCTGTTCAACGGCGTCGGCGGTGGGGCCGTCGCCATCATCGCCTGGATCGAATACCGCCACCACTTCTACAGCGGCGGCACCCCGTGGGCGCTCAAGGTCGAGATCCCGACGCTGTTTGCCGCGATCGTCGGCTCGATCTCCTTCTGGGGCTCGAACATCGCCTTCGGCAAGCTCCAGGAGATCCTTCCCGGCCGGCCGATCAAGCTGCCGGGCCAGAGCATCATCAACCTCGTCCTGTTCTCGATCGCGGTGGTCAGCGCGATCATCCTCGCCGCGGGCACCCACTCGCAGGCGCTGTTCATCCTCGGGATCCTCGTCACCGCGGGGCTGCTCGGGAATATGGTCGTGCTGCCGATCGGGGGCGCCGACATGCCGGTCGTGATCTCGCTGCTCAACGCCTTCACCGGCCTGTCCGCGGCCGCGACCGGTATCGCGCTCAACAACACCGCGATGATCGTCGCGGGCATGATCGTCGGCGCCTCGGGCACGATCCTCACCAACCTGATGGCCAAGGCGATGAACCGATCGGTGCCGGCGATCGTCGCCGGCGGCTTCGGGGGCGCCGTCGCCGCACCCGCCGGGGGCGCCGACCACGGTGGCACCGTGCGCTCGACCTCGGCTCAGGACGTCGCCATCCAGCTCTCCTACGCCCGCCAGGTCGTGATCGCGCCGGGCTATGGCATGGCCGTCGCCCAGGCCCAGCACGCCGTCCGCGAGCTCGAGCGGGCGCTCGAGAAGAAGGGCGTCACGGTCAAGTACGCGATCCATCCGGTGGCCGGGCGCATGCCCGGGCACATGAACGTGCTGCTCGCCGAGGCCGATGTGCCCTATGAGCTGCTCAAGGAGATGGACGAGATCAACCCCGAGTTCCCACGCACCGACGTGACGCTCGTGATCGGCGCCAACGACGTCACCAACCCCGCGGCGGAGAAGGAGCCTGGCTCCCCGATCTACGGCATGCCGATCCTCGAGGTCGACCGCTCGGGCGCCGTTGTCGTGCTCAAGCGCTCGATGGCCTCGGGCTTTGCCGGCATCGACAACCCGCTGTTCTACGAGGAGAAGACCTCGATGCTGTTCGGCGACGCCAAGCAGTCGGTGAGCGATATCGCCTCCGAGGTCGAGGCGCTGTAGATAGATTTCGGGGGGCCGATGTCCCCACGATCCCGCTGAGCGAGGAGCGACCATGGATCCGAACCGCCTCAAGGCGATTCCGCTGTTCTCCCACTTGTCCGAAGAGGAGGCGAAGAGGCTGGCCGCCTTCGCCACCGAGACGAGCGTCGCCGAGGGGCAGATCCTGATGAAGGAGGGCGACTACTCGACCGAGCTGATCGCGATCGAGGAGGGCACGGCCGACGTCATCCAGAAGGGCGCGAAGATCGCCTCGCTCAACCAGGGGGACCTGATCGGGGAAATGGGCCTGCTCTCCCGGGAGCCGCGCAACGCCGACGTGATCGCCACCTCGCCGATGCGCATCATCAAGCTCACGCACTGGGAGATCCGGCGCATGTCCGACGACACCGTCGACCGGATCAAGCAGATCATCGAGGAACGCCGCCAGCAGGGCGTCGCCGACCCGGCGCACTGACCGCGCCGGGGCTCCGTCGCGTCGGGCGGCCCGCCCCGGCCGGGGAGCTGCACGGTTGCCGAGTCCGTAGTTGGCACCGCCGCACGCCACCGCGACGTCTGATAGCGTGCCGCTCGCCGAATCCCCGGATATGCCGCCCCGGGGAGCGGGGAACCCAAGAAATTGGGGCGAGTCTTGCGGTGATCCGTGAGATGCGCTCAAAAAGAGAGCGCTAGCCCGTCAGCTAACTCCGCAGGCATCAGGCGCGAAGTGCAAGACCGCACCCGCGGAAGGTACCTGTGTGTTCATTTTCAGCAGCTTTCGGACGACGAGGATGTGCAACCCCGCCGAGGGGCAAGGCGTTGCCCCAGGCAACTCCGAACGTCATCACAGGATGAACGTCCGCCGACTCATCGCGTCCCTCGTGCTCTGCCTGGCCCTGCCGGCGGCGACCGCCGCGGCCAGCTCCGGCGGCGCCGCGATCGCCCCGCCCCAGAACCCCCGCGGCTACGACAGCGCGGCCGTCGTCTACTCGACCTTCTCCCGCACCCTGCGCAAGGGCCAGACCGGCCAGGACGTCAAGACGCTGCAGACGTGGCTGAGCGACGTCGGCTACTACGTGCCGAGCACCGGCTACTTCGGGTCGATGACCCAGGCGGCCGTCGTCCGCTTCCAGCGCGCCCATCGCCTCAGCCCGGCGAGCGGAACGGTTGGCCGCAAGACAGCCGCGGCGCTGCTCGCGGCCGTCAAGAAGGCCTCGCGCAACTCGAGCGCGGTCACCAAGCCGACCACGACCGCGAGCTCCTCCGGCGCCTGGGTCTTCCCGCTGCGGCCGATCAGCCGGGTGATGGGACCGAGCAGCTGGTCGCTCGATCAGGGCGTCGACATCTCGACCTGGGGCGGCGCGTGCGGCTCGCAGGTCACCGAGGTCGCCGTCACGTCCGGCACGATCGTCCAGGAGGGCATCAGCGGCTTCGGGCCGTACGCCCCGATCCTCAAGGTCGACAGCGGCCCGTACGCCGGCCGCTACATCTACTACGGCCACGCCGCTCCGGCGCTCGTCAAGGTCGGCACCCATGTCAGCACCGGCCAGCCGATCGCCGAGGTCGGCTGCGGCGATGTCGGCATCTCCTCCGGCCCGCACATCGAGATCGGCATCAGCGATCCCGGCGGCCCGCCGTGCTGCCCCGGCGGCGAAACCTCGCAGGAGATGGATCAGATCATGCTCGGCCTCTACCGCAAGGCCGGCGGCAGCGGCAACTGAGAGCCGTTCGCCGGCTCACCGCGCGCCGCGATCGGCGTGACCGGGCCACAGCGATGCGGCACGGGCAGGCACCGGCGCGGGCAGCCGAACGCCCGCGCGGATAACCTCCCGCCACGATGCTGAGCCGGGCGCGAGCCATCGAGACCCTCGCCGACGAGCACTTCGACGTCCTGGTCATCGGGGGTGGGATCACCGGCGCCGGCGTCGCGCTTGACGCCGCGTCGCGCGGCTTCAGCGTCGCCCTCGTCGAGAAGGCCGACTTCGCCTCGGGCACGAGCAGCCGCTCCTCGAAGCTCGTCCATGGCGGACTCCGCTACCTGCAGAACTTCGACCTCGGGCTCGTGCGCGAGGCGCTGCTCGAGCGCCAGCTGATGGTCCGGCTCGCCCCGCACCTCGTCAAGCCGCTGCCCCTCGTCGTGCCCGCCTTCGACGGGGCGCGTCCGGACCGCCTGGTCGGGATCGGGCTCAACATGTACGACGTGATGGCCACGCCGCTGCGCGGTCGGCGGGGTGGCCGTCGGGCGACCGCGCGGCCGAATCGTCCCGAGGAGGACGAGTTCGAGTCCGACTGGAGCCCGGCCCGGCACCGGGTCATCTCCGGGGCCGAGGTCGAGGAGATGCTGCCCGCCCTCGCCCCCCGCCAGCCGACCGGCGGCTATCTCTTCTACGACTGCCAGACCGACGACTCGCGGCTCGTGCTCACCGTGCTCGGCGAGGCCGAGCGCTTCGGTGCGATCTGCGCCAACCGGCTCGAGGTGCGCGAGCTCGCGCGCGACGACGGCCGCGGCACCGGCGTCCGCGTCCTCGATCACGAGGCCGGCGAGCAGTTCACGCTGTACGCCGACCACGTCGTCAACGCCACGGGGGTGTGGGCGGACCAGATCCGGCCCGAGGAGCTCCACTCCGAGGCCGAGGTGCCGCGGATCGTGCCGAGCCGCGGCACGCACGTGACGCTCAGCTCGAGCGATCTCCCGCTCGTCGCCGGCGCGATCATCCCGGCCGGCGAGGGGCGCTCCATCTTCGCCCTGCCGTGGCTCGGGCGCAGCCTGATCGGGACCACCGACAACAACTACGAGGGCGAGCTCGAGCACGTCCGTCCCTCGAGCGAGGACATCGACTACCTGCTCGAGGCGGTCAACACGTTCTTCGGCACGAGCCTTGTCCCCGCGCAGCTGACCGGCGCGTTCGCCGGCGTCCGCCCGCTCATCTCCAGCGGCGACACCCGCAAGTCGGTCGACATCTCGCGCAAGGCCGAGCTTTACGAGACCTCGAGCGGGCTGATCACCATCACCGGCGGGAAGCTGACCACGTGGCGGCGGATGGCGAAGATGGCCGTCGACCGCGTCGTCGAGCGCGACGGGCGCGACGCCCCCTGCCGGACCGAGGAGATCCCGCTCGGGCAGACGGTCGACCCGGACGCGCTCACCGTCGTCGAGGGCGTGCCGCCCGAGTCCTACGTGGCGCTCGCCGGCCGCTACGGCCACGCTGCCGAGGGGGTGCTCAAGATCGCGGCCTCACGCGGAGAGCTCGCGCAGCCGATCGTGGCCGGCATGCCCGACCTGCTCGCCGAGGCGCCGTTCGCCGCCCGCAACGAGCAGGCGCGGACGGTCGGCGACGTGCTCCTGCGGCGCACCCGGCTCGGGCTCCTCGCCGCCCGGGAGCTCACCGCCCCGGATTGCCCGATCCCGCTCCGGGTGGCCCGCGCCCTCGCCGGCGAGCTCGGCTGGGACGAGACGCGGACCGTGACCGAGGTCGAGCGCTTCCGCGAGGAGGCGCTGGCCGAGGGGATCGCGGCGGGGCTCGTCTAGAGCGTCGGCGGGTCTGCACCAGAGCGTCGCTTCCACGCGGGCGCGCAGTCAACCATTTAGTCTCGGGAGCGTGGACGAGGTCCTCGATTTTTGCCTGCGGGTACTCGGCCCCGGCCCCGCCGCACCCGAGGCGGCGGACACGGCTCGTGCCCACGCCGGCGAGAACCGCCTCGCCGCGCTCACCGCGGCGGTGAGCGCCTGCCGCGCGCGGGCCTCGGAGCCGGACGCCGGCACGGTGGCTGCGGCACCGGAGGCCGGCCAGGCCACGTTCCCGGCGGGGGAGAGCGGCGAGCTCCGGGCCGCCGTCGCCCGCGAGCTCGCACAGGCCTCGGCGACGCTGCCCGAGCCCGAGCGCGAGGTGCTCGCGCTGCGTGAGCCCCTCCAGCTGCCCTACGCGGAGATCGCCGCGGTCATGGGGCTCGACGCCGATGCGGTCGGGCCGCTCCTCGCGGACGCCCGCCTGCACCTCCGCGACGCGCGCCGCGGGCCTCTGCCGGCCGCGGCCGAACCCTGCCCCGACCGGGAGCGCGCGCTCGCCCTGCTCGCCCGACGCCAGGACGGCGAGGCGATGCCCGACGCCGACGAAGAGTGGCTCCACGCCCACCTCATGCGCTGCCCGTCCTGCGAGATGGCCCATGCGGCGATGCTCGAGGCATCGCTCTGCTACCGCGGCTGGCACACCGCATGACCGCCCCCGAGCGGGTGCTGGCCACGGCCAAGGGACCGCTCGCCCTGGGGGGCGCGCCCCGGCTGATGGGCATCGTCAACGCGACACCCGACTCGTTCTCCGACGCCGGCCTCGGGCAGACGGTCGGTGAGCGAGTGCAGCGCGCCCTTGCCCTCCTGGAGGCCGGGGCGGCGATCATCGACATCGGCGGCGAATCGGGCGTGACCAACCGACCCGCGGTCGCGCCCGAGGAGGAGATCGAGCGCGTCGTGCCGGTGATCGAGCGGGTCGTCGGCGAGCTCGGCGCCGTGGTCTCGGTCGACACCTACAAGCCGGCCGTCGCCCGGGCGGCGATCGCCGCAGGGGCGGCGATCGTCAACGACGTCAGCGGTCTGCGTGACCCCGAGCTCGCCACCGTGTGCGCCGAGACCGGGGCCGGGCTGGTGATCATGCACACCCGCGCGGCGCCCAAGCAGAAGCTGCTCGACCCCAGCCTCGACGGGCGCGTGCTCGCCGACGTCGAGGACTTCCTCGCCGAGCGGATCGAGCTTGCCCTCAGCCACGGTGTGGCCTTCGAGCAGCTGATGCTCGACCCCGGGCCCGACTTTGGCAAGACCCCGAGCCAGACCGTCGAGGTTCTGCGCGGGCTCGAGCGGCTGCACCGCTTCGACCGGCCGCTGCTGCTCGCTCTCTCCCGCAAGGACTTCATCGGCACGATCACCGGGCGCCCGCCCCGCGAGCGCCTCGCGGGCACCCTGGCCGCGGTCGGCCACGGGGCCGCCGCCGGCGGTCACGTGTTCCGGGTCCACGACGTCGGCCCGGTGCGCGAGTACCTCGCCGTGCGGGCGGTGCTCGAGGGTGAGGGCGAGATCGATGCCGAGGCGAGGCTCTCCGATGAGCTCCGCTGGCAGCAGCGCGGGACGGCCGACGCCCGGTCGGCACGCTAGGCTCTGAGCATTCGCCGATCGCTGCCTCGACGCGATCGGAGCCCACCGAACACTTCCCCGAGGAGGTACCCCATGTCCGTAGTCGATCGCGCCGCGCTCGAAGACAGTCCGCTCGCCGACCTGCATGCCATCGCGTCCGAGCTCTCGATTGATTCCTACCGCCGACTGCGCCGGCCCGAGCTGATCGACGCGATCCTCGAGCGCCAGAGCCGTGAGGACGGGACGTCCGCCGCCGCCGAGGACGAGGAGACCGAGGCCGAGGACGCGAGCGCCAAGCGCCGGCGTGGCCGTCGCGGTGGCCGCAGCCGGACCGCGGCCAAGGACGACGAGCCCCGTGAGGAGGAGCCCGAGCCCGAGCTCGAGCCCGAGCTCGAGTCGGAGCCCGAGGCCGAGGGCGAGACTGAGACTGAGGCCACGGAGGAGGAAGCCGACGCCCCGCGGGGCCGCAGCCGTAGCCGTGGCGGCCGGGGCCGCGGCGAGCGTGGCCGCGGACGTGCCGCCGAGGAGCGCGAGAGCGAGGAGCGGCCCGAGGAGGCCGAGGAGCCCGAGGAGGCCGCCGAGGGCGTCGTCGAGCTGCTGCCCAACGGCTCCGGCTTCCTGCGCGTCTCTCCGCCCGAACCCTCCGACGACGACGTGTACATCTCCGCCGCCCAGGTCAAGCGCTGCGAGCTCGTCTCCGGCGACCGGGTCTCGGGCCCGCGCCGCGCCCCGCGCCGCTCCGAGCGGTTCGCCTCGCTGATTCGGATCGACACGATCAACGGGCAGCCCGCGACCGAGCTGGCCACCGGGGCCCGCTTCGACGACCTCCCCGCCGCCTTCCCGTCCGAGCGCTTCAAGCTCGGCTCGGCCGACCCGACGATCAAGGCGATCGAGTGGCTGACCCCGTTCGGCCAGGGCTCGCGCGTGACGATCGTCGGCGGCTCCCGGTCGGGCAAGACCGAGGCGCTGCGCCGCCTCGCCGCCGTGCTCGCCGGCCAGGAGGAGCTCCAGCTGACGATCGCGCTCGCCGGGATCCGGCCGGAGGAGATCGCTGACTGGGCGGGGATCGCCGGCAACCCGGCGGTCGCCCTCAGCTTCGCCTCCTCAGCCGACGCCCAGGATCACGCCGTCGAGCTCGTCATCGACCAGGCGCGGCGGATCGCCGCCCGGGGCGCCAACGCCGTCGTGCTGATCGACACCCTCGACGGCCTGCATCCGCACGCCGCGCGCAAGGTGCTCGCCGCCGCCCGCAACATCGTCGACGGCGGCTCGCTGACCGTGATCGCCACGGCGGCCGCGCCGGTGGGCGGCGAGACGACGGTGATCGCGCTCGACGCCGCCTTGGCGGGCGCCGGCCGCTTCCCGGCACTCGATCTCGCCTCAAGCGGGACGATCCGGGCCGAGCTGCTCGTCGGCGACGCCGGGGCCGAGGCGATCGCCCGGGCGCGGGCCGAGGTCCTCGAGGGCTGAGCGCCGGCGCCGCTGCGGGCGGCACCGCCATCGGCTCGGCCGGGCCGGTCGCGCCGCTGCGCCGCCCGCCGCTGGGCAAAACGGTGCGCTCGACGCCCGCGCACAATCGAGACGGCGATTTCGCCCAATAGGCGGACAGGATTGCCGTCTCAACTCGCGGGCACCGTCAAGACGGTGGTAATTCGCAGCGCCGCGCTCTCAGTACGCCGTGCAGCGCGAGCGGTGGCGGGGCGACGCCTTGTAGCCTGACTGCTGGCCACGGAGCCATAGCAGCTGGTCGACGTCGGCCGCGCACGTGCCGGGCCGGGCGGCGACGATCAGCTCGACGGCGTGCAGCGCGCAGGCCCGGATCTCGATCTCCTCGGGCGCGTCGTGCTCGATGAGCTCCTCGCGCTCGATCCGAGCCACGAGCGCCGGGTCGAAGCCCAGGATGCCGTCGATGCGCAGGACGTGGGGGACGAGGTTGTCGGCGAACATCGTCAGCCGCCGCAGGTCGGGCGCGGCGATCACCCCCGCGCGGGCGAGGTCGGCGGCGGCGATCTGGGCTCGTTTGAGGAACGGCACCCGGATCCCGTCGTACTCCGAGCAGTCGGCGAAGCAGTCCCATTCGCCGAGCATCCGGGCCAGGCCGACCGCGGAGCCGCCGGCGCCCGCCGCCAGCGCCGCGTAGCTCCCGCCGAACTCCTCGGCGACGTGCCGGCCGAGGTCGCGCAGCGAGGCGGCGAACCGGCCCATCAGCTCGTGCTCGGGCTCCTGGCCGGCAACGGCGGCGATCTCGGCCGCGTCGATCTCGGCCAGCGCCGCCGCCGGCCATGGCCCGATGCGGGCGAAGCGCTCCTGGATGCCGAGCGCGATCGTGTAGAAGCCCGACCGGCCCGGACGCTTGCGCAGCGTCGGGAACCAGCCCGAGCCGAAGTTGATCGCGTCGAGGGTGAGCCAGAAGGCCGCCGGGTCAGGGGCATAGCCGGGAAGGAGCGGGTCGCCGCCTGCCGCGTCAGGGCCGCCCGCCGGGAGCGGCAGCGCCGCCGCGTAGCCCGCGATCGCACCCTCGTCGACGCTCACCGACCGTGCCCGCGCCGCGACCTGAGCGCAGGCCTCCCGTAGCTCATCCATGGGGGACAGGATGACGGGACGCCCGCCGCGCCGGCCGCTACCGTTGATCCCCCCGCATGACCGAAACCTCGACCGAGCTCGACGCCCTTCTCTCCGGGCTCAACGGGCCCCAGCGTGACGCCGTCACCCACGGCGAGGGGCCGCTGCTGATCCTGGCCGGCGCGGGCTCGGGCAAGACGCGGGTGCTCACCCACCGGATCGCCTACCTCGTCGGCAGCGACCTGGCCAGGGCGAACGAGATCCTCGCCATCACCTTCACGAACAAGGCCGCCCAGGAGATGCGCGAGCGGGCCGAGCTGCTGGTCGGCCGCCGCGTCCGGGCGATGTGGGTGATGACCTTCCACTCGGCCTGCGCCCGGATGCTCCGCGCCCACGCCGACCGGCTCGGCTACACCCGCCAGTTCACGATCTACGACCAGGCCGACTCGCGGCGCCTGGTCAAGCGCTGCCTCGACGAGCACGGCGTCGACCCCAAGCGCTTCACGCCGGCGTCCATCCAGTCCCAGATCTCCGACGCCAAGAACAAGCTCCGGGATGCCGAGGCGTACGGCCAGATGGTCGGGTCGTACTTCGAGCAGACCGTGGCCGACGTGTATCGCAGCTACGAGCGCGAGCTCCACCGGATGAACGCGATGGACTTCGACGATCTGCTCGTCCGGGCGGTCAACGTGCTCGAGCTGTTCCCCGAGGTCCGCGAGCGCTACGCCGAGGGCTTCCGGCACGTCCTCGTCGACGAGTACCAGGACACCAACCGCGCCCAGTACCGGTGGCTTCAGCTACTCGCCGGTGAGCACCGCAACCTCGCCGTTGTCGGCGATCCCGACCAGTCGATCTACCAGTTCCGCGGCGCGGACATCAGCAACATCCTCGAGTTCGAGGAGACGTTCCCCGACGCCTACGTGGTCAAGCTCGAGCAGAACTACCGCTCGACGCAGACGATCCTCGACGCCGCGAACGCGGTCATCACCAACAATCGCGGCCGGCGCTCCAAGCGGCTGTGGTCGGACCTCGGGCAGGGCGATCCGATCAAGGTCCGCGAGCTCGAGGACGAGCACGCCGAGGCTCGGTTCGTCACCGGCGAGATCCAGCGGATCGTCGACGAGGGGACCTCGCGCGCGGAGATCGCCGTCTTCTACCGCACCAACGCGCAGTCGCGGGTCCTCGAGGACACGCTCGTCCGGGCCGAGATCGGCTACCAGGTCATCGGCGGCACGAAGTTCTACGACCGGGCCGAGATCAAGGACGCGATCGCCTACCTCACCGTGCTCGTCAACCCGCAGGACGTCGGCGCGTTCACGCGGATCGTCAACTCGCCACGCCGCGGGATCGGGTCGACGTCGGTCTCCCGGGTGCTCGCCTTCGCCAACACGATGGGGGTGTCGGTGTGGGACGCCGCCGCCGAGCCCGCGCAGGTCCCGGGCCTTGGCGCCGCCGCGATCAAGGCGTTGCGGCGGTTCATGGGCACGATGCACGTCCTGCGCGAGCGCGGCGACTCCGCCCCGCCGATCGCCGAGCTGCTGCGCGAGATCCTTCAGGAGACCGGCTACCTCGAGGCACTCGAGGCCGAGCGCACGATCGAGGCGCAGGGGCGCATCGAGAACCTCGAGGAGCTCGTCAACGTCGCGGTCGAGTACGACGCCGGCGGCACGGAGGAGCCGTCACTGGCCGAGTTCCTCCAGCAGGTCGCGCTCGTCGCCGATGCCGATTCCCGCACCGACGACGAGGGCCTCGTCACCCTGATGACGCTGCACAACGCCAAGGGTCTCGAGTATCCGATCGTCTTCATGATCGGCTGCGAGGAGGGGGTGTTCCCGCACGCGCGGGCGCTCGACGAGGGCGGCCTCGAGGAGGAGCGGCGGCTGTGCTACGTCGGCATCACCCGCGCCGAGCGCGACCTGTACCTCAGCTACGCCCGCACTCGCAACGTGTTCGGCGCCCGCAGCTACGGCGCGCCGAGCCGGTTCATCGGCGAGATCCCGGCCGACCTCACCGACCGCGAGGAGCAGCGCAGCCGCGGCCGCATCGGCGCGGGCACGCTCGGCGGCTTCCGCGCCCGGGCAACGTCCTGGAGCTCGCTCGACAGCGCTGCGCCCGCCCCGGTCGCCTACCGGCTCGGCGACGACGTCGTGCATCCGACCTTCGGGGAGGGCGTCGTCACCGGCGTCGAGCCCGGCGGCATCGTCGTCATCCGCTTCAGCAAGGACCGCTCCGAGCGCAAGCTCGTGGCCGACCTCGCCCCGATCTCCAAGCGCTGAGGATGCCGCACCGGATCAATACCGGAGAGGTGATCAGCGCGGTCAGCGCGCTCGTGCTGCTGCCGCTGATCTTCGGGGTCGAGTGGTTCGGGGCGGTCGGACTCCCGCGCGCGACGCGCTCGGGCCTGACCACCGCGGAGAACGCCTGGACGGTGCTCACGAACCTCCGCTGGCTGATGCTGCTGACGATCATCGTCGCCGTCGGCGCGGTCATCCTCCACGCCACCCAGGCCGACCACGGCACGAAGACCGAGACCGGCTGGCTGGTCACGTTGCTCGGCGTCCTCACCATGCTGCTGCTCGGCTACCGGGTGCTGATCAACCCGCCCAATCCGAGCGCCATCGTCGACGTCAAGATCGGGGCGTATCTGGGCCTTTTGGCCGCGCTCGGGATCGCGGTGGGCGGCCTCGAGGCCTGGCGCGAGGAGCGCCTCGGGCGCGGGCGCTCGAACTCTCGTCGACGATCACGAAATCGCGTGGCGGCCGGGAGTCCCGGCATCTAAAGTTCGCCGCGGCCGCTCCCGGCCGGGAGGAGGGCGGGAACGGACGCCGAACCTCGCTCGAGGACCACTCACAGGAGGGCTGCGCACATGAATACGGACAACGTCACCACCGAGGACTGGATCGTCGCGGGATCGGCGCTTCTGCTCGCCATCGCGCTGCTGTTCTTTCCCTGGTTCCACCTCAGCGTGAGCGTCGGGACGTTCTCCGTCTCCGCCGACTACTCCGCGACGAGCACGCCGGACGGCTGGCTTGGCGTGCTCGCGCTGATCGCGACCGTCCTCGTGCTCGCCGACATCGCGGTGGAACGGCTGTCGCCGGACACCGAGATCCCGAGCGTTCGGGGCAGCCGGACCGAGACGCGCTTCATCCTTGCCGCCGTCGCGGCCGGGTTCGTCGCGCTGAAGTTCCTCTTCCACATCCACTTCAGCCTGTTCGGCTGGGGCTTCTACGTCACGGTGCTCGTCGCGGCGGCGCTCGTGTACTTCACCGCGCAGCAGCGCGGGGCGGCCCCGTCGCTCGCCTCGAGGACCTCGCGCCCGGGAGGCGCGGCCGCGGGCGCGGCGCCGACCGGTGCTGAGCGTTCGGACGAGCCGCCCTCGGACGCTCCGCGGAGCGGATCGACGGGCGGGTCGGAGACGGCCGCGTCCGAGACGGGTGGGTCGACTGAGCCGGGCGGGTCCGAGACCGGTGGGTCGGCTGAGCCGGGTCGACCGCCGGCGACAAGTGGTGCGACCGGATCCGGTGGCGCCTCCGAGTCAGGTGGCTCTCCACGTCCGGGGGGCTCGGTGCCGCCCCCGGGCTCGTAGGGCGTGAGCTTTGCCCCACACCGCCTGAGGCGCGGCGAGTGGCTCGCCGGGCTCGGCGCCGTCGTGCTGCTGCTCTCGATGTTCCTGCTCACGTGGTACGGGCCGACGGGCACGCGGTCACCAACCGCGAGCCTCAGCCCGTCGGCGAACGGGTGGCAGGCGCTGACCACGGCGCGCTGGGTGATGCTGATCACGATCGTGCTCGCGCTGGCTCTCGCGTGCCTCCAGGGCGCGCGGCGCTCGCCGGCCGTGCCGGTGAGCCTCAGCGTGTTCGTGACCGTGTTCGCCCTCATCACCGTGGTCATCCTCATCGACCGGGTGCTGATCGACCCGCCCGGCGGTGATCTGGCCGAGGCCAAGGCCGGGGCGTACATCGGACTGCTGAGCGCGGTCGTGATGCTGGTCGGGGGCTTCTTCTCGATGCGGGACGAGGGCATCCATCACCACGATGCCCCACAGGAGATCGAGAAGCTCCAGGTCTGAGGGCGGCGGCGCGGGCGCGGGCGAGCTGGCCCGCAAACGCACGCGAGCGGGCCGGTGAACGCAAGCGGGCGAGGGCCGGAACCCGGCCCGGCCGGGCGGATCCTAGAATCAGCGCGATGCTCGACCGAGATCAGGTTCTCCACGTCGCCCGCCTCGCCCGCCTCGAATTGACCGAGGCTGAGGTCGAGCGGATGGCCTCGGAGCTCTCGCACGTGCTCGATCACATCGAGAAGATCGGCGAGCTCGACCTCGACGGCGTGCCCCCGACGTCGCACGTCGTCGACGTGGTCAACGTCCTGCGCGAGGATGAGCCCGAGCCCTCGCTGCCGGTCGAGGTCGCGCTCCGCAGCGCGCCGGAGCCGATCGAGGGCGGGTTCGGCGTCCCCAGCCCGGGGGCGCAATGACCGAGCTGACGGACCTCACCGCCGCGGCGGCGGCCGACGGCGTGCGCGCCGGCGAGATCAACCCGACCGAGCTGTTCGAGCTCTACCGCGCCCGCGCGGCGAGCGACGAGCTCAATGCCTTCACCTGGGTCGCCGAGGCCGCGCCCGACGGCTGGGCGGGAGGCGAGCGCCCGCTCGGCGGCGTGCCGCTCGCCGTCAAGGACCTGTTCTGCACCGAAGGGGTGCCCAGCCAGGCCGGGTCGCGGATCCTCGAGGGCTACCGGCCGCCATACACGGCGACCGTCGTGCGCCAGCTTCAGGAGGCCGGTGCCCCGCTGCTCGGCAAGACCAACCAGGACGAGTTCGCGATGGGCTCCTCGAACGAGAACTCCGGCTACGGACCGGTGCTCAACCCCTGGGATCGCGGCCGCGTGCCGGGTGGATCCTCGGGCGGCAGCGCCGCGGCCGTCGCGGCCGGCCTCGCGCCGTGGGCGATCGGCACCGACACCGGCGGCTCGATCCGCCAGCCCGCCGCGCTCTGCGGGATCGTCGGCCTCAAGCCGACCTACGGCGCCTGCTCGCGCTACGGAATGATTGCCTTCGCCTCCTCGCTCGACCAGGCGGGACCGCTCACCCGTGACGTCACCGACGCCGCGCTGCTCCTGCGCCACATGGTCGGTCGCGATCGTCACGACTCGACCTCGCTCGCGTTCCCCGAGCCGATCGAGCTGCCGCGCGCCGACAGCCTTCGGGGGCTGCGCCTCGGCGTGCCCGAGGAGCTGACCGGAGAGGGGGGAGGCGTGCAGCCCGGCGTCAGGGAGTGCTTCGAGGCCACGCTCGCGCTCGCCGAGTCGCTCGGCGCGAGCATCGAGAGCTGCCGGCTGCCGCACGCGCCCCACGCGCTGTCGGCGTATTACCTGATCGCCCCCGCCGAGGCCTCGGCCAACCTGGCCCGCTTCGACGGCGTCCGCTACGGGCTCCGGGTCGACGGCGACGCCGACCTCGTCGAGATGTACAGCCGGACCCGGGCCCAGGGCTTCGGCGCCGAGGTCAAGCGCCGGATCATGCTCGGCACCTACGCGCTGTCGAGCGGCTACTACGACGCCTACTACGGCCGCGCCCAGAAGGTGCGCACGAAGATCGCTGACGACTTCCGGGCGGCGTTCGAGCGCTTCGACTTCATCGTCACCCCGACGAGCCCGTGGACGGCGTTCCCGCTCGGCGCCAAGACCGACGACCCGCTCGCCATGTACCTCAACGACTTCTGCACGGTGCCGATGCCCCTGGCCGGCATCCCGGCGATCTCGATCCCCGGCGGCCTCAGCGACGGGCTGCCGGTCGGCTTCCAGCTCGCCGGCCCGGCGTTCAGCGAGAACCGTCTGCTCGACGCCGCCTACGCGCTCGAGCAGGCGATCGGCTTCGACGGCAGCGAGGCGCGGCGATGAGCCCGGCCGAGGTCACCTATGAGCCCGTGATCGGGTTGGAGATCCACGTCCAGCTCAAGACCCGCACGAAGATGTTCTGCGGCTGCGAGCTGTCGTTCAACGAGGAGCCGAACTCGCACACCTGCCCGCGCTGCCTCGGTCTGCCGGGGACGCTGCCGGTGGTCAACGCCCGCGCCGTCCATTACGGCCTGGTGATCGGCCTCGCGCTCGGCTGCGACATCGCCGAGCGCTCGCTGTTCCACCGCAAGAACTACTTCTATCCCGACCTGCCGAAGGGGTACCAGATCTCCCAGTACGACATTCCGCTGTGCCGGGGTGGGCGGCTGGGCGACGTGCGCATCCACCGCGTGCACCTCGAGGAGGACGCGGCGAAGCTCAACCACCTCGGGGCGAGCGGCCGGATCCACAGCGCCGATCGCAGTTGGGTCGACTTCAACCGCGGCGGCACCCCGCTCGTCGAGATCGTCACCGAGCCGGATGTGCACTCGCCCGAGCAGGCTCGCGAGTGGCTGACGCTCCTGCGGGCGACGCTCAAGCGTCTCGGCGTCTCCGACGTCAACATGGACGAGGGGTCGCTGCGCTGCGACGCGAACGTCTCCGTCCGGCCCGTCGGCAGCGACACGCTCGGCACGAAGACCGAGCTGAAGAACATGAACTCCTTCCGCTACCTCGAGCGCGGGGTGCGGGCCGAGATCGACCGCCAGATCGGCCTGCTGTCGGCCGGACAGCCGGTCGTGCAAGAGACCTTGCACTTCGATCCGACGTCAGGCCGGCTCACGCCGCTGCGCTCCAAGGAGGAGGCGCACGACTACCGCTACTTCCCCGAGCCCGACCTCGTCCCGCTGCTCGCCACCGAGGAGATGGTGCAGACGGCGCGGGCGGCGATCCCGGAGCTGCCGGCGGAGCGGGCGGTCCGCTTCGAGCGCGACCTCGCCCTGCACCCCGAACGGGCCCGTGAGCTCGCCTTCCGCACTGAGCAGGCTGACTTCTTCGAGCGGGCGCTCGCGGCGGCCGACGGACGCGCCGACGCGGCGGCGATCGCCAACTGGATGCAGCAGCTCGTCGAGCGGATCGGCTCGGACGCCGACCCCGCCGACTCGAAGGTGACCCCGGAGGCGTTCGCGACGCTCGTCGCGCTCGTCGGGGCTGGTGCGGTGAGCCGCGACGCCGGCCGCGAGGTGCTGACCCGGCTCGTGTTCGAGGGCGGTGACCCGGCGGCGATCGTCGACCGGGAGAACCTCGGGGCGATCTCCGGCGAGGACGACGGCCTGGCCGAGATCGTCGCGCGCGCGCTCGCGTCCGATCCTGCGGCGGCGGAGAAGGTCCGCGCCGGGAACATGAAGGCGATCGGCCCGCTGGTCGGGTTCGTCATGCGCGAGACGAAGGGCCGCGCGGACGGGGGAGAGGTCACGCGGTTGATCCGCGAGGCCCTCCAGGGCTGAGAGGCCGAAGCCAGGCAGCGCTCAGCTGAGCCGGGATCGGGCACGTCGAAGCACAGGCGTGGCTTCGGCTTACCCGATCCGTGGACTCAGTTGAAGCGGTGAGCTAGTTGAGGCGGCGCGACAGGCCGCGCACGACCAGCCCGGTGGCGAGCAATGCGCCGCCGCCCACTGCCAACAGGGCGACATCCAGGCCGGTAAAAGGAAGTGTGCCCGAGCTCGTCGACGTCGTCGACGTGGTCACCGAGCAAGTCTGCGGATTGTATGCCTGGCAGGTGGAACTACTCGCGAGCGCCGAGCTCGGCCCCAGCAAGAGCGCCATGCCAACCAGTAACAGTGCGATGCGTCTCATGGATCCTTTCCGATGATCCTTCTCGCCGCCCCAGTCGCTGCCCCGAGTGCGGCCCTACTGCACGTTCCCTGCCCGAAATGGTACAGGAACCTCCAACCCAGGCGTCAATTTTGTGACGTAACGGCAGGAATTGCTAAGTCCTGCGCGTTGCGCCTGCCCCTGCCGGTCGCCGTCGCGACGTTCGTGCCTGCAACGGCTATTGCGCGAAGCGTAGCAGCCGGAGGCCGGCCTGTGGGGTCAGGGGATGATCGGTGCTGACTCGTCTTAAGGCGAGAGCGATCGCCGGCTGTCGACGATCGATCGAGTGGGCGACGCGGAAGTCGGCGGCGGCGGTCGTCGGATCGCCGAGGGCGGAGGCGGCGAGGCCGGCCCCGTACCAAGCGAACCAGCCGCCGGGATCCCGGTCGGTGGCCTGACGGAACCGCTCGAGGGCGGTGTTCGGCATGCCGGACTGCAGGGCGATCGTGCCGGCCAGGCGGTCCGGGGTCGCAGTGAGCGGATTGAGCTCGGTGGCGGTGTGGAGCGCGGCGAGGGCCGCGGCCGGGTTGGTGGCGGCGAGATCGGTGCCGCGCGAGGTCTCACGCACGGCGAGGTAGGGGAACGCGAGCACGACGGCGAGGGCCACGAACAGCGCGCCACTCGCCACGGCCAGGGCGACCGTCCCGGCGCGCGTGGGCGTCCGGCCCGGGCCGTCTGCCGTCCGGTCCGGGCCGGCCGCCGGGGCCGCCGGGCCGGGCCGGCCGCCCGGCCCCGCCCAGGCGTCGCGGCGCCGAGCGATGCGGCGATCGCGGCGAAGCCGAGAGCCGGGCCGGTGAGGGCGGGGATCTCCCAGAACCAATCGACCGAGCCGTGGACAAACCACACGGTGAGCGGCATCAGGGCCGCCGCGCACACGCCACCGACGAGCGCCTCGCGGCTGCGCAGCGCGCGGATCGCCCCGGCGAGCAGGGCGAGCAGAAAGACGGCGAACAGCGCCGTGCCGACGATGCCGGTGTGTGCGAGCAGCCGCATCTCGAGGCTGTGCGTCCACTTCGGCTCCTCGCCGCTGCGGCCGCGGCGGATGTAGTAGTTGTCGAAGTTGTCCTGACCGAGGCCGCCGACCGGATGGGCGAGGAACGCGTCGAGCGACACGCGCCAGAAGTCGTAGCGGCCGCTGCCGACGTCGCCGAAGTGGGTGCCCTTGGAGAAGTTGGTCTGCACATGGCTGAAGCCGTTCCACTGCCGGCGGACGAAGCTGAACGGATGGCCGTGCGTGGCGACCGCCGCGCCGGCGGCGCAGGCGAGGACGGTGAGCAGCACCGCGGCGACCCCGAGGATGCGGCGGCGCACCGGGGTCGGCGGCTTCACCCGGATGAGCGAGTCGGCCCAGGCGGCGAGCGTGCCGATCACGAGCACGGCAAAGCAGATGATCAGCGCGGGCTCGCCGGCGCTCTTGGCGGCGTGCGTCAGCGCAGGGCCCGAGGTGGCCTGGAAGACGTGCAGCAGGCGATGCAGCGGGACGAGGGCGCCGATCACCGGGATCAGGGCGAAGAGCAGGAACCGGACGCGCTCGCGGGCGATGATGACTGCGAGCACCGCGATGATCGGCAGGGTGAACAGCCACCCGCGGCTCTGGACGATGACGCCGAGCTGGAAGCCGGCGCAGGCCATGGCCAGAAGCAGGCCGCGCAGCAGGCCGGGGAGCTCGCGGCGCGCGCCGAGGGCGGTCGCGGTGAAGGCCAGGATGGTGAACAGCGCGGCGGTGGCGTTGAAGTAGCCGGTCGGTGCGGCGAGGCGGCCCTGGATGACGAGCTCACCGACGCGGTCCCCGGCGCCGAGGCGGAACAGCAGGACGATGGCGATGACGCCGACCCCGATGACGAAGGACAGCAGGGCGAGCAGTGCGGTCTCGGCGTTCCAGGGCAGGAGCAGCAGCAGCGAGAAGAGCAGCAGGTAGAGCAGCGCCCGGTTGCTGCCCTCGAGCGCGTCGCCGGGCGACTGCGCCCAGAGGATCGAGAGATACGACCAGGCGACGTAGCCGGCGAAGGCGGCCAGGGCGATCGTTCCGCGGCGCGAGAGCCGCAACCGTTCCGGTCCGAGGACGACGATCGCCCCGGCGAGCGCGCTCAGCAGGACGAGCGCCCCCCAGTACCACGTGTCGGCGTCGTAGCCCCCGTTGTGAACCGCCCACACGAGCATCAGGGCTACCGCGATCCCGCCGGGCACGGCGGCGGCGAGCGACACCCGCCGGACGGCGGCGAGACGCTGCGGGGAGGGAGGTGCCGTGGGCGCCGTCATCAGCCGGGGGATCGTAACCCCGGGTTCAGCGGACGTCCGGGGTCCCCCTCGGTATCGGCGCGCCCCGGGAAACTCGTGAACGCCGCGGTGCGGCGGCTGGCTGGCTGGCCCTGGCGGCCGGGTCGCGGTCAGTTGACGACTTCGAAGTCGCGGCCCGTGAGGCGGCCGAGCGTCTTCAGCGCAAGGTTGTTCCAGCCGCCGCTCGGGGCGCCGGAGATGAACCAGGCCGGCCCGTTGTCGGCGAGGATCATGCCGTAGCGCTTGAGGGCGATCGCGATGATCCGCGCCTGGCGGGGCAGGTGCGAGATGTTGACGTTCGCCTTGAGCCGGACGCGCAGGCCCATCGGCGGCAGGAAGCGGCCGGCCGAGCGCGAGCCGTAGTGACGAGCGGGGTAGATGAACGCCGCCCGCGTGGCCGGGACGGTGAAGCGCAGCGCGTGGTCGATCGAGCCTCGGGCGACGTCGCCGTACCGCGCGAGGCCGGGCAGGATCGGCAGACCGGCGGCGTCGGCCGAGGTCCAGCCGATCGGCATCGAGGCGTTGGAGCGCAGGTTGAAGACGACGCCGGTGACGGCCGACCAGTTGTTGCCGCTGTGCTGGGCGCCGAACAGCTCGTAGTCGCGGCAGTGGTCCTTGTCGAGGACGATCACGTGGTGGTCGCTGCTCGAGTCCTCGATCGGCGCCCACCGTGGCAGCGGGTAGAGGCCGCGGAAGGCGCGGGGGGCGTACGAGGGGTCGAAGTGCACGCGGACGTGCGGCACATGGCGGCCGGAGACGACGGTGACGGGAATGCCGGTTCGGGCTCCATCCCACAGCCCGGAGCCGAACGCGGCGTGCAGGGGCTTGTTGAGACCGATGGCCGCGATCACCGCTCTGGAGTCAGCGGCGACCGAGGAATGATCGACGGGGGTGTTCCAGACGTTGTTGGCCGGGAAGATCGGGCAGTTGCCCGCACCGGGCAGAGGGTGGGCGGAGGCGAGTCCGCCAAGCAGCAAGATGGCGGCGAAGCCGCTGAGCACCGAAAAAAAGCGCAGAGGATTCTTGGGCATAGGGCGCAGACGGTTGAACATCGGGTGACGGGTGCTCTGTCCGTTGAGAAGACCCGTCCCTTGGGAGGGCGCTATCTAATTCCCATATCGACGTCGATTCAAAACACAATCAGTTGCGCTGGACAGATAGTCGATTCCGCCGTCTTTGCGGGGGATTTCCGCGTGGAATTCGCGCAGAGCCAACGCAATGCCGGCCGAGTCTGGGCTCGTCCGTCGCCGCCGCTCGGGGCGGTGCACTTCGTGTTGCGGTCCCGACACACGACGGACCGTTTCCTGGTCCGTCGCCTACGTCCTGGCCAGCGAAGCCGAGTCTCGCTCACGGCCAAAGATGCGCAGCAGCTGCATCGTAGCCTCTCGCAGCACGGACCGGTCGTAGAGCCAGATCCCGAGCGCGTAGGTGAGCAGCCCGGCCACGACGGCGGCGAGGAGCGCGATCAGGGCCGGATGGGTGCCGACCGCGTGGCCGACCGCGAAGGTGGCCAGCCACGCGAACGGAGATGCGCCGGCGACCGGACCGACGGCGTGCCACAGCTGCCGCAGCGAGATCCCGGCCTGCTTGCGCGTGCGCATGGAGCAGCGCCGCGGCGATCTGACCGAGCGGCCGAGATGGGGCCGGTGGACGCGCTGCTGGCCAACGACGACCTGCCCGGCCCGGCCCGGTTGCTCATTGTCCGCGGCCGCACGCGGACTGGCCGGACACGCTGCTGCGCGGGCTCGTCACCGGGTTCGGCCTCATCCATCTCTACCGGCTGCAGCGCTTCGCCGCCGGTCTGCGGACGCGGATCAGGCGCGACCGGGCGATCGGCGAGACCGAGACGCGGCTGACTCAGGACCTGTCGCTGTCGGCGTAGGCGTAGTAGCTCTCCCGCCCCGATGAGGCGGACTCGCTGAGCACGACGGAGAACTTCGTCACGCCGAGCGACTTGAGGATCGTGCGCACGCGGCGGGCCTCGTCGATCTTGGTCGCCTGCTCGCGGCAGACGACGATGACGGCGTCGGCAAGCTGGACGAGCGGGTAGCTGTCGCCGGAGAGCAGCAGCGGCGGGGTGTCGACGACGACAAAGTCCGACATCGCCCGCAGTTGGGCGATCAGCGAGGCCGCGTTGGTCAGCGAGAGGACGTTGAGCGGGTTGTCGTTCCCGGTGCCGGCGGCGAGGAAGCGGAGGCGCCCGGCACGGCGCGGAGCACCGCTCACGCCACGCGGAAGCTCGTCGATGGAACCGGAGTCCTCGAGCGTCTCGGGATCGGAGCCGGCGGGGACGACGGCGCGCCGGCGGCGGACGCTCGGGATGTCGATCGGGGCAGCCTCGGCGGTGCCATTGGCCGCGACCGAGACGAGCGCGCGGTTGATCGGCTCCTCGGCGACGACGACCTCGCGGAGGCCGTCATGCCCGGCCTCGACCCCGAACAGGCTGTGGAGCGCCGGGCGGTGCAGGTCGGCCTCGACCGCGATCACCTCGGCACCCGATTCGGCGAGCGAGACGGCGAGGTGCGCGCTCACCGTCGTCTTGCCGTCCTCGGGCTGGGCGCCGATGACGACGACCACTCCGCGCTCGAGCCCGGCGGTGTAACAGACGCGGGCGGTCATCATCTTGACCGCCTCGCTGACGCGGGCCCCGCGCCGGCGGGGGAGAGCCGCGACCTGGGCGGGGGGCAGCCGCAGCATTCCGCGGGGGAGCGCGCCGACGACGTGTTGCTCATAGGCGGCCTCGGCCTCTTCCTCGGTGCGGATCTTGCTCGAGATCGCGTCGCGAAGGAAGGCGAGCAGGATGCCGGCCACGAGCCCGAGCACCGCGGCGATGACCAGGGTCCGCGTCACCCTCGGGGAGACCTGGCCCGGATCGGCGTGGGCGGGATCGAAGACGACGACGCTCACCTGTTGGGCCTGGCCGGAGGACGTGGCGGCCTTCTTGGCGAGAACGTCATTGACAAGGGTGGTGAAGGTGGAGCCGAGTGCCCCGAGCGTGGTCACCGCGCCCCGCTTGCTGCTGTCGTCGTAGCTGACGCTGAGCACCGCGGTGTCGGGCGACGAGCTGACCCCGAGCTTGCCCAGCAGCTGGGACGGCGTCATCTTGAGGCCGAGCTGGTTGATCGTCTGCTGAGCGACGACCTGACTCTGGAGGAGGTCGGTGATCGTCTGGGTGTACGGCTGGACATTGACCGAGAGCCCCGGGGCGAAGAGGGTCTGACCCTGGCCCACGACAATCTTCATGCTCGCCGAATACACCGGCTTGGCCCGGGCGACGTAGGCGATCGCGGCGCCGATGGCCACGACGGTGACCAGCAGGACGACCCACCACTGACGGCGGAGAACTCGCCCGTAGCGCTGCATCGATTGTGAAAGTGATTGTGAGTCAGGCACTGCCGCTCCAGTTCCCCGCGCCCTCGTGGTGTCCTGCCGACCGGATCGGTATCGGCCCGGGACGGCCATTCCCAAAATGTCCTGCTGCCATCGCCGAATCGTCCGCAGCCGCCGTGTCGGTGATGGTACGCGATGCGAGTTCGTTGACAAGGACCCGGGGCAGGGCGACGGTGAGGCCGAGCAGGATCCAGAACGTGCGGTTCGTCTCGGTCGAGAGGAAGACCGAGGTGAAGGCGAAGCCGGCGACGGCGAGCATCATCGCCCGGGTGAACGACGAGATGTACCGCTGATCGGCCGCGGCCGCCTCCCGGGCGGTCGAACGAAGTGTGAGCACCATGGTCACGAGCACGGCGAGGAAGAGGATCAGCCCGATCACGCCGAGCTCGGTGAGCGTCTCGAGATAGACGTTGTGGACGACCTGTCCGCCCGGCCGCAGCCGGTAGTCGCCAAAGTTCACGCCCGGCGTCGCGAGCAGCAGCTTGTTGCTCTGGCCGATGAAGGCGCCGAAGCCCATCCCGTTCACCGGGTGGGCGCGCCAGCCGGTCAGCGCCGAGAGCCACAGGTTGGTCCGCCCGGAGCCGCCGTCGCCGGTCGTGAACAGGGACGAGGTGCGGGCGGACAGTGCGCTGAAGCTGGCGGCGAGCAGCACCGCGGCGCCGAGCGCGGCGACGCCGAGGAAGATCCGCTTTTGCCGGGGGCTCTGGAAGAACGTGCGCGCCGGCTGCAGGGCGAGCAGCAGGAAGATCGCGGCGAGCGCGAGGATCCCGCCCCGGGAGAGCGAGGTGACGATCGAACCGACGGTGGCGGTGAGGCCGAGGAGCACGATGACGCGGGCGCGACCGGTCCTGACCTGGTTGGCGAGCAGCGCCTCGAACGGCAGCGCGATCACCTGGATGGCGGCGAAGAAGTTCGCGTCACCCGAGAGCCCGAGCGAGCGCGTGTAGCCCCCCAGGTACTGGGCGATCGACACCGTGCCGGCGATCGCCGAGAACAGCCAGATGAGCACCACGAGCCGTCGCAGGTGGTACTCGCGCTGGACGAACATCGCCATCCCGAGCATGAACACGTAGGACAGCGCGAGCGCGGCGAGGGCGTAGCCCGTGCCCCCGTTCTGCAGCGACGAGTCGGGATTGACCGTCCACAGCGCGCTGGCGAAGGCCCAGGCGGCGTAGAGGAGGGTGGCGAGCAGGAGGCCGACCCGGGGCAGCCGCACGCTGCGCCAGCCGGGAAGGGTGAGGATCATGATGAGCAGCGCGAGCGGGCCGGTGAGGCGTGAGAGCGTGACGCCGCCGGTGCTGATCGACTCGCCGAACGCGGTGGCGAGGAGCACGGCGGGCAGCCAGTCGGGGTGCATGAACAGCGCAACGACGGCCGGCAGCAGCACGATCGCCAGCGCGATCGGGGTCTGCTGCAGGGAAACGGCCAACCCGAGGGCGAGGCCGAGGACGACGGCGCCGAGACCCCAGAGCCAGTTGCGGGCGGACGCGCGGAGAGCCGGGGCCGCCGGCGCGGACCCGGCTCTGCCGGCGCGTATCGGAAACGCGTTCACCCGGTCTCTATCGCCCCGAGGACCGCATCGCCAAGATTTGGGCGATACGGTCCAGTATCTGCCTGCGCATGGGGCGGAACGATAGCGTCAGTGACCGTGCGCTCCGTGCCGGCCGGGGGCGATCCGATCAGCCGCACTGGGTCATCGACAGGACCCGCATCGAGGACCAGGGCAGATCTGACAGGCTGGGGGAGGTCGCGGACACACCGGCCTTGGCCCAGGCGTCGTAGCTGCGGCCCTGGTTGCTCTCGGCCTCGACGGCGAGGGAGCCGCCGGTGTCGCCGACGTAGGCGCCGTACTGCTGGAGCGCCACCGCGATCGGCTTCTGCCAGGCCGGGATGTTGAGGGCGGCCACGTTGATGCTCGGGTCGAGCTGGACATGCGCGCCGATCGGCAGGGCGTTGACGGTCGCATTCTTGCCGTCGCTCCCGGTCGCGGGGCATGCGGTGTAGCCCTGGCGGGTGTACGGGGTGGTGATCACGAGCGCATGGTCGATGTGACCCTGGGCGATCTCCTCGGGCCGGACGAGGCCGGCGGCGAGAGAGAAGCCGGCGACGTCTGAGCCGGAGCAGCCGTTGAACGTGGTGCAGTCGACGCCGGACCCGGTGTCGGTGGTCAGGTAGCGCGAGCCGGCGGTCCAGGACGATCCGCTGGGCTCTGCGACCCACATATCCATCTCGCCGCCGCCCGGCTGCAGGACGACGATGTGTCCGTCGCTGCCGGTGTCAGGCGTGGCCATCGAGGGGATGTGGACCGCGGGGAAGTTGGTCGAGCAGCCGTAGTAGAGGCAGCCGACGCTGTACATCGAGCTCTGCGGGCTGGCGGTGACGATCGGGATGCCCCAGGCACTGTTGTTCGAGAGGTTTGCGCTGCCCTGGTAGTTGGTGATCGCGTCGGCGACGATCGTCGCGGAGTTCGAATCGAGCGCCGCGCCGCCCGGAAGCAGCGTGTTCACGAACGCCGAGCCGGCGTAGAGGCGGGGGAAGGCTCCGCTGGCGGTCGGGGTGGCCGCGGCGCCGGTGAAGTCTCCGATCGTGGCGCCGGACCCGTTCAGGACCTTGACCTCGAAGTTGTATGTCGTGCCCGGCCACAGCTCGGGAACCGTGTAGCTGTCGTCGGAGCTGGCCGGGAAGTGGTCGACGAGGTTGCCGTTGTCATAGACCGACACGGAGGCGGCGCCGGTGACGGCGGGCCAGCCGAGCTGGACGTCATAGGCGTCGAGGGTGGCGGTGGTCAGCCCGGTTGAGCCGGGGCCCGAGTTGCCGCTCGTGCTCGAGGAAGTAGTCGTGCTCGAGGAGCTCGTGGTGGTCGAGCTCGAGCTGGTGGAGCTTGTCGTGCTCGAGGAAGCGGTGGTGCTCGTCGGCGAGCTCGTGCTCGAAGAGCTCGTCGTCGTGGTCGGCGGCGGAGGCGGGGGCCAGTGATGATGATGGGCCGCGATGTGCGCGTAGAGCACGCGCTTGACCGCGGGCTTGCGGGCCGGCTTGCAGACGCGGACGCGGACGACACGGCGCGGATTTCCCTTCAGACGCCGTTGGATCGTGCACTTGGTCGCGTGCGAAGAATGGTGCGAAAGCTTCGGACGGGGAGAGGCGTTGGCACTCAGCGGGGCCAGAGCGGCGGTGAGCGCCAACGCGGCCGCGGCGGCGGCGACTGTGTTTCCCGTGGACTTAGTCATGTGTTGTGTCTCGGATCGGGGTCGGGCCATCGATCAGCCGAATCACGCACGGTCGGACGAACGTCCACGGTCGTCCTAGGCAGATGTCCAGGTACAGATGGACGGCGAGTTGTCGATAGAGCAGTCCCGGTGACTCCCTTCCGGGAGGCCGGTCCTGGGGTCCTGCAGCGGGCGAGAGTCCCGGTGTGCTGCAGGAGCGACCATCTGTTACCACGGCTGATCGCCGTCAAACCTCGATTCGCCCCGGCCAGAGGCACCTGGGGGCGCGGATACGATTCGCGCCGTGCGCGTCGTCGTCTACACCGACTCGATCTACCGTGACCGCGGCGGGATCGTCTACGGGGAGCTGTCGTTCACCCTCTTCCAGGCGGCGCTCGACACCCAGTTCGAGGAGGTCACGGTGATCGGGCGGCTCGATCCGGGCGAGGGCATCGCCCGCTATCCGCTCCCGGAGGACGTCGGCTTCCTCGGCCTGCCGTTCTACGAGTCGCTGAGCGACCCGCTCGCCGCGCTCTCCTCGATCGGGCATGCCGTGCGGCTGTTCTGGCGGCTGCTCGATCGCGCCGACTGCGTGTGGCTGTTCGGGCCCTACCTGCACGCGCTGCTGTTCGCCGGCCTCACGCTGCTGCGCCGGCGCAGGCTCGTGCTCGGGGTGCGGCAGGATTTCCCCGCCTATGTCCGCAGCCGCCGCCCCGGCCTGCGGTGGATGCACGTCGCCGCCGACGTGCTCGAGTGGTCCTGGCGGCTGCTCGCCCGCGCGTTCCCGGTCGTCGTCGTCGGGGAGGAGCTTCAGAACAGCTACGGCCGCTCGGGGCGGTCGCTGCCGATCACCGTCTCACTGACCTCGGGGGCGGACATCGCCGCCGCCGAGGCGACGACGCGGAGCTATGACGACGGGCTGACGATCCTCAGCGTCGGGCGGCTCGACGAGGAGAAGAACCCGCTGCTGCTCGCCGACGTGCTCGCTCGGCTGCGCGAGCACGACCCGCGCTGGCGGATGATCGTCTGCGGCGACGGGCCGCTCGAGGCTGCCCTCGCCCAGCGGCTGGCGACGCTCGGCGTCGGGGAGGCCGCCGAGCTGCGCGGGCACGTGCCCCTGCACGCCGGCCTGATGGACCTCTACCGGTCCTGCCACGTCCTGCTCCACGTGTCGTGGACCGAGGGGTTTCCCCAGGTCCTGACCGAGGCCTTCGCCTCCGGGATCCCCGTGGTGGCCACCGACGTCGGCGGGGTGGCGGCCGGGGCGGGCGATGCCGCCGTGCTGATCCCACCGGGCAGCGCCGAGGCGGCCGCCGCCGCCGTGAGCGCCGTGGCCCGGGACGCCGAGCTGCGCCGGCGGCTCGTACAGGCCGGGTTCGCCCACGCCCGCGAGCACACGCTCGAGCGTGAGGTGCAGCGCGCCGCGGACTTCATCCGGGGGGGGCGTGAGCCGCGCTCAGCCCTGGAGTGACGGGGCGTAGACAGAGTCCTCGGCGGGCGCAAGCCGCGTCGCGAGCCCGGAGGCGCCGGCCGCGGTGGCGAGCGCCGCCCACGGTGGCCCGTAGCGCGCCGTGGCGAGCAGGGCCCCGGCACCATGGGCGAAATGCATGGTCGCCTCGACGACCGGCACGAGCAGCGCATCCTGCGGCGCCTCGGCCGCGGGCAGGGCCCGCACCCCCTCGGACACGAGCGCCGCCGCGTACACCGCGAGGCCCGCCCGGGCGGCCAGTCGCAGCGGCCGCGGCCCGGCGAGGGCGAGCGCGGCATCGATGACGATCGCCGGGGCGAGCAGGTGTGAGCGGCGCATCGCGTGGGGGTGGCGCCGCGCGGTCTTGAAGCGGTACTTCCCGTAGCCGAGGTATTGCTTCCACAGTCCCGTCAGCGAGTCACGGGGGACATAGGCCCCCGCCATCTCCGGCACGCAGATGAGCCGCTCGCCGTGGGCGAGGAAGCGCCCCGCCATCTCGGAGTCGGAGTTGCGCGGCCAGCGCTCGTCCCAGCCGCCGTACTCGAGCAGCGTCTCACGCGACCACACGCCGGCGAAGACGCCGGTGTCGAGCTCGTACTCCTCGACCGGCCCGGCGTCGCCGCCGCCCCACTTGCGCGAGCCGCCACGGCCCATCGGCGATCCGAGGGCGAGCGACATGGCGCGGGACACGGGACCGTGACCCCGCGGGGTCTGGGGGCCGCTCACCCAGCGCGTGCCGCCGCGCTGCAATCGGGCCACCCCGAGGGCGATGTAGTCCTCGGGGTACTCGGTGTGGGCGTCCATGCGCACGATCCAGCGACCGCGAGCGTGGCGCAGGCAGACGTTGAGCCCGCTCGAGACGCTCCGCTGGGGATTGTCGAAGATGCGGATCCGCGGATCGGCCTGGGCGAGCTGCTCGAGGATCTCCCGCGTGCCGTCACGCGAGCCGCCGTCGGCGAACACGAACTCGATCGTGCCGTCGAAGCGCTGGTGCTGCATGGCGGTGACGCTCGCCTCGATGTACGGCTCCTCGTTGAGCACGGGGACGAGCACCGAGCAGTCGACCATCGCCCCGTTCGCCTCCGTGCGCGGTGATGCGGGCATGCCGACAACGTAGCCGTTCCCAGGCGGAAGTGCCCGGGTAACATGCCGCCGCATGTCGAGCCTGGACCATCGCGGCGCCTGATGTGCGGGATCGCCGGCGTCGCCGGTCCCACAGCGGGGCGCGATGAGCTGCTCGACGCGATGTCGCAGGCGATCGTCCATCGCGGGCCCGACGAGGACGGTCGCTACGAGGACGAGCGCGTGCTGCTCGCGATCCGCCGGCTCGCGATCGTCGACGTCGCGCGCGGACACCAGCCCTACGTCAACGAGTCCGGGACGGTGCACGCCGTCTTCAACGGCGAGATCTACGACTTCGCCCGGCTGCGCGCCCGGCTCGAACGCGCCGGTCACACGTTCGCCTCCGGGGCGGACGGCGAGGTCATCACCCACGCCTACGAGGAGTTCGGGATGCGCTTCCTCGAGGAGATCGACGGGATGTTCGCGATCGCGCTGTGGGACTCCGTGGAGGGCCGGCTCGTGCTCGCGCGCGACCGGCTCGGCAAGAAGCCGCTGTTCTACACCCACCATGCCGACGGCACGCTGAGCTTCGCCTCCGAGCTCGCGGCGCTGCTGCTCGACGAGCGGATCGAGCGCGAGGTCGATCAGGACGCGCTCGCCGCCTATCTGCGCTTCGGTTACGTGCCCTCGCCGCGGACGATCCTCACCAGCGTCCGCAAGCTCGAGCCCGGCACCGCGCTGACCTGGACGCCCGCGGGCACGGTGACCCCGCACCGCTATTGGACCCTGAACTACGAGCCCAAGCAGACGATCGGCTACCAGGAGGCGCTCGAGGAGTTCGACGCCCGATCGCTGGAGGCGGTCCGGCTGCGGCTGCTCTCGGAGGTGCCGCTCGGGCTGTTCCTCAGCGGCGGGATCGACTCGAGCTACATCCTCGCCCAGATGATCCGGGCCGGCACGCCGGTGGTCAACACCTTCTCGATCGGCTTCCCCGACAGTCGCTATGACGAGCGGGTCCACGCCCGCGCGATCGCCGAGCGGCTCGGCAGCACGCATCACGACGCGCTGGTCGAGCCCACCGACCTCGTCGAGGTGCTGCCGCAGCTCGTGCACCACTACGGCGAACCGTTCGCCGACTCCTCGGCGGTGCCGACGTTCTACGTCGCCCGGATGGCCTCGGAGCGGATCACCGTCGCCCTCACCGGCGAGGGCGGCGACGAGCTGTTCGGCGGCTACTACCGCCACCAGGCCGCCCGCCTCGCCTCGCACTTCGATCGCCTGCCGGGCGGCGTGCGGCGCGCGGCCGGCCGGGGAGCCACCGCGCTCGGGAGCGAGGTCGCGCACCCGATGTCCAACCGGCACAAGCTCTATCGCTTCCTGCGCGCGATCGAGCTCGAGCCCGGCGAGCGCTACGCCGAGTTCACCGCGGTGATGAGCCAGGCCGAGCGGCGGGCGCTGTCGGCCGAGCTGTCGGGAGCGCCGGCGTTCAGCCCCCGGGGGCAGGTGCTTGACCCGCTCGACCGGGCACTCGCCGTCGACACCGGCTACTCGCTGCCCGACCAGCTGCTGTTCAAGATGGACATCGCGTGCATGGCGAGCTCGGTCGAGGCGCGCGCGCCCCTGCTCGACTACCGGCTCGTCGAGTGGGTGGCGACGCTGCCGACCTCGTTCAAGCAGCACCGCACGGAACGCAAGCGCCTCATCTCCGACGCGCTCGGCACCCATGTCCCGCTCGAGATGTTCAAGCGTCCCAAGATGGGCTTCAGCGCGCCGATCCCCAGCTGGCTGCGCGGGGAGCTCTCCGAGTTCACGCGTGAGACGCTGCTCGGCCAGGCCAGCCGAGACCGCGGGATCGTCGATCCCGCCTCGGTCGAGCAGCTCATCGCCCGCCATCAGGCCGGCGAGGACCACACCCGCGGGCTGTGGACGCTGCTGATGCTCGAGCTCTGGCACCAGGAGTTCATCGACCGCGCGCCGGTGCGGGTCGGCTGATGCCGGACATCATCGTGCTCTGCTACCACGGGATCAGCGACGACTGGGTCTCCCCGCTCGCCGTCACGCGCCAGGACTTCCACGACCAGCTCAGCTTCCTCCTCGCGCGCGGGTACAGCGGTGTTCGCTTCTGCGACGCGGCCGATCCCGCCGGACCCAAGCGGCGACTCGTCGTCACCTTCGACGACGGCTACCGGTCGGTTGGCGAGCGGGCCGCGCCGATCCTCGCGACGCTCGGCCTGCCGGCCACCGTGTTCGTGCCCACCGAGTACGTGACCCGCGCCGAGCCGGCGGCCTGGCCGGGGATGGAGGACGACCTCCACGGCCCGCACGGGCATGAGCTCGAGCTGATGGGCTGGGAGCAGCTCGGCGAGCTTCACCGCCGAGGGTGGGAGATCGGCTCGCACACCCAGCGCCATCCCCACCTGCCCGAAGTGGGCGATCGCGAGCTCGCCGATGAGCTGCGCGGCTCCAAGGCGATCCTCGAGGAGCGTCTCGGCGCGCCCTGCCTCACCCTCGCCTACCCCTATGGCGACACCGACAGCCGGGTGATGGCGGCCGCCGTCGACGCCGGCTACGTCCTCGCCGCCGGCCTGCCAGCCCGACGTCTGCACGCGCCGCTCGCCATGAACTGGCCGCGGATCGGCGTGTACGACATCGACCGGCGGTGGCGCTTCCGGCTCAAAGCGTTCCCGCCGGTGCGCCGGCTGCGCACATTCGCGATCACCTCGACGCCGACCGCGCGGACGGACGGGCCGGCGCCCGAGGTGGTGGGCGCGACGCCTGGCTCCACGGCGCCGCCGCGCGTGGCCGTGATCATCCCCTGCTTCAATGACGGGGAGCTCGTGCTCGAGGCGATCGAGTCGATCAACGAGGCCGAGCCGATCGAGCTCGTCGTCGTCGACGACACCTCGACCGACCCGGGCACGCTCGCCGTCCTCGAGGCGGTGCGCAGCCGCGGCATCAGGGTCATCCGCCATCCCCACAACGGGGGTCTGCCGGCGGCGCGGATGACCGGGCTGGCGGCGACCCGCGCTCCGTACGTGTTCCCGCTCGACTCCGACGACCTCGCCGTGCCCGGCGCGCTTGCCGGACTCGCCGACCGCCTCGACGCCGTGCCCGAGGCGGCGGTCTGCTTCGGCGACTACGCCGAGTTCGGGGACCGACACCACATTCGCCGCGTCCCCGCCCGGCTCGACTCCTACCGCGTGGCCTACCGCAACGACTATCCGGTGTCCTCGATGTTCCGCCGCTCCGCCCTGCAGTCGGTCGGCGGCTGGCAGGCCGTCGGCGAGGAGGTCGGATACGAGGATTGGAACCTGTGGATGACCTTCGCCGAGCGCGGCGCGCTCGGCATCCACTGGGGCCGCGGGGTGGCGGTGCGGCGGCGTTTGCACGGACACCGCATGCTCACCGACGCGGGCAAGAAGCACTACAAGCTGTACGCCACGCTGCGCACGCTCCACCCCCGGCTGTTCGGACGGCTCTCCGAATACAAGCGTGAGACCGACCTTGGTCTCGTCAAGCGCGAGCTGTATCCGATCGTGTTCGGCTGGCGGCCGCCGCTGTCGCTGCGGTCGCGGCTCGAGCCGGTCCTGCGGCGCCGCGGCGACGGCTGAGTCGCTCCGGGCGGCTGGGCCGTCCGGGTGGCGTTTTAGAAGGAAAAGCGCAGGCGCCGCGGTGGGCGGCCGACGATGCGCTCGGTGACCGCGGGTGCGTCGTACCAGGTGCCGACCACGAAGCGCATGATCGGCCCGAAGCTAAGCGCGGCGGGCGCGCCGAGAAAGTGCAGGCCCGGCACCGAGGACTCGAGTCCGGGCTCGAGCACGGGATAGCCGTCCTGCGTGCGCAGCTGCCGAATGAGCTCGGGCGCGAGGAACTCGTAGCGGGTGACGTCGACGGCGAAACCGGTGCCGAGCAGGACGTGGTCGACGGTGGGCTGCGAGCCGTCGTCGAGGGTGAGCCGCAGGCCGTCGTCCTCGGGGTCGGCGCGGACGACGGTGCGTCCGCAGGACAGGGTCACGCCGCCGAGCCGCGGTCGCAGCCAGCCCGAGCCTGCCGGACGGATGCAGCGGTAGGAGACGGTCGGCTGCAAGGAGCGCGGGACGAGGCGGAAGGCGTCCGGGGCCGCGGCGATCCAGCCGTTGAGCATCCCGCCCACGTCGGTCGGCGGCAGCCGCCGGGGCGGCTCGCCGTCGCCGTCGGCCAGCCAGCGGATCTCCGGCTCGCGGATGAGCACCTCGACCTGCGCGCCGCGCTCGCCGAGCAGGACGGCGGACTCGAGCGCGCTCTGACCCGCGCCGATGACGGCGACGCGCCGGCCGGCGAAGGTGCCGAGGTCGGCGTGCTCGGAGGAGTGCGAGACGAGCGTGGGGGGGAGCGAGGCGAACACGCCGGGCCGGGCGGGAAACGGGGCGAGGCCGGCGGCGACGACGACCCGCCGGGCCGAGAGCTCCTCACCGTCGGTGAGCGTGAGCTGGAAGCGACCGCTGTCCGCGCTGAGCCGGGCGACCTTGCGCTGGTCGAGGTCCGGCACGACCCGGTTCTGGAACCACAGGCCGTAGTCGATGAACTCGTCGAGCATCAGATTCGGCATGTGGACGCGGCGGTTCTGGTTGCGCTCGAAGTCCTCGATGGTCAGCGCCCGGGCGGGGTCGGAGATGTTCGAGCTGCGCTTGCGCGAGCGCAGCATCATGCCCGCGGGCATCTGCCGGCGCCAGAACTCGAGCGGCTCGCCGAAGCAGCGCACCTCGAGGCCGGCGCCGCGCAGGTGCGCGGCCGCGGCCAGGCCGTGCGGGCCGCCGCCGATGATGACGATGGGATCGGTCACCGGCTGCGGGACCGGCGAAGCGGACGGGACGGCATCGCCGTAACTGTGTCACGGAGCAAGGCGGACTGCCGGGTGCGAGGTGGGTGAGGCGTGGGCCGGGGTCAGCCGCCCCGGCGCCAGATCTCCAGGACGGTGAGAACGATGATCCGGACGTCGAGCCGGAGTGACCAGTTCTGGATGTACCAGTTGTCCCACTCGACGCGATCGGCGATCGACGTCTGGCCGCGGAGCCCGCTCACCTGCGCCCATCCGGTGATGCCCGACTTCACCCGGTGGCGGTCGTCGTAGCGGGTGATCTCCTCGGTGAAGCGCTCGACGAACTGCGGACGCTCGGGCCGTGGGCCGACGACGCTCATGTCGCCGCGCAGCACGTTGATGAACTGAGGAAGCTCGTCGAGCGAGAACTCGCGCAGCCGGCGCCCGACCGGCGTCCGGCGGTCGGCGCCCTCGACGCCGCCCGGCGCCAAGCCCTGGCGCAGCTGGAAGCCCGGTCCGAGCTCGACGTCCACGCGCATGGTGCGGAACTTGAGCAGGTCGAATTCGTGCCCGTCGCGGCCGACGCGGCGCTGGCGGAAGAAGACCGGACCGGGCGAGGTGAGCTTGACCGCGGCGGCGATGGCCAGCATCAGCGGAGACAGGAGCACGAGCGCGAGCGCGGCAAAGCCACGGTCGAAGGCGTGCTTGAGCGCGAACTGCCAGCCCCGCGGGTCGGTCGGGCGCAGCGTGAGCAGCGGCAGGCCGCCGACATGGTCGAGCGTCGAGCGGTCGTTGATCGCCTCGTACAGGCGAGGCACGAGCGCGACCTCGACCCCGAGCGCCTGGCACTCGCGGACCTGATCGACGAGCAAGCTGTCGGGCTCGGTGGAGAAGGCGAGGATGACCTGGCGGGCGTTGGTCTGCTCGATCGCGCGGGCGAGGTTCCTGGGGCCGCCGAGCACCGGGACGCCGAGATCGTCGCCGTTGTTGAGCCGGGGCAGGGGGTTGTCGTCGAGAAACCCGACCGGGCGCAGGCCGTAGCGGCGGTCGCCCTGGAGACGCTCGACGAGGTGCTCGCCGACGGCGCCGGCGCCCACAATCAGGGTCGGCGCGGCGAACGCGTCGGTGCGGACGGCCTGGCGGCGGACCGACAGCAGCACGGCTCGGGCGATACCGAGATAGAAGAACGAGAAGACCCACAGCCTCAGGGCGAGGCCGAGGGGGTGCAGGGCGCCGAGCATCGCCTCGACGGCGATCAGCAGCATCACGCTGAGCGAGATCACCCCGAGCACGTTGGCCGCGGTATCGATCAGCGAGCCGAACAGCCGGTCGTCCGGCGAGCGGCGGGCGTGGAGCATCCCGAGCACGACGAGGGGGTAGAGCGCCGCGAGCACGTGGTTGCTGGTAACCGAGCGGATCGCGCTGTTGGGAAACAGCGCGGCACACGACGCGAGGTACAGGACGAGCGCATCGACGAGAAACCGCATCCGCGACCATGTCCGCGCGTTGAGCAGCGGCGACAGGCGCTCGGTGGTCGTGACCGGCTGCGGCGTGGGCACCAGCCGGACAGGGCCCGAAGGAGCAATCTGGGTGGCGGCGGGTGGTGGCGTCATGGGCCTATCTGCTGCGGAGGCATTCCGCGACAGAGGGTGCGTGGGGATCACGCCTCACCCGCCTGTGCGCATCGCTCGCGTAACCTCGAGAGCCGGATGCGCGGTGAAGTTTCTGCCCCGTTCATGATGATAACGCAATTTCTGCGCAAAGTTGCGCACTTCCTTGATCCAAATGTAGGTTTATTGCATCTCCCGGAGCCTCGCGGCGGCGGCCTCCGCGACGCCTCCTATTGGTTATGTCGGCAGGCCCCGGCCCCCGGTTGAGCGGGCATGTCCGGACGGACACATGAACGGCGTTTCCCGCTCGGAGCTAAAGCTTCCCCAAGCTGACACAGTCTCTACCAGAAATCTGTCTATCGGCGGCCGGGCCGTAGGCGGGGCGCCGCCGCGCCCAGGGCGGGCCCCGGTCTCGCCCCCAGCCAGGCCCTGTTTTCTAGTCCGCTGGCTGGTTCCGGGCGGCCGAGTTCACCGCCGGTCCCGGGAAGGTCGTCAGTCCGTCGTGTGCTTCCGGGCGGCGGTCCGCAGCGCGAGGCCGGCGGCGATCAGAACCCCGGCCGCGGCGAGTGCGCCGAGGAGGTCGAGGCCGGTGTTCGGAAGCGATGGCCCGGTTGTCGCGGCGGTCGTGCCCGTGCCGGTCGCTGCCGTCGTCGTGCCGGCGGACGAGCCGGTTGCCGTCGAGCCGCTCGAGGCGCCGCTGCCCGACGACCCGCTGCCCGAGCTGCCCGAGGACCCGCTGCCCGAGGATCCGCTGGTCGAGGAGGCGAGCACGACGACCGTGCCGTGCATGAACGGATGGATCGTGCAGATGTAGGCGTAGGTCCCGGCCTGGGTGAAGGTGTGCGAGGCGCTCTGGCCCTTCTGCAGGGTCCCGGTGTTGAAGCTGCCGTTGTTCGCGGTCGCGGTGTGCGCGGCCGGGCCGTTGTTCGTCCAGGTGACGGTGTCGCCGACGTGGATGGTGAGCGTCGCGGGCGTGAACGAGAAGTCGGCGATCGTGTCCGACGGGTCACCGGCCGAGTGCGCCCGGGCGGGCGTGTGCGAGCTCGAGATCGCCGTGGTCAGGCCGGAGGCCGAGCTGCTCGACGTCGTCGTCGCCGCCCGCGTGGCCGAGCTCGTGCTGAGCGCCGTCGCGGTCGTGCTCGTCGAGGCCGCAGTCGTCGTGGTCGTGCTCGTGCTCGACGTCGTGCTCGTCGTCGACGTACCGCTCACCGTCCCGGTGGGGCCGGCCTTGGCCGGTGAGGTGGCGGCGGCGGTGCTCGGGCCGCCGAGCAGGGCGATGGCGAGCGCCCCCAGGGCGAGGCCGGCGATCAGGAACAGGGGGCGCAGTCGCGCGGGCATTCGGGTCTCCAGACGTCGGAATAGGGGCAAACCTTCCCTGATCGAGGCGTACGATGGAAGTCTCGTCCAGGTCAGGAGGAGGTCAGGAGGCCCAAATGTCGCGACTCATCCGGATGGATCAGAGCGGGCACACGACGCTCGCGGAGTGGACGCAGGAGGATCCCGCAGCCGTCGAGCAGGCCCTCGCCGCCTTCCGCGCCGAGCTCGATCGCGGCTACTTCGCCGTGGTCTCGGCCGGGGAGGGCGAGGCCCACCAGGTCAAGGAGCTTCCGCTCGAGGCGCCGCTGGTCATCCTTCGCCGCCCGATCGCCGGGGGTTAGCCATCACCGGCCTGCCGGAGCTCGCCACGGTGCCCTGGCGCCCGCGGTGCACGCCCGAGCGCCTGCACCGCTCCGGCCAGCTGTGGACGCTGACGACGCTCGCCCACTCGGTGCCGTTCCTGCTCACCGGGATCTTCGTCGCGCTGCTCAGCCCGGTGACCGTCCTGATCGGGCTGATCCTCATCGCCCATGCCTGGATCATTCCGGAGCTCTACGCCGCCCGGGGCGCGAACGTCGTGCGCGTGCGGCGGCGCAGGGAGGCCGATGCGGGCGCCGAGGCCCGCGCCGTCGGCCTGCTCGGCGACCTCGTCGGCCACCGTGCGCGTGAGCTCCACGCACGGACCGGGCTCGTGCTCGAACGGGGGACGCTCGGGGTGTGGCTCGTCGCCGAGGCCGGCGCGCTGCTCGTGCTGCCCGGCGGCCGGCGCGTCGTGTGCCACTGCGTGCGGACGACCGACCCGACGCTACCCGGCGGCGACCGGATCGCCCATCTCCTGCTCGCCCTGCGCAGCGACGAGGCCGGTTTCGCCACGATCGCCAACGTCGCCTTCTCGGGCGCGCCGTGGCGGCTGCGCCGGCGGCTCGATCCGCCCCGCCGTGAGGCGCTCGACGTCGCCGGTGAGCTCGCGCGGGCCAGTTCCCGCCCCGAGCCTGGCGATCCGCGCGGCCGAGGTGAGGTTCAGGAACTTTGTACCTGGGGCCAATGCCCGCTTTACCCCGGGGGCCGATCATTTCCGCCATGAGCACACCGATCACCTCCAAGTTCCTGCTGGTTGCCGACCGGCGCGCGGCGACGCCAGAGCCGTCGACCGTCCCGGTGCGCCGTTACCGGCTGGCTCGGTTGCGCTTCGAGGGGCGGCCCGCTGACCCGGCCACCCGCTTCGAGCACATCAAGCGCGTCTTCGACTAAGAGCGCCGTCCCGCGCGGGTGTCCGCGACCGACAGCCGCGCACGTGTGTGACCGATTCGCGCGCGACGGCCGAGCCCCGGCGAAACTCTTACGAGCCGAGCAGGCGCCCGCGGTACGCTTGAGTCATGGATACAGAGTTCGAGAATCGGCCCGCGCGGCCTTCGATTCTCAAGCGGGTGCTCGCGGGGCTCGTCCTGATCCTCGCCGTTGTCGTGGCCTTCAAGCTGCTCATCGGCATGGTCATGGCGGTGTTCTGGCTGATCGTCACCGTCGCGGTGGTGGTCGCCATCCTGTGGGCACTCAAGACGATCTTCTGGTGAGCTAAGCGCTCATGGAAGGCGGCGGCCTGATTTTCATCATGCTGTGCTTCGGCCTGGCCGGTGGAATCATCGGCCGGATCAAGGGCAGCTCGTTCTTCATCTGGTTCCTGGTCGCCGGCCTGGTGCCGTTCCTCGGGCTGCTCGCCGCGATCTGCTACCGCAACGACAACCAGGAGCTGCGGCGCCAGTGCCCGGGCTGCGGCCGGGTCCTCAAGCTCCACGATGCCGTGTGCACGAACTGCGGCACCGAGCTCGAGTTCCCCGAGGTGGCCATCGCCCCCGAGGCGAAGGTCCGCAGGCGGGCCGCGTCGGTAAACTGACCGGTCCCGCGCGCGCGGAGCGGCCGCGCGCGTCCACAGACTCAATCGCCGAAAGGAGGCGAGCGCCATGCGTGCAGTCGACGCTTTGATGGAATGCCTGAAGGCCGAGGGTGTCGATGTCGTATTCGGCCTCCCCGGCGGTGCCAACCTTCCCACCTACGACGCGTTCTACGACGCCGGCATCCGCCACATCCTCGTCCGCCACGAGGCGGGCGGCGGTCATGCCGCCGAGGGCTATGCCAAGGCGACGGGACGGGTCGGGGTGTCGCTCGGGACGAGCGGCCCGGGCGCGACGAATCTCGTCACCCCGATCACCGACGCGATGATGGACTCGGTGCCGGTCGTCTTCCTCACCGGCCAGGTCCGCACCGAGTTGCTCGGGACCGACGGCTTCCAGGAGGCCGACACGATCGGCATCACGATGCCGGTCGTCAAGCACAGCTTCATGATCCAGCACCCGCTCGAGTTGCCGCGCTCGATCCACGAGGCGTTCCACATCGCCCGGACCGGGCGACCGGGTCCCGTCGTCGTCGACATCCCGCAGGACCTCAGCCGGGCCGACATCCCCTACGAGCCGGTCACCGACGTCCATCTCCCCGGCTACCAGCCGACCACTGAGGGCAACCAGAAGCAGATCCGGCTCGCCGCCAAGGCGCTCGCCAACGCGCGCCGGCCGGTGATCTACGCCGGTGGCGGGGTGATCGGCGCGAACGCCGCGGCCGAGCTCACCGAGCTCGCCACCGCCGACCGCTTCCCGGTCACCTGCACGGTGATGGGGCTCGGGGGCTTCCCCGCCCCGCATCCGCAGTGGCTCGGGATGCTCGGCATGCACGGCACGCGGGCGGCCAACTACGCGATGGACGAGGCCGACCTGATCATCGCCATCGGGGCCCGCTTCGACGACCGCATCACCGGCAAGCTGTCGGAGTTCGCGCCGCGGGCCAAGTTCATCCACATCGACGTCGACCCGGCGGAGATCTCCAAGAACGTCCCCGCGCACATCCCGATCGTCGGTGACGCCAAGAACATCCTCCCGCGCCTGACGGCCGAGTATCGGGCGCTCGCCGCGGAGCCGAACCGGCTCGAGGAGTGGTGGGTGCGGATCCACGCCTGGCAGGAGCGCCACCCGCTCCGCTACGAGGACTCCACCGACGCCGAGATCAAGCCCCAGTACATGGTTCAGTCGCTGTACGAGGCGACCGGCGGCGACGCGATCGTCACCAGCGACGTCGGCCAGCACCAGATGTGGACCGCGCAGTACTTCAACTTCGCGCAGCCGCGCCGGTGGATCAACTCCGGCGGTCTCGGCACGATGGGCTTCGGCCTGCCGGCGGCGATGGGCGCGAAGGTCGGCTGTCCGGACGAGACCGTCGTCTGCATCGCCGGCGACGGCTCGGTGCAGATGAACATGCAGGAGCTCGCGACCTGCACCCAGGAGGACATCCCGATCAAGGTGTTCATCATGAACAACGGCTATCTGGGCATGGTCCGCCAGTGGCAGGAGCTGTTCTGGGACAAGCGCTACAGCCAGGTCGACATGGGCCAGTGGCCGGATTTCGTCAAGCTCGCCGAGGCCTACGGCGCGACTGGCATCCGGCTCGAGGACAAGCGGACGCTCGTCTCCGACATGAAGGAGGCGATCGCCACCGACGGCCCCGTGCTCGTCGACGTCCGGGTCACCCGGGAGGAGAACACCTACCCGATGATCCCGGCGGGGCAAGCCGCTCGGGACATGGTGGGATGAGCGTCATGGGCGAGCCAGGCACCAAGGAAGTCCTCTCCCTCGACGAGCTCGAGGCGGCCGTCGGCCTGCGCACGGGCCGCAAGCACATCCTGATGATCCTCGTCGAGAACAAGCCGGGCGTCCTCACCCGGATCGCCGGGTTGTTCGCCCGGCGCGGGTTCAACATCGACACGCTCGCCGTCGGCCCGACCGACGACGATTCGGTCTCACGCATCACCCTCACCCTCGACGGCGCCGTGCACCCGATCGATCAGGTCACCAAGCAGCTGCACAAGCTGGTCAACGTCCTCAAGATCCGGGACCTCGAGCCCGAGGAGACGCTGGCCCGCGAGCTGGCGCTGTTCAAGATCGCCGTCGACGGCTCCGGCCGCGCCGAGGTCATGCAGATCTGCGAGATCTTCCGGGCCAAGGTCGTCGACGTCACCAAGCGCTCCGTCGTCGCCGAGGTGACGGGGACGTGCGAGAAGGTCGACGCCTTCGAGCGGCTCGTGCGGCCGTTCGGCCTGATCGAGATGGCCCGCACCGGCGAGATCGCGATCGCCCGCGGCCGCGGCGAGACGTAGGCCCCGGAGCCGCCGGGATGCTCGACGTCGCCTCCGCGCCGGCCGAGTGGCTCGACGGCGCTGCGCGGGCGCGGCTCGAGAAACGGCTTGGCGAGGCGCTGCGCCGCGCCCGCTCCGGTGGGGGCACGGTGCTGCTCAGCCTCGCCGCGCCCTGCCCGCGGGCGAGCGACCCGACGGCGATCGTGCTCGCCTCGCGCCGTCCGGGCGAGGCATGGTTCTGCTTCGAGCAGCCCGACCGCGACGGCTCGGCGCTCGCCGCGCTCGGCTGCGTCACCGCGCTGAGCGCCGAGGGACCGAATCGCTTCGCCGAGCTCGAGCGCCGCTGGCGGACCCTCAGCGCCCACGCCATCGCCGACGACCCCGCGGGGCCGCCCGGGTCGGGGCTGGCCGCCGTCGGCGGCTTCGCCTTCGCCGCGGCGGGCGGCGGCTCGCCGCGGTGGGCGGGGTTCACCGCGGCCTCGCTGCAGGTCCCGGAGATCTCCTTCGCCCGGCGCGCCGGCGCGGTGTGGCTGACCGTCAACCTCGTCGTGGCCGGCGATGACACGCCCGAGGACCTGCTGGCGCGCGTCGATCGTCGCTTCGGCGAGCTGCGTGAGGTGCCGCTGCCGCTGCTCGACCCCGCGCCGACCGGCGCATTTCAGGTCCTCAGCCCGATGCCGCCGTCGCATTACGAGGAGGCGGTCGCCCGGGCGGTGCAGCGCATCCGTGACGGCGAGCTCGAGAAGATCGTCCTCGCGCGCGAGGTCGAGGTCCACGCCCCGGCCGACCATGACCCGGCGGCGATCCTCGGGGTCCTGCGTGAGGGCTTCCCGTCCTGCTACGTCTACGCCGTCGGCCGCGGCGAGGCGACGTTCCTCGGGGCGAGCCCCGAGCTGCTCGTCCGGCGCGATGGGCAGCGCGCGAGCACCGTCGCGCTCGCGGGCTCGGCCCGCCGGAGCGCCGACCCGGCCGTCGACGACCACCTCGGCGAGCAGCTGCTGCACAGCTACAAGGACCGGGAGGAGAACGCGATCGTCGCAAGGCGCATCGCCCGCGCGCTCGCCCCGCACGCGGTGTGGGTGACGGCGGCGCCCGAGCCGGTGCTCGTCCGGGTGGCGAACATCCAGCATCTCGCCGCCCCGATCCGGGCGCAGCTCGCGGCGCCGATGGGGGCGCTGTCGCTCGCGGGCGTGCTCCATCCCACCCCGGCCGTCGGGTCCGAGCCCGGTCGGCTCGCCGAGCGGATGATCCCTGCGTTCGAGGGGCTCGATCGCGGCTGGTACGCGGGTCCGATCGGCTGGACCGACGCGATCGGGGACGGCGAGTTCTGCGTCGCGCTGCGCTGCGCGCTGCTGCGCGGCGCCGTCGCCCACCTCTACGCGGGCTGCGGCATCGTCCGCGACTCCGACCCCGCAGCCGAGCTCGCTGAGACCGAGGTCAAGCTCGGCGCGCTGCTGCCAGTGCTGGCGGGATAGCCCCCGCCACCCGGCGGTGCAGCTCGAGGTTCGCCTCGCGGTCGGTCGGCACCTCGATGATCATCGTGCCGGCGTTCCCGGCGACGGCGAGCTCGACCGCCTCGCGGAGCGTGTCGAGCGTGCGCGGACGCTCGTAGCCGCAGCCGTAGAGCGCGGCGGCATGGGCGAAGTCGAGCCCGTGCGGCGTCGCGACGTGCTCCTCGAAGGCGTCGGTCTGGCTGGCCACCGGGAGGAAGTGGAAGATTCCGCCGCCGTCGTTGTTGAGAAGCACGATCGTCAGGGGGACGCCGAGCCGGCGGCCGGTGAGCAGGCCGCCGATGTCGTGGGCGAGGGCGACGTCGCCGATCAGAAGGACGACCGGCCCGTCGCCGGCGGCGGCGGCGCCGAAGGCGGCGGAGACGGTGCCGTCGATGCCGTTCGCGCCGCGGTTGGAAAGCGTCCGCGGGGGCGTCTCACGTGTGGCGGTGAACTCCTCGACGTCGCGGATCGGCATCGAGGAGGCGACGAACAGGGTCGCCTCGGGGGGGAGCCAGCGACCGAGGCCGCGAGCGACCGCGGGCTCGGAGAGCTCGTCGGCGAGCATGGCGTCGATCGCGTCGGCGGCGGCCTCGTCGGCCGCGCGCCAATCCTCGAGCCAGCCCGGCGTGCCGGCGAGGCGAGCGGGCGCGGCGAGGCCGCCGAGCAGCGCGGAGACGGGCGCCGAGATCCGCATGCCGACCGTCGCGTCCGGGTCGTGCCAGACGTCATGGGGGTCGATCGCGATCTGGGCGATGTCGTCGAGACCGGCGAGCCAGGCCCGCAGCGGCTTCGAGGTCGGGATGTCCCCGATCCGCAGCACGAACTGCGGCCGGTGGGCAGCGACGAACTCCGGATCGCGCAGCAGCAGGTCGTAATGGGCGATCGCCGCCGGCCCGCGCCGCGCCCCGGACATCGGGTCGGCGAGGAGCGGAACGCCGGAGCGGGCGGCGAGCTCGGCCAACTCCGCCGCCGTCGTGCCCTCGGCGGCCCCGGTCCCGGCGACGATGACGATCCGGCCGGCCGGATGTCCGCCGTCGCTCGCCGGCGCGGCGGCGGGCGGCGATTCGAACATGACGTAGGGCTGGCTGCCCTCGCGGCCGGTGTCGTCCGCGGGGAGCGGCTCCTCGAGCACGAGCGGCTCGCGGAGCGGGAGGTTGAGGTGGACCGGGCCGGGGCGGCCGGACGCGGCCGTCCAGTACGCGCGGCAGGCGAGCGTGCGCATCCAGCGCAGCCGGGCGGGGGTGGCCTCGTGCACCCCGACCTCGAAGAACCACTTGACCGCACCGCCGTAGAGCTTGATCTGGTCGATCGTCTGCCCGGCGCCGACGTCGCGCAGCTCGGGCGGCCGGTCGGCCGTGAGCACGATCAGCGGGACGCGGGCCTCGTGGGCCTCGATCACCGCGGGCACGAGGTTGGCCGCCGCCGTCCCCGACGTGCAGGTGACGGCCACCGGCCGGCCCGAGGCCTTGGCGGCGCCGAGGGCGAAGAACCCGGCGCAGCGCTCGTCGATGTGGGAGAAGCAGCGCAGGCGCGGCTCGCGGGCGAGCGAGAGCAGGATCGGCGTGTTACGGGACCCCGGTGCGGTCACGGCCTCGCGCATCCCACAGCGGGCGAGCTCGTCGCAGAAGGCGCGGAGCAGCAGATAGGTGTCGGTGGCGGTCATGATCTGTGGTCGCTGTGTCCCGCGTGCTCGTCCTCCTCCACGGCTTCACCCAGACCGGGGGGAGCTGGGATCGCGTGCGGGCCGCGCTGGCGGCGCGGACGGAGCCGACGGAACGCTACCGGCCACTCGCTCCCGACATCCGCGGCCACGGCGAGGCCGGCGCCCGGCGACCGGTCACGCTCGCCGTGGTCACCGACGACGTGCTCGCCGCGGTCCCGGGGCCGTTCGCGCTCGCCGGCTACTCGATGGGCGGACGGATCGCTCTGCACGTCGCGCTCGCCGCGCCCGAGCGGGTGCAGCGGCTCGTGCTGGTCGGGGGGAGTCCCGGGCTCGCCGATCGCGCCGAGCGCGCGGCGCGCCGGAGGGCCGACGAGCAGCTCGCGACCGACATCGAGCGCGCCCGGATCGAGGAGTTCGCCCGGCGCTGGGCCGAGACCCCGGTGCTGGCCGGACTGCCACCCGACGTGGCCGCCGCCGTGCACGCCGACCGCCTGTGCTCGACGCCGGAGGGCCTCGCCGCGGCCCTGCGCGGCCTCGGCACCGGGGCGCTGCCGTCGCTGTGGGACCGGCTCGGGGAGCTGGCGATGCCGGTCACGCTGATCGTCGGCGAGCGCGACGAGAAGTTCCGGGCGATCGCCGCCGACATGGCCGCGCGCCTGCCCGACGGCCGGGTCGAGGTCGTCGCCGGCGCCGGTCACGCCGTGCACCTCGAGGCGCCGGCCGTCGTAGCGGCGCTCATCGATACCAGTCGATGAGACCCTCGCCGAGCCCCGGCCCGGCGGGGACGGTTATGCGGCCGCCGGTGGCGGGGAACGGGTCCGGCCGGCCCTCGAACAGCCCGAGCGTGGCCAGGCCGCACGGCCGGTCCGGTGCGATGACCGCGGCGGCATGGAGCGCAGCGGCGATCCCGAGCGGCCCATCGAACGTCGAGGCGATATACACCTCGTAGCCGGCGGTGCGCGCCCGGTGCGCGGCATCGAGCAGTCCGCTGAGCCCGCCGGCCGAGGAGATCTTCAGGCAGACGGCGGTCGCCGCGCGGTGATCGAGCGCCCCGGGGGCCCGCGCGGTCTCGTCGAGGGCGATCGGGACCTCGACGGCGGCGGCGATCTCCGCGATCTCGTCGAGCCCGTGGACGGGCTCCTCGCACAGCTCGAGCCCGGCCGGAGACAGCGCCCGCAGCACGGCGATCGCCTCGGTCACCGACCAGGCGCCGTTGGCGTCGATGCGGATCGCGAGCTCGGGGCCGCCGGCCGCGCGGACGGCGGCGAGCCGGCCGGCGTCATCGCCGGACCCGACCTTCACCTTGACGGTGCCGAACCCGTCCGCCCGGGCGGCCGCGGCGGCGCCCGCGGCACTGGCGCGGTCGAGGGCGGAGATCGTCGCGTTGACGGCGATCGACGGCGTGTCGGCCGCCACCTCGCCGTCCCCGAGCAGCCGCCACACCGGCCGTCGGCACCGGCGCCCGGCGAGGTCCCACAGGGCGAGGTCGACGGCGGCGATCGCCTGGGGGAGGACGGCCGCCCGCGCGCAGGCGGCGAGCAGCGCCGGGAGCGGAACGTCATCGCCGTCGGCGAGCAGCGGCCGGCAGTCCTCGAGCGCGGCGCGGACGTCGTCGATCCCCACGCCGTCGTAGCCGGGCAGCGGCGCGGCCTCGCCGAAGCCGCGCGTCCCGTCGGCGGCGGTCAATGAGAGCAGCAGCAGCTCACGGTCGTGGATGGAGCCCCAGGCCGAACCCACCGGCGCGCGCAAGCGCGCCCTGATCAGATCCAGCCCGACCCTCAACGGCTGAGGAGCAGCCCGGCCGACAGCAGCACACAGAACACGAGCTGGAGCATGCCGGTCTGCGCGAGCGCCTGGTTGAGCGTCGGCCCGTCGACGTGGTTGCGGACGATGCGCACAACGCGGGCGGCGAGCGGCAGCGTCAGCCAGGGCAGCAGCACCCACGGCCGCAGGGGCCCGAAGATCCACGTCACCGGGGCGAGCAGGTAGGCGCAATAGATCATGACCGCGTACATCGTCCGTGTCCGCGGGCGCCCGAGCCGCACCGCGAGCGTCTTCTTGCCCGCGCGACGGTCGGTGTCGATGTCCCGGAAGTTGTTGACGACGATGATCGCCGAGGCGATCAGGCCGACCGGCACGGCGAGCGCGAACGCCTCCCAGATCAGGCGCTCGGCCTGCACGAAGAACGACCCGGCGACGGCGACGATGCCGAAGAACAGGAACACGAACAGCTCGCCGAGGCCCTCGTAGCCGTAGGGCCGCGGGCCGCCGGTGTAGAGCACGCCGGCGAGGATCGACGCCGCCCCGACGAGCAGCAGCTGCCAGCCGGCGACGACGATCAGGTAGATGCCGGCGAGCACGGCGATCCCGAAGGAGATGTAGGTGGCGACGAGCACCTGGCGCGGCGGGACGAGGCCGCCCGCGGTCACCCGCACCGGCCCGAGCCGGTCCTCGGCGTCGGCGCCGCGGCGCGCGTCCGAGTAGTCGTTGGAGAGGTTCGTGCCGACCTGGATGAACACCGCCCCGACGAGCGCGGCGAGGAACCGCAGGGGATGGAAGATGTGCAGGTAGCCGGCCAGCGCGGTGCCGACGAGCACCGGCGCGATCGACGCCGGCAACGTTCGCACCCGTGCCGCCATCAGCCAGATCCGGATCGGGCTCGGGCCTGCCACCGCGCGTTCAGTCGTCATGGTCTCAGTGTCGCTTCCGACTCACGACACTACGCGCGCCGGGGAAACTTCGAGTAGTCGGGCTTGCGCTTCTCCAGGTAGGCCGAGCGACCCTCGGCGGCCTCCTCGCTCATGTAGAAGAGGAGATTGGCATCGTGGGCGAGCTGCTGGATCCCGGCCAGCCCGTCCTCCTCGGCGTTGAAGCTCGCCTTGAGCAGCCGCAGGGCGAAGGGGGAGAGGGCGAGCATCTCCCGGCACCACTGCACGGTCTCCACCTCAAGTCGCTCGACGGGGACGACCGTGTTGACGAGCCCCATCGCGAGCGCCTCCTGGGCGTCGTACTGACGGCAGAGGAACCAGATCTCCTTGGCCTTCTTCGGCCCGACGAGCCGCGCGAGGACGCTCGCGCCGAAGCCGCCGTCGAACGATCCGACCTTGGGTCCAGTCTGGCCGAAGCGGGCGTTGTCGGCGGCGATCGTCAGGTCACAGACGACGTGCAGCACGTGGCCGCCGCCGACGGCGTAGCCCGCGACCATGGCCACGACCGGCTTGGGCATGCGGCGGATCTGGACGTGGAGGTCGGTGACGTGGAAGCGCCCGACGGCCTGATGGTGGCCCGCCTCGGCGGGATCGGCGCCGGAGACGTAGCCCCCGCGTGAGCCGCGCACGCGCTGGTCGCCTCCCGAGCAGAACGCCTTCTCGCCCTCGCCGGTGAGGATGATGACGCCGACGTCGGGATCCTCGCGCGCCCGCTCGAAGGCGTCGGAGAGCTCGACCACCGTCTCTGGCCGGAAGGCGTTGCGCACTTCCGGACGGTCGATGGTGATCTTGGCGATGCCGGCGTCCTCGCCGGTCGCGAGCTCATAGCGGATGTCTTCGTACTCCCCGGCGGGCTGCCACGTGGTCGACAACTGCGGCCTCCTTTCTCGGCGGCGGAGACTACCGTGTGGTCCCGTGGAGCCCTGGCTTCTGCGCGCCGTCCGGCGGCGTCCCGATCACCCTGCGCTCGTCACCGCGACGGGCACGCTCAGCTACGCGGAGCTCTTCGCGCGCGCGGCGGCAACCACCGCCGGGCTGCGCGCCCGGGGCGTGGCGACGGGCGACCGCGTCGCGGTCGCGCTCCCCTCCGGGGAGGCGTTCGCGCTCGCCGTCCACGGCGCCCTGCTCGCCGGGGCGGTCGTCGTGCCGATCGACCTGCGGCTGACCGCGGAGGAGCGCGCGCGCCGGGTGGGGGAGGCGCTCGTCGTCGACGAGCCGGTCGTCGTCAGGGAGCCGCTTGCGCCCGGCGAACCCGTGGCCTGTGCGCTCGACGACCCCGCCGCGGTCATGTTCACCTCGGGCACGACCTCGGCGCCGCGGCCGGTCGTGCTCACTCACGGCAACTGGCTGGCCAGCGCGCTCGGCTCGGCCGCCGTGCTCGGCCTCGACCTCGATGAGCGGTGGCTGTGCCCGATGCCCCCCGTGCACGTCGGCGGCCTGTCGGTCCTCGTGCGCTCGGCGATCTACGGGACGACCGCGGTGCTGCACGAGCGCTTCGACACCGACGCGGTGCTCGGGGAGCTGATGGATCCCGCACGCGGGACGACGCTCGTCTCGCTCGTGCCGACGATGCTCGCCCGGCTGCTCGACGCCGGCCTGCGCGCGCCGCCGGCGCTGCGCTGGGCGCTGCTCGGCGGCGGTCCGATCGCCCCAGCGCTGCTCGCGCGGGCCGCGGCGGCGGAGGTGTCCGTCGCGCCGACGTACGGGATGACCGAGGCGTGCTCGCAGATCGCCACCCACGGCTGGCCCCTGCCCGGGGTCGAGCTCACGCTCGCCGCCGACGGGGAGATCCTCGTGCGCGGCGCGACCGTGTCGCCCGGCGCCCTGACCGCCGACGGCTGGCTGCACACGGGCGATCTCGGCACGCTCGACGAGCGCGGACGGCTGTCGATCACCGGCCGCAAGGCGGACACGATCGTCACCGGCGGCGAGAACGTCGCCCCGACCGAGGTCGAGGAGGTACTGCTCGAGCATCCCGCCGTCGCCGATGCCGGCGTGTTCGCCCGGCCCGATGCCGAATGGGGCGAGGCGATCGTCGCCCGCGTTGTCCTGCGCCCCGGCGCCGAGACCGACGCCGACGCGCTCCGCGCTCACTGCGCGACGCGGCTCGCCCGCTTCAAAGTGCCCAAGGTGCTCGAGTTCACCGACGAGCTGCCGCGCACCGCCTCGGGCAAGTTGCTGCGCCGCGTGCTCGTATGATCGCGGCATGTCATCGGTCCGCCGGCTCGCCGAGGTCGACTCGCCCAACCAGCTGACGATCGAGCAGCTCGCGGCGCAGTCCGGCATGTCGGTGCGCAACATCCGCGCCCACCAGGCGCGCGGGCTGCTCGCCGCGCCCGAGGTGCGGATGCGCGTCGGCTACTACGGCCCCGAGCACCTCGCCCAGCTGCGTCTCATCCGCGAGCTCCAAGACGACGGCTTCAACCTCGGCGGCATCAAGCGGCTGCTCGAGGACACGCACGGGACCGCGGAGCGGCTGCTCCAGTTCCGGGCCGCACTCAGCACCCCGCTCGGCGGCGAGCGCGCGGAGACGCTGTCGCTCGGCGAGCTCGGCCGCCGCTTCCAGGTCAGCATCGAGGACGCGCCGGAGATCCTGGCCAAGGCCCAGCGGCTCGGGGTGCTCGTGCCGCTCGGCAACGACCAGTACGAGGTTCCGAGCCCGTCCCTGCTCGCCGTCGCCGAGGAGGTCGTGCGCCGCGGCATCTCGCTGCCGTCGGCGCTGTCGATCCTCGAGGAGATCGAGCGCCACTGCGATTCGGTGTCGCGCTCGTTCGTCAAGCTGTTCCTCGCCGAGGTGTGGAAGCCGTTCCAGCAGGCCGACATGCCCCCCGAGCGCTGGCCGGAGATCGAAGAGGCGGTCGAGCGGCTGCGCCCGATCGCCTCCGAGGCGCTGCTGACGATCTTCCAGCAGCGGCTCTCGACCCAGGTCGAGGGCGCCTTCGTCGAGATCACCCGCCGGCTGTCGGAGCGGGGGGCGTGAGCGTCGAGGACGACGCCGACGAGCAGCGCGCGCAGACGCGCGAGGCGTGGGAGCGGGTCGCGCCCGGCTGGGGCCGGCGGGCGGACGAGACGCGCACGTTCGGGATGCCGGTGTCGAGCGCGCTGGTCGACCGCCTGCGCCTGCAGCCCGGCGAGCGCGTGCTCGAGCTCGCCGCCGGACCGGGAGACACCGGCTTCCTCGCCGCCGAGCTCGTGCAGCCCGGGGGCACGCTCATCTGCAGCGACGCCGCCGAGGGGATGCTCGAGGTCGCTCGCGAGCGCGCCGAGCGCTTCGGCATCACCGGCGTCGAGTTCAAGCGCCTCGAGCTCGAGTGGATCGACCTGCAGACCGCGAGCGTCGACGCGGCGCTGTGCCGGTGGGGCGTCATGCTCAGCCTCGACCCCGAGGCGGCGATGCGCGAGGTGCGCCGCATCCTGCGGCCCGGTGGCCGCGTCGCGATCGCCGTGTGGGACCGGCCCGAGGTCAACCCGTGGGCGACGATCATCACCGAGGCGCTGATCAAGATCGGCGCCGTCGAACCGCCCGACCGCGGCGCCCCCGCCTCGATGTTCTCGCTCGCCGACCCCGAGCGGCTGGTCGAGCTGCTCGAGGCGGCCGGGTTCGTTGAGGTGACCGCCGAGCCCGTCGACGTCGTGCGGGCGCTCCCGAGTGTCGAGGCCTACCTCGAGCAGACGCGCGACATCCAGATCAGCGTGATCAGCGTGATCGACGGCCTGTCCGAGGAGAAGCGGTCAGAGTTCAGACAGGCATTCGCCGAGGCCGCGGCGCCGTTCGTCGATGATTCCGGGGCGTTGACGATGCCGGGGCGCTCGCTGGTCGCCGCCGGCGAGGCGTGACAGCGTTCTTGCATGATGGGCGGCCTCTTGCAGGGGTTTCCTCCTACATGCCGACGGGCACACACTGCGCTCCATGCGTGGAACTCAATTTCTCCCTCTCGCCGCGGCGGCCGCGTTGCTCGTCGCGCCGACCGCCGCCTCGGCGGACTTCCAACACACGGTCGCCGCGGGTGAGTCGCTGTACTCGGTCGCCGCGGCCGACGGGCTGAGCGTCTCTCAGCTCGCCGCGGCCAACGGGCTCTCGCCCGGCAGCCAGCTCGTGGCCGGCACGTCGCTGGCCATCCCGCCGCAGTCGGGCTACGCCAGCGGCGTCAGCAGCCCCTCGGTCTCGACGGTGAGCAGCACCCCCGTCTCGTCGGTCGGCGACGGCGACAACGACGCCGACGACACCGGCAGCAGCGGGACCGCCGGCGTCGCGACCTCGAGCGCGTCGGGCGGCACCGGCGGCTACGTCGTGCAGCCCGGGGACACGCTGTCCTCGATCGCGGCGCGGCAGGGCATCTCGGTCGCCGAGCTCGCGGCGGCGAACGGGCTCGATCCCAACGGGGTGCTGGTGGCGGGGACCGTGCTCGGCGGTTCCGGATCCTCGGGGACGGCCGTCCCGGTGTCGACTTCCGGAACGACCGTCGCCTCGACGGGCACGAGCGGCTACGTCGTGCAGCCCGGGGACACGCTGTCCTCGATCGCGGCGCGGCAGGGCATCTCGGTCGCCGAGCTCGCGGCGGCGAACGGGCTCGACCCCAACGGCGTGCTGCTGGCGGGGACCGTGCTCGGCGGTTCCGGATCCTCGGGGACGGCCGTCCCGGTGTCGACCTCGTCCGTGGGCAACGCGGCCACGGGCCAGCCCGTCGGCACCGCCGCCGAGGGCTATGCCGGTGGGCCCCCGTACCCGACCCCGGAGACGGTCACCTCCTCGCAGGTCGGGTCGATCGCCGCGGCCAACGGCGTCTCGCCGTCCCTGGCTGCCGCGATCGGCTGGCAGGAGAGCGGCTTCAACAACGACCTCGTCTCGAGCGCCGGCGCCCGCGGCGTGATGCAGATCCTGCCGGGCACCTGGGACTGGATCAACCGCACGCTGACCGCCGGCGTGCCGCTCGCGCCCGCCTCGGCGGCCTCGAACGTGCGTGGCGGCGTCCTGCTGCTCCACTCGCTGCTCGCCGCCACCGGCGGTGACCCGGCGATGGCCGCGGCCGGCTACTACCAGGGCCTGCCGTCGGTGCAGGCGCACGGGATGTACAGCGACACGCAGGCGTATGTCAACAGCGTGATGGCGCTGCGCTCGCGCTTCGGCGGGCCGTAGACCGCTGTCGGATCCAGATGACGTGATCGTGCGCGGGCGGCAACACGGGCCAAGAAACGGCCGCCCGCGCGGAATTCGATGCTGGAACTGCCGTCAGACGACGGCTCAGGCATCGATTGCTCGATCGGCGGGCGAATCTTGGCCTGAGCATCGCCTCCGTGTGGGAGCGCACGACCGGCCGCGCGCGTACACGGATACGCTCCGAGCATGTTCTACGACGACGACGCTGACCTCTCGCTTCTCGACGGCAAGACCGTCGCCATCATCGGCTACGGCTCACAGGGCCACGCCCACGCGCTCAACCTCAAAGACTCCGGCGTGAACGTCGTCGTCGGCCTGCGGTCGTCGTCGTCGAGCGTGCCGAAGGCCCAGGAGCACGGCCTGCGCGTACTCGACCCCGCCGACGCCGCCAGCGAGGGCGACGTCGTGATGATGCTCACCCCCGACGAGCTCCACGCCCAGGTGTGGGAGGACGGGGTCAAGGACGGCATCGCCGCCGGCAACATGCTGATGTTCGGCCACGGCTTCTCGATCCACTACGAGCAGATCGTGCCGCCGCCGGACGTCGACGTCGCGCTCGTCGCCCCCAAGGGCCCGGGCCACCTCGTTCGCCGCCAGTACCTCGAGGGCTCAGGCGTGCCCGGCCTCGTCGCCGTTCACCAGGACGCGACCGGCAATGCGCTTGGCGTCGCCCTCGCCTACGCCAAGGGGATCGGCTGCACCCGTGGCGGCGTGATCGAAACGACGTTCAAGGACGAGACCGAGACCGACCTGTTCGGCGAGCAGGCCGTGCTCTGCGGCGGCGTCACCGAACTCGTCCGCGCGGGCTACGAGACCCTCGTGGACGCCGGCTATGACCCGCGGCTGGCCTACTTCGAGTGCCTGCACGAGCTCAAGCTGATCGTCGATCTCATGTACGAGAAGGGGATCGCCGGGATGCGCTACTCGATCTCCAACACGGCCGAGTACGGCGACCTCACCCGCGGCAAGCGGATCATCAGCCAGGCCACGCGCGACGCGATGAAGGAGATCCTCGGCGAGATCCAGTCCGGCGCGTTCGCCCGCGAGTGGATCGCCGAGAACCGCGCCGGCCAGGAGAACTTCAAGCGCATGCGCGAGGAGCAGGCCGGGCACCAGGTCGAGGTGGTCGGCCAAGAGCTCCGCTCCCAGATGGACTGGATCGATACCGAATTCCACGAATAGCGCTTGGTGTGCGAGCACCTCGGACGGGACGGCGCTTCGCGCGAGTCCCGTCGAGGCACTCGCCCACCCCGCGTCCGTGGCGTCCGGGTCGCTCCTGGGGCACGTTCACGTCGCGCGGATCCAGGCCGCCACGCCGTGTGGCTCCCAGTTGGGCGGTCCGGGGGTGGGGCGTTTCGTGGTGCGCATGGCGGTGGTGAGACACGCCGTGGGGTGGCCAGGGCGGTGGCTCGCCGGGGTGGTGAGTCGGCGGATCCGTTCCACGTGACTCGCGCGAAGCGCCGTCACGTGGACGGGCCGACCGACTCGCTAATCTCCATGCAGCCGCCGTGACTGGCGCTTGCAGGTGGACTGACCACCGGGAAGCGGCGGCTTCGCACGCCGCGCGCCTGGGCATGTCCAACCCCGCAAATTCTGGAGCGTGCATGACTCAGACCTCGACAGAGTTGAAGATCCCCTCCGAGCTCAAGCCTGCCGACGGCCGCTTCGGCTCGGGTCCCTCGCGGGTCCGCCCGGCGCAGCTCGAGCATCTCGCCGACGCCGGCCGGGCGGTGATGGGCACCTCGCACCGCCAGAAGCCGGTGCGCGAGCTCGTCGGCCGGGTCCGGGCCGGTCTGGGCGACCTGTTCGACCTCCCCGAGGGCTACGAGGTCGCGCTCGGCAACGGCGGCACGACGGCGTTCTGGGACGCGGCGACCGCCGGCCTCGTGCGCAGCAGGGCGCTCCATCTCACCTACGGCGAGTTCTCGGCCAAGTTCGCGACCGCCACGCGCGGCGCGCCGTTTCTCGCCGACCCGATCGTCGTGCAGGCGCCGGCCGGTGACGCGCCCGCGCCCCGGAGCGACCCGTCCGCCGACGTCGTCGCCTGGGCGCACAACGAGACCTCGACCGGGGTGATGGTCCCGGTGACGCGGCCCGCCGAGGCCACGGCCGACCAGCTCGTGCTGATCGACGCCACCTCGGGCGCCGGCGGCCTCCCGGTCGACGTCGGCCAGGCGGACGTCTACTACTTCGCGCCCCAGAAGGGCTTCGCCTCCGACGGCGGACTGTGGCTCGCGCTGCTCAGCCCGGCGGCGCTCGCCCGCATCGAGGTGATCGACCGCGACCGCCCGACCACCGGGCCCGAGCGCTGGATCCCCGAGTTCCTCTCGCTCACTACCGCGCTCGAGAACTCGCGCAAGGATCAGACCTACAACACGCCGGCGATCGCCACGCTGTTCCTGCTCGCCGACCAGCTCGACTGGATGCTCGAGCACGGCGGCCTCGACGCGATGGTCGCGCGCACGACCGCCTCGAGCGCCCACCTCTACGGGTGGGCCGAGGCGCACCCGCTCGCGACGCCGTTCGTGTCCGATCCGGCGAAGCGCTCGCTCGTCGTCGGCACGATCGACTTCGACGACGAGGTCGACGCCGCCGAGCTCGCCGCGACGCTGCGGGCCAACGGCATCGTCGACGTCGAGCCGTACCGCAAGCTCGGTCGCAACCAGCTGCGGGTCGCCATGTTCCCGGCCACCGATCCGGCTGACGTGCAGGCGCTGACCGCGAGCATCGGCTGGGTCCTGGAGCAGCGCTCATGAGCACGACCACCGTCGCCTCCACCAACGGCGCGCCCCGCGCCCGCGTGCTCGTGGCCGAGAAGATCGGGCGCTCCGGCGTCGACCTGCTCGAGGAGCACTTCGAGGTCGAACTCGGGCTCGGCTGGAGCCGCGAGGAGCTCGCCGAGCGCATCGGCGAGTTCGACGGCATCCTGATCCGCTCGGCGACCAAGCTCGACGCCGAGCTGATCGACCGGGCCGACCGGCTGCGCGCCGTCGGCCGCGCGGGGGTCGGGGTCGACAACGTCGACGTGCCGGCCGCCACCAAGCGCGGCATCGTCGTCGCCAACGCACCGCAGTCGAACGTGATCACCGCGGCCGAGCACACGATGGCGCTGCTGCTTGCGCTCGCCCGCAACGTGCCACAGGCCCATGCCTCGCTCACGAGCGGCGCCTGGGAGCGCGCGAAGTTCTCCGGGATCGAGCTCTACGAGAAGACGCTCGGGATCCTCGGCTTCGGGCGGATCGGGCAGCTCGTCGCCCACCGCGCGCTCGGGTTCGGGATGCGGGTCGTCGCCTATGACCCGTACGTGAGCGCCGAGCGCTATCGCAGCCTCGGGGTGGAGAAGGCGGAGACCTCGGACGAGGTCTACGCCGCCGCCGACTTCCTCACGCTGCATCTGCCCAACACGCCGGACACCGAGGGCTGGCTCGACGCCACCGCGCTCGCCAAGTGCCGCGACGGCGTCCGGGTGCTCAATGTCGCCCGTGGGCCGCTGATCGTCGAGGCCGATCTCCAGGCCGCGCTCGATTCCGGCAAGGTCGGCGGCGCCGCCCTCGACGTGTTCCGCACCGAGCCGGTCACCGAGCACCCGCTGTTCGCCTATCCCAACGTGATCGTCACGCCGCATCTCGGCGCCTCGACCGCCGAGGCGACCGATCGCGCCGGCTACCAAGCGGCCGAGCAGGTGATCGCGGCGCTGACCGGCGGTGTCGTGACCAGCGCGGTCAACGTGCCGGCGATTCCGCAGGAGGACATGGAGGTGCTCGGGCCGTTCGTGCCGCTGTGCCAGTCGCTCGGGCGGATCGCGGTCGAGCTCGCGCCGGGGTCCTCGATCGACCGGGTGCAGACGGAGTTTCTCGGCCGGATCGCCGAGCGCGACACCCGCCTGCTGTCGATCTCGGTGCTGCTCGGCGTGCTCCGCGGACACACCGAGGAGGAGGTCAACGAGGTCAACGCTCCGGCGATGGCGCAGGAGCGCGGGATCCAGATCGAGGAGACCAAGCGGTCCGGACTGCGCGACTACTCCGACATGGTCCGGGTCACGCTGCGCTGCGGGTCCTCGAGCGTGCGGGTCGCGGGGACGCTCCTCGGCCGCCGCAACCGCGCCCATCTGCTCGAGGCCTGGGGCCAGCGCTTCGACGTCCAGCTCGAGGATCACATCACCCTGTTCCGCTACCGCGACGTGCCGGGAATGATCGGCCGGGTGGGGGCGACGTTCGGCGCCCACGGGGTCAACATCGTCTCGGCCGCGGTCGGCCGCGAGCCCGAGGACGAGTCCCGTGCCGAGGGACGGCTCGCCGCAATGACGATCACCACCGACCTCCCGGTCCCGCGTGAGGTCGTCGACGAGATCGTGGCCGGCGACGGCTTCGTCGCGGGCCGCACCGTCGACCTGTAGGTTGCCGCCCATGCGCGCGGTCGTCATCACCGAGCACGGCCCACCCGAGGTGCTCCAGGTCCAGGAACGCCCGGACCCGCGTCCGGGCAGCGGCGAGGTCCTGATCGACGTTGCCGCCGCGGGCATCAACTTCGCCGACATCATGGCCCGGCTCGGCCTCTATCCTGATGCGCCGAAACCGCCGTGCGTCGTCGGCTACGAGGTCGCGGGCACCGTTGCGGCGGTCGGGCCCGGCGTGGAGAACGCACCCGAGGTCGGCACCCGGGTCGTGTCGCCGGTGCGCTTCAACGGCTACGCCGAGCGGGCCGTGGTCCGCGCCGACGGCGTCGTGCCGCTGCCGGATGAGCTCAGCTTCGAGGCCGGTGCGGCGATCCCGATCAATTACGCCACCGCCTGGGAGGCGCTCATCCACCAGGCGCACCTCGAGCCCGGCGAGCGCGTCCTCATCCAGGCGGCGGCCGGCGGGGTCGGCACCGCCGCCACCCAGATCGCCAAGCGGGCCGGCGCCGAGATATGGGGCACCGCGTCGCCGGGCAAGCACGGGGCGATCCGCGAGTTCGGCGTCGATCACCCGATCGACTACACGCGCTCGGGCTGGGAACGGGGGGTGCCGAAGCTCGACGTCGTCATCGATGCGATCGGCGGAGCGAGCTTCCGCCGCAGCTACAAGCTGCTGCGAGCCGGCGGCCGGCTCGTGTGCTTCGGGGCCTCGGGCGTCGTCTCCGGCGAGACCCGCAATCTGGTGAGCGCGGCGCGGACCGCGCTGCTGATGCCGCGCTTCAACCTGCTCAAGCAGATGTCGGAATCGAAGTCGGTCATCGGGCTCAACCTGCTGACGCTGTGGGACGAGGCCGGAAGCGCGGCGCGGTGGTCGGCTCCGCTCACCGAGATGCTCGCCGACGGGACGATCAGCCCCGTCGTCGCTGCGGCATTCAGCTTCGACCGCGCGCCCGACGCTCACCGTTTCATCACCGAGCGCCGCAACGTGGGCAAGGTCGTCCTCACCCCGTAACACTTGTCACGAGCGCGCCCGAGGTGATAGGTGTACGCCACGCATGGAGGGTGCGGTACAGACCGACAGAGGACGCGGCGGGTCACCGACGACCGGGGCGCGGTCGATGTGCGAGTGCTTTCAGCGGACGGCGGCGGCACGCGTCGAGCAGGTCGCGCTTCGCACGCTGAATGACGCACAGACGATCACCTTCGGTGACTACGCGGGCCGGGTGCAGCGGCTGGCCGGCGCGCTGCACCGGCTCGGGGTCCGGCGCGGCGACACGGTCGCGTTCATGCTCACCAACCGGCCCGAGTTCCATCTGCTCGACAACGCGGCGATGCACCTCGGGGCGACGCCGTTCTCGATCTACAACACCTCATCGCCCGAGCAGATCGCCTTCCTGCTCGGCGACGCCGGCAACCGCGTGATGGTCGTCGAGGCCGCGTTCTTCGATCGCGCCCGGCCGGTCCTCGCGCAGAGCGACACGGTCGAGCACGTCATTCTGCTCGACGACGTCGCCGGCGGGGCGATCTCACTCGCCGAGCTCGAAGCCCTCGACCCCGACCCGGACTTTGACTTCGAGGCCTCATGGCGGGCCGTCGGGCCCGAGGACGTGCTCACCCTGATCTACACCTCGGGGACGACCGGGCCGCCGAAGGGCGTGCAGCTCACCCACGCCAACGAGCTCGCCGAGATACGCGGGCTCGACGACGCCATGCCGTGGCGCTCGGACGGCGGTTCGGCGGTGTCCTTCCTGCCGAGCGCGCACATCGCCGACCGCGGCCTGCTCCACTACGGCCAGATGGCCTGGGGGTTCACCGTCACCACCTGCCCGGACCCGGCGCAGGTGTTCGCCCATGTCGCCGACGCCCGTCCGACGTGGTTCGGCAGCGTGCCGCGGATGTGGGAGAAGCTGAAGGCTGCGCTCGAGGCCGGATTCGCCGCCGAGCCCGACGCCGCCCGCCGCGAGGCGATCCACTCGGCGCTCGAGCTCGGGCTGGCCAAGGTCCGGACCGAACAGGCGGGGGAGACGGTCTCCGCGGAGATGCAGGCGGCCTACGAGCGCGCCGATGCGGCCGTGTTCGCGCCGCTCCGTGCGCGCCTCGGTTTCGAGCGCTGCGAGTCGTTCGTGAGCGGCGCGGCGCCCGCTCCGCTCGAGGTGTTCGAGTTCTTCGCCGCCCTCGGGATCCCGATCTGCGAAGTGTGGGGGATGTCCGAGCTCTCCTGCGTGGCCACGATCGTCCCCCGCGAGCGGGTCCGCTTCGGGACCGTCGGGCCGGCCCTGCCCGGGGTCGAGCTGCGCCTCGCGCAGGACGGCGAGGTGCTCGTCCGTGGCGACATCGTCATGGCCGGCTATCGCAACCAGCCACAGAAGACGGCGGAGACGGTCGACGCCGAGGGCTGGCTGCACACCGGCGACATCGGCGTCCTTGACGACGACGGCTACCTGCGGATCGTCGACCGCAAGAAGGAGCTGATCATCAACGCCGCCGGCAAGAACATGTCACCGGCCAACATCGAGGCCCAGCTCAAGCAGGGCAGCCCGCTGATCGGCCAGTCGGTCGCGGTCGGCGACCGCCGCCCCTACAACGTGGCGCTGATCGTGCTCGACCCCGACGCGAGCGCGGCCTTCGCGGCCGCCCACGGCCTGCGCAATGCGGGACCCGAGGTGATGTCGCGCGAGCCGGCCGTGCTCGACGCCGTCGCGGAGGGCGTACGGCGGGCCAACGAACATCTTTCCCGGGTCGAGCAGATCAAGCGCTTCCACGTGCTCGGCTGCGACTGGGCGCCGGGTGGCGACGAGCTGACGCCGACGATGAAGCTCAAGCGGCGGCCGATCGCCGAGAAGTACGCGGCCGAGATCGACGCGCTCTACGCGACCTAGGGAGTGGCGCTGCAGGCGGACAAGGCGGCACGGTTCCGGGCGCTGCACGCCGGCGATCCGTTCGTCATCCCCAACCCGTGGGACGCCGGCTCCGCCCGGGTGCTCGAGCATCTCGGCTTCCGCCGCGCTGGCCACGACGAGCTCGGGCTTCGCCTTCACCCACGGACGGGCGGACGGCGACGTCGGCCTCGACGAGCTGCTCGCCCACGTGCGCGCCGTCGACGCGGCGACGAGCCTACCGGTGTCGGTCGACCTCGAAAACGGCCACGGGCCGCAGCCCGAGGATGCCGGGAACGCGATCACGGCGGCCGCGGCCGCGGGCGCCGTCGGCGGATCGATCGAGGACTGGGATCCGCACGGCGGGATCTACCCCCTCGAGACGGCGCTGGAGCGACTCGCGGCCGCGCGCGAGGCCGCGGACGCCCTCGCCTTCCCGTTCACCCTCACCGCCCGGGCGGAGAACCACATTCGCGGCAACCCTGACCTCGCGGACACGATCGCCCGGCTCCAGGCCTATGAGCGCGCCGGGGCCGACGTCCTCTACGCGCCGGGCCTGCGCACGGTCGAGGAGATCCGGGCCGTGTGCGGCGCCGTCTCACGGCCGGTCAACGTGCTCGCCCATCGCGGGCTCATCGCGCAGGAGGTGTTCGCGGCCGGCGCCCAGCGGATCAGCGTCGGCGGCGCGCTCACCTGGGTGGCGGTCGAGGCGATGGTCGACGCCGCCGAGCGGATCCGCGACGCCGGGGACTTCTCCGCGCTGAGGACCGCGGCGCGAATCGCCGCGCTGCTCGCCGGGCCGGACGGCGGTTAAGAGTCTGCGAACGCCGCCTTGACCGAGGTTGACCGACTGCTAGTCTGCGCCGGGATGGCACTCCGCCTCGACCTTCGACTTCTTCTCCTCCCCCGCAAGGGGGAATAGCGCGCCGGCGGCCGCACGTAGCCGCAAACCAGCACCGAGACGAAGCAAGTTCGAGAGACACACAGGAGTGACATGACCAAGCCAGACGATCCCAACCGAGTACTGATCTTCGACACGACGCTGCGCGACGGTGAGCAGTCGCCGGGCATCTCGCTCAACACGTCCGAGAAGCTCGAGATCGCGCAGCAGCTCGCCCGGCTCGGCGTCGACATCATCGAGGCGGGCTTCCCGATCACCTCGCCCGGCGACTTCGAGGCCGTGCAGGAGATCGCGCGGCGGGTATTGGACCCGCCCCCCCGGTCATCGCCGGGCTCGCGCGCACCCACGTGGCCGACATCGACGCGGCCTGGAACGCGGTCAAGGACGCGCCCCGTCCGCGGATCCACACCTTCATCTCCACCTCGGACATCCACATCCGCCACCAGCTGCAGACGACCCGCGAGGACGTCAAGGGGCAGGCCCGCGCGGCGGTTGCCCACGCCCGGGGCTACGTCGAGGACGTCGAATTCTCGCCGATGGACGCGACACGGGCCGATGTCGAGTTCACCGCCGAGGTGTGCCAGGTCGCCATCGACGAGGGCGCCACGACGATCAACATTCCCGACACCGTCGGCTACACGATGCCGCACGAGTTCACCGCCTATCTTGAGCGGCTCTACGCGCTCGTGCCCGACCTGCGCAAGGTCGTGCTCTCGGTCCACTGCCACGACGACCTCGGGCTCGCGGTAGCCAACTCGTTCGCGGGTCTGCTGGCCGGCGCGCGTCAGGTCGAGTGCGCGATGAACGGCATCGGCGAGCGGGCGGGGAACGCCTCGCTCGAGGAGATCGTGATGCTGCTGCACACCCGCCAGCAGGACGTGGGGCTCTTCACCGAGGCCAACACCCGGGAGATCGCCCGCACGTCGCGGCTGGTCTCGCGGCTCACCGGCTATCCCGTGCAGCCGAACAAGGCGATCATCGGCCGCAACGCCTTCGCCCACGAGTCGGGGATCCACCAGGACGGCGTGCTCAAGGAGCGCACGACGTACGAGATCATGGACGCGACGACGGTCGGCCTCGAGGCCAACTCGATCGTGCTCGGCAAGCACTCCGGCCGGCACGCCCTGCAGCAGGCGCTGTCCGAGCTCGGCTTCGACGTCAGCGGCCAGGCGCTCAACACTGCGTTCAAGCGCTTCAAGGCGATCGCGGACAAGAAGAAGCAGGTGACGGCGATGGACCTCGAGGCGCTGCTCACCGACGAGCTGCGCGAGGAGCTCGCCGCATACCAGCTCGAGTGGTTCGACGTCGAGGCCTCGACTCGACGCCCGCCGCACGCGACCGTCGGGCTGCGCAACCCCGAGGGCGAGGAGATCACCGGCTCGTTCACCGGCGACGGCCCGGTCGACGCGATCTTTCGCGCGATCAACGCCGCCACCGGCGTCGACGCCCGGCTGCGCGAGTTCCGCGTTGACGCGGTCACCGCCGGCCAGGATGCTCTCGGCGAGACTTCGGTCGTGCTCGATCTCCACGGCATCACCGGCGCCGGTCAGGGCGTCTCGACGGACATCCTCGAGGCGGCAGCGCGGGCCTACGTGCGTGCGTTGTCGAACGCCGTGCGGCGCCAGGGCGTGATGGCCGAGGCCGAGGCGGCTACCGCTCAGGCGGCAGTTCGCGCCCCGTTGTCGACGCCGTAGCCACGGCGACACCCTGGCGGTAGCCGGCCGCGAGCACGCGGGCGCGCGGCTCGGCGTCCATGTAGTTGGTCCCCATCGCGGCGGCGCACTCCGCGTTGGGGGCCACCGTGCGCACGTCGGCGCCCCGTCGCCGGAGCGCGAGCGCCTCGACCGACACCGCGGAGCGGGCGACCTCGCGCACCATGGCGAGGACGTTGTGGGTCCCGGCCAGGTTGGCGGTCGGGTTGAGGCAGAGCACGTGGGTGCCGCGCCCGGCCGGCGCGGCGTCGAGGTTGGTCGCGCTCCACACGCCGCCGTCGACGTACTCCCGCCCCCCGATGACCACCGGCGCGAACAGCCAGGGCACGCTGCACGAGGCGCCGACAGCGTCGGCGACCGTGGCCCGCGGGGCGCCGGGCGTGCCGAACATCACTCGGCGGCCGTTCCGGCGGTCGACGGCGGCGACGCGCAGGCGGCCGTCGAACTGCGCGCCGCTGCTCGCGACCTGCCGGCGGAGATCGGCGAGATCGGCCCGCGGCCGGGGCAGCCGACGCAGGAGCGCCGCCCGCATCAGCGCACCGCCGGGCGCTGCGGCCCCGATGGCCAGCGGCGCCAGCGCGCTGCCCGCGGCCATCGCCCAAGCGCCGGCCCGCCGCGCGGCATCGGCGGCCACCGCGGCGAGGCTGCTGACCGGTTGGGAGCGGGAGGCGGGCTCAAGCTCGGTGCCGACCTCCGGCGGGCGACGCGGCGAGCGCCCGGCCACGAGATGCGAGGCGACGATCGAGCCGGCCGAGGTGCCAACGAAGTACTCGCAGCGGCGCAGGTCGAACCCGGTGGCGTCCTCGACCCCGGCCAGGACGCCCATCATCCAGGCCTCGCCGAGCACGCCGCCGCCACCGAGAACGAGGACGTCGGGCCGGGAGAGCATTGCGGCAGGAGGCTAGCGGGGCGTCGGCGGCGGACGGGGCACTCGTGCCCGGGCGCGCCACTGGCTGTACGTGATAACGTACGCACGTATGTTGGAGGCCACGGAACCGGTCACCGTCAGCACCGGCGCCGCCGGGCTCGGCGCCCGCATCCGGGCGCTGCGCGAGGCGAGCGATCTGTCGCTGCGTGACCTCGCCGAGCGCTCGGGGGTGAGCGCGCCGATGCTCTCCCAGGTCGAGCGCGGCGAGACGAGCCCGACGCTCCAGGTCGCCGAGCGGATCGCCGCCGGCCTCGAGCTGCGGCTCTCGCAGCTGCTGCGCCTCGACGAGGACGGTGCCGTGAGCATCGTCCGCCGGGCGGAGCGGCGCAAAGGTCCCGGTCGCGTGCGCGGCCACCGCTACGAGATCCTCACCCCGCCACTGCCCGGCCAGCGGGCCGAGCTCTCCCGTCACACGCTTGCCCCCGGCGCGGTGACCGGCGGTCCCGGCGACCCGCCGATGCACGAGCCCGGCAGCCGCGAGACCGCCCTCGTGCAAGCCGGCACCGTCGTGCTCGTCTGCGACGGGCAGCGCTTTGCCTGCGCGGTCGGCGACTGCGTCACCTTCGATGCTGACCTGCCCCACCACTTCGAGAACCCCGGACCCGACGAGGCCGTGCTGCTGGCCGTAGTCAGCGCAGGGCTACGGAGAAGCTGAAAGCGCCATGCCACAGTCATTGTTCGACAAGATCTGGGAGGCCCACGAGGTCGCTCCCGGCCTGCTGTACATCGACCTGCACCTCGTGCACGAGGTCACGAGCCCCCAGGCCTTCGACGGGCTGCGGCTCGCCGGGCGCCCGGTGCGCCGGCCGGACCGCACCCTCGCCACCGCCGATCACAACGTCCCGACCGACGGCACCCCGGTGGCGGCGCGGATCCGCGACGAGCTCTCCCGCGTGCAGGTGGAGACGCTCGAGAACAACTGTGCCGAGTTCGGGATCCCCGTCTACTCGCTCGGCTCCGAGCACCAGGGGATCGTCCACGTCATCGGGCCCGAGCTCGGGGTCACCCAGCCGGGCATGACGATCGTCTGCGGCGACTCCCACACCGCCACCCACGGCGCGTTCGGTGCGCTCGCCTTCGGCATTGGCACGAGCGAGGTCGAGCACGTGCTCGCCACCCAGTGCCTCGTGCAGTCCAAGCCACGCTCGATGCGGATCCTCTACGACGGTGCGCTCGGCTACGGCGTCACCGCCAAGGACCTGATCCTCGCCACCATCGGCCAGATCGGCGTCGACGGGGCGGTCGGACACGTCGTCGAGTTTGCGGGCCCGGCGATCGAGGCGCTCGGCATGGAGGGTCGCATGACGGTCTGCAATATGACGATCGAGGGCGGCGGCCGTGCCGGCATGATCGCCCCCGACGAGACGACCTTCGAATGGGTCACATCCCGGCCCGGCGGCCCCGACGACGTCCCCGAGGCCTGGCGGTCGCTGAGCACCGACGCGAGGGCGACGTTCGACCGCGAGGTCGTCGTCGATGCCGGCGCCCTCAGCCCAATGGTCACCTGGGGGACGACCCCGGGCATGGTCGTCGGGGTCACCGAGGCGGTGCCCGAGCCGGCCTCCGAGCAGGACGAGCGCGCGCTCGAGTACATGGCGCTCGAGCCCGGCGTGCCGATCGAGGAGATCAAGCTCGACCGCGTGTTCATCGGTTCCTGCACCAACTCGCGGATCGGGGATCTGCGCGCCGCCGCCGAGGTCGTCGACGGCCACCGCGTGGCCAGCGACGTCTACGCGATGGTCGTGCCGGGCTCCCAGCAGGTAAAGCTCGAGGCCGAGCGCGAAGGGCTCGACGAGATCTTCCGCAAGGCGGGCTTCGACTGGCGCGGGGCGGGCTGCTCGATGTGCCTCGGCATGAACCCGGACATCGCCGCGCCCGGCGAGCGCGTGGCCTCGACCTCCAACCGCAACTTCGAGGGACGGCAGGGCCGCGGCGCCCGCTCGCACCTCGTCTCGCCGCAGATGGCGGCGGCCGCTGCCGTCGCCGGTCACTTCGTCGATATCAGGAGCTGGAAGTCATGAGAGCGATCGAGACGATCACCGGCCGCGTGTCGGTGCTGAACCGCGACGACGTCGACACCGACCAGATCATCCCCAAGCAGTTCCTCAAGCGGGTGGAGCGCACCGGCTTCGGCGAGTTCCTGTTCTTCGACTGGGCCAAGCAGCCCGGCTGGGAGCTGCCGGCCAACCCGATCCTCGTCGCCGGCCGGAACTTCGGCTGTGGCTCGAGCCGCGAGCACGCCCCGTGGGCGCTCGAGGACTACGGCTTCCAGGCCATCGTCGCGCCGAGCTTCGCCGACATCTTCCGCTCGAACTGCACGAAGATCGGCCTGCTGCCCGTCGAGCTGAGCGCGGCCGACTGCCAGGCCATCGCGGACGCGGGCGAGGCGCAGGTCGACCTCGCCGATCAGGAGGTCCGCTGGCCGGGCGGCAGCGCCCACTTCGACATCGACCCGGAGATCAAGCACCGGCTGCTGAACGGGCTCGACGACATCGCGCTCACGCTCGAGCAGGACGACGCGATCACGGCCTACGAGCACGACCGCGAGCGCTCGGGCCCGGTCACCACGGCACTGTGAGCGGCGGGCGCGCGGACAACCGCGACTGGGACGCCGCCACCTACGACCGCGTCTCCGACCCGCAGCTGCGCTGGGCCCGCGAGCAGCTCGCCCGGCTCGCGCTGCGCGGCAACGAGACGGTGCTCGACGCCGGCTGCGGCTCGGGGCGGGTCACCGAGGAGCTCGCCGCGCTCGTCCCCGCCGGCACGGTGTACGCGGTCGACGTCGCGCCCTCGATGGCCGCGCACGCGCAGGAGCGGCTCGGCGAACGGGCGACGGTGCTCTGCCAGGACCTCGCCGAGCTGTCGCTGCCCGAGCCGGTCGACGCGATCTTCTCCAACGCCACCTTTCACTGGATCCCCGACCATCCGCGGCTGTTCGCCCGCCTGTTCGCGACCCTGAAGCCGGGCGGGCGGCTCGTCGCCCAGTGCGGCGGCCTCGGCAACATCGACGCGTTCCGCGTCCTCGCCGAGGAGATCGCCCACACCGAGCCCTACGCGCCGTACTTCGCCGCCTGGACGAAGCCGTGGAACTACGCCGGGCCGGAGGAGACGAGCGAGCGGCTCGCCGCGGCCGGCTTCAACGACGTGCGCTGCTGGCTCGAGCCCAAGACGGTGACCCTCGAGGAGCCGCGCCCGTTCGTGCAGACCGTCTGCCTCGTCCGCCACCTCGACGCTCTCCCGGCAGCGGAGCTGCGCGAGTCGTTCATCGACCGGGTGCTGGCGGAGTCCGGGCACCCACTCGTGCTCGAATACGTGCGCCTGAATATGGCCGGGCGCCGCCCCGCCGAGCCCACCGCGGGCTGAGAGTGAGCGCTATGGGCCGGCGGGCGCCTCGGCGGCGTCGACCGGCGCCGTCTCGGTGTACGCCCCGCCGAGACCCCACGGCCACCAGTTCCAGTCCCCGAGCAGGACGACGACCGAGGGGATGAGCAGCGTCCGCACGAGGAAGGTGTCGAGCAGCACCCCGGCGGCCAGGCCGAGGCCGATCTCCCGCGTCTGGCTGTTGCCGGCCACGGTGAGCACCGCGAAGGTGCCGGCGAGCACGAGGCCGGCCGAGGTGACGGTCCCGCCGGTGGCCGCGATCGCCCGGCGCACGGCGCTGCGCAGGTCGCTGTAGTGGGCCTCCTCGCGGATCCGGGTCATGACGAGGATGTTGTAATCCTCGCCGAGCGCCATGAGGAACACGAACATGAAGAACGGCAGGACGAAGTTGAGCCCGCTCGCTCCGCCGATGACGACGAACAGGAGGATTGCGAGGCCGAGCGCGGCGAGGTATGACAGCAGCACGCTGATGATCAGGTACAGCGGGGCCACGAGGCTCCGCAGCAGCACGGTGAGCAGGATCCCGATGGCGATCAGCACGATCGGGACGATCCGGAAGAGGTCGTTGGTCGAGATCCGGCTGACGTCGTAGGAGGCGGGTGCCTCGCCGGTCACGCCGCTCGCCCGCGCGCCGACCGTGCGGGCCGCCCGGGTGACCGCCCGCCGGACTGCGGGAATGGCGTTGAGCGCCGCCGTGCTCGCCGGGTCCCCGGCGCTCAGAGTGGCGTAGAACTGGAGGGTCAGGCCGGTTGCGCTCACGTACTGGGCGGTGGCCCGGTAGTAGGCGTAGACACGGGCCGAGACTCGGCCGCGCTGCGCGGCGGGCTCGATCGGCGGCAGGAGCTGGGGCGGCCCGAGCGCGGCGTGGAGGCGGGGGAGGGCTTGTGCGGGAATGGCGATCCCGGCCGGGTTGAGCGCCCCGGTCACCCCCGAGAACACCGGCTCGCGCTGGAGCGCCGTCTGCGCGGTGGCGATCTGGGCCGGGTCGGTCCAGGCCGAGCGTGGTAGCACCATGAGCACGTTGGTCGGGTCGCGGACGCTGACCGGGAAGTGGTCGAGCAGCGCCTGGCCCGCGGCGGCGTCGCTGCCCGAGGGAGGCGACTGACTGCCGAAGCCCGCCGGGGAGTAGGCGAGGACGACGAGCGCGAGGGCACCAAACAGCGCCACGCCGAGGGTGAGCGTCCGCGCCGGCCGGGCGATCACCCGCGCGGCGAGGTCGCCCCACGCGCCGCGGTACTCGTGGCCGGGCCGCGGCTTGGACGGCCACATCACGACCCGGCCGAGGATGACGAGCAGGGCCGGCAACAGGGTCAATCCGCCGATCAGCGTGATTGCGATGCCGATGGCCAGGCTCGGCCCCAGGCCGCGATAGAGGCCGAAGTCGGCGAGCACCACGCTGACCAGGGCGACGATCACGGTCAGGGCCGAGAACGTGATCGACTCTCCCACCCGGCTGAGCGCGGCGATTACTGCCTCGCGCGGCTCGAGGCCGCGGGCGAGCCCCTCGCGGACGCGGAAGATGAGAAACAGGCCGTAGTCCGTGCCCGCGCCGAGGACGATGACGGTGAGAATGAGCTGGGTGAGGGTCGAGACCTCGATGCCGGCCTTCGTCGCCTCGGCGATCATCGGCTCGGCGATGATCAGTGACAGCGCGGCCGGGATGAGCGTGACGATCGGCGCGAGAACGGCCCGGAACACGATCAGCAGCAGGGCGATGATGAACACCACCGACACGGTCTCGGTCACCCGCTGCGTGTGCTGCTGCTGGCGGTTGACGTCGACGACGGTGGCCACCTCGCCGGCGAAGTGGATGCCGAGCCCCGGCGGGGGATGGGTGGCGCGGACGGCGGCCCGCATCTGATCGAACACGGCCGTGCCACCGCCGGCGCGCGCCCCGACGCCCTTCAGCTCGACCTGGGCCAGGCGCACCTGCCCGTCACCGGACAGGCCACGGTCACGGACGTCGAGGACCCCCGGCGTGGCCGCCACCGCCTGCTCGGCCCGGAGGATGGCCGCGTTGTCCGCTGGGGTGAGCGCGGCCGGCGGGCGTCCTGCGACGAGCAGCGTGCTGGCCGCGTTGCGCCGGGCGAACGGCGTGGCCAGGGTCTGGGCCCGCACGAACGGCGTGTTGGCGGGCAGGAACGCCGTGTTCTGGCTCTTGGTCGCGCTCGACAGGCTGGGCAGCACCGAGGGGATGACGACGGCGGCGGCGAGCCACGCGACGATCACCGCCCAGCGGAAGCGAACGACGCCTCGAGCCAGCAGCAAGAAGGGACCCGACGCCGCCCCGCGCGGACCCGGAGGAGGGAGTTCAGCGCTCACCGACCGCGGATCGTAGCCCGCCGCAGCGATCCGCCGAGCGTCCCCGCGCCGCTCCGAGCGTGTACGGTGCCGGGCGCCATGGCTCCCCGCATCGTCCTCCTGCCCGGCGACGGAATCGGCCCCGAGATCATCGGGCCGGCCGTCGAGGTCCTGCGCGCGGCCGGCGTCGAGTTCGACACCGAGGAGCACCCGTTCGGCGGGGCCTCGATCGACGCGCACGGCACCGCGCTGACCGACGAGACGCTCGAGGCCTGCCGCGGAGCCGACGCCGTGCTCCTCGCGGCCGTCGGTGGTCCGAAGTGGGACACGACCGACCCGGCCAAGCCCCGTCCCGAGCAGGGCTTGCTCGGCCTGCGCAAGGGCCTTGGCCTGTTCGCCAACCTCCGCCCGGTCCGCCCGGTGCCCGCGCTGTACGACGCGAGCCCGCTCAAGCGCGAGCTGATCGAGGGCACCGATCTGCTCGTCGTGCGCGAGCTCACCGGCGGCATCTATTTCGGCGAGAAGACCCGGACCGAGGACTCCGCCTCCGACGTGTGCGTCTACACCCGCGCGGAGATCGAGCGCATCGCCCGGGTCGCCTTCGGGGCGGCCCGGTCGCGGGTGACGAGCGTCGACAAGGCCAACGTGCTCGAGACGAGCCGGCTGTGGCGCGAGGTCGTGCGCACCGTCCACGGCGCCGAGTTCCCGAACATCGAGCTCGAGCACCTTCTGGTCGATAACACCGCGATGCAGCTGATCGCGGCGCCGCGGCATTTCGACGTGATCCTGACCGAGAACATGTTCGGCGACATCCTCAGCGACGAGGCGGCGATGCTCACCGGCTCGATCGGCATGCTGCCGAGCGCCTCGCTCGGCGAATCGGACCCACCCACCCCGGGCCTGTTCGAGCCCGTTCACGGTTCGGCACCGGATATCGTCGGCACCGGGGCGGCCAACCCGCTCGCCATGTTCCTCTCCGCCGCGCTCATGCTCCGCCACGGGCTCGGTTTGGAACCGCAGGCCGCGGCGATAGAATCGGCGGTCGACCGGGCCCTTGCCGAAGGGCTGCGTACCCGGGATCTCGGGGGGAGCGCGACGACCGAGCAGGCGACCCGGGCAGTCCTCGCATACCTATAAGGAGTCGTAGTGGAACAAGCGGACCTCATCTGGCACAACGGAGAGCTCGTCGCCTGGGAGGACGCAAAGGTCCACGTACTGACGCACGGTCTGCACTACGGCACCGGGGTGTTCGAAGGGGAGCGCGCCTACGAGACCCCCCAGGGGCCGGGGATCTTCCGACACCACGATCACCTCGATCGCCTGTTCAAGTCAGCCGAGCTCTACTACATGCCGATCCCGTACACGCTCGAGGAGCTGCGCACCGCGACCCACGAGCTGATCGCCGCCAACGAGCTGCGCGAGTGTTACATCCGCCCGCTCGTCTTCCGTGGCTACGGCCAGATGGGGCTGTACCCGCTCGACGCGCCCGTCGAGGTGACGATCGCCGCCTGGCCGTGGGGGGCGTATCTCGGCGAGGAGGGCAAGCGCGACGGGATCCGGGCCAAGGTTTCGAGCTGGCGGCGGATCTCCCACGACTCGCTGATCCCGCACGCCAAGGCCTCGGGCCAGTACCTCAATAGCGTCCTGGCCAAGATCGAGGCCTCGAAGGCGGGCTACCAGGAGGCGATCCTCCTCGACCACCACGGCTTCGTCTGCGAGGGCTCGGGCGAGAACGTCTACGTGGTCCGCGACGGGCAGATCGTCACTCCGCCGCACACCGCGGGCATCCTCGACGGCATCAGCCGCAAGTCGATCATCCGGATCGCGCGCGACCTCGGCATCGAGGTCGTCGAGCGGGACGTCGCCCGCGCCGAGCTGTACCTCGCCGACGAGGTCTTCCTGTCGGGCACCGCGGCCGAGCTCGTCCCCGTCCGTGAGGTCGACGATCACACGATCGGCGAGGGCACGATGGGTCCCGTCACCCGCGAGGTCCAGCGGGTGTTCGAGGACGCGCTGCACGGTCGCGATCCTCGCTACGCCGAGTGGCTGGACATCGTCAAGGTCCCGAGCAAGGCCGTCTGATGGTCGGGGGCCGGGGCAGCGAGCGAATTACGGAGGCGGTCGGCTCCTAGAGCGCCGGCCGCTGCCGTGATCCGCCCGCGTCGTCGACCCTCAGGAGTATCGACCCGACCATGACCCGCATTCAGCTCTACGACACGACCCTTCGCGACGGCATGCAGGGCGAGGGCATGTCCCTGTCCGCACAGGAGAAGCTACGCGTCGCTCACGCGCTCGACGAGCTCGGGATCGACCTCATCGAGGCCGGCTTTCCGAGCTCGAACCCCAAGGAGCTTGAGCTGTTCGAGCTGCTCGGCCGTGAGACGTTCGGACATGCCGAGGTCGCCGCCTTCGGCATGACGCGCCGGCGCGGGGTGAGCGACCCGGCGGACGACCCCGCGCTGGGGGTGCTCGCCGAGTGCTTCGCCCCGGTGTGCACGCTCGTCGGCAAGTCGTGGGGGCTGCATCTCGAGAAGGTCGTCCGCGTCGACCGCGAGGAGAACCTCGCGATGATCGCCGACTCGGTCGCCTTCCTCGTCGCCGCCGGCAAGCGGGTGATCTACGACGCCGAGCACTTCTTCGACGGCTTCGCCGACGACCGCGACTACGCCCTGCGGTGCGTGCTCACGGCCGCCCAGGCCGGCGCGGAGACCGTCACCTGCTGCGACACGAACGGCGGGACGCTCCCGGACCGCGTGTCCGCGACGATGACCGACGTCGTCGCCGCGCTCGCCGGCAGCGGTGCCGCGGTCGGGATCCACTGCCACGACGACGCCGGCTGTGGCGTGGCCAACTCACTCGCCGCCGTCGCCGCCGGCGCGACCCAGGTCCAGGGCACGATGAACGGCTACGGGGAGCGCTGCGGCAACGCCAACCTCGTGACGATCATCCCCAACCTGCAGCTCAAGCTCGGCTATGAGTGCCTCACCGCCGAGCAGCTGCACGCGCTCGCGCCGACCGCGCATTTCCTCGATGAGCTGCTCAACTTCACCCCCGACCCCGACCAGCCCTACGTCGGGCGCAACGCCTTCGCCCACAAGGGCGGCATGCACGTCGCCGGGGTGAGCGCCGATCCCTCGACATTCGAGCACATCGACCCCGACGTCGTCGGCAACCACCGTGACGTCCTCATCTCCGAGCTGTCGGGGAAGGGGACGATCCACACCCGAGCCCGCGAGGCGGGAATCACGCTCGACGACGCCGGCGCCTCCCGCGTGCTCGAACGCGTCAAGGCGCTCGAGCATCGCGGCTATCACTACGAGGCGGCCGCCGGCTCGTTCGAGCTGCTGCTGCGCAAGGAGACCGGCGGCTACGAGCCGCTGTTCCGGCTCGAGTCCTGGCGGGCGATCGTCGAGAAGCGCGCCGACGGCCGGGTCGAGACCGAGGCGACGATCAAGATCTGGGTCGACGGTGAGCGCTACGTCCGGACCGCCGAGGGCAACGGCCCGGTCAACGCGCTCGACCGCGCGCTGCGCGACGCCCTCGTCGAGATTCATCCCCACCTCGCCGACATCGACCTCGTCAACTTCAAGGTCCGCATCCTCGACGAGACGAAGGGCACCGGGGCCGTCACCCGGGTGCTGCTCGACGCCTCCGACGGCGAGGAGGTGTGGGGGTCGATCGGCGTCTCGGAGAACATCATCGAGGCCTCGTGGGAGGCGCTGGTCGATTCGCTCGAGTTCGGCATGCAGGTCGTCGGCCGCCAGCCGCGGGGCGAGACGGCATCGGCGTCGGGCTCGTGAATGCCAAGCCTCCCGCGCCGGCCGAGCAGGCTGCTCGGGCGGAGCCGGTGACGAGCCGGGAGCCGATCCCGCTCGCCCGGCCCGTGCTCGGCGAGGCCGAGGAGGCCCGCGTGCTCGAGGTCCTGCGCTCCGGGCAGCTCTCGCTCGGGCCCCGCGGGCCCGAGTTCGAGCGGCGGTTCGCGGCCCACCTCGGCGCCGCGCACGCGAGCGCGGTGTCGAGCGGGACGGCCGGGCTGCACCTCGCGCTGCGCGCGGTCGGCGTCAGCGACGGCGACGAGGTCATCACCAGCCCGTTCTCGTTCGTGGCCAGCGCCAACGTCGCCCTCTACGAGCGCGCCCGGCCGGTGTTCGCCGATATCGATCCGGTGACGCTCACCCTCGACCCGGGCGCCGCGGCGGCCGCGGTGACCCCGCGCACCGCCGCGCTGCTGCCGGTCCACATTTTCGGCTATCCCGCTGATATCCCCGCCTTCGAGCGCCTCGGGCTACCGATCGTCGAGGACGCCTGCGAGGCGCTCGGCGCCGTCCACCCCGACGGCATCGCGGTCGGCGGCCGCGGCCATCCCGCCGCCTTCGGCTTCTACGCCAACAAGCAGCTGACGACCGGGGAAGGGGGGATGGTCACCGTCGGCGACCCGTCGGTCAAGGAGCGCATCGACTCCGAGCGCAACCAGGGGCGGGCGCCGAACATGGACTGGCTCGACCATGACCGCCTCGGCTTCAACTATCGGCTGTCCGACATCGCCTGCGCGATCGGGCTCGCCCAGCTCGACCGGCTCGAGGAGATGCTCGCCGGCCGGGCCCGCGTGGCCGCGCTGTATCGGACGGCGCTCGCCGGGATCGAGGGGCTCGAGTTGCCCTGCCCGGACGCGGACGGCAATCGCCGGGGCTGGTTCGTGTTCGTCGTCCAGCTGCCCCGCGGCGTCGACCGCGACGAGACCGTCCGCTCACTCGCCGCGCACGCCGTGCCGAGCAAGCCGTATTTCCCGGCCGTGCACCTGATGAGCTTCTACCGCGAGCGGTTCGGCCACCGCGAGGGCGAGTTCCCGGTGTGCGAGGACGTGGCGGCCCGCTCGATCGCGCTGCCGTTCTTCCCGGAGATGTCCGAATCCCAGGTGACGCGCGTCGCCGAGGCGCTGAGCACGGTCCTGGGGTCCGCCCGGCCCTAATATCGCCGGCGATGTCGCGCTTCTCCGAGCCCCAGCACGAGGCCTTCCGGCGCCTGAACGATTCGCTCGCCTTCGACTGGCGGCTCGCGCCGTACGACGTGCGCCAGTCGCGGGCCCATGCGGCGATGCTCGCCGCCCAGGGCATCATCGCCGACGCCGACCGCGATGCCCTCCAGGCCGCCCTCGACCAGGTCGAGCACGAGCTCGAGACCGGTGCCTTCCCGTTCGCCGACGGGGACGAGGACATCCACATGGCCGTCGAGCGGCGGGTGACCGAGCTCGCCGGGCCGGTCGGCGGCAAGCTGCACACCGCGCGCTCCCGCAACGACCAGGTCGCCACGGACGTCGCGATGTTCGTCCGCGCCCACGCCGAGGAGGCCGGACGCGGGATCGAGGCGCTCGCGCAGACCCTGATCGAGCTCGCCGAGCGGCATCTCGACTGGCCGATGCCCGGCTACACCCATCTCCAGCGCGCCCAACCGGTGTACCTGAGCCACCACCTGCTCGCCTACGTGTGGATGCTCGTCCGCGATCGCCGGCGCTTCGCCGCCGTCACCGCGGAGACCTCCGCGCTGCCGCTCGGTGCCGGCGCACTCGCCGGGGTCAACTTCGACACCGACCGTGAGCTCGTCGCCCGTGAGCTCGGGTTCGGAGGCGTGGTCGAGAACTCGATCGACGCCGTCTCCAACCGCGACTTCGTGCTCGACTACCTTGCCGCGGCCGCCACCTGCGCCACCCATCTCTCGCGGCTCGGAGCCGAGATCGTGCTCTGGTCCAGCCAGGAATTCGGCTTCTGCGAGGTGTCCGACGCGTGGGCGTCGGGCTCCTCGATAATGCCGCAGAAGAAGAACCCGGATGCCGCCGAGCTGCTGCGGGCCAAGGCGCCGCGGCTCGCCGCACACCTCGTCGGCCTCCACGGCGTGCTGCACGCCCTCCCGCTCACCTACAACAAGGACATGCAGGAGGACAAGGAGCATCTGTTCGACGCCGCCGAGACGCTCGAGCTCTGCCTCGCCGCGGCCGCGGGCATGATGAGCGGGCTCAGCTTCCGCCGCGAGCGTCTGGCCGAGGCCGCGAGCGACGAGTTCCTCGCCGCCACCGACATCGCCGACCTGCTCGTGCGCCGCGGGATGCCCTTCCGCGAGGCCCACGGCGTCGTCGCCGGGCTCGTCCGCCAGGCAGTCTCCGAGGGCAAGGTGCTCTCCGAGCTGACCCCCGAGCAGATCGCCGCCCAGTCGCCGCTGCTCGACGAGGAGTTCTACGCCGTGCTGCGTGGGGACGCCTGGCTGGAGTCGAAGGTCTCTCAGGGCGGCACGAGCCTGGCCAGGGTGCGCGAGCAGCTCGAGCACGCTCGCGCCGCGCTCCGGTGAGACCGAGCTTCTACAGCCGACCCGTGCTCGAGGTCGCCCGCGAGCTGATCGGCTGCGTCGTCAGGCATGGCGAATGCTCGGGGCTGATCGTCGAAACCGAGGCCTACCACGACAGCGAGGCCGCCTGCCACGCCCACATCGGCCTCACGCCGCGGACGCGGACCCTACTTGGACCCCCGGGCCGCGCCTACCTCTACCGCTCCTACGGCATCCACGCGATGCTCAATGCGGTCTGCGAGCCTGAGGGCGTGGGGGCGGCCGTGCTCATCCGGGCGCTCGAACCGCTCGACGGGATCGAGCTGATGCGCGAGCGTCGTGGCGTCGAGCCGCTGCGCGCACTGTGCTCGGGCCCGGGGAAGCTGACCCAGGCGCTCGGGATCGAGCTCACGGACAACGACGGCGATCTCCTCCGCGGACCGGTGCGGATCACCGCGCGGCCAGCGGCCTGGCGTGACCCGGAGATTGACGTCGACACCCGGATCGGGATCACGAAGGCCGCCGAACTGCCCTGGCGCTTCTGCGCCGCCGGCAGCCGGTTCCTCTCGCGTGGGGTGCGCGTCTCGGGCGGGTTGCGCGCGCCGGCGCCCGTCACCTGAGGCGCGGCCGGCTACCCGCTGCCGCCGCCGACCCCGGCGCCGCCGGTGCCGCCGCCGCCCGAGCCGCCCGTCCCACCGCCACCGCCGGTCGTCCCGCCACCCCCACCGGTGGTCCCGCCGCCACCGCCACCGGTGGTCCCGCCACCGCCGCCGGTCGTCCCGCCACCGCCGCCGGTCGTCCCGCCGCCACCGCCGGTCGTCCCGCCGCCACCGCCGGTCGCGCCGCCGCCACCGGTCGCGCCGGCACCGCCACCGGTTGCTCCGCCGGCCGCGCCCGTCGCCCCGGTGTTGCCGGTGGCGCCGGTGTTCCCGGTCGCTGAGCTCGTCGCCGGTGCCGAGCTGACACCGGCCGAGCCCGTGTTTCCGGTCCCGCCGGTGGTGCTGCTCGACGACGAGGTCGAGCCGCCCTGGTGCTCGCTGGAAAGGATCTGCAGCGCCTGGGTCATGAAGTTCTGCCAGATGATCGCCGGGTAGGTACCGCCCTCGACCGGACCGCCGTTGTAAGCGGTGGCCATCGAGACGAGCTTGTCGGGCACGCCGACCCAGACGGCGACCGTCATCTGCGGCGTCCAGCCCACGAACCAGGCGTCGCCGTAGTTCGTCGTCGTGCCGGTCTTGCCGGCTACGTCGACGCCGGAGATTGCGGCCTGCGTGCCCGTGCCCGAGCTCACGACCCCGGTGAGGATGTCGTGGACCGTCTGGGCGATCGGCGCCGGCAGGATCCGCTCATAGCTCGGCTTGTCCTTGACGTCGGTGGCCTTGCACACCGGGCACTGGATCTCGGCGATGCCGGTCGGGCCCTGATCGGGGGTCCCAAGGACCGGGTTGAACACGCGCCGGCCGCCGGTGGCGAAGGTCTCGTAGGCGTGGGCCATGTCGAGCGGGCTGACGCCGATCTTCAGGCCGCCGAGGATCATCGCGTAGTTGGTCGAGATCGGCGAGCGAATCCCCATCCGCTTGGCCATCCGGGCGATCCTCTGGGTGCCGACGCTGATGCCGACCTGGGCGTAGACCGAGTTGTCGGAGATCGCCGTGGCGTTCGCGAGCGAGATCGGGCCGGAGTACGTGTTGCCGAAGTTGTGGACGATGAAGTGCTCCTTGCCACCGCTGTTCGGCACGATGAAGTCCTGGGGGGCGGAGTCGATGATCGAGTCCGGGCCGTACTTGCCGGACTCGAGCGCGACCGCGAGGGTGAAGGGCTTGAACGACGAGCCGGGTTGCCGATGGCCCTCGGTGGCCAGATTGAACGGATACTGGCTGTAGTCCTCCTCGCCGTTGACGATCGGGCCACCGACCATCGCCCGCACCTCGCCGGTGCGGTTGTCGATCGCGACGAGCGAGGCCGTCGGTCCTCCGGGGGTGTACGGGAGGTTCGCGCTGATCGCCTGCTCGGCCGCCCGCTGCATGCTGAGGTCGAGCGTCGTGCGAATCTTCAGACCGCCGAAGTAGGCCCGGTACTCGGCGACGCTCGGCGCCACACCGCGCCCGACCGCCGCGAGGATCTGCGGTCGCAGCCAGCTGGTGAAGTACGGCGCCGCGGTCGGCTCGCTCGGCAGCTGGATGTCGGCGGCTGTCGGCAGCGGCGTCGCCATCGCAGATGCGTATGCGGTGCGGGTGATGTAGCGCTGCGCGAGCATGTCCTGAAGGACGAGGTCGCGCCGCTCGCGCGCGGCCTGGGGATGCTCGACAGGATCGAACGCCGTCGGCGAGGCGACCATGCCGGCCAGCAGCGCGCCGTCGGCGGGGGTGAGCTTCGACGCGCACTTGACCGTCCCGGGGCCGTCGCCGCAGCCGCCGGGCGGGGCGGGTTGGCCCGACGCCGTCGAGGTCATCGACGAGGTGGAGGCGGGGACGAAGCCGTACTTCTTGCCGAAGTACACGCGCGCGGCGGACTCGACGCCGTAGGCGCCGTTGCCGAAGTAGATCGAGTTCAGGTACTCGGTGAGGATCTTCTGCTTGCTCCACCGGTGGGTGAGGTGGTAGGCGAGCGCGGCCTCGCGGAGCTTCTCGAGGACCGTCCGGTTCTCCTGCTCGGAGAGGGCGTTCTTGACGAACTGCTGGGCGATCGTCGAGGCGCCCTGGCGCGAACCGCCGGTCACGTCGGCGACGACAGCGCGCGCGATGCCGCGGAGGTCGACCCCGGGGTCAGTCCAGAAGCGCTTGTCCTCGACCGAGACGATCGCGTCCTGCATCGCCGGAGAGATGTCGCCGTAGTGGTCGATGACGACGTTGTTCGGCGGGGCGAACAGGCCGATCGGCCGCCAGTGGTCGTCGTAGAGGAACGAGTTCGCCTCGTGCTTGTACTGCTGCTTGTTCTCGAGCTGCGGCAGGTCGGAGGCGACCGCCATCATCATCCCGAAGACGGTGGAGACGAGGGCCAGCGCGCCGACGCCGGAGAGGATCAGCAGGAAGCGAAGCTTGCGCAGACGCGGCTTCGGCGGCCGCTCACCGCGACGCCAGAGCCGCCAGCCGCGGCGCCGATAGGACGCCATTTCGACGGGCGCGTGTGGGTCGGCGCCCCGGCTCGGGTGTTGAACATCGTCGCTCATGCGGTCGAAGATTGCTTCTCGGCCGCGTCGCGCAGCCAACGGCCGAGGATCAGCCGAAAGAGGAGGACCACGAGCCCAGGCGGCAGCGGGCGGCAGTCCCCGTCGGGCCTGAAAGTCTAGCATTCGCCCGGATGCATTCAGAGGCGGTTCCGACGGCTTCAGGGCTGGCGAACACCGGTCCCGGCGCCGCCGGAAGCCCGGCAGAGCTGGCCACATGGCTGACCCGCAACGCGATCGACTGCCTGCCCGACGGCGGGCTCGAGCGCAAGCTCGCGCTCGGCCGGCCGCTGCGCGTGAAGCTCGGCATCGATCCCACCGCCCCGGACATCCACCTCGGGTTCACGGTCGTCCTGCAGAAGCTGCGTGAATTCCAGGACCTCGGTCACACGGTCGTGCTGATCGTCGGGGACTACACCGCCAGGGTCGGCGACCCGAGCGGGCGCTCGAGCACGCGGCCGGTGCTCGATCCCGCCGAGATCGACGCCAACGCCCGCACCTTTCAGCAGCAGGCGCTCAAGGTGCTGTCGCCCGAGCCCCTCGAGGTGGTGCGCAACAGCGAGTGGCTCGACATGTCGATGGAGGATCTGTTCGCGCTCGTGCGCACGACGACCGTCGCCCAGCTCCTCGAGCGCGACGACTTCGCCAAGCGCTTCAAGGCCCAGGAGCCGATCTCGGTGCTCGAGCTGCTCTACCCGCTGCTCCAGGGCTACGACTCGGTCGCCGTCCGCGCCGACGTCGAGCTCGGCGGCACCGACCAGAAGTTCAACCTGCTGCTCGGCCGTGACATCCAGCGCGCGTACGGTCAGGAGGGGCAGGTGATCCTGACCATGCCGTTGCTGACCGGCACCGACGGCGAGCGCAAGATGTCGAAGTCGTACGGCAACTACGTCGGAGTGACCGACCCGCCCGAGGAGATGTACGGCAAGACGCTGTCGATCCCCGATGCCTCGCTGGCCCTGTGGTACCGCATGCTGCTCGACCGCGAGCTGCCGCCGGACGCCGGCCCGCGGGACGCCAAGCGGGCGCTCGCGCGCGCGATCGTCGAGCGCTTCCACTCGGCGGCGGCCGCCGCGGCGGCCGAGCGGGCATTCGACCGCGTCCACGTCGAGCACGCCGCGCCCGAGGAGGTGCCGGAGCTCGACTGGGCCGCGAGTGACGGGACGGTCCATCTGCCCGCCGTGCTCGCGCAGGCGTTCGGGGTCTCCACCTCGGAGGCCCGCCGCAGCCTCGCCCAGGGTGGGGTGCGGATCGATGGCGAGCCCGTCGCCGGCGGCGCCCTCGACGTCGACGGCACGGCGATCGACGGGCGGGTGCTCCAGCTCGGAAAGCGCCGCTTCGTCCGCGTTCGCGTGCGGGGTCTGATGGCGGACGGGCGCGCGTGATGGCGGTGGACGGGGGGCCGACGGCGGTCCGGGGCGCGTGATGGCGGTCCAGGGCGGGATGCTCCGGCTCGACACCCCGGGCAACGGCCACATCGTCGACATCACGGCGGGGGTTGAGAGCGTGGCCCGCACGACCGGGGTGGAGCGCGGCCTTGTGACCGTGTTCGCCACCGGGTCGACCGTCGCCATCACGGCGATGGAGTATGAGCCGGGCGGCGTCCATGACCTCCAGGCCCTGCTTGACCGGCTCATCCCGCCAGTCGGGGACTACGAGCACAACCGCCTCAACCACGACACGAACGCCCACGCCCACCTGCGGGCGGCGGTGATCGGGCCCTCGGAATCGGTGCCGATCGTCGACGGCCGGCTGATGCTCGGGACGTGGCAGCAGCTCGTGCTGATCGACTTCGACGACCGGCCGCGTCGGCGGCAGGTCACCGTGCAGGTGTTCTCCTAGGCGAGGCGCACTCCGCCCGCTCGGCCGACCTGCAATACTCCCGCGCCGCGATCGGATCCGTCCGGATCCCGGCCGGGCACTGAGCATGTGCCGGCGCCTGAGAGGTATTCCCAACCAGGCTGCACCGGCGCTATACTCATCTGTCCGCCCCGGAGCCCTGCCGTTTCCGGGCGTACCCCTCCCGAAGGAAACCCCTTCCGAAGAGGTGCGACGGTCTTTGAAAACTCAACAGCATGCGCACCCTTCGATCGAACCCCGATCGAGGAGTGTGTCCAGGTTCGACGCCGTCGGACGAATGACCCCTCGTCGGGTCGCTCGGACGGCGGTGCCAAGATTGACCCCGTCTTGCGTCGGGGGCCCACGTGTACATCGGGCCCCCAGCTAGTGGCGCAAGGGCCAGATCCCACCAGGGATCGGCCCAGGTTTTTACCCGCGTGTCTGCGGTGCGGCTTCGGTTGCCCGTCGATCGCGGGTTGTAATCCCTGACGACTCTTTGTGATGGCGGGTGGTTACGATCGCCCGCCGGCAGTTCTTCACGGAGAGTTTGATCCTGGCTCAGGACGAACGCTGGCGGCGTGCCTAACACATGCAAGTGGAGCGACGAACCAGGCTTCGGCCTGGGGCAAAGCCGCGAACGGGTGAGTAACACGTGGGTAACCTGCCTCGATGACCGGGACAACCCGAGGAAACTCGGGCTAATACCGGATGTGTCCTCCGGCCTTAAGGCCGCTGGGGAAAGGAAGCTTCGGCCTCCGCATCGAGATGGGCCCGCGGCCCATTAGCTTGTTGGTGAGGTAATGGCTCACCAAGGCAACGATGGGTAGCTGGTCTGAGAGGACGATCAGCCACACTGGGACTGAGACACGGCCCAGACTCCTACGGGAGGCAGCAGTGGGGAATCTTGCGCAATGCGCGAAAGCGTGACGCAGCAACGCCGCGTGGGGGAAGACGGCCTTCGGGTTGTAAACCCCTTTCAGTTGGGACGAAGCTTCGCTGGTGAATAGCCAGTTGAAGTGACGGTACCTTCAGAAGAAGCCCCGGCTAACTACGTGCCAGCAGCCGCGGTAATACGTAGGGGGCAAGCGTTGTCCGGAATCATTGGGCGTAAAGAGCGTGTAGGCGGCTCGGTAAGTCTGCTCTGAAAGCCCGGGGCTCAACCCCGGGAGGCGGGCGGATACTGTCGAGCTAGAGTCCGGAAGAGGCGAGTGGAATTCCTGGTGTAGCGGTGAAATGCGCAGATATCAGGAGGAACACCAATGGCGAAGGCAGCTCGCTGGGACGGTACTGACGCTGAGACGCGAAAGCGTGGGGAGCAAACAGGATTAGATACCCTGGTAGTCCACGCCGTAAACGATGGGCACTAGGTGTGGGGGGTGTCGACTCCCTCCGTGCCGACGCTAACGCATTAAGTGCCCCGCCTGGGGAGTACGGCCGCAAGGCTAAAACTCAAAGGAATTGACGGGGGCCCGCACAAGCAGCGGAGCATGTGGTTTAATTCGACGCAACGCGAAGAACCTTACCTGGGCTTGACATGTTCCTGACCGCCTTGGAAACAAGGCTTCCCTTCGGGGCAGGATCACAGGTGGTGCATGGCTGTCGTCAGCTCGTGTCGTGAGATGTTGGGTTAAGTCCCGCAACGAGCGCAACCCCCGTCGCATGTTGCCAGCATTTAGTTGGGGACTCATGCGAGACTGCCGGTGACAAACCGGAGGAAGGTGGGGATGACGTCAAGTCATCATGCCCCTTATGTCCAGGGCTACACACGTGCTACATTGGCGCGTACAGAGGGCTGCAAGACCGCGAGGTGGAGCGAATCCCTTAAAGCGCGTCTCGGTTCGGATTGCAGGCTGAAACTCGCCTGCATGAAGGCGGAGTTGCTAGTAATCGCGGATCAGCATTGCCGCGGTGAATACGTTCCCGGGCCTTGTACACACCGCCCGTCACACCACGGGAGTGAGCAACACCCGAAGCCGGTGGCCTAACCTTTATTGGAGGGAGCCGTCGAAGGTGGGGCTCGTGACTGGGGTGAAGTCGTAACAAGGTAGCCGTAGCGGAAGCTGCGGCTGGATCACCTCCTTTCTAGGGAGCCTCCTTCAACCGGGAGGCACCGATGCCGGCAGGATCGTCGTCTCGAGCTCTCGAGCTCCGCGACGCTCTCCTCGAGCGCATCGGCCTTTAGATATGTCGACCGGACCTGGCAAGTGTTCAGGCGGCCTGATGGCCGGCTGGGCGCCTCGCATGCTGTTGAGTTTTGAGAGACCGGCTGCTGCCGGTGGCTCGCTGGACTGTGTCCCGGGCCATGCGCGTAGCAGTTGAAGCCTCTTCGCGGACCTTGAAAACTGCACAGTAGCCAATGACACGGGTATTGGGTGATCGCCTCAGGGCGGTCACCTTGAAGAAATCTCGATTTCTTCCGACGGAATCGCCCCGTGCGATTCCG
>CAVWAC010000019.1:0-115939 GCA_963752905.1 uncultured Solirubrobacterales bacterium
CCGCCGGCGCGGGGCCCTCGAGGCGCACGCCGGGCAGGCGATCGAGCCCGACGAGCTCGATCAGGGTCCGCACCTGGGGCTGGGGCCGGCGGAGGAGAATCGCGCGGCCGCGAGTCCGCAGGCGCCGCGACAGCATCGCCAGATCGAGCATCAGCGAGGTGTCGGCGAAGGACCAGTGCGCTCAGGTCGACGATGACGTCGCCGCCCTGAGAGCGCAGGGCCCGGAACAGGGCCGGTCGCCTCAGTCCCTGGGTCGCGCGGTCCTCGTCACCACTGCAGCGCAACGTGGGGGGCTGTTGGTCGAAGGCGACGATGGCGGCACGCTACCGGATTCTCGGCAACGCTTCCAGTCGGTGCTCGACGTGTCGTCTAGACTCGGCCCCATGGTCAGCGTGGAGGACGTGACAGAGGCCCTGCGTGACGTCATCGACCCGGAGCTCGGGCTCGATTTCGTCGAGCTCGGTCTCATCTATGACGTGGCCGTCGACGAGGACGGCACGGTCAGGGTGACCTACACCCTCACCAGCCCCGGGTGCCCGATCGGGCCGCAGGTGTCCGAGCAGATCGCGGAGTTCGTCGGCGAGCTCGACGGCGTCGCCGACGTCCAGTCGACGATGACCTTCTCGCCGCCGTGGACGCCCGAGCGGATGAGCGAGGACGCCAAGTTCGCGCTCGGGTTCTGAGCGTCGCGACCGGCTGATCCTCAGTCCTCGGCGGCCGGCGCCGATGCGCGACCCTCGCCGAGCTCGCGCTCGAGGTCGATCGCCCGGATCTCGTGCTCGCCGGGGAGCTTGGCGAGGACCGAGGCGACGACCTGCTTGACGTCGTGCTCCTCGTGGCCGAGATCGTCGTACAGCGCCTTCAGCGCGGTGTGGACGATCTTCAGCTGCGCCGCGGTCAGCTCGAGCCGGTAGGCGGTCTCGTCGGGTTGAATCAGTTCGCTTTCCATGCCCTGGGAACGGTATCGCGCAACGGCAGGTTGCGTCAGCCTGGCTGGACGTCGCCGCGGGGGCCGGGAGCCGCGCATCCGCTTGGCCCGCATGTCGGCCGCCGGGCCCCGCTTGGTGTGCGTGCGCGCCGGCGGGAGAATCGGCGCCGGAGACCCGTTGGCGCTCGGCGCCTCGACCTCGCGAGGCGCCGACGCTCCGCCGCGGGCGACGGCCAGCAGCTGCGCGAGCGCGGCGTCGATCCCCTCGGCGATGAGGTCGATGTCCGGGAGCGCGTCGTAATCGCCGAGCAGCCCGTACTCGATGCGGCCGTTGTAGGACATGATCGCGATCGCCAGCGCATGGTGCTCGGGCAGGAAGGCGACCGGGAACAGGTCGCGCAGCTCGCGGCCGAGCACGTAGAGGGGCAGCTGGGGGCCCGGGATGTTCGTGACGATCAGGTTGAACAGGCGGGTGGAGAAGTTGAGCCGCGAGGCCTGGGCGAGGATCGTCGGCGGCGCGAGGTTGTTGACCGCGGCCAGGGTGGCCGCCCCGACGGCCTGCTTGGACTCCTTGAGGCCGTCCATCGCCTCCTTGACGACCCGCAGCCGGGCGACGGCATCGGGGATGTACACCGGCAGCGGGCCGCGCATCACCGTGAGCTGGTTGCCGAGCGTCCCGCGCTGCTCCTTGGTCCGCACGGAGACGGGAACGAGAGCGCGCATCTCGAGCCCCTCGGTCCGCACGCCGCGTGACTGCAGCCAGCCGGCCAGCGCGCCCGAGACGACGGTCAGCACGACGTCGTTGACCGTGCCACCGAGGGCGTTCTTGACCTCCTTGTAGTCCGACAGCTGCTGGCGGACGACGGCGAAGCGGCGGTGCGGCCCGATCTCGACGTTGAGCGGCGTCTCCGGGGCCGGGTTGAGGCCGGCCCAGACGATCTCGCCGACGCCCTCGGCGGCGTCACGGAGGATGCCGAACGACGTGGTCGGCCGGGCGGCCGCGCCGACCGCCCGGACGACGAGCTCGGCGGTCGTGGTCACCGCGCCGCGCAGGCCGGCGGCGACCAGGTCGAGGCCCGTCGGCTCGGGCTTCGGCTGCCAGGGCTCGAGCTCGGCGCTCTGCGGGGGCCGGATCGCGCTCGAGGTCGAACAGCACGGTGGCGAGATCGACGCCCGAGACCCCGTCGACGAGGGCGTGGTGGGTCTTGAAGATGAGCGCGAAGCGGTCGCCGTCGAGACCCTCGACCAGCCAGCTCTCCCACAGCGGCTTGGAGCGGTCGAGCTGCTGAGAGGCGATCGCGGGCGGCGAGGCGCAGGAGCTGCTGCTCGGTGCCGGGCGCGGGCAGCGCCGCGTGCCGGACGTGGTACTCGAGGTTGAAGCTCGGGTCGTCGACCCAGAGCGGCCGCCCCGCCTCCAGCGGGGGCGTGCTCAGCTTCTGGCGGTAGCGCGGGACGAGATGCAGACGGCCGCGAACGTGGTCGAGGTAGTCCTGAAAGCGCGGCGGCGGTCCGTCGAAGACGAGCACGCCACCGATGTGCATGTGCGACGCGGAGCCCTCCTGGTGAAGGAACGAGGCATCGATTGAGGTGAGCCGGTCGAGGTGTTGTTGAGCCATGCGCGCTGCGTGAAGCCTACCCCCATCGCAGACGCGCTGGACCGGGCGCCGACGGCGCGATACGGTCCCCGGCCATGTCCTGGGATTTCTCCACAGAACCGGAATTTCAAGCCAAGCTCGACTGGATGACCGACTTCGTCCGGGCCAACGTCTGGCCGCTCGAGACGCTCTACGACGAGCTCGGCTGGGACGGACTCGTCACCGCCGTGCGCCCGCTGCAGGAGCAGGTCAGGGCCCAGGGGCTGTGGGCGGCGCACCTCGAGCCCGAGCTCGGCGGGCAGGGCTATGGCCAGGTCAAGCTCGGCCTCATGCACGAGATCCTCGGGACCTCGCCGATCGCCCCGCTCGTGTTCGGCAACGCCGCCCCCGACTCGGGCAACTCGGAGATCCTCGCCCTCGCCGGAAGCCCGGAGCAGAAGGACCGCTACCTGCATCCGCTGCTCGCCGGGGACCTCAAGTCGGCCTTCAGCATGACCGAGCCGCACACCGCCGGCTCGGACCCGACGCTGCTGCGGACCGCGGCCGTCAAGGACGGCGACGAGTGGGTCATCAACGGGCACAAGTGGTTCTCCTCCAACGGCTCGATCGCCGACTTCCTCATCGTCATGGCCGTCACCGACCCCGAGGCTCGCCCCCATCAGCGTGCCTCGATGTTCATCGTCGACGCCGACACGCCGGGGGTGAACATCGTCCGCGACGTCGCCACGATGGAGCACCCGTACGACAGCTTCGGGCGCTACGGCAACCACGCCGAGATCCTCTACGAGGACGTCCGGGTGCCGGCGCAGGCCCTGCTCGGCGCGCCGGGAGCCGGGTTCCTGATCGCCCAGCAGCGGCTGTATCCGGGGCGCATCCACCACTGCATGCGCTGGCTCGGGGTCGCCCGGCGGGCGTTCGACATGCTCTGCGAGCGCTCGCTGTACCGCTACGCCCACGGCTCGACGCTCGCCCAGCACCAGAGCGTGCAGAACTGGATCGCCGACTCCGCCGCGGAGATGCAGGCGGCGCGGCTGATGACCCTGCATGCGGCGTGGAAGATGGACACCGACGGCGTGCTCGGCGCGCGCCGGGACATCGCGATGATCAAGTACTTCGGCGCCCGGGTCCTCCACGACGTCGTCGACCGGGCGGTGCAGGCCCACGGCGCGCTCGGCTATTCGACCGACCTGCCGCTCGAGGCGATGTACCGCTTCGCCCGCGCGGCGCGCATCTACGACGGCCCCGACGAGGTGCACCGGGCCTCGGTCGCCCGCCAGGTCCTGCGCGGCTACGAGGCCCCCGCCGACGGGATCCCCAGCGAGCACGTGCCGACCCGGCGCGAGGCCGCTCGCCGGCAGTTCGCCGACCTGCTCGAGACGGTCACCGCCAACGACTGACGGTGTCGGCGCGGTACGTCCGGGCGACACCCCGGAACGACCGCCTACACTGGGCGCATGGGTGACGCGCCGGATACGTTGCTGCTCGCCGCGCCGCGCGGGTACTGCGCGGGCGTCGACCGGGCCGTGCAGACCGTCGAGCGGGCGCTCGAGCTGTACGGCGCTCCGGTCTACGTCCGCAAGGAGATCGTCCACAACAAGCACGTGGTCGAGCAACTGCGCGCCCGCGGCGCGGTGTTCGTCGAGTCCGAGACCGAGGTGCCCGAGGGCGCGACGGTGGTGTTCTCCGCCCACGGCGTCGCCCCGAGCGTCCACGCCAACGCGCAGGAGCGGCGTCTGCACACGATCGACGCCACCTGCCCGCTCGTGACCAAGGTGCACGTCGAGGCCAAGAAGTTCGCCGCCGACGGCTACACGATCGTGCTCGTCGGCCACGCCGGCCACGAGGAGGTCGAGGGCACGATGGGCGAGGCACCCGACCACATCGTGCTGATCGAGAACGAGGCCGACGTCGACCGGCTCGAGGTCGAGGATCCGGCCAAGGTCGCCTACATCTCCCAGACGACGCTGTCGGTCGACGAGACCACGGCGATCATCGCGCGCCTGCGCGAGCGCTTCCCGGCGATCGTCGGCCCTCGCACCGACGACATCTGTTACGCCACCACCAACCGCCAGGCGGCGGTCAAGCAGCTCGCCCGCGAGTGCGATCTCGTGCTCGTCATCGGCTCGCGCAACTCGTCGAACTCCAACCGCCTCGTCGAGGTGGCCCGCGAGCACGGCTCCGACTCCTACCTGATCGACAACGAGGGACAGGTGCAGGAGGAGTGGCTTGAGGGCAAGCGCGTCGTCGGCATCACCTCTGGCGCGAGCGCGCCGGAGGAGCTCGTCCAGCGGCTCGTCGCCTTCTTCCGCGACCGCGGCACCACCGACGTGCGCGAGCTCGAGGTCATCCAGGAGGATGTCCGCTTCATGCTCCCCAAGGTCATCCGCCAGGCGATGGCCGGGGCCGCCAGCTAGATCGAGGCACTCACGCCGCTGCGCACGCTGGTCGTCTCCGACCTCCACCTCGGCGCGCAGACGGGGTCGCGACGTCCTCCAGGACTCCTGCCGCGCGGGCGGCGCTGCTCTCGGCGCTCGCCGACGTCCAGCAGCTCGTGCTGCTCGGTGACGTGGTCGAGCTCCGCCATGGGCCGGCCCGCGAGGCGCTGGCCGCGGCCCGGCCGGTGCTCGAGGCGCTCGGCGCCGCGCTGCCCCCCGGCGCCCGCGTCGTGCTCGTGCCCGGCAACCACGACCACCAGCTGCTCGCGGCCTGGTTCGAGCGCCGGGCGCGGGAGGGCCCGCCGCCGCCGCTCGGGCTGCAGAGCGAGGTCGACCGGCAGCCGGGGGAGATGCTCGCCACGCTCGCCGAGTGGCTGGCGCCCGCACGAGCTGTCGGTCGCCTATCCCGGCGTCTGGCTGCGCGAGGACGTCTACGCGACCCACGGCCATTACGCCGACCGCCACACGACCGTGCCGATGTTCGAGCGCCTCGGGGCGGGGGCGATGGCGCGCCTACTCGGCAACTCCGGGGCGGCGCGGGGCCGAGCGCTACGAGGCGATCCTGGCCCCGATCTACGCCTGGCTTTACGCGATCGCCCAGCGCGGGGGCACGACGCTCGGCCGCAGCTCGCACGGCGCCTCGGCCCACGCCTGGCGAGCGCTGTCCGGCGACGGCGGTGGCTGGCGGCCGGCGGCTGCGCCGCACCGCGCTCACCGCGGGCCTCCCGGTGCTCATCGCCGCGCTCAACCGGGCCGGCCTCGGGCCGCTGCGCGCCGACATCTCCGGCCCGGCCCTGCGGCGTTCGGCGCTCGCCGCCTTCGGCGAGGTCCTCGACGAGCTCGGGGTGCGTGCCGAGCACGTCATCTTCGGCCACACCCATCGGGCCGGGCCGCTCGCCGCCGATGACCGCTCGGAGTGGCGCGCCGGCGCCGGTGCCCGGCTGCTCAACGCGGGCTGCTGGGTCCACGAGCCGGCCTTCCTCGGGCCGCGACCACACGAGAGTCCCTACCGGGCGGGCTTCGCCGTGCGCCTCGACGCGGTCGGGCCGCCGGAGCTCGTCAACCTGCTCGACACCGCGTAGAACCGGTCGCGCATCGCCTGCCACGCCGCAGTGCGACGGTGGCCTACGAGCCAGGCCGGGCGTGAAGCAGACCGCGTAGCACTCGACGCCGTCGCCGACCTCGAGCTCGAGCTCGCCGGTCACGCTGTGCTCGTGGGCGACGAGCTCGTAGCAGCCGGGATGATCGACGGTGACGACGCGACCGTTCGCGGTCACCGTGCCGCGGCCGTCGAGCACCGCCCACACCCCGCCGGCCTCGTAAGGCCCGCTGTAGGGACCTTGGACGTCCTCGCTCTGGCGGGTGACGAGGGCGCCGGGCGCGTCCTCGGGGCGGAGCGGGGCGACGGGGTCACGCGTGGTCTCGAGCAGCTCCTGGATCGCCCGCTCGGTCTCCTCGTAGGCCCCCTCGCCGATGTGGTAGTCGAACAGGATCCCCTCGTGGTCGAACAGGTAGCGCGACGGCCAGCCGAAGATGCCGTACGCCTTCCAGATCGCATACTCGGTGTCGACGACGATGGGATAGGGGATGTCGAGCCGGTCGACGGCGGCGCGCACCGCCTCGGGGTCCTGGGAGGGCGGGAAGCCCGACGCGTGCACGCCGATGACCCGCAGGCCCTCGGCGGCGTAGCGCTCGTGCCAGGCCCGCAGGTAGGGGAGGGTGCGGATCGAGTTCGGCCGGCAGAAGTCCCAGAACTCGACGAGCACCGGCCGCCCGCGCTGCTGATCCATCCGGATCATCGTCGCGTTGATCCACGGCAGCTTGGCCGGGAACGGCGGCGCGGGAATCGGGTGGTCGGCGGGGGCGCGCATCGCCGCCGCGATGGTAGCCCGGCCCCGGCGGCTGTGGCCTACGCCTCGACGCGCGGCCGCCCCGGCGGGCGTGCCTAGGCCTCGACGAGACCGCGGCGGATGGCGTAGCGGACGAGCTCGACGCGGTCGCGCATGCCGAGCTTGCGCAACACGTTGCCGCGATGGGACTCGACCGTCTTCTCGGACACGTGGAGGATCTCGGCGATCTGGGCGTTGGTGTGCGCCTCGGCGATCAGCTTGACCACTTCCTCCTCGCGCGCGGTGAGCGGCACGACCGGGCCCTTGGACCCGTCGGCCATCCATTGGCGGATGATCGAGCGCTCAGCGGCGTTGGTGAGGAAGGCCTCGCCGCGGCCGACCGCGCGCACGGCGCCGACGAGGTCCTGGTCGGCCTCGCGCTTGAGCACGTACCCCGACGCGCCCGCCTTGAGCGCCTCGAACAGGTAGTGCTCGTCGTCGTGCATCGACAGGATCAGCACGCGCGCCTCGGGCACGTGGGAACGGATCTCCCGGGCCGCCTGCAGTCCCGTCATGCGCGGCATGCTCACGTCGAGGATGCAGAGGTCCGGCCGCGTGGCCAGGGCCTGCTGGACGGCCTCGATGCCGTCCCCCGCCTCGGCGACGACCTCGAGGTCGCTCTGACGTTCGAGCAGGAGCCGGATGCCCGAACGGACGATGGCGTGGTCATCGGCGATAAGGATTCTCAGTGCACTCATTCGATTGTCAACTCCACTCGTGTTCCCTCCCCTTCCGCCGACCAGATGACGAGCCGGCCGCCGGCGAGCAGCGCTCGCTCCCGCATGCCCGTCAAGCCGAGACCGCCGCTGCGCGGCGTGGTGAAGCCCCGGCCGTCGTCGCTGACGCACAGCACCGTGCGGCCGATGAACGACAGCTCGACTACGACCTTGCGGGCCTCGGCGTGCTGGGCGATGTTCGACAGACCTTCCTGCGTCACGCGGTAGATGACGAGCTGCTGCTCCGGGCTCAGGCGCGGATGGGCTCCCCGGGAGTGGAAGGTCGCCGCGATGCCGGTCTGCTCGGAGAAGTCGCGCACCTGGCTGTGCAGGGCGGGGATCAGCCCGTGGTCGTCGAGCAGCGCCGGGCGCAGCTGGCGAGCGAGGGCGAGCAGCTCCTCCATCGCCCGCGTCGAGAGTCGCTTCGTCTCGGTGAGCTCACGCTTGAGGTCCAGTGGGGCGTGCTCGATCGAGGCCTGGAGCCGCAGCGAGACGGCGGTGAGCGCCTGGTTGACCTCGTCATGGAGGTCCTGAGCGATCCGGCGGCGCTCGCGCTCCTGGGCGCGGATGGCCGCGCGGCCCGCCTCACGGCGCTCGACTTCGAGGCGGGAGATCATTCGGTTGAACGCGCTCTCGAGCCGCAGCACCTCGATGCTGTCGCCGCGCCGCCGGGTGAGAGGGACCTGCCGGGGGTTGGCGAGGTCGATCTGCTCCATCGCCGAGATCACCCGATCGAGCGGGGCGAACCGGCGTCGCAGGAGCAGCCAGTTGCCGAGCAGGGTCGCGACCACCGCGAGGCCGAGCACGATGATCTCGCGGCCACGGATCGCGGTCACCGGTTGGACGTCGACGACGATCGTCGCGACGAGCACCGTGCCCGCGACGAGCAGCAGGTTGACCGCCAGCACCTGGGCAAGCAGGGGCCGAGACTTCACGATGTTGAAGCGCGAGCGGGGGCGGAGGAAGGATTCTGCAACCAAAATGGGCCGAACACCAAGATGGGGTCTGAACCTGATATCGGCCGAAACCCCGTTGACCGATAATCCTGGTGCGAGCCCCTCTGGACTTCTGAACGACAGCACTCGGGCGAGGGATTCGCTATGGATTGGGTCAGGCTTGGCGGGGCGCTCCGCAAGGGGCGCCCCGTAGCCGTTTCTGGGGCCCTCGCGCCGTCCTTCCTGTTCGCCGCGGCACCGCAGGTCTACCCTTGAGGAATGTCGCCGCGCGCCGGCGAAGCCGGCGGTGTCGGGCCATTCCCTCGCTATACTTTGGGAAGCATTGAATCCAGACCGCCTTTGAGGAGTTTGTACAGATGAGCCCGTCCGGAGCAGAGGTTCTCCGCCAGATCAGAAGTTGGGTCGTCGAAGTCGACCCGGCCACGGTGCGCGAGCAGGTCTCCAACGGCGCCGTCGTCATCGATGTGCGAGAGACCGAGGAGTGGTCGGCCGGCCACATCCCCGGCGCCAAGCACGTGCCGAAGAGCTACTTCGAGACTCGGATCGAGGGCGCGGCCCCCGACCGTGGCCAGCACGTGATCCTCTACTGCCAGTCGGGCAACCGCTCGGCCTGGGCGGCTCGGACGATGATCGAGGATCTCGGTTACGCGAACGTCGAGCACATGACCGGCGGTTTCACGCTGTGGAAGGACCGCGGCTACGAGGTCGACCAGCCCCGCACGCTGACCGCCGAGCAGCGCGAACGCTACTCCCGCCACCTGCTCCTTCCCGAGGTCGGCATCGAGGGCCAGCAGAAGCTGCTCGACGCCAAGGTGCTGCTGCTTGGGGCCGGCGGGCTCGGCTCGCCGACCGCGCTCTACCTCGCGGCGGCCGGCGTCGGCACGCTCGGCATCGTCGACAACGACGTCGTCGACCTGTCCAACCTCCAGCGCCAGGTGATCCACTCGAGCGAGCGGATCGGCGAGCCGAAGGTCGACTCCGCCGAGAAGACGATCCGCGCACTCAACCCCGACGTCCGCGTCAACAAGTACGCGGTCCGGCTCGGCCCCGAGAACATCATGGACATCCTGCCCGGGTACGACGTCGTCGTCGACGGCCTCGACAACTTCCCCACCCGGTATTTGCTCAACGACGCCTCGGTGCGGCTCGGCATCCCGGTCGTCTCGGCGGCGATCCTCGGCTTCGAGGGCCAGCTGTCGGTGTTCAAGCCCTACGAGGGTCCGTGCTACCGGTGCCTGTTCCCGGTCCCGCCGCCGGCCGAGCTCGCCCCGTCGTGCGGCGCCAACGGCGTGCTCGGCGTGCTGCCCGGCACGATGGGACTGCTCCAGGCCACCGAGGTGATCAAGCTCATCCTCGGCGAGGGCGACCTGCTCATCGGCCGGCTGCTCATGTACGACGCGCTGTCGGCGCGGGTCACCGAGGTCAAGGTCCGCCGCGACCCCGACTGCCCGATCTGCTCGCGCGAGCCGGAGGCCATCTCCGACGAGGAGATGGGCTACTTCCCGGACTACGAAGCGTTCTGCGCAGGCGCACACTAGGGTTCCCGGCCATGGCCACCGTTCGCATACCACCCGTGCTGCGCCCTGCCGTCGGCGGGGAGAAGGAGCTGACCGCGCAGGGCGCGTCCGTCGGCGAGATCCTCGGCGCGGTCGCCGAGGCGCACCCTGAGACCCAGAACCAGCTGTTCGCCGCCGACGGCGGCCTCAACCGCTACGTCAACGTCTATCTCAACGACGAGGACGTCCGGGTCCTCGACGGGCTCGATACGACGGTGGGCGAGAACGACACGCTCGTCATCCTGCCCGCGATGGCGGGCGGCAAAGACTGATCGCCGGTCCCTCCGGCCTCGCTACACTTCGTATAGCTATGGCGGTGGAACGCCTTCAGAACAAGCCCTGCGGGGGCCGTTACGGCGACATCGTTCAGTCCATCGGGCATACGCCGCTGGTCGAACTCAAGCGTCTCAGCCCCAAGCCGGGCGTGCGGATCTGGGCCAAGCTCGAGTCCCACAACCCCACCGGCTCGGTCAAGGATCGCGTCGCCCGCTCGTTGATCGAGGACGCGGAGGACCGCGGCCTGATCCGGCCCGGCCAGACGATCCTCGAGCCGACGTCGGGGAACACGGGGATCTCGCTGGCCATGATCTGCGGCCGCAAGGGGTACCCGGTCAAGGTCGTGATGCCGGAGAACGTGACCCCGGAGCGCACCGAGCTGCTGCGGATGTACGGCGCCGAGATCGTCTACTCCGAGGGCTCGAAGGGGTCCAACGGCGCCGTCGAGCTCGCGCTCGACATGGCCGAGAAGGACGCCTCGTACTACATGCCCTACCAGTACGGCAATCAGGCCAACCCGCTCGCCCACTACAACGGGACCGCGCTCGAGGTCCTCGAGGAGCTCGACGAGGTCGCGGCGTTCGTCGCGGGTCTCGGCACCGGCGGGACGCTGATGGGCAATGGCCGCCGGCTCAAGGAGGAGCTCGGCGATCAGGTCAAGATCGTGGCGGCGGAGCCGATGCAGGGCGAGCCGGTCCAGGGCCTGCGCAGCCTCGAGGACGGCTTCATCCCGCCGATCATCGACCTTGCGCTGCTCGACCGCAAGATCTTCGTGACCAACACCGATGCGATCGTCTTCACCCGCAAGCTGCTCGAGGAGGAGCGGATCTTCGCCGGGGTGTCATCGGGGGCGATCGCGCGCGTCGCGGTGCGGATCGCCGGCGAGCTCGACGAGGGCAACGTCGTCTTCATCGTCGCCGACGACGGATGGAAGTACCTCTCCTCTGGGATCTACACGCGGCCCGTGGAGGAGATCGCGAATCTGGACGCCACCGTTTGGTGGTGACCGCGGCGCCGCGCGCCGCGACGAGCACTCGGCGCGGACTTCTCGGCGCGTCAGGGACGGCACTGCTCGCCACCGGTGCTGTCCTCTCGGGGTGCGGACGCGCCTCCCGCCGGCCCAAGGTGCACAAGATCCCGCCGCAGGCGCGCTCGCAGGACGTCCGCGCGCTCAACGGCTCGCTCGCCCTCACCCACCACGCGATCGCCGCCTACACGGCGGGGATTCCGCTGCTCGTCGGCTCGGCCCACAGCGCCGCCAAGCACTGTCTGAACCAGGAGCTCATCCACGCTGGCGAGCTGGTCGGGCTCGTCAAGCAGGCCGGGGGGACGGCCGTGAAGCCCGCCGCGAGCTACGACCTCGGCCACTCCACGCGCCAGAGCGACATCCTGGCGCTGCTGATCGGTCTCGAGAGCGAGCAGATGCGGGGCTACCTCGCGGCGATCCCGATCGTCTCGCCCGGCGACGTGCGGGCCGCGGTGGCCTCGATGTTCGCCAACGACGCTCAGCACCTGACCGTCCTGCGCCAGGCGCTCGGCACGCCGGCTCTGAGAGGTCCGTTTGTCACCGGCGCGTGAGACCCTCGCGCCGACCGCCGGCGAGGACCGTCCCCGGCCGGCGAACGCGGGCGCGACCCGGCGGGGTATGCTGGCCGGCGCGCTGCTGGCCGGCGCCCTGCGGCTGAGCGAGCCGGCGTCCGCCCTCGCCGACAGCTCGACGAGCCCGCCGTCCGACCAGGACCTGCTCAGCGGGCTGCTCCGCACCGAGGCACTCGTCGCCACCGTCTACGCCCACGTGCTCGACAGCGGGCGGCTCAGTCCACCCGCCCATCGGCTTGCCCGGCGCGTGCTCACCCAGGAGCATGCCCACGCCGCGGCGTTGCGCACCGAGCTGAAGCTGCTCGGCGGGGTGCCCCCGGCGCCCGCGACGACACCGGCCCAGGTCGATGCCGAGCTCGCGCGCCATCGCGTTACCGTCGCGCTCACCGACCTGAGCAACGAGAAGTCCGCGCTCAGGCTGCTCACACAGACCGAGAGCGTCGCCGAAGGGGCGTATTTCGCCGCCCTCTCGAAGTTCGCCGACGCCCGGCTGCTCGCGCTCGCGGCCGAGATCCTGGCCAGTGAGGCGCAGCATTTCACGCTTCTCGCCCAGTTCCTCCATCCCCACGACGCCGGCTACAACCAGGTCGTCCCCGACGCGTTCGTCCAGGGCCGGAAATAGAGCGGCTGGTAGCCTCGCCACCGATGCGGATCTCACGCCCGGACTACGACGCGATGATCGCCCACGCGCGCGAGGAGGCGCCGAACGAATGCTGCGGAATGGTCGCCTCGCGCGACTCGGAGATCGTGCACGTCTACCGCACGACGAATGTCGAGGCGAGCCCGTTTCGCTTCGTCATCGACGGCCGCGAGCAGTACGACATCTACACCAAGATCGAGGACGCGGAGCTCGAGCTCGGCGCGATCTATCACTCACACACGCGCAGTGAGCCACGGCCCTCGCAGACCGACATCAACTTCGCCAAGGCCTGGCCCGGTGTGCTGTGGATCATCATCGGTCTCGCCGGGGAGGACGTCGAGGTCCGGACGTGGCGAATCGAGGACGGCAAGGTGAGCGAGGCCGAGCTCACCGTCGCGTGAGCACCCCCGCCTCGGGCGGTTCGCTTCGCTGCCCGAGCTGTGGGCGCCACCAGGACGCCGGGGAGCGGTTCTGCCCGGACTGCGGGACGCCGCTCGTGCTCGAGGGCGACGCGCCGGAGACGATCTCCGAGCGCCACCGCCGCGCGCGCAAGATCAAGCCCCAGCTCGCCGAGGGGCCGCTCGTGCGGGTGGCCGGCGCCCGCAACCAGGCCGAGGGCGAGTTCATCCAGGGGCTGCTGCTCGAGGAGGGCGTCCCGAGCCTGCTGCGGCGCAGCGCCGGGTTCGACGTCCCCGACTTTCTCGCCGCCGGGCCCCGTGACGTGATGGTCCCGCAGTCGGGCGCGATCGCGGCCCGCGAGGTGCTGCTCGAGGCCGAGCTGATTCCCGCCGAGCGCCGCGGACCGGTGATCGCACCCGGCCGGCTGCTCGCCGGGCTGCTCGTCGCGCTCGCCGTCGGCGTGCTGATCGTGTGGCTGGCCAGCGAGCTCGTTCGCTAGGGGCGCGCGATCCTCGCCGCGCGACTCACCGCCCAGCTGCTCGCGGGACGACCGGCCGCCGATCCCGTCGCCGTCGCCGAGCGGCTGCTCGCCGTGCAGGCCCAGGATCCGCGCGGCGTCCGGCTCGCCATCCGGGCGCGGACCCGCGCCCCCGCGCTTGAGGATTTCGAGCGCGCGCTCACGGACGAGCGCTCGCTGATCATCACCTCGCTCAATCGCTTCACGCTTCATCTCGTCCGCGCCGAGGACTACTTCTGGCTCCACGCCCTGACGACGCCGCCCCTCGCCACGGCGAACCGCACCCGGCTCGCGCAGGAGGGCGTGTCGCCGGCCGCCGCCGAGCGCGCGGTAACCCTGATCGAGCGCGCCCTCGCCGCCGACGGGCCGCTCGGCCGCGACGCGCTCCGCGAGCGGCTCCAGGCCGCCGGCATCCCCACGGCCGGGCAGGCGCTCGTCCACATCCTCGCCCTCGCGTCGCTGCGCGGGCTGATTGTGCGCGGTCCCATGGCCGGAAACATCCAGGCCTTCGTGCTCGTCCGCGACTGGCTCGGCCCCGCGCCGCGGTTCGACCGCGACCATGCGCTCGCCGAGCTCGCGCGTCGCTATCTCGCCGGTCACGGCCCGGCCACCGACCGCGACCTCGCGCGCTGGGCCGGGCTGCCGCTGCGTGACGCCCGGGCGGCCCTGCAGCGGATCGCCGGCGAGCTCGGGGAGCGCCGGGACGGGTTGCTCACCCTCCGCGCCGCGCGCCGCCCCGCCCCGCTGCCACCGCCGCGACTGCTCGGGGCGTTCGATCCCGCGCTGCTCGGCTGGGCCTCGCGTACGTTCCTCACCGCGGGGCACGACGAGCGGATCATCAGCGGGGGCGTGTTCCGGCCGTTCGCGCTCGTGCGCGGGCGGGTCGCCGCGGTCTGGCGTTTGCGCGGGCCCGAGGTCGCGGTCGAGCCGTTCGCCGCCCTGTCCGAGCGTGAGCGGCACACGCTCGCCGCCGAGGGCAAGCGGGTGGTCGGCTATCTCCGCGGGCTCTGACGACCCGAGGCGCTGGCCAGCCGCGCGAGGTGAGAGCGCCAGGCGCCCTCGGTGTGCACGAGCGGGCGGCCACCGAAGGCCTCGCTGAGCGCGGCCCGCTGCCCCTGCGGGTGCAGCCGGGTCGCGAACTGCGCCGCGGCGAGCTCGCCCTCCTCGCGGACGAGAAGGTCGATCACCGTCCCCCCGAGCAGCGTCGCGTCGCGGACGCCGGGGGGAAACTCGGGCGTCCGCCCTCGCGCAGGCGGCGGGCGATGGCCGCGCGGGCGTGGTCGGTCTGTCCGGAGAACCAGCGGGCCGACCCCTCGAGCAGCCACGCCCACCGGGTCTGCGCCACCACCGTGGCCGGCCAGCGCCGGGGCAGGGAGCGGTTGTTCTCGACAATTACCCGCCGCGCGTACAGCGCGGCCGCGGTGAGGGCGAGCATCTCCGCCGATCCGGGGACGTTCGAGGCCCGCTCGCGCAGGGCCGAGGGGGCGAGCACGTGAAGCTCCTCGCGGCTCGCCCAGCCGGCCACGTAGCGGCGTGCCGCCGGCGCGGTGGCGAGGCGCTGGAGCGGCAGAAGCGGGTTCGAGAGGGTGAGGGAGACGTTGTCCCGGTGCAGCACGACGGTGAGGTCGGCGACGGTGTGCGGGAACAGCTCATCGAGCCGAGCGCGGGTGCGCTCGAGCGAGCCGAGCGTGCGGTCGGCGTCATCCGCATCGGCGTCGTCGTGCCTCGCGCGGAACGAGGGCGAGACGGACTCGACCCAGGCCATCACGGGATCCGGCGGCCCTGGTCGGGGCCGCCGGACTCTCGCTATTTCCTCAGACCAGCACCGGCTGGCGATCGGAGGCGATCGAGGCGATCTCCTCAGCGGCCCGGTCGAACTCGTCGTCGGAGAGCACGGGTGTGCCCTCGAACGGGAGGTCGCGGGTCAGCTCGATCCACGAGCGGCAGCCCGCGTACTCATCGCGGACCTTGACGGTGACCGGCCGCGGGATCCGGTACGTGCGCAGCAGAATCACGTGCAGGGGATGACGCCGCTTCCACGCCAGGCGCTTCTCGGCGTAGTCGGGGGTCCACACGTAGAACGGCGAGAGCGCGTCGACCGCGCGGCGGTCGGTGATGGTGAAATGCGCCGCGACCTCGGCCCACGCGCGGATGCGCACGCGGTCGGGCTGGGCGATATCGCCGTCACGCAGAAGCGCGCCCGGAGGCGGCTCACCGTCGCTCCACACGCCCTCCTCGAGGGCGCGGGCGAGCTCCGGGCGGTGCGACTCGCGAACGAGGTCGGACCGCTGGTGATCGAACGTGGGGTAGAGGAAAAAGCGCTCGTATTCGAGCTTGAAGTGCTTCTCGGGCTCGCGGATTCCGCCCTTGCGTAGGGTCAGGAGCTGCTCGCCTTCGGCGAGAGCCCGCACGGTGACGGCCCATTCTTTGAAAGCAATCGGCATAGATTCAGGGGGGTGGGGAGACGGGGCTTGACGAATTCAGGGGGTCCCCGGCGCGCAGCAAGTGAACGACGGCAACGGGGACTTGTCATTCTACGTGACGACCCAGAAAATGCCAAATTTCCCTGCTAATTCGGCGCTTTTGATAGCTACACCCCTATAGCTTCGTGTCGGCCGCGGCTTCGAGCACCTCGATCAGCGCAGCGAAGTCGTCGTCGCCGTGCCCGCGGCCGCTCGCCGCCGAGAGGATCTCCCGGGTCAGCGCGGCGAACGGGAATGGCGCCCCCGCCGCCTGCCCCTCCTCGAGGCACAGCCGCACGTCCTTGAGCATGTGGTCGAGCTTGAACAGCGTCGAGTAGTCGTGCTCGCGCATCGGCGTCGCCTTGATCTCGAGCATCGTCGAGGCTCCGGATCCCGCCTGCATCACCGCGACGAGCGCGTCGAGATCGAGTCCCGAGCGCGCGCCGACGATCAGCGCCTGGCCGACGGTGGCGGCGTTGATCGCGGCGACGGCGTTGTTGATGAGCTTGACCGCCTGGCCATGCCCGAGCGGGCCGGCGTGCACGATCAGGCGGCCCATCGCCTCGAGCAGCGGCTGGGCGGCGGCGAAGTCGGCGTCACTGCCCCCGGCCATGATCGTCAGCGTTCCGTCCTCGGCGCGGGGGGACGATCCGGTGACCGGGGCGTCGAGGAGGCGGACGTCATGGGCCGCGAGGCGTTCGGCGATGGCCTGGGTGGCCGCCGGGCCGATCGTCGAGCAGTCGATGCACAGCGTCCCCGGGCGCGCGCCGGTGGCCACGCCGTCCTCGCCGAGCAGCACTTGCTCGACCTGCGGGCCGTCGACGACCATCGTGACGACGAAGCCGCTGTCTGCGGCGGCCTGCGCCGGCGTGCCGGCGACGGCGACGCCGGGATGGGCGGCGGCGAACTCCTCCGCCCGCGCCGCCGTCCGGTTCCAGACGGTGAGCGGGAATCCGGCCGCGTCGAGGTTCGCGGCCATGCGCGATCCCATGATTCCAAGCCCGAGAAAGGCGACGCCACCGCTCACGGCGCAGATGATGACGGTTTGCCGTGGCCGCCACCGCCAGGGGTCTCGATCCGCAGGCGCTGGCCGGCCGCCAACGTGCCGGAGGCCTTCGCCGGCAGCTCCTCGCCGTCGAGCAGGTTGCGACCGCACGCGCCCGGCGCGCCACCGTCCGCTCCCGGCGGGGGATGCTCGCGGCGCTCGGTGAGCAGCGAGAAGCGCAGCTCGGAGAGCGCCTCGAATTCACGGACGACGCCGTCGCCGCCGCGGAACCGCCCCCGGCCTCCGGTATCCCGCCGCACGGCGTAGCGGACCATGCGCAGCGGAAACTCGAGCTCGAGCGCCTCGACCGGAGTGTTGAGCGTGTTGCTCATCGCGACGTGCACGCCGCTCGGCCCGTCGGCGTCCGGGCACGCGCCCTGGCCGCCGCCGATCGTCTCGTAGTAGACGACGTCCTCGGTGCCGAATGTGAGGTTGTTCATCGTGCCCTGGCCGGCCGCCCGCCCGAACGCGGCCAGCACGACGTCGGCGATCCGCGAGGAGGTCTCGACGTTCCCGCCGACGACGGCGGCGGGCGAGCGCGCGTTGAGCAGCGAGCCCTCGGGGGCGATCACCTCGATCGGCCGGTAGGCGCCGGCGGTGGGGGGGATGTCGGGGTCGGTGAGCACCCGGACCGCGAAATAGCACGCCGAGCGGGTGACCGCGAGCGGGCAGTTGAGGTTGCCGTCGTGCTGTGCGGCGCTGCCGGTGAAGTCGAGCACGATGCGCTCACCGTCGACGGTTGCCCGCAGCACGATCTCGAGGTCGCCCTCGCGGGCCTCGAGCACGTCGTCGGCCGTGCGCTCGCCGTCGGGCAGGTCGGCGATACAGGCCCGGCTGCGCCGCTCGGAATAGTCGAGCACCTCGGCGAACGCCTCCTGCACGCGCTCCTCGCCGACCCGCTCGCACAGCTCCTGCAGCCGCAGCACGCCGACGCGGTTGGCGGCCAGTTGCGCGCGCAGATCGGCCCGCCGCTGCGAGGGCTGTCGCATCTGGGTGCTGAGACGCTCGACGAGCGCCTCGTCGAGCACCTGGGGCGCGATCACCACCCCCTCCTCCTCGAGCGTGCGGCTGTCGGCGGGCATCGAGCCCGGGGTCGAGCCGCCGACGTCGGCATGGTGGGCACGGTTGGCGGCGAAGGCGATCGGCCCCTGCTCCGGGGCCGCGCCGAACACCGGGGTGATCACGGTGATGTCGGGCAGGTGGGTGCCGCCGCGGTAGGGATCGTTGAGCACCCACGAGCGCCCCGGGGCGTGCTCCTCGTCGAGGACCGCGGCGACGGCCGCCGGCATCGCCCCGAGGTGCACGGGGATGTGCTCGGCCTGCATGACCATGTCGCCGTCGGGCGCGAACAGCGCCGTCGAGGCGTCACGGCGTTCCTTGATGTTGGCCGAGTGGGCCGACCGGATGAGCACCGCGCCCATCTCCTCGCAGATCGCGCGCAGCGCGCCGGTGATGACCTGGAGCTCGACGGGGTCGATCACCGGCCGTCCTCTCGGCCGTCGTCCTCGCCGGGCGAGGACCCGGCCGCGCGGCGGAGCACGATCGCCCCGCTGGCGTGGACCGACGCCGACCACCCGGCGTCGATGAGGACGGTGCTCTCGTCGAGCTCGACGACGCCCGGCGCGGGCAGCTCGGTGTCCGGCTCGGGCGCCCCGCGCACGACCGCGACCGTCGTCTCCTCGCCGGCGAGGCGGGCCCGGCGGGAGGCCGTGCGCACGCGTCGATCGCCCGTGGACTCGACGGCGAGCGAGACGTCGGGCCCCGCGACGGTCGCGCTCACCCGCACGGTGACGAGCTCGAGCACGCCGTCGGGATCGTGGTAGCCGTAGCGCTCCTCGTGGAGGGCGTCGAAGGCCGCTCGGAGCTCCCCAGGGTCCGGGTGGGCGCGGACGGGGAGCTCAAAGGACTGGCCCTGATAGCGAAGCTCGTAGGTGGCCTGCAGCCTGGCCTCGGGCTCGCCGAGCTCGCGGCGTGCCCCGTCGCCGAGCTCCTCGACGATCGTCGCGACCGTCTCCGCGGTCAGCTCGTCGCCGCGCAGCAGGACGCTGCGCTGCATGTCGCGGCGGCGCGGGGAGATGACGAGTCCGAGCGCGGCGAGCACCCCCGAGGCCCGCGGGCAGATGATCGTGTCGATCCCGAGCTCGTCGGCGATCGCGGTGGCGTGCAGGGGGCCGGCGCCCCCGAACGCGAGCAGCGCGTAGTCGCGGGGATCAACGCCGCGCTGGACGGTGACCACGCGCAGCGCGCGGACCATCTCGGCGTTGGCCACCCGGATGATCCCCTCGGCGCAGGCCAGCGGCTCGAGCCCGAGCTCCTCGGCGAGCGCGCCGATCGCCCGCGCCGACGCCTCACTGTCGAGCCGAACCCCGCCGGCGAGCGGCTCCTCGCCGCCGAGGTAGCCGAGCATCAGGTTGGCGTCGGTGACGGTCGGCTCGGTCCCTCCGCGGCCGTAGCATGCGGGCCCGGGGTCCGCCCCGGCCGAGCGGGGGCCGACGCGGAGCGCCCCACCGGCGTCACGCCAGGCGATCGAGCCGCCGCCGGCGCCGACGGTGTGGACGGCAAGCATCGGCAGCGCGAGCGGTCGGCCGGCGATCTCCGCGGAGCCATGTTCCTGCACGGACCCGTCGTCGACCACGCACACGTCGCAGGAGGTGCCGCCCATGTCGAAGCACAGCGCGTTGGCGGCGCCGGCGGCCCTGGCCGCAAAGGCCGCTCCGGCGGCGCCTCCGGCCGGGCCGGAGAGAACGGTGAGGGCGGCGTGCGCGGCGGCCGCGTCGAGGTCGATGAGGCCGCCGTTGGACTGCATGATCGACGGCTCCGGGAGCTGCGCGTCCTCGGATCGCTCTCGCAGCCGCCGCAGGTAGCGGCCGAGGAGCGGCGAGAGCGCGGCGTCGACCTCGGTCGTCACCGCCCGCTCGTACTCGCGGAAGGTGCCGACGACTTGGTGGGAAAGGGAGACGTGCACGCCCGGCAGCGCCTCCGCGAGCGCCTGCGCGAGGGCGAGCTCGTGCTCGGGGTGCCGGTAGGCGTGCAGCAGCACCACGGCGACGCTCTCCGGGTCCTCAGCGGCGACCGCCTGAGCGAGGGCGCGCGCCTCGTCGGGGGCCAGCGCACGCTCGGGGCCCTCGGGCGCCATGCGCTCCGGGGCAGGGAACCGCAGCTCGGGTGGGACGAGCGGCGGGGGGTGGGCGGCGCACAAGCGATACAGCTCGGCCCGGTTCTGGCGACCGAGCTCGACGACGTCGGTGAAGCCCTCGGTGGCGATCAGCACCGTGCGCGCGCCGTTGCCCTCGAGCAACGCGTTGGTGGCCACCGTCATCCCGTGGTCGAAGCTGCGCACCTCACGGGCCGGCCTGCCCGCCCGTCCGAGCACGGCCTCCACCGCGGCGATGACCCCGCGCGACTGGTCCTCGGGCGTGCTCGGCGCCTTGGCGGTGACGATCCGCCCGTCGAACGCGAGCACCGCGTCGGTGAAGGTCCCGCCGACGTCGACCCCGAGCAGCATGGCGTGCGACGTTACCTACCCCGGGCCCCGCGAGCGCGGGACCCGGTTCTGTCCCCGAGGCTCAGGCTGCGATCGGGGCCTCGGTGAGCGGCGCCTCGTACTCCTCGGTTTCGGCCAGGTGCTGATGCGACGGGCAATACCCGTTGTGCGGCAGCGGCATCCGCTGGCACGGCGTGCCCTTGCGCGTGCTGGCCCGGCACTGCAGCGGGTTCCCGTAGACGTCGAACCCGTTCTGGGGCTGACGCGAGAGGAACTCGTCGGCAAAGCCCAGGTAGCGCTCGATCACCCGCAGCACGCGCAGCTGCGCGGTCATCGGGAAATAAGCACGGATGTCGGTGAACAGCGTCCGCGCCGGACGCGCGAAGTAATGGCGGTCGGTCGCGAGTCGCTCGACCGCGGCCTCGCATGCTCTGAGCACGCGCTCGTGGTTGGCGTGAGGGCACTCACAATGCGGGTCCTCCACGATCTCAGCGGCCAACTCCCGGTAAATGGCACGGCTAAACCGATACATCGCAGACTCTCTACTCCTTTCGGCTCCCTGCCGGGCGCCATCCCTTAGCTACTGGCGAGTATTCCCCGAAGAAGTGAAGTGCGATCACATTGCACATTAACTCCGCGTTAAGTGGAAACTCGGAGGGTCGGTCCTCCAAAAACCGGGATTAGCGGCGGCTTTTCAGGCCCAGGCGGCGAGTTCGGCGAACTCGGCGTGATCGACGGTCACATGAGTGCCGTCGAGTGCGGGGTTGATCTCGGGGAAGTCGCGGCGCCGGTGGGCCCCGCGGCTCTCCTCCCGGGCGAGCGCACTGAGCGCGATCAGCCGCACGAGCGGATGGGGGTCGCGGCTCAGGAGCGTCAGGCCCTGCGCATCACGTTCGAGCCCGGCCTGCCGCCACAGCGCCACCCGGCTCTCATCGGTGAGCGGCGGCGGCGGTTGCGAGGGCACCATCGCCGCCCGTGTCCGCGCCGCGTCGGCGGCGGGCTGCTCGAGCGCGGCGTGGGCGGCCCGCGCTCCGAACACGAAGCATTCGGTGAGCGAGTTGGAGGCGAGGCGATTGGCCCCGTGCAGCCCCGTGCACGAGCACTCGCCGACGGCGTAGAGCCCTGGCAGCGTCGAGGTCCCGTCGAGATCGGTGGCGATTCCGCCCATCATGTAGTGCGCGGCGGGGGCCACCGGCACGTACTCGTGCTCGGGGTCAATGCCGGCATCGCGCAGCGCGGTGACGACGTTGGGGAACAGCGCAGGATCGACCGCGCGCATGTCGAGGCTCACCGACGCCGCTCCGCTGCTCAGCATCTGCCGCTGTACCGCCCGGGCGACCTCGTCGCGAGGCAGGAGCTCGTCGACGAACCGCTCACCCGCAGCGTTGAGCAGGGTCGCGCCCTCGCCGCGGACCGCCTCGGTGACGAGGAACCCGTCGGCGCCGTTGGGGGCGGCCACCGCGGTGGGGTGGAACTGCATCATCTCGAGGTCGGCGAGCAGGGCCCCGGCCCGATGGGCGAGCAGCAGCCCGCCGCCGGTCGCCCCGGCGGGGTTGGTCGTGCGGGCCCAGAGCGCCGCGGCACCGCCGGTGGCCAGCACCGTCGCCGGGCTGGCGATCGCGTCGCCGCCGGCGAGCTGGGCCCCGACGCAGCGGCCGTCGTCGGCGAGCACGGCCACGACCCGGTGGCCCTCGAGGACCTCGATCGCGGGATGCTCGGCGACGAGCGCGCTCAGCGTCCGGATCAGCCGCCGGCCGGTGGCGGCGCCGCCCGCGTGCACGACCCGCCGTCGCGCGTGCCCGCCCTCGAGGCCGAGCGCGAGCCGACCGTGGCGGTCGGCGTCGAAGCGCACGCCGAGGGCGGCGAGGTCCGCGACCGCCTGTGGCGCCTCCTCGCACAGCACCCGGGCCGCCGACTCGCGCACCGTTCCGCGCCCGGCCCGGATCGTGTCGGCGAGGTGCAGCTCGGGGCTGTCGTCCTCGGACATCGCGGCCGCAAGGCCGCCCTGAGCCCAGTAGCTCGAGGAGCCGGCCAGAGGCGTCGCCGAGACGAGCGTCACACCGGCGCCACGGCGGGCGGCCGTGAGCGCCGTGTAGAGGCCGGCCGCGCCGGCACCCACGACGCACAGCTCGGTCGTTCGGATCCCGGCCATATGCAGGTACGGTACTGCCGATGACCGGCAAGCCCGTCTTCATCGAGCACCCCTCCTCGCTCGAGCATGAAACCGGGGCCCACCCCGAGCGTCCGGCGCGGCTCGAGGCGATCCTGCGCGAGCTCGACGATCGTGGCGGACTCGGGTTCGAGCGTCTCGACTCACCCCCGGTCGAGCCCGATGTCCTGCGCTCGGTGCACCCCGTGGAGTACGTCTCGGCGCTCGAGGAGGTCTCGAGCCGGGGCGGTGGCCAGCTCGATCTCGACACGGTGATGAGCGCCGGCTCGTTCAACGCCGCCGCGCACGCCGCCGGCGGGGCGGTGCAGCTCGTCGACCTGCTGCTCAGCGGCCAGGCGCCGGTCGGCTTCTCGGCGCACCGGCCGCCGGGCCATCACGCGACGCAGGCCCGTGCGATGGGCTTCTGCCTGTTCAACAACATCGCCGTCGCGGCGCGCTACGCGATCGATCGCCGCGGCCTGCGGCGGGTGATGATCTTCGACTGGGACGTCCACCACGGCAACGGGACGAACGACATCTTCCACGCCACCGACGAGGTCCTGTTCGTCTCGGTCCATCAGTCGCCGCTGTATCCGGGCACGGGCGGCGCGGCCGACCTCGGGACCGGCGACGGCCTCGGGTTCACGATCAACCTGCCGGTGCCGCCGCACTCCGGCGACGACGTGTACTGCTCGCTCGTCGATCACGTCGTCGTGCCGCTGCTCCGGACCTTCGAGCCCGAGCTGGTGCTCATCTCCGCCGGCTACGACGCCCACGCCGAGGATCCGCTCGCCGAATGCCTCGTCACCGAGGCGGGATTCGCCGCGATGACCCGCATGCTGCGGCGGGCCTGCGCCGAGCTCGGCGTGCCGCTCGGATGTGTGCTCGAGGGCGGCTACGCGCTCAGCGCGCTCGCCCGCTCGGTGATGGCCACGCTTGAGGCGCTCACCGCGCCGCTCCAGCGCAGGCTCGAGCCGGTGCCGGTCGCGCCGCTCGCCGCCGAGGCGCGCAAGCGGCTCGCGCCGCTGTGGCCGGCGTTGTGCTAACCAGCGCGGATCCGCGATCGGGGGTGCGCCTCGCCGCGGTCGTCAGCGCGGCTCGTCGCCGAGCAGCTCTCGCCAGGCCGCGAGCACCCGGGCGGCCATCGCCCGGGCGGAATACGGCTCGGCCCGATCCCGCCCCATGATCCGCGGGTCGGCATCAGCGAGGTGCGGAGTCAGGGCGGCCCGCCAGCGATCCGCTGCGAACGGCGCACACAGCGCGCCGGGCGTCTCGCCGATCGCCTGCGCCGCGACGCCGACCGGCGTTGAGAGGACCGGCACGTCGCACGCGAGGGCCTCGAGCACCGCGAGTCCGAAGCTCTCCCGCTCGGAGGGGATGAGCACCGCGTTGGCCGCGTTGACCCACAGCGGGACGCGGTCGGGGTCGACGTCGCCCAGGGTGAGCAGGCGCGTCTCGCCCGCCACGGCGCGCGCCCGGTCGACGCGCTTCTCCGGCCGGGCGGGGTCGGCCGGGAACAGCACGTATGGCCCCTCCGGGTCGAGCCCGAGCGCGCCCCGGGCCGCGCGGCGGTCGAGCGGCCGGAAGCGCCCGGTGTCGACGCCGCATGGCAGGATCGCCGGCCGACGCCGGGTCGCCCACCGGGGCACCGCGCCGGCCAGCGGCTCGGACACGGTCGCGGGCAGATCGACGAGCCGCAGGCCCGCGAGCGTGACCGCCCGCGAGCGCCGGACGGTGAGATCGGTGCCGTGCATGGTCAGCACCCGGCGCCGCGCCCGCACCATGAGCGCGGGCCAGAGGGTGAGGCCGAAGTGGGCGTGGACGATGTCGAAGCGCTCGCCGCGGAAGCGGCCGCGCAGCGCCCGCGCCGCCTCGACGTAGGCCCCGGCGCCGCCCGGGTCGAAGGCGAACAGCTCGATCTCGGCCTCGCCGAGCGCCTCGAGTGCGCGCACCTGGTCCCGCACGAAGCTGCCGAGTGCCGGATGGCCGGGACCGGGATACATGTTGGTGACGATCAGGGCCCGCACGACGCGCCGAGCGTATACGGCGCCCTCCCCGGCCATCGCCCCTGCGGCGGACCGCCTTGGCCTCTGCCACCATCTCTCGGCACATGACCTTGTCTCCCAGCCAGCCCATCGGCGTCTTCGACTCCGGCGTCGGGGGCCTCACCGTCCTGCACGAGATGCTCGTCTCGTTGCCCACCGAGGACTACCTCTATCTCGGCGACACTGCCCGGTTCCCATATGGCGATCGCACCCAGGACGAGCTGCGGTCGTTCGCGCTCGAGATCGCCGATCACCTGCTCGAGCACGGCGCCAAGCTGCTGGTCGTCGCCTGCAATGCGGCGAGTTCTGCCGCGCTGCCCGCCCTCGAGCGCCATCTCGACGAGCAGGGCTACGACGTCGACGTCATCGGCGTCGTGGCACCGGCGACCCAGCTCGCAGTCGCCGGCAGCCGCTCTGGGCGCATCGGGCTGCTTGCGACGCCCGCCACGGTCGCCAGCGGCGCGTACGAGCGGGCGGTGAGAGCCGCCGATCCGCACGTGCAGCTCGAGAGCGTGCCCTGCCCGGACCTCGCCCCGATCATCCAGGGCGGCTTCCCGTTCGACGAGCACGTCGTGGAGACCGTCCGGGAGTACTGCGACCCGCTGCGCGCGGCCGAGGTCGACACGGTGATCCTCGGCTGCACGCACTACCCGCTCGTCGCCCCGATGCTCCGGCGCATGCTCGGGCGGGGCGTGTCGCTCGTCACCTCCGGCACCGGCGTCGCGCGCAGCGTCGAGCGCGCGCTCGCCGCGCGCCATCTCCTCAATCCTCGCCTGGAGGAGGGCAGCTACCGGTTCGAATGCACGGGCGACGTCGACTCGTTCCGCTTGCTCGGCACGCGCTTTCTCCAGATGCCACTCGGGACGGTCGATCACGTCGATCTCAGCGCACGGGTGGCGGCGTGATGGCCAAGGAGCGCAGCTATGACCGCACCGCCGAGGGCATCCGCCCGACGGTCATCGAGCCCGGGTTCGTACGGACCGCCACCGGCTCGGCGCTCATCTCGGCCGGCGAGACGCGCGTCATCTGCACCGCCTCGGTGCAGGAGAGCGTCCCGCGCTGGCTGAGCGGCTCCGGGCGGGGCTGGGTCACCGCCGAGTACGGAATGCTCCCCGCCTCGACCGGCGAGCGCAAGCAGCGGGACGCGACTCGCGGCCGGCTCGATGGCCGCACCGTCGAGATCCAGCGGCTGATCGGCCGCTCGCTGCGCGGCGTCGTCGACTTCAGCGCACTCGGCGAGCGCACGATCTACGTCGACTGCGACGTGCTCCAGGCCGACGGCGGCACGCGCTGCGCGTCGATCACCGGCGGCCTCGTCGCGCTGCGGCTGGCCTGCGAGAAGCTGATCGCCCAGGGAGCGCTCGACCGCTCGCCGCTCACCGGCACGGTTGCCGCGATCTCCTGCGGGATGGTCGGTGGTGTGCCCCTGCTCGATCTCGACTACTCGGAGGACTCGACCGCGGAGGTCGATGCCAACGTGGTCATGACCGGCGACGGCGGTCTCGTCGAGGTCCAGGCCACGGCCGAGCGCACCCCGCTCTCGCGGGCGCATCTCGACGAGCTGCTCGCCCTCGCCGGGAAGGGCATCGAGGAGCTGCGCGCGCTCCAGGATGAGGCGGTCGCGGCCGGAGCGAGCTAGCGTCGTGACGGGCACCGCGCAGGCGCCGAGGGCGAAGCTCGTGCTCTCCACGCGCAACCCCCACAAGCTGCGAGAGGTCGGCCGCGTGCTCGCGCCGTTCGCCATCGCGATCGAGGGACTGCCCGCCGGCGTCGAGCTGCCCCCCGAGGTCGGCGAGACGTTCGCCGAGAACGCCCTGCCCAAGGCACGGGCCGCGGCGCGCGCCACCGGACGGCCGGCGATCGCCGACGACTCCGGGATCGAGGCCGAGGCGCTCGGCGGACGGCCGGGCGTGCGCTCGGCCCGGTACGCCGGCGGGCGGGCCACCGACGAGGAGAACCTCGCCAAGCTGATGGACGAGGCCCCGGCCGGGAGCCGGCTGCGCTACGTGTGCGCGCTCGCCTACGCCGAGCCGGGTGGGGAGGAGCGGATGTTCTTCGGCGAGTGCGCCGGCACGATGTCGCCCGAGCGGCGGGGGAGCGGCGGATTCGGCTACGACCCCGCGTTCATCCCCGAGGAGGATCCGCAGCGACGTACGATGGCCGAGTTGTCGGAGTCCGAGAAGGACGCGATCAGCCACCGGGGCCGCGCACTGCGCGCACTCGCCGCGTGGCTCCAGGAGTGAGCGCGCCGTGCCCGGGTCGCTGAGTCCCGCCGCCGACACGCCCGGGTCGCCGAGGCGGGCCGACGACACGCCCCGGTCGCCGAGGCCCGCGGACGACACACCCCAGCTCAAGCAGCGCACGGCGAAGCTCTCGATCGTCTCCAACTCGGGGCTCATCCTGCTCAAGGTCATCGCCGGAACGGTCACCGGGTCGGTGGCGATCCTCACCGAGGCCGTCCACTCGAGCATCGATCTCGTCGCCTCGATCGTCGCGTTCTTCTCGGTGCGTAAGGCGGGCGAGCCGGCCGACGAGTCTCACCGCTACGGCCACGAGAAGATCGAGAACCTGTCGGCGGCGATCGAGGGCATTCTCATCCTCGTCGGCTCGGCGGCGATCGCCTTCGCCGCGATCCGGCGGCTGCTCGGCCACGGCGAGGTCAAGACGGTCGGGTTCGGCATCGTCATCGTCGCGCTGTCGATCGTCGTCAACGTCGTCGTCTCGGCGGTGATCGCGCGCAACGCGCGGCGGACCGAATCGCCCGCGCTGGCCGGCGACGCCGCCCACCTGCGAACCGACGCCCTCACCTCGGCCGGCGTGCTGCTCGCGCTCGTGCTCGTCAAGCTCACAGGGGCGCAGTGGATCGACCCGGTCGTGGCGCTGATCGTCGCCGGCGCGATCCTCGTCACCGGTGTGCGCCTGCTCGCGCGCTCCTCGCGCGTGCTCGTCGACGAGGCCCTGCCGCCCGACGAGGTGACGGCGATCCGCACCGCGATCGAGGCGTTCGGCGCGCACGGCGTCGTCGGCTACCACGAGCTCCGCACCCGTCAGGCCGGGTCGCGGCGCTACGTCGACCTGCACGTCCAGTTCCGGGCGGGCACCTCGCTCGAGAGCGCCCACCGGACCGCGCACGAGCTTCAGGACGTGATCGCGGGGCGGCTCAACGGCGCCGATGTGCTCATCCACCTCGAGCCCGAGGATCGGGTGCGTCCGGGCGAGGAGCTCCCGACCGGGGTCACGGGCGCGGTCGGTGGCGACTGAGCCGGGCGTCCGCTGGATCGGAGGGGCGTGTACTCATCGGGGCGGACCGGGGGCGGTCAGGCGAGGTTGATCCCCGCGGAGATGGCGACCGCAAGCGTGACCCCGGCGTAGCCGTAGTAGCCCTGGAGGACCAGGATCAGGACTGCTATGAGGCAGGCGATCACCGTCGCCAGCCATCCGATACGCGCGAGATCCACGGCCGGACATTCTCGCGTCAACCGCGGTCCTACGCGTGCCCGGGCTGTCACGACGACCCGGATCCTCAGCCGCGCCGGGGATTTTCCCGGTCCCGTGCCCTGTACCCTGGCGCCAGGCAGCCCGCAATTTGCGAAGAATCGCCTCGGGTGGGCCCGCGTGCCGCCGACGAGGCGGTGAGAATGTCGAAACCGCGGTACAACGGGTACGTAACCGTCCGCGGACCGTGTTAGCTTCGAAAATTCCTACCACCTCGAAGGAGGGAGCAAGTGACGAAGTCAGAGTTCGTCGACCAGGTCGCCGATCGGGCCGGGTTGAGCAAGAAAGATGCTGGTGACGCCGTCGACGCCGTGCTGGAGACCATCGAGGATGCGCTCAAGCGCGGAAGTGAAGTCACCTTCTCGGGCTTCGGGAAGTTCAGCGTCTCCCAGCGGAGCGCCCGTGAGGGCCGCAACCCCGCAACCGGCGAGAAGATCCAGATCGCGGCCTCGCGCGTGCCGAAGTTCACGGCTGGCGCTGGCCTGAAGAAGGCGATCAAGTAGATCCTCTCGCCGAGGACAGCAGCCGCGGCCACGGGAGATACTCCGTGACCGTCGAAGGCGCCAACGGGGCGCCTTCTCCGGCTGCCGACGCGATCCCTGACGACGCGTCGAAGACGAACTTCGGTGACCGGCTCGCGGGCCGAGTCGCTGAACGTGGATCACAGCTCGTCCTCGGGCTTGACCCCGATCCCGTCAAGCTGTGGCCGCGCGCGATTGAGCTCGCGGGTGGGGCCGGCGATTCGCCCGCCCCACCCGCCGCACGCGCCGCCCGCGCGGTCGCCGCGCACTGTGCCCTGGCCATCGAGGCCGCCGGCGAGCACTGCGTCGCCGTCAAGCTCCAGGTCGCCTGCTTCGAGCGCCTCGGCGCACCGGGTTGGACGGCCCTCCAGGAGGTGACGTGGAGGGCACGCGACTACGGGCTGCTCGTGATCGCCGACGCCAAGCGCGGCGATATCGACGTCTCGGCGGCCGCCTACGCCCAGGCCTTCCTCGGCCACACGCCGACGCCGTTCGGTGCGGTCGACGGGCTCGGCGCGGACGCGCTCACGGTCAATCCGCTGCTCGGCGCCGACTCGCTCGCGCCCCTGCGCGCCACCGCGGAGGCTGCCGGTGCCGGCCTGTTCGTGCTCGTGCGCACCTCCAACCCGGGCGCGGCCGATGTCCAGGAGCAGCCGCTGGCCGGTGGCGGCTCGGTGAGCGAGCAGATCGCCGGCCTCGTCGCCGACCTCGGCCGCGACTCGATTGGCGCCTGCGGCCTGTCGGCGATCGGCGCCGTCGTCGGCGCCACCGCACCCGAGCGCCTCGAGCGTCTGCGTGAGCTGATGCCCGCCGCGGTCTTTCTCCTTCCCGGCGTCGGTGCTCAGGGCGGACGCGTCGAGGATCTCGCCGCTGCGTTCGCGCCCGGAGCGGCCGGGGGCCTGGTCACGGCGTCCCGCGGGATCGTCGGCGCCTACACCAAGACCGGGGGAGATCCTGGGACGGCGGCTCGCGCGGAGGCTGCGCGTCTGCGCGAGCTTGCCTGGACCCTGGCCGGATGACGCACCTGCCGCGGCGGCTCGGAGACCGCGCACCGCTGGTCGGAGCTCGTGTCCCGGGCCCGTTGGTCAAGGCCTCGACAACCCTCATGCAGGCCGAATCTCAGGTTCCGCTTTACCTGACTTGTATGATCGCCCGGCGATGGTCAGACGCAGTCGAGCGCGCTACCTGGCGCCGATCGCGCTCCTTGCGGTGATAGCCGTCACGTATTTCATCGTCCACGCCGGCCTCAATGCCAAGACGACCACCACGTCGGACGCACCCGCGCTCCATCTCACGCCTCAGCAGCAGACGCAGCGCCGCCGCACCGCAACGACGCGGTTCTACGTCGTCAAGTCCGGCGATAACCTGACCGCGATCGCCGTCAAGACCGGCATCCCGGTCGGGACGATCGAGTCGCTCAACCCGGGCCTCAATCCGGACAGCCTGCAGACCGGGCAGCGGCTGAGGCTGCGACATTGAGCGGCCGCGCGCCCTCGCAGCGGGCCCGAGCCCTCCTCGCCGCGGCCGTCGCCACCCTGGCGCTGCTCGTGGTCGCGCTCCCCGCGCCGGCCCGCGCCGGCCCGCGGCTCTCGGTGCGCGCGGCGATCCTGATCGAACGCAGCACGGGCCAGCGCCTGTTCGGCATCGCCCCCGACGCCCGTGTCGCCATCGCGAGCACGACGAAGCTGATGACCGCGCTCATCACGCTCGAGCGGGTCCACCGGCTGAACGAGGTCTTCACCCAGAACGACTACTCCCCGGCGGCCGTCGACTCGCAGATCGGCCTCGTGCCCGGTGAACGGATGAGCGTGCACGACCTGCTCATCGCGATGCTGCTGCCGAGCGCCGACGACGCCGCCGAGGATCTCGCCTACAACGTCGGCGGCCACTCGGTCGGGCGGTTCGTCGGCATGATGGACGCGCGGGCCCGCATGCTCGGCCTCACCCACACGCATTACTCGACCCCGAGCGGCCTCGACACCCCGGGCAACTACTCAAGCGCGAGCGACCTCGTGCGGCTGGCCAACTACGTGCTCGCGCAGGAGCCGTTCTTCGCTCGGGTGGTGGGGTTGAGTTCGTACACGCTGCGGACCGGCTCCCACCCCCGCTACGTCACCAACCGCAACGACCTCGTCGGCCGCTACCCGTGGATCAACGGCGTCAAGACCGGCCACACCGCGGATGCCGGTTACGTGCTCGTCGCGTCGGGAACCAGGAACGGCATGTCGCTGATCAGCGCCGTGCTCGGCACCTCGAGCGAGGCCTCCCGGGATGACAACACCCTGGCCATGCTCGATTACGGCTTCGCGACCTTCCACATGGTCACTCCGGTGCGTGCCGGGCAGGTCCTCGCGCGGCCGACCGTCAAGGACCGCCCCGGCGTGCACGCCGCGGTGTTCGCCGAGCGTGCGTTCACCACCGTGCTTCCCCGTCGCGACGCCGTCCAACTGCGCCTCGACGTCCCGGCCCAGCTCGCCGGCCCGCTGCCGCGGCACGCGACGGCGGGGACGGTCACGGTGCTCGCGTCCGGGCGCGTGCTCACGCGGATTCCGCTGCTGCTCGCCCAGCGCCTGCCGGCGGTGAGCCCACTCACGCTCGCGGCTCGGTTCCTCACCCGAGCGACTACGCTAATGATGCTCGTTGCACTGTTGCTCGTCGCCGGCGGATTCGTCGCCCTCAGGCACTGGCGGTCGCGCGGACGCGATGCGGAGCATTTGGAGAGAGCATGATCATCACCGTCACGCTCAACGCGGCGCTTGACAAGACCCTCGAGGTCCCCAACTTCACGCCGGGCCGGCGTCACCGGACCGTCGACCAGACGACGATGGCCGGCGGCAAGGGCGTCAACGTCGCCCGCGCGCTCAAACGGCTCGGCCAGCCGGTGATCGCGACCGGCCTCGCCGGCGGGTCGACCGGCAACCGGATCATCGACCTGCTCACCGAGGAGGCGATCCTCAACGGCTTCGTCCGCATCCGCGAGGAGTCGCGCACCAACACCGCGGTGCTCGACCCCACGACCGGCCTGCACACCGAGATCAACGAGCGCGGACCGAGCGTCTCCGCCCAGGAGCTCGAGATGTTCCGTGAGAAGCTCCTCTACCTCGCGCAGGGGGCGAGCATCTGCGTGTTCGCCGGCACGCTCCCGCGCGGCGTTGACCCCGACGTCTACGCGCGGCTCATCCGTGAGGTGCGCCGCCTCGGGGTGACCACGGTGATCGACACCGAGGGCGAGCCGCTGCGCCTGGCCATGCGCGCCGAGCCCGACGTCGTCTCGCCGAACGAGCTCGAGGCCGAGGAGCTCGTCGGCCACGAGTTCAACGACCTCGGCGATCGCGCCCAGGCGGTCGTCGAGATGACCCGCCTCGGGGCCGCCGAGTCGCTCATGACCGTGCCCGACGGCTGCTACGCCTCGCTCCAGGAGGACGGGAGCGCCGCGCTCTACCGGATCCAGGTCGAGGAGCAGGAGGCCCGCTCGAGCATCGGCTCCGGCGACGCCTTTCTCGCTGGTTTCGTCGCCTCGCGCTACGCCGGCCGCACCCCGGTCGACTGCCTGCGCTTCGGCGTCGCCTGCGGCGCCGAGTCGACCCGGCACTTCGGCGCCGGGATCATCGACCCGGCCCGGGTCGAGCGGCTGCTGGCCGAGGTCGAGGCCCAGCGGGTCGACATCGGCGCCGAGATCAGCTGACGTTCTTGCCGTCCGGGTGAGCGCGAGCGCCGGCCGGGTGCGGTCCGGACGTGGCGTATTCCAGTACCCGTAGGCGGTACCAGGATTCCCCACGTCCCCGCTGACCTGCCCTTGTCGCGGCCTCGACGCACCTTCGCGACGCGTGACCGCGCGCCGCGACCCCCGAAAGTGCGGCTTTCCATGCCTCCGCGCACCGGGCGTTTCACCGTCTCGCTGCTAGCATCCTGAACCCGATGGTTGCCGCCCATCACATGACGGTTTCGCGCCCCCGCAACCGCCGCTCAGTCCCGTCCGCGATGCGTTCTACGATGCTCTGATGGAAGTCGAAATCGGACGTGGAAAGAAGGCCCGCCGGGCCTACGGATTTGACGACATCGCGATCGTGCCCTCGCGCCGGACGCGGGACCCTGACGATGTCGATATCTCGTGGACACTCGGCCCTTACCGATTCGATCTTCCCCTGCTCGCCGCCGCGCTCGACGGCGTCGTCTCGCCGAAGACCGCCGGTGAGATCGGCCATCTCGGCGGCCTCGCCGTGCTCAATCTCGAGGGCATCTACTGCCGCTACGAGGACGCCGACGAGCAGATGCAGCGCATCGCCACGTTCTCACGGGACATCGCCACGCGGGAGATGCAGGACATCTACCGCGAGCCGGTCAAGCCGGAGCTGATCGCACAGCGCATCCGGGAGATCAAGTCCCACGGTGTCGTCGCGGCCGCCTCGCTGACGCCGCAGAAGGTGCGCACGTATTACGAGGTCGCACTCGAGGCCGGGCTCGACATCCTCGTCATCCAGGGGACGGTCGTCTCCGCCGAGCACGTCTCGACCGACGAGACGCGGCCGCCGCTTAACCTCAAGGAATTCATCCGTGAGCTCGCGCCCACGCCCGTCGTCGTCGGCGGCTGCGCGTCCTACCACACGGGCCTGCACCTCATGCGCACCGGCGCCGCCGGCGTGCTCGTCGGTGTCGGTCCCGGCGCGATCTGCACGACACGCGGCGTGCTCGGGATCGGCGTGCCCCAGGCGACGGCGATTGCCGACGTCGCGGCCGCCCGCTCGCAGCACATGCTCGAGACCGGCGAGTACGTCAAGGTCATCGCCGACGGCGGCATGCGCAACGGTGGCGACATCGCCAAGGCGATCGCCTGTGGCGCCGACGCCGTCATGCTCGGATCTGCCCTCGCCCGCGCCTACGAGTCGCCCGGCCACGGCTTCAACTGGGGCATGGCCACGTTCCACCCGACACTGCCCCGTGGCACCCGGGTGGCGACCACGCCGAACGGGTCCCTCGAGGAGATCGTCAAGGGCCCGGCCCGGGAGAACGACGGTACCTTCAACCTGATGGGTGCGTTGCGCACCTCCATGGCGACCTGCGGCTATCGCGACATCGCCGAGTTCAACCGCGCCGAGCTGCTCGTCGCTCCGGCGCTCCAGACGGAGGGCAAGCACCTCCAGCGCGAGCAGGGCGTCGGCATGGGTGCGAGTGGCAAGGCCGCGACGGTCGGTGTCGCCGACTAGCGACACCACAGTCTCGACGCAGGTCACCGAGAGCAGCGTGCCGGCGGCGGCGACCGAAGAGGTCGTCGTCCTCGACTACGGGGGCCAGTACTCGCAGCTGATCGCCCGCCGAGTCCGCGAGTGCGGCGTGTTCTCGGAGCTCCTGCCTCACCATGTCGGCCCGCAGGAGGTCGCGCGCCGGCGGCCCAAGGGCGTGATCCTGTCCGGCGGCCCGGCCTCGGTGTACGCCGACGGCGCGCCGCCGCTCGATCCCGAGCTGCTCGAGCTCGGGATTCCGGTGCTCGGCATCTGTTACGGCATGCAGCTGATCGCCCGCGAGCTCGGCGGCCGCGTCGAGGGGGCCGAGGTCGGCGAGTTCGGCCGCTCGCAGCTGACCGTGGGGGACACTGGACGTCTGCTCGCCGGGACCCCGCACGAGCAGACGTGCTGGATGTCGCACCGTGACACGGTGTTCGCCCCGCCGCCGGGGTTCACGGCGCTCGCGTCGTCGACCGCCTCGCCGGTTGCCGCCTTCGAAGCGATCGATCGGGGCGTGTACGGAATCCAGTTCCACCCCGAGGTCGTCCACACGCCCTACGGGCAGCAGGTGCTGATCAACTTCCTCTCCGACGTCTGCGGCTGCGAGCGGACCTGGAGCGCGAGCTCGGTGATCGAGGAGCAGATCGAGCGGATCCGCGCCCAGGTCGGCGACGGCCGGGCGATCTGCGGCCTGTCCGGCGGCGTCGACTCGAGCGTCGCCGCGCTGCTTGTCCACCGCGCGATCGGCGACCGGCTCACGTGCGTGTTCGTCGACCACGGCCTGATGCGCAAGAACGAGGGCGCGCAGGTGATCGCCGCCTTCCGGGACCACTTCCACGTGCCGCTCGTCGCCGTCGACGCCGAAGAGCGCTTCCTGACTCGGCTCAAGGGCATCACCGACCCCGAGGAAAAGCGCAAGCGGATCGGCGCCGAGTTCATCCGCGTCTTCGAGGAGGAGGCGGCCAAGCTCGATGCCGTCAACTTCCTCGTCCAGGGGACGCTCTACTCCGACGTCATCGAGTCCGGCGGCGGCACCGGCGCGGCGACGATCAAGTCCCATCACAACGTCGGCGGGCTGCCCGAGGACCTCGAGTTCGAGCTCGTCGAGCCGCTCCGCGCGCTGTTCAAGGACGAGGTCCGCGCCGTCGGCGCCGAGCTCGGGCTCCCCGAGCGCCTCGTCTGGCGCCAGCCCTTCCCCGGCCCCGGCCTGGCCATCCGCATCGTCGGCGGCGAGGCGACCCGTGAGCGCCTCGACACGCTGCGTGAGGCCGACGCGATCCTCCAGGACGAGATCCGGCGGGCCGGGCTCTACCGCGACCTCTGGCAGTCCTTCTGCGTTCTCCCGGACATCCGCACCGTGGGGGTCCAGGGCGACACCCGCACCTACGGCAACGTGATCGTCATCCGTGCCGTGACCAGCGACGACGCGATGACCGCCGACTGGGCGAGGTTGCCGTACGACCTGCTCGAGCAGATCGCCTCGCGGATGATCAACGAGATCCGGCCGGTCGGCCGCGTCGTTCTCGACATCACGAGCAAGCCGCCGGGCACGATCGAGTGGGAGTAGCCGGCGCGCCGCCTGGGCCGCGGGCGTCGCGCTGCGCTTAGCTGCGGGGCGCGGCGATGAGCTGGCGGCCCTGCACATTTCGGTGCGCTTGATGCCTCCTTCACGTCACACGCACGATTGTGTCCGCTCATTGGACAAAATCGCCGCCTCGATCTCGGGGCCGGGTCGAACGCACCGAAATGCGCAGCGTGCGGGCGGCTTCGGCGGCGCCCTGACAACCGCCGGCCCCCGGCCTGACGCCTGCGCGCGTTGTGGCTATCATTGGCCGCGAGCCGCGCCAGCGAGGCGCGGCTGTTGCATGCCATGAAGACCTACGTCGCGAAACCCACCGACCGAGAGCGCAACTGGCTCATCGTCGACGCCACCGGGCTGACCCTCGGCCGGCTCGCGACCCAGATCGCCGACGCGCTGCGCGGCAAGCGCAAGCCGACCTACACCCCGCACATCGACACCGGCGACTTCGTCGTCGTCGTCAACGCGGAGAAGATCGCCGTCACCGGCAAGAAGCGCGAGGACAAGCGCTACTACCGGCACTCCGGCTATCCCGGCGGGCTCAAGTCGCGGACGCTCAACGAGATGCTCGAGCGCCGCCCTGAAGAGGTCATCCGGCTCGCCGTCAAGGGCATGCTGCCCCGCAACCGTCTCGCCCGCAAGCAGCTGACCAAGCTCAAGGTGTACGCCGGGCCCGAGCATCCCCATGCCGCCCAGCAGCCGCAACCGATGGAGATCGCGCAGTGACCGACGTTCAGCCACCCGAGGACGAGCCGCGCGGCGAGGACGCAGCGGCCGAGTCCGAGCCCGCCGCTTCCGCCACCCCCGAGCCGCCGGCCGCTCCCGAGGAGCCCACCGCCGCGGCTGAGGAGCCCGCCGCCGAGGAGTCCCCCGCGCCCGCAGCCGAGACCCCGGCCGAGCAGCCGGCAGCCGAGACCCCGGCCGAGCAGCCGGCAGCCGAGACCCCGGCCGAACAGCCGGCAGCCGAGACCCCGGCCGAACAGCCGGCAGCCGAGACCCCGGCCGAACAGCCGGCAGCCGAGACCCCGGCCGCCGCCGCCGAACAGCCGGCAGCCGAAACCCCGGCCGAGCAACCCGCCGCCGCCGAGCCGCCCGCAGCCGCCGCCCCGCAACCCCCGGCCGAGGAGGTCGTTGAGGTTGAGGTTGAGGTCGAGGAGCTCGCGCCGCGCCAGAAGCCGGAGATCCCCGGCGCCGACCTCATTCCGGACATCGTCACCGACAGCGATCAGTTCCTCGACGCCGAGGCGCAGGCCGCGGCCGAGGCTGAGGCCGAGGCGGCCGCCGCCCGGGCCGCCGAGTCTGACCAGGAGGAGGAGTCGAAGCCGATCGCCGACGCGGCCATCAACCTCGCCGCCGGGGCTCGCTACACGGCCACCGGCAAGCGCAAGACGGCCGTGGCCCGTGTGATCCTCAAGCCGGGATCGGGCTCGTACACGATCAACGGCAAGACGCTCGAGGACTTCTTCCCCCGCGAGACGCTGCAGCGGATGATCCGCCAGCCGCTCGAGGCGGTCGGCTATGAGGCGCGGATGGACGTCGTCGCCCGCATGCACGGCGGCGGGGTCGCTGCTCAGGCCGGCGCGCTCCGCCACGGCATCTCCCGTGCGCTGATCGTTGCCGACCCGCACCTGCGCGGCGAGCTCAAGCGCCGCGGCTTCCTGACGCGCGATCCGCGCGTCAAGGAGCGCAAGAAGGCCGGCCTCAAGAAGGCCCGCAAGCGGCCGCAGTTCTCCAAGCGCTGACGCTCTAGTCATGGCGCGCAAGCTGTTCGGCACGGACGGCGTTCGAGGCCGTGCGGGAGAGTTCCTCACCGCGGACCTCGCGCTCGCCTTGGCGCGTACGGCGGTCGCCCGTGCGCCCGAGGACCGGCCGCAGGTCCTGATCGTCCGCGACACGCGGGAGTCCGGCGAGATGCTCGAGTCGGCGATCGCCGCCGGTGTGACCGCCGCCGGAGGCGATGCCCTGCTCGCCGGCGTGCTCCCGACCCCGGCCGCGCCGCTGCTCGTGCGCCGCCACCGACTGCACCTCGCCGCGGTCATCTCCGCCTCGCACAACCCCTATGAGGACAATGGCATCAAGCTGTTCGGCGCCGACGGGTTCAAGCTCGACGACGACACCGAGCACCGGATCGAGGACGAGCTCGGGCTGCCGCCGGCCACTCCGCCGCGGATCGGCCGCGTGCGCCGGCTCCACGGCGCGCTCGAGGACTATCTCCGTGAGCTGCACACCCGCTTCGTCGGGCTTGACCTCTCCGGCCGCCGGATCCTGCTCGACTGCGCCAACGGGGCCACGTACCGGGCCGCGCCCGAGATCTTCCGGCGTCTCGGCGCCGACGTCGAGGTGCTCGCCGAGCAGCCTGACGGTCGCAACATCAACGCCGGCTGCGGCTCGACCCACCTCGGCCTCATCACCGAGACGATCGCGGCGGGCGGATTTGACGTCGGCTTCGCGTTCGACGGCGACGGTGACCGGGTGCTCGCGGTCGACCGCGATGGCGTCGTCGTCGACGGCGACGAGCTCATCGCCCTCGCCGCGATTCACCTGCGCGAGGCCGGTCGCCTGCCCGGCGACGGCGTCGCCGTCACGGTGATGACCAACTACGGCTTCCACACGGCGATGGACGCCGCTGGTCTGAGCGTCGCTACCACCTCGGTCGGCGACCGGTACGTGCTCGACGAGCTGCGGCGGCGCGGCTGGGCGCTCGGCGGCGAGCAGTCGGGCCACATCATCGACCTCGGCTTCGGCCCCTCGGGCGACGGCATCGCCAGCGCGCTGCTCACGCTCGAGTCGCTCGGCGGTCTCGATCTCGCCAACCGCCACGCGATGGAGAAGCTGCCCCAGCAGCTGGTCAACATCCGGGCGCGCGATCGTGCGTCGCTCAGCGCGGCGATGGATCACCCCTCGGTCGTCGCGGCGATCGAGCGCGAGCAGACCGGTCTGACCGGCCGCGGCCGGGTGCTCGTCCGGGCCTCGGGGACCGAGCCGCTCGTCCGCGTGATGGTCGAGGCGCCGAGCTCGGAGGAGACCGAGACGGTCTGCGCCCGGCTCGTCGTCGTCGTCGAAGGCGTCCTCGGAGAGGGCTAGAACATCCGCTCGCCGGGCGGGACCTTCGGCGCCTCGCGGGTGATCCGCTGGGTGACGCCGTAGAACCGAGCGACCTCGGGGTACACGAGCGCCTTGCCGCTGGTGAGGAGTGCCGCCGAGATGCCCCGCTCCGGATCCGCCCAGCCGATGATGTTGATCAGCCCGAGGTGGCCGAAGGCCTCGTCGGTGTCACGCCCGTAGAGGCTCAACACGTTGGCGCCGAGCATCAGGCCGTAGCTGAAGCGGGTGGGGAAGCCGAGGGAGAGGTCGAGCTCGAGTCGCGCCTGCTCGAGCAGCGCGCGCCGGACGGTCTCCGGCGTGCACACCCGGACGCCGTCGAGCTCGCCACCGCACCGGAACAGCTCGAAGAAGCGCGAGAGCTCGTTGGCGGTGGTGACCACGTTCGCGCTCGGGATGATGGCGGTGAGGAAGCGAGGATCGTTGGAGAGCTCGACGACGTGGTCGATCGGATAGCCGAGCACGCGGTTGACCATCGTCGACAGCGGCGGCAGCAGCGGCGGGCCGGTCGCGTAGTTCAGCCCGACCGCGGGGATGTCCTCCCTGCGCACCCCGTAATTGCCCCAGCGGAAGCCGAGCGGATCGAGGATCTCCGCAGCGAGCACCTCGCGAATCGACTTGCCGGTGATCCGCGCCACGATCTCGCCGAGCACGAAGCCGCCGGTGACCGCGTGATAGGCGAGCAGGGTGCCCGGCTTGACGAACGGGCGGGCCTCGGCGATCGAGTGCACGAGGAACTCGCGGTCGTCGAGTCGGTCGAGCTCGAGCATGCCCTTCGGAAGCGTGGGAATCCCGGCCCGGTGGGCGAGGACGTGGGCGATCGTCGTGTGATCCTTGCCGTGGGCGGCGTACTCGGGGATGTAGTCGGCCACGCGGTCGTGGATGTCGAGCAGGCCGCGTTCCTGGAGGACGTGGATCAGCATCGCGGTGATGCCCTTCGAGGTCGAGAACACGCAGAACGGGGTCTCCGGAGTGGCCAGCACCCGCTCGGCGTCGCGACCGTCGCGGGGGCCGTTGCCGCGGGCATGGCCGAGCGCCCGGTCGAGGACGACCTCGCCGTGGCGGCGCACGCAGAGCTGCAGGGCGGGATGCACCCCGCTGCGGTAGAGGTGCTTGGCCGCCGCCCACATGCGGGCGATGCTCTCGGCCGTCAGTCCGGCCGCGGCAGGGTCCTGCTCCATGCCGACGGTCGTCACCGCATCGAGCTCGTCGGGAATCCGGATTCGCCGCAGCGGGTCGGGCACGAACGGGAGGCGGGGGACGGCCGGGAGGCGCCGGATCGACGGCACGCCCAGCATCGGCCGCACGCGGGGGAGGAGCGGCAGAGTCATCGGCCTCGGGTCGAGTGGGGGACCACTGCGGCCCAAGTCTAAGTTTTCCCCCCGCGACGCGGCCTGTCCCGGGCACGCTCTACCATCAGACGCTCGTTCTCCGGCGGGTTCGACCGGTGGACGCGGGCCGCCGCTGCGGTTCGACCCGGCAATTTCCCCGATTTCAGGAGCTTGAAGGCGCATGTGCGGCATCGTCGGCTATGTAGGGCCCCGACAGGCGCGACCGCTGCTGCTCGCCGGCCTGGAGAAGCTCGAATACCGCGGCTATGACAGCGCCGGCATCTCGGTGCTGCGCGGCGACGCAATCGACGCCGTCCGCGCGGTTGGCAACCTGAGCGCGCTGCGCTCGGCCATCGAGGCCCGCGGCGAGCCGCCCGTCGAGGAGGGCGCGGCCGCGACCCGGGAGGGCTCGGCGACCGTCGCCGTGGCCGAGGCCCCCGTCCCGTGCACCGGCATCGGCCACACCCGCTGGGCCACCCACGGCCGGGTCACCGAGGAGAACGCTCACCCGCACTTCGACAACACCGACCGGGTCCACATCGTCGTCAACGGCATCGTCGAGAACTACCTCGCGCTCAAGGAGGAGCTGACCGCCGACGGCGCCCGGTTCACCTCGGAGACCGACGCCGAGGTCATCGCCCACCTCGTCGCCCGCCACTGCTCCGATGGGCTGATCGAGGGCGTGCGGGCCGCCTACGCCCAGCTCCGCGGCCACTACGCCTTCGTCGCCATGAGCGCCGACGAGCCCGGACTGCTCGTCGGGGCGCGCAAGGAGTGCCCGCTGATCGTCGGGCGGGGCGACGGGGAGCAGTTCATCGCCTCCGCGATCCCGGCCTTCCTGCGGGAGACCCGTCACGTCCAGTACATCGGCGACGACGAGCTCGTGATCCTGCGGCCCGACGACGTCGAGTTCATGACCGCGGACGGCGAGCTGCTCGAGCGTGAGATCGTCGAGATCGACTGGGACACCGAGACGGCGGAGAAGCAGGGCTACGAGACGTTCATGCTCAAGGAGATCCACGAGCAGGCGGACGCCGTTGCCGAGACGATCGGCGAGCGGGCCGCGCGCGAGGACGGGATCGACCTCGGCGACCTCGGAACCGTCGACGACGAGCTGCTGCGCACGATCCGCCGTGTCGTGATCGTCGCCTGTGGGACCTCGTACCACGCCGGCCTCATCGGCCGCTATGCGATCGAGGAGTGGGCGCGCGTGCCCGTCGAGGTCGACATCGCCTCCGAGTACCGCTACCGCAACCCGGTCGTCGGGCCCGGCGACCTCGTCGTCGGCATCTCCCAGTCGGGCGAGACCGCCGACACGCTCGCGGCGATGCGGACGGCCCGGGGGCGCGGGGCGACCGTGCTCGCGATCACCAACATCATGGGCTCGCAGGCGACCCGCGAGGCCGACGGCGTGCTCTACACCCGGGCCGGTCTTGAGATCGGCGTCGCGGCGACCAAGACGTTCGTCAGCCAGGTCGCGGCGATGTACCTGCTCGCCCTCCGGCTCGCCGAGCTCCGCGAGACACTCGAGCCCGCGCGCCTGGCGGCCACGATCGCCGAGGTCAAGCGGCTGCCGCACCTCATCGCCGAGATGCTCGACGGCGGCACCGAGGACATCGAGCGGATCGCCGAGCACAACGCGAGCGGCGATTTCTTCCTCTACCTCGGCCGGCATGTCGGCCTCCCGGTGGCCCTCGAGGGGGCGCTCAAGCTCAAGGAGATCTCCTACATCGCCACCGACGCCTACGCCGCAGGCGAGATGAAGCACGGGCCGATCGCCCTGCTCGACGAGAGCACCCCGGTCGTCGTCGTGGCCACCGACTCGCCGGTGTTGGAGAAGGTCATCTCCAACATCCAGGAAGTGCGCGTCCGCGGCGCGCGGGTCATCGCCGTGGCGAGCGCCGACGACGACCGCATCGACGAGCACGCCGACGAGGTGATTCGGATTCCGGACACCGACTGGATGCTCGCCCCGCTGCTCGCGGTGATCCCCCTGCAGCTGCTCGCCTACTTCATCGCTCGCCGCCGCGGGCTGAACGTCGACCAGCCGCGCAACCTGGCCAAGACGGTGACCGTCGAGTGAGCGGCACCGCCCCGCGGATCGGCATCGACCTGCTCGAGATCGAGCGGCTCGAGCGCGCGCTCGAGCGCCGGCCGCGGCTCGCCGACCGCCTGTTCACCGACGACGAGCGCGCCTACGCCGCGCGCCGCGCCCGCCCAGCCACGCATCTGGCCGCTCGCTTCTGCTGCAAGGAGGCGGTGGCCAAGGCACTCGGGCTCGAGGCATGGAGCTTCCGCGACGTCGAGGTGATCGGTGCCGGCGGTCCGCCGTCGGTCCGGCTGCACGGCGCCGCCGCGGCTCGGGCCTGCGAGCTCGGGGTCGAGATCACCGTGTCGCTCACCCACACCGACCGCGAGGCCGGTGCCGTCGCCCTCGCGTCGTGACCCGGCCGAGCTGGCTGGAGCCATTGCCTGACGCCGGCGCCCAGCGCGGCCTCGACAGCTGGGCGATCGAGCAGCGCGGCATCCCCGGCGTCGAGCTGATGGAGCACGCCGGCACCGGGCTCACCGAGCTCGTGCTCGAGCTCGTCCCGACGGGGACGATCGCCGTCGTCTGCGGCAAGGGCAACAACGGCGGCGACGGGCTGGTCACCGCGCGGATGCTCCGCGAGCTCGGGCGCGAGGTCCGGGTGCTCCTGCTCGGCGAGGCGGACGAGCTGCGGGGCGACGCCGAGACGAACCTCAGCCGGCTGCCCGGCGCTCCGCCGGAGCCGTTCGCGGCGGCAGGCCTCGACGGGGCCGCGGGCATCGTCGACGCGATCCTCGGCACCGGCTTCTCCGGCACCCCGCGCGAGCCGGCGCTCGGCGCGATCGCCGCCATCAACGCCCGCGCCGACCGCACCACCGTCGTCGCCTGCGACGTGCCGAGCGGCGTCGATGCCTCGACGGGCGAGATCGCCGGCGAGGCCGTGCGCGCGGACGCGACAGCGACCTTCCACGCCGGCAAGCCCGGGCTGTGGATCGCGCCCGGCAAGAGCCACGCCGGCGAGGTGCGGGTGATCGACATCGGCATTCCGGCGGGCGGTCCCGCGGCCGACGAGATCGGGCTGATCGGCGACGCGGTGACCGACGGCGTGCCCCGGCGCGGCAGCGCCTCGACCAAGTTCGCGGCCGGCAGCGTGCTCGTCGCCGGTGGCTCGATCGGGCTCACCGGCGCGCCGTGCATGGCCTCCGAGGCCGCCGCCCGGGCCGGCGCGGGCTACGTCACCGCCTGTGTGCCCGCCTCGCTGAACGCGATCTTCGAGGGCCGGCTGCTCGAGGTGATGACCGTGCCGTTGCCCGACCGCGACGGCCACCTCACCACCGATGGCGTGGACACGGTGCTCAGCCGCAGCGAGCGGGTCCAGTCGCTCGTGCTCGGGCCCGGGATCGGGCGCGAGGAGGCGACGATCGCCTTCACGCGCGCGGTCGCGCAGGGCGCCGAGGTCCCGCTGCTGCTCGACGCCGACGGGTTGTTCGCCTATTCCGGGCGCCTGGCCGGTCTCGCCGAACGCCGGGGCCCGACCGTGCTTACGCCGCACGCCGGCGAGCTCGCCCGGCTGCTCGATCAGGACAGCGGTGAGATCGAGGCCCACCGCCTACGGTGGGTCCGCACCGCTGCCGCCCGGGCGAGCGCGATCGTCGTGCTCAAGGGCGACGACACGCTCGTCGCCGATCCCGAGGGCCGCGTCGCGGTCAGTCGCGGCGGCGCGCCTGCGCTCGCCACGGCGGGCACCGGCGACGTCCTCTCCGGGGTCATCGGCGCCTACCTCGCCAAGGGCATGGACCCGTTCCACGCGGCCTGTGCCGGTGTGTTTCTTCACGTTGCCGCGGGGCGCCTCGCCGCCCGCCTGATCGGCACCGAGGGCGTGATCGCGGGCGACGTCATTGAGCTGCTCCCGCGCGCGCTCGCGCCGGTCGCCGCGGCGTCTCGGACGGCGTCTCCGCCCCCCAAGTCACTAGGCTGAGCCGATCGACACGGTCGCCGACATCATGAAGCGTGACGTCACCGCTGTGCAACCGGAGGACGACATCGAGAGCCTGCTCCGCCTGATGCGCTCCCAGGAGCTCTCCGGGGTCCCTGTGACCGATCATTCCGACCGGGTCGTCGGGATCGTCACCGAGGGCGACCTGGTGATCCGCGACGAGGACGCCGACCTGCGCCTGCCCCATCACATCGACCTGTGGGGCGGGGTCATCTACCTCGAGTCGACCAAACACTACGAGGAGCGCCTCCGGCGCGCGTTCGCCGCCAACGTCTCGGACATGATGACCCGGCACCCGGTCACCGTCGGGCCGCAGGACTCGGCCCGGCACGCCGCCCGGCTGATCGCCACGCACGGCCACGACCGCCTGCCGGTCGTCGATGACGACGGGAAGCTGCTCGGCGTCGTCACTCGGGTCGAGGTCCTCGAGGCGCTCGCGCGGTAGCGGAGAGGGCCGGCACGACCATGCCGCTGCGCGCGCTCGCCCGCGTCAATCTCGCGGCGATCGGGCGCAACGTCGCGCGCCTGCGCTCGGAGCTGCACGGCAGCGCGCTGTGCGCGGTCGTCAAGGCGGACGGCTACGGCCACGGCGCGGTCCCCGCCGCCCGGGCCGCGCTCGCCGGCGGCGCCGCCTGGCTCGCCGTGGCCACCGCGGCCGAGGCCGCCGAGCTGCGGGCCGCGGGGATCGAGGCGCCGATCCTCGTGCTCGGAGCGATCAGCGCGGAGGAGCTGCCGCTGGCGATCGCCGCGCGCGCCGACCTCGCGGTCTGGAGCGAGCCGTTCGTGGCGCAGGTGCGGGCCCAGGCCGGGGAGCACCCGGTGCGCCTGCACATCAAGCTCGACACCGGACTCGGGCGGCTCGGAACCCGTGACCGCGCCCACGCGCTCGCCGTGGCCGAAGCGATCCTCCGGGAGGCGCCTGGGCTCGAGCTCGCCGGGGCGATGACCCACTTCGCCACCGCCGACGAGGATCCCGAGTTCGTCGCCCATCAGCTGGCCGAGTTCCGGCCGTTCGTCGCGGAGATCCGCCGGCTGGCCCCGTCGGCGGTGATCCACGCCGCCAACAGCGCGGCCACGCTGCGCGCCCCCGAGAGCCATTTCGACATGGTCCGCTGCGGGATCGCGGTGTACGGCGGAGATCCGATGAACGAGGACCCGGCACCGCTCGGCCTCGAGCCGGCGCTCGAGCTCCTGTCCTACGTCTCGGCGATCAAACCGGCCGCTCCGGGCCAGAGCGCGGGCTACGGACGGCGGTTCGTCGCCGACTCGGACACGGTGATCGCGACGATCCCGATCGGCTACGGCGACGGCGTCCGCCGCGCGCTGACCAACAACTGCGACGTCCTCATCGCCGGGCGCCGCTTCCCGCTCGTCGGCACCGTGAGCATGGACAACATCACCGTCGAGGTCGGGACCGATCACGACATCGAGGTGGGGATGACGGCGACGCTGATCGGGCGCAGCGGCGCCGAGCGCCAGACCGCCGAGGACATCGCCCGCCGGATCGGCACGATCAACTACGAGATCCTCTGCGGCATCTCGCCGCGCGTGCCGCGGCAGCACCATCGTGACGGAGCGCCGGCGTGAGCGCCGCCGGGCACGATCGTGACGGAGCGCCGGCGTGAGCGCCGACGAGCCGCTGGCGGCCCTCCCGACCGTCGCCGAGCACGACGCCTGGCTCGTCGGCGGCGCGGTGCGCGACCGCCTGCTCGGTCGCGACACGACCGACTTCGACGTCGCCACCGCCGGCCCGCCGGGGCGGCTCGCCCGCGCGCTGGCCAAGGCGACGGGCGCGCACCGCTTCAGCCTCTCGGACACGTTCGGCGGCTGGCGGGTCGTCGCGCGCGACCACGCCTGGCAGGTCGACGTGCTGCCGCTGACCGGGGGGACGATCGAGTCCGACCTCGCGGCCCGCGACCTCACGGTCAACGCGATCGCCGAGCCGCTGCGCGGCGGCGAGCGCCTCGACCCGTTCGGCGGCGTCGAGGATCTCACCCGGCGTCGGCTGCGGATGGTCGCCCCGACGGCGTTCGCCGCCGACCCGCTGCGCACGCTACGGCTCGCGCGGATTGCCAGCGAGCTCGATTTCGGCGTCGATCCGGACACACTTGCCGCTGCGCGCGAGCGCGCGGGCGGCCTGCGCGACGTGGCGGCCGAGCGCGTGTTCACCGAGCTGATGCGGTTGATCGCCTCCGATCGGGCGCTCGCCGGGCTCGCGCTGATGGACGAGCTCGGAGTGACCGACGCCGTCCTGCCCGAGCTCACCGCGCTGCGGGGGATCGAGCAGAGCAAGTACCACCACCTCGACGTCTACGACCACACCCGCGCGGTACTCGCCGAGACGATCGAGCTCGAGCGCAATCCTGCCCGTGTGTTCGGAGCGGACGCGCCGGCGGTGAGCGCCCTGCTCGCGGAGCCGCTGGCCAACGACCTCACCCGGGGTCAGGCGCTGCGCCTCGGTGCCCTGCTGCACGACGCGGCCAAGCCGGAGACCCGGGCGGTGACCTCGGAGGGCCGCGTGACGTTCATGGGTCACGACGAGCGCGGCGCGGCGCTGGCCGTCGCCGTGCTCGGGCGGCTGCGGGGAAGCGAGCGGCTCGCCACGCATGTCGCCGGCCTCGTCCGCCACCACCTCAGGCTCGGCTTCCTCGTCCACGAGATGCCGCTCAGCCGCCGCGCGGCCTACCGCTACCTGCGCACCTGCGAGCCGGTGCAGGCCGACGTCACGCTGCTGAGCGTCGCCGACCGGCTCGCCACCCGCGGCAGCGGCTCGGGGGTGGCGATCGAGCGTCATCTCGAGCTCGCACGTCAGCTCATGCCCGAGGCGCTGGCCTGGCGGGCCGAGCGTCCGCGTCCCCCGCTGCGCGGCGACGAGCTGGCCGCGGCGGTGGGGATCAGCCCCGGGCCCGAGCTCGGGCGGCTGCTCGCGGCGCTCGAAGAGGCGGCCTTCGCCGGGGAAATTCGCACTCCCGAGGACGCGATCGCCCGCGCGCGGGAGCTGCTGGGCGTCGCGCCCGGCGCCGACCGCCAGGACGCGCGCTGAGCCATCCGCACGCGGATCGCTAGGCTGCGCGCGATGAGCGATCCCGACTGCATCTTCTGCAAGATCATCGCCGGCGAGCTGCCCGGCCAGATCGTCGACCAGGACGAGGACAGCGTGGCCTTCATGGACATCGCCCCGGCCACGCGCGGCCACGCGCTCGTTGTGCCCCGGCGGCACGTCCGCAACCTGCTCGAGATCGACGACGACGACCTCGCGGCCACCGTGCGGGCCGCCCGCCGCATCGCCGGCCGCATGACCGACCGGCTCGATGCCGCGGGGGTGAACCTGATCAACTCGTGCGGCGCGGCCGCATGGCAGACGGTCTTCCACTTCCACATCCACGTCATCCCCCGCTACGAGGACGACCCGATGCGGCTGCCGTGGACCCCGTCCCCCGGCGATCCCGAGCAGATCGCGGCGATCGCCGAGGAGCTCCGGTGAGCGCGCCCGCCGGCGTGCGGCTCGAACGGGGGCCCGACGGCCTGGCGGTCGTCACCTTCGACGCGCCGCCGCTCAACCTCTACGACGAGGCGCTCGGCGCCGCGCTCGAGGCGGCGCTCGACGAGCTCGAGGCCGAGCCGGTCCGAGCGGTGCTGTTCCGGGCCGAGGGCCGGGTGGTCAGCGGCGGCGTCAACGTCGAGCTGTTCGCCGCCCAATCCGGGGCCGAGGCCGCCGCGGCGCAGTTCGAACGGCTGATCACGCTCGCGCGGCGGGTCGACCGCCTGCCCTGCCCGACGGTGTTCGCCGCCCACGCTCTGTGCCTGACGTGGGCGTTCGAGCTCGCGCTCGCCTGCGACCTGATCCTCGCCGCCGAGGGGGCGGCCTTCGGCCTCGTCGAGATCGTCGTCGGGCTGACCCCGGCGATGGGCGGCACGCAGCGGCTCGCCGAGCGGGCGGGAACCGGCCGCGCTCGCGAGCTCGTGATGACCGGCGAGCCGTACGACGCCGCGACGCTCGAGCGCTGGAACGTCGTCAACCGGGTCCTGCCGGGCGAGGGCTTCGACGCGGCGGTCCGGGCGTTCGCCGCGCGGCTCGCGTCCGGCCCGACGCTCGCCCATGCGGCGACCAAGCAGGTCATCCGCGACTACCTCGAGGGTGGGGTCGAGCTGGCCAACGATCGCGTCGCTCGCGTGGCCGGTGAGCTGTTCGAGACCGAGGACCTCCAGGGGGCCGTGCGCACCTTTCTGCAGCGCGGTCCGGGCCACGCCACGTTCTCGGCGCGCTGAACGTCGGCAACGGCTATAGCGGTGCGGGGCCGGGCTCGGAACCCCACACGCGTCCAGCCGCCCCCGTTAAATGCCCCGGGATGGTAGGTTTTGCGCGTTCAGTCGGGGCCAGCCGGGCCTCGGCGCGTTCGCCAAGCAGTCGCGCGAAGGGGAGTACATGGCAACCGGAACCGTCAAGTGGTTCAGCGACGACAAGGGGTTCGGCTTCATCACACCTGATGATGGCGGCCGGGACCTGTTCGTCCATTTCTCGGGCATCACCGGCGACGGGTACCGATCGCTGGCCGAGGGCTCGAAGGTCTCCTATGAGGAGGAGGCCGGACCCAAGGGCCCGAAAGCGGTCAACGTCATGAAGATCTAGTGTGCCGCCGGTCTGGGGCCGGTCTCTTCGCGTTCAGCCAGCTGAAACGCCGCGACCGTCGCGTGGCCACGGCGCAACTGCTAGCGCTCGTTCGTGTTCAATGGGTGATATGAAACGCTCCCCATTGGCCATTCTGGCCGCGTTCGGGCTCCTCACGGTGCTCGCTCCGGCGATAGCCCAAGCGCAGGTGATCGAGCTCGGTGCGCCTCGCTCGGCGCTGATCGCGCCTTCGTGCCCGCCCACCGTGAAGCCTGCGAACTGCACAATCATCCTCACCCAGGTGACCGCGCTGGAGACGATCCGCGACGGCGTCGCCTACCCGACCAAAGTCACCAAGTCCGGCAAGATCGTCGCCTTCACGCTCGGTCTATCACGGCTTGACACCAACCGCACCACCGCCAAGCAGGACATCCACTTCCTGGACAGCTCCTACGGCGGCGTGCCGCTCGCCTCGATCACCGTGCTCAAGCCGGTGGGCAAGGCCAGCCAGCGCAAGTGGGCCGTCGCCGGCGAGAGCCCGGCCGTCCACCTCATCCCCTACCTCGGGCAGGTCGCCCAGTTCCCGCTTGATCGGGCACTGACCGTCAAGCCCGGCTACGTCGTCGCGCTCACCATCCCGACCTGGGCACCGGTGCTGTCGTTCGACCTCTCGGCGAAGAACTTCGCCTACCGCCAGAGCCGGTCGACCGGGTGCATCAACGCGGCGCCGTCGGAGCTGGCGCAGCTGACCATCGGCGCGACTGCCAAGTACGGGTGCGATTACCCGGGCACGCGCGTCGAGTACAGCGCCACCGAGGTCACCGACGCGACTCCGAGCAAGAACTACGTCCACGCGCCTGACCGGCCGTAGACGGCTGTTTCGCTGACTGACACGCCGCGGCGTCCCGTGTGGATGCCGCGGCGTTTCTGTGCCCGGCCCGCGACCGGAGGCGGTTCTCAGCAGGCGCCGGGGTTCTGTTGGCAGAACGCCGAGCCGAGGCCGGCGCCGCCGCTGCTCGAGGTCGAGCCGCTGCCGCTCGTTCCCGAGCCGCCGGTTCCGCCCGCGCCCGAGGTACCCGAGCCGCCGCTCGCGCTCGTGCCGCCGGAGGCGCTCGTGCCGCCGGTCGCGCCGCCGGCGGCCGTCCCGGTATTGCCGGCGGCCGTCCCGCCGGTCGAGGAGGTCCCGGTGTTGCCCGCGGCCGCGGCGCTGCTCGTCGAGGACGACGAGGGCGTCGTCGATGTCGTGCTCGACGAGGTCGTGGCCGCGCTGGCCAGGCTGCCGGTGGGGACGGTCAGCGGCGGCGCGCCTGCGCTGTTGGTCGTCGACGAGCCTCCGCCGCCGCAGGCCGAAACCCCGACGGAAAGGGCCACGCCGGACAGAAAGATGCCAATGAGACGAGAACGACTGGGCACAACGAAAACGGGGTCAGGACTCCAGAGGGGCCATACGACGGCCGCAATTGGGGCAGTCGTTCAGGTCCTTCTGGGAGAGCTGGTCGCACCAGTTGCAGAACCGCAGGTTCTCGACCGACCACGGCAGCTCCGACGCGGTCGGAGCCAGCGGAAGCAGCTGGGCGACGACCTCGAGCGGCTCGCCCGTTTCACGATCGACGTATTCAACCCCGGACTCGGCCTCGATGATCACTTCCCGACCAGTCGAGGGCGTCCGCATGCGGTACTTCTGGTGCGTCCTCATGGAGTCGCCATGCTACCAGCGGGGCCTGTCGCAAGCCCCGCCGGTGGCGGTCATAAGGCGGACCGGGGCATTGATCGCGGGCCGGTCGGGGACGGCGGGGGAGGTCGTGGCGCCACCACGCCGGGCGCTCGGATAGAGTGCCGCCCGCAGCGTATGGAGAGGGTATTGGCACGCATCAGCCGTAGCACGGCCGCGATGGCCGTCGGGAGCGCGTTTCTGCTCGGCCTAGCCGGGTGCGCGATCAAGCATCCGACGGCCAACCTGATCCAGGGCAAGCAGCTGTTCGTCCAGAAATGCGGCGCCTGTCACACGCTCAGCCACGCCGGAACGACGGGCGCGGTGGGGCCGAACCTCGATGACGCCTTCCGCCAGGCCCGGGCCGACGGCATGGCCAGCAGCGACATCCGCGGGCTCGTCGACTACTGGATCCAGTATCCGAGCCACGACGGCGTGATGCCGGCCATGCTGTACAACGGCCAGCACGCGGCGGACGTCGCCGGCTATGTGGCCGCTGTGGCCGCCAAGCCGGGCCAGGACACCGGCTCGCTGGCCACGGCCGTCCAGACGGTCGCCCAGCACCCCGTGACCGAGAAGGCCGGCGTCATCCAGATCGACGCGGATCCGACCGGTCAGCTCAAGTTCCTCGCCTCGAGCGCGAGCGGCACCGCCGGCCACGTGACGATCCGAATGAAGAACATGTCCTCGGTGCCGCACGACATCGCGATCCGCGGCGGCGGGGTTAGCCAGGTCGGCCAGATCGTGAGCAACGGCGGCGTCTCGACCGTCTCCACCAGCCTCCCGGCCGGCACCTACACGTTCTACTGCTCCGTCGACGGCCACGAGGCCGCCGGCATGAAGGGCACGCTGACGATCAAGTAACCGGCGCCCGCGCCCGCAGGCGCTCGCGCAGCTCCTCGACGCGCCCGGCGGCGACCGCCCGCGCGGCCCGCCGCTCGTCGAGTTCGACGCCCTGGGCCTCGGCGAAGTCGAGCAGCTCCTGGCGCTCCTCGGTCTCGCGGGCGACCTTGAGGAACAGCCAGCAGAAGAGCGCGATCGTCAGCAGGCTCTCCTCGACCATCATCACGCCCGCGGCGCTGATCTGGTCGGCCATCTGGCTGAGGTGCCAGTGCGCGTCCCCGGCGCGGTAGTACGGGTACCAGACGGTGCCGGAGAAGATCATCGCGTTGGCAAGCACCGTGCCGAGCAGCCGCACGACGATGATGTAGATGAGCCGGGCGCCGTTGCCGAACCAGGCCGGCTTGGGCAGCGGGCCGAGCAGCCCCATCCACATCATCATCCCGAAGAACAGGAAGCTCGCGTGCTGAAGGGCGTGGATCGGGTCGTGGCGCAGCGCGGCCTGGTAGAGGGCCGGGAGGTGCCAGACGTAGAAGTTGACCGCCCACAGCGTGACCGCGACGACGGGGTGGGCGAGGATCCGCAGGCGGCCGAGGTAGGGAAGCCGGAGGATCGGCGCGAGCAGCGGCCCGGTGAAGCCGAGGACGATCAGGAGCGCGGCGAAATCACCGATCATCAGGTGCTCGGCCATGTGCGCGACGAGCAGCTGATCGGCGAGGTTGTCGACCGGGGGGCTGAGCGCGATCGCCAGGACGACGAGACCGGCGCCGTAGCACGCCTGACGCCAGTCCGGCACGGACCGTCCCTGCGCCTTCAGCGTCCTGACCCGGGTTCGGTAGGGGAACCAGAACAGCAACGCGAGGATCGGCAGGAAGATTCCTCCGGCCGGCCCGGCGCCGGCGATGGGCAGCGGGACGCTCACGGCCTTAAGTGTGACGCCGCCGCGCCCGCGGGGGTGGGTGGCCCCCGCGCCGTCGGGACGGACTCACGGCGTCAGATGGCGCGGGCGATGAGCACGACGGCGATGATCACGCCGAACACGACCGCGAAGCCGAGGAGCACCCGGAACATCGCCGCCTCCGAGCGCAGGGGGTTGAGCATCGCGAGCGAGGGCCCGGCCTAGATCACGTACACCGACGTGAAGACGATGATCCACATGATGTCGACGAAGTGCCAGTAGATCCCCGGGACTTCCATCCCGCGATGGGCTTCCGTCGAGTAGTGGCCGCGGAACGCGCGGATCGTGATCATGAGCAGCAGGCACAGGCCGATGAAGACGTGGGCGCCGTGGAGGCCGGTGAGCGAGTAGAAGACGCTGGCCTGGGCCGAGTCCTTGGGCGCGAAGCCGACGTGGATGTACTCGTTGATCTGCACGGTGAGGAAGGTGACCCCGAGCAGGAAGGTGCTCAGCATCCCCGCCTTGAGACCGAAGCGGTTGCCCTTCTTGACCGACACGAGCGCCCAGTGCAGCGTGATCGAGGACGAGAGCAGAATCGCCGTGTTGATGCCGGCGACGGACTCCGGGATGACCGTGCGGATCGCCGGCCACGGATCGTGGTTGACCACCCGGATGAAGAAGTACGCGGTGAAGAACGCGCCGAAGATCATCACCTCGGAGATGATGAAGAGCAGCATCCCCAGGGTCGCCGGCTCGGCCCGCGAGGAGCGGTGCGCGGGCGGCGGCCCGTGATGTTCGGCGTGAGCGATCGCGGCGGCTTCCATCCTGCTCCTAGGCGGTGGCGGTTTCCGTTTCCTGGTGGACGACATGCTCCACCGGCTTGCCGCTGACCCGGCGGACGCGCTCGATGAGATCGGCGCGCAGCCACCCTGATTTCGTCTCGGCGAAGGTCGAGATGACGATGTCGTCGACGCGGAAGTACTGGAGGGCGTTCATGACCGCCGTGTAGGGGTCGGGATCGCCGATCATCCCCGCGGCGAACAGCCCGGCGTCCTGCAGCCGGTCGAGGACCAGCTTGAGGCGCGTGCGGGCGCGGCGGGCGGCGTGGCCGTCGCCGCCCTCCTGGGGGACGATGACGAGGAACAGCCGACCACCGGTCTCCTCGCCCTCGGCCTTGGCCTTGAGCGCGTCGAGCAGCTCGTGCCCACTCGCGGTGCGGTTGGCCACCGCTAGCGTCACGTGGAAGGGGAGGCCCTCGCTGTCGGGATCGGCGACGACGTGCTCGACCGGAACCCCCGAGGCATCGCGCACGCGGTCGATGAGATCGCGCCGCAACCAGCCCGAGCGCGTCTCCGGGTAGGTCGAGATGATGATCTCGTCGGGGCGGTATTCGCGGACGGCGTCCATCGTCGCCGTGTAGGCGTCGGGATCGCCGACCTCGCCGATCGCCTTGATCCCCTCGGCGTGCACGAACCGCAGGGCGAGGTCGACGCGGGCCTGGGCGGCGTCGAACACCGCGTCGTCATAGACGACGAGGCCGGCTCGCGGGCGCGTCTGCGGGACGCAGAGGATGAAGCTGACGTCGCCCTGCTCGACCCGCTTGCGGACGGCCTCGATCAGCGCGCGGCCGCCGAGGGTCTCGTTGGCGACGACGAGGATGGTGCTCATTCGTGACTCTCCTGGCTGGGCGGCGTCGAGACGCTACCGGCGGGTACCGTACGGGCCGCCTCGGCGGGACTCTTGAAGATCCCGTGGACGGCTCCGGGCACGCCGTACTCGTACGGGCCGCCGACGACCGTCGGGACCGCGTCGAAGTTGAACACCGGCGGCGGTGAGGACACCTGCCACTCGAGGGTCAGGGCGCGCCACGGGTTGGCCGCGGCCCGCGGGCCCCCGCGCCAGCTGGCCACGATGTTGTAGAGGAAGATCAGCGTGCTCAGCCCGAGCACGAAGCTCGACAGCGAGATGAACAGGTTCCAGGCCGCGAACTTCTGGGCGTAGTCGGCGACGCGCCGCGGCATGCCCTCGAGCCCGATCAGGTGCATCGGCGCGAAGGTGAGGTTGAAGAAGATGAAGGTCAGCCAGAAGTGGAGCTTGCCCAGGCGGTCGTCGAACATCCGCCCGGTCATCTTCGGGAACCAGTAGTAAACGCCGGCGAAGATCGTGAACAGCGAGCCGCCGAACAGCACGTAGTGGATGTGGGCAACGATGAAGTACGTCTGGGAGACGTGGATGTCAAAGGGGATCATGGCCAGCATCACGCCGCTGATTCCGCCGAGCGTGAACATCGTCAGGAAGCCGAGGGCGAACAGCATCGGCGTGTCGAGATGGAGCACGCCGCGCCACAGCGTCGCGAGCCACGAGAAGATCTTGATCCCAGTCGGGATGGCGATGATCGCCGTGGTGATCATCATCGGGATGCGGATCCACGGCTGCATGCCGGAGACGAACATGTGGTGCGCCCACACGGTGAAGCCGAGCACGACGATGGCCAGCAGCGAGAACGCCATCATCCGGTAGCCGAAGATCGGTTTGCGGGACTTGACCGCGAGGACCTCCGAGATGATCCCGAACCCGGGCAACATCATGATGTAGACGGCCGGGTGGGAGTAGAACCAGAAGATGTGCTGGTACATGATCACGTTGCCGTTCTTGCCGGCACCGACAAAGGCGTCGAAGAACTGGAAGCCGAGCGCGCGGTCGAGCAGCACCATGAACTGCGAGGCCGCAATGAACGGCGTGGCGATGACCACGAGCAGGGAGGTCGAGAAGTTCGCCCACACGAGCAGCGGCATGCGGAAGAAGCTCATCCCCGGCGCCCGCATCGTGATGATCGTCACGAGGAAGTTGAGCGCGGTGGCGATCGATGAGGCCCCGGCGAACTGCACGGCTAACGTGAAGAACAGCTGCCCGAGCGGCATCGTCGTCGACAGCGGCGCGTAGGCGGTCCACCCGGAGGCGAACGAGCCGCCCGGCGCGAGGAAGCTCATCAGCATCATCAGGCCGGCAACCGGCAGCAGCCAGAACGAGAGGGCGTTGAGCCGGGGGAAGGCCATGTCCGGCGCGCCGATCATCAGCGGCAGGACGAAGTTGGCCAGGCCCGCGAACACTGGGATGACGAACAGGAAGATGAGCAGCGTCGCGTGGACCGAGAACAGGCCGTTGTACTCCTGCGGGGTCACGAACTGCATGCCCGGCTGGGCGAGCTCGGCGCGGATCAGCATGGCCAGCATGCCGCCGACGAGCAGGAAGAAGAACGAGGTGACCGTGTACTGGATCCCGATCACCTTGTGGTCGGTGTTGACGCGGAAGTAGTCCCGCCAGCTGTGGGCGCCGTGCGAGGAGTGGTCCTCGGCCCGGGTGCGGCGGCCGGCCGCCCAGTAGAACCAGTAGTCGAAGGCTCCGAGGCCGACGAAGAAGAACATCGGCACGGCGATCAGCGCGACGATCGTGATCGCGTTGCCGTCGACGACGGGATGCTCGTGCATGAGCGTGCGCACGAGCACGACGAGGCCGAAGGCGAAGCCGAAGCCGATGACGTCGAAGAGCGCGGCTCGGTACCAGCCCGGCGCCCTCAGTTTGGCCGCAAGAGCCATCAGCGGGTCTCCTTCCCCTCGCGGAACTCTCTCCCTACGAACACCACCATCTGCAGAGTACCTCTCACTTGGTCGCTCCGGAGATGAATGCGACCAACTCCTGGATCTGGGTCGGGGTCAGGGTCTGCGCGAACGTCTGGGGCATGATTCCGGGCTGAAATCCCGGCGAGATGTAGGCGTTCGGCTTCACGATCGACTCGTGGATGAACTGATCCAGGGGCAGTCCGCGCTTCTTGGAGTCCGGTACCTCGGTCATGCCGAGGTTCGGCCCGACGGTGCCGGTCGTGCCGGCCGCCGCGAGCGTGTGGCAGGTCCCGCAGCCGGCCGACCCGGTGAACACGGCCTTACCGGCCGCGGCGGCCGCGGAGAGCGAGCCCGACGAGCTCGCGCCCGAGCTCGACGAGCCTGTGGAGGCCGAGGAGCCGCTCGAGGCGGCGCCGGAGGCGGCCGACGCGCCCGCGCCGGGCTCGCCGGGCTCGGCGGCGTTGGCGGGCGGGATCCCGACCGGCGGCGGTGTGTTCTTCGGCTGCGCCTGGAGCCAGGCCTGCAACGCCGTCGGGCTGACAACGTGTACGGCCGAGCGCATCAGGGCGTGGCCGGCGCCGCACAGCTCGGTGCACTCGACCGGATAGGTGCCCATCCGCGTCGCCGTGACCCGCAGCGTCGTGGTGATGCCGGGAACGGCGTCGATCTTCTCGGAGAAGTTGGGCACGAAGAAGCTGTGGATGACGTCGAGCGAGCGGAGCTTGAACACGACCGGCTGGTCCTTGGCCATGTAGAGGACCGGGGAGACGATCGTCTGGCCGCCGGGGCGCGGATAGGAGAACTCGAAGGCGAACTGCCGCTCGGTCACGTTGACCACCATCGCGTTCGCCTTCACCGCCTCGTTGGAATGGAGCACCGCGTAGGCGTAGGTGACGAGCGAGATGATGAGCACGGCCGGGACCGCGGTCCACACGACCTCGAGTCGCGTGTTTCCGTGGATCGGCGGGCCGTCCTTCAGCTCCTCGCCCGGCTTCATGTGGAACTTCCACACCGAGTAGAGGACGACCGTGATGACGAGCACGGCGATCGGCACCGACACGATCAGCAGCACGTCGAAGAGGGTCTTGGTGTTGCCCGCCTGCTTGGAGGCCGTGGTCGGGAACCACGGGATGAGCAGCGCAATGACGATGCCGATCACCGTGGCGATTCCGCCCATGACCAGCATCTGCACAAGTGGCCGCCTGCTCACCTCTCGGCTCCTGACTTCTGGCCCTCTCTCATCTCCGAGCGCGCATCCTATGCCTTCTCGCCGACGAACGCTGCGGCGGCAGAGACGCGGGGCGGGCGAGCCGCGCCGGCGCGGCGCGTGAGCCGCGGTCGGCGGGTGCGTGCGCGCCGCGCGTGAGCCTCGGGCGGCGGGTGCCCGACCGGTGCACGCGTGCCCGGTGGGGTGCAAAAACGGAGGGCGGGGTAGGGAAACCGCGTCCGGTCATCGTCAGCCGATCGACTCTGACTATGATTGAGGCAATCGTTGCAAGTGATCTGGAGAGGCCATGTTTGTGAGAGAGGGGATGTCGGAAGTCGTGCTCACGGTTGGGCCGGGACACACGCTCCGCGAGGCGGCCGCCGCGATGTGCCGGCGGAAGGTCGGCGCCGCAATCGTGATCGACCCCGACGCGCCCGGACCCGGCGTCATCACCGAGCGCGACATCCTGCTCGCGGTCGGCCGCGGCGAGGATCCCGACGCCGAGCTCGTCGCCACCCACCTCACGAGCAACCTCACGTTCGCGGCACCCGACTGGTCGCTCGAGCAGGCGGCCTCGGTCATGATCCGGGGCGGCTTCCGGCACCTCGTCGTCGTCGAGGGCGCCGAGCTGGCCGGGGTCCTCTCGATGCGCGACATCGTCCGCTGCTGGACGAACGATGGCGCGACTTGTGAGGTTCCGGCGGTAGCCGAGGCTTAGGGGCGCCGGGGCGATCGCTTCCGGCGGCCTCGACCGGGAGGGTGGGCAGCTGAGCGACTCCAGGAGTCGCTGAGCTGCCCAGGCTCGGGCGGCGCCGCGCGCGGAAAGCCCACGCCGGGCCGAGGCTAGTGGTGCTCTTCGGGGAGCTCGGAGATGTCCCGCCGCGTGTCGCGGATCCACATCACGACGGTGACGAGGAAGACGATCACGCCGATGATCGAGAAGTAGATCGAGATCGTCGTGCCGACGACGGCAAGGGTGATGCCGATCGCGCAGAAGAACGGGAGCATCGAGGGGCCGGGGAGGTGAACCTCCTCGCCGACCGGAGGGGCCTGCTTATCGAGCTGGCTCACGCGTGAACATAGATCGCGGCGGCTACGAAGGTGATCCCGAACAGGAAGAAGCAGGCGGCGCCGGCGATCAGGCCTGAGCGGATGTTCTTGCGGGCGAGCTTGCGGTCCATGGTGGGCTCCTTGGGGGAATTTACAGCTTTACGTCCGCGACCATCGCGCCGAAGAGGAGCGCGAGGTAGAGCAGGGAGAAGAGGTAGAGCCGCAGGGCGGTGCGGCGGTCGGCGCGCCGGTAGAGGAGCACCGCGCCGGCAATGAAGGCCAGGCCGAGCGCCATCGAGGCGACGAGGTAGACGCCGCCGAACTCCCCGGCGCAGAACGGCAGCTGGGTGATCGCGTAGAGCAGCAGCGTGTAGAGGAGGATCTGCCGTCGCGTCTCGCGCTCGCCACGGACGACCGGCATCATCGGGACACCGACCTTGGCGTACTCGTCCTTCATCAGCAGCGACAGCGCCCAGAAGTGGGGCGGGGTCCAGTAGAAGATGATCGCGAACAGGTAGACGGCCGTCCACGAGAGCGAGCCGCGGACCGCGGCCCAGGCGACGAGTGGCGGAACGGCCCCGGCGGCGCCGCCGATGACGATGTTGTGGGGCGTGCGGCGCTTGAGCCAGAGGGTGTAGACCCCGACGTAGCCGACGAACCCGCTCAGGGCGAGCGAGGCGGCGAGCACGTTGACGGTCAGCGACAGCAGCAGGAAGGACAGCGCGGCGAGCGTGCACCCGTAGACGAGGGCGAAACGGGGCGAGATCCGGCCCGAGGGGATCGGCCGGGTGGCCGTGCGCTTCATCTGGGCGTCGATGTCGCGGTCGTACCAGTGGTTGACCGCGCCGGCGCCGCCGGCCGAGAGGTAGCCGCCGAGGCACGTGAGCGCGATCAGCTCGACCGACGGGTGACCGGCGATCTCCATCGTCGTCACCGTCGTGAACAGCAGCAGCGTCTGGACCTTCGGCTTGGTCAGCTCGAGGAGGTCGGCGGCCAGCTGGCGGACGCCGCTGACGCTCTCCGCCTCAAGGACGCTGGCGGTCGGGGCGCTCATGGCGCGCTCAGACCCTGGCGAAGCGCTCGCTGCCGCCGGTCTTCTGAACGACACCGGTCTCTCGCTCGATCTGGCGCCGGATGTCGCGCATCGGCTCGACCGAGCGCACGCGCGGGATCGTGTCGAAGTTGTTGACCGGCGGGGGTGAGGTGGTGAACCACTCGAGCGTGTTGCCCTTCCACGGATCCGGACCAGCGAGCTTGCCGCGCTTGTAGTTGAGTGCGACGTTGATGATGGTCAGCAGGATCCCGATGCCGAGAATGAACGATCCGATCGTCGAGATCAAGTTGAACGCCGACCAGCCGAGACCCGGCTGGTAGGTGTAGATCCGCCGCGGCATGCCGTCGAGGCCGAGGGCGTGCTGGACGAGGAAGGTCATGTTGAAGCCGATGAACATGACCCAGAAGGACCACTTGCCGAGCCGCTCGTTGAGCATCCGGCCGGTCATCTTCGGGAACCAGTAGTAGAGGCCGCAGAAGATCGTGAACACGGCTCCGCCCATGAGCACGTAGTGGAAGTGGGCGACGACGAAGTAGGTGTCGTTGAGCTGCCAGTCGACCGGGAAAGTGGCCAGGAAGATGCCGGTGATGCCGCCGAGGATGAAGATGGCGATGAAGCCCACGGCGAAGTGCAGGGCCGCGGTGGGCACGATCGATCCTCGCCACAGCGTGGCGATCCAGTTGAAGATCTTCACCCCCGTGGGCACGCCGATCAGGAACGAGCTCAGCATGAAGAAGCCCAGGACGACGATCGGCACCGGCGAGGCGAACATGTGGTGCGCCCACACGAGCGTGGCCAGGAACGCGATCACCGCGGTCGAGGCGGCGATCGCCTTGTAGCCGAACACCGGCTTGCGGGAGAAGACCGGGATGACCTCGGAGATGATCCCGAAGCCCGGCAGGATCATGATGTAGACCTCGGGGTGGCCGAAGAACCAGAACAGGTGCTGCCAGAGCACCGGTGATCCGTGCTGGGTAGGGTCGAAGAAGTGGGTGCCGAAGTGGCGGTCGGTCAGCAGCATCGTCACGGCGGCGGCGACGGCCGGCAGCGCGACGATGAGCAGGATCGCGTAGACGAGGATCGACCAGACGAACAGCGGCAGGCGGCCCCAGGTCATGCCGGGCGCGCGCATGTTGACGATCGTCGCGTAGAAATTGATCGCGCCGACGAGCGAGGAGATGCCGGTGATGTGGATCAGGAAGATCCAGGCGTCCTGGCCGCCGCTCGGGGAGTACTGGATGCTCGAAAGCGGGGGATAGCTCCACCAGCCGGCCTCCGGCGGATGCCAGAAGATCGTCGCGTAGAAGACGATCCCGCCGAACAGCAGCAGCCAGTACGACAGGGCGTTCAGGCGCGGGAACGCCATGTCGCGGGCGCCGATCATGAGCGGCACGAAGTAGTTGCCGAAGCCGGCCATGACGGGGACGACGAACAGGAAGACCATCGTCGTCCCGTGCATCGTCAGCAGCTGGTTGTAGTGCTCGGCGCTCAGCAGGGTGTTGTTCGGCACGCCGAGCTGCGTCCGCATGAGCAGGGCCTCGATGCCGCCGAGCCCGAAGAAGACGAACGTCGTGACCAGGTACATGATCCCGATCTTCTTGTGATCGGTGGTGGTCACCCAGTCGATCCAGCCCTGACGGGCGCGCGGCTTCGCCACCTCGTGGGAGACGAGCTGCGGGACCGGGCGAACGGCTAGATCGGTGGTGGACATCGAACTCCTAGAGGTTTCCGTTCGCGGTGAGGATCTGACGCAGCTGCGTCACCTGCGAGTTTGCGTTGGAGATGAGCTGGCTCTGACGCTGGACCCAGGCGGCGTACTGCGCCGGCGAGACGACCTTCACGAACGCGATCATCGCCGCGTGCTGTCGGCCGCACAGCTGCGCGCACTGGCCGCGATAGGTCGCGGGGTGCGGGGCCTTGAACCAGGTGTAGGTGGTGTAGCCCGGGACGGCGTCGACCTTGCCGCCGAGCGAGGGCACCCACCAGGAGTGGATCACGTCGGTGGCCTGGATGACGAGCTTCACCGTCGTGTTCGCCGGGGCGACCATCTCGGTGTAGGAGTAGGGCAGGCGGTTGGCGAAGGCATCGCTGTTGCACCCGGAGCCGTAGGTGTAGCGCCAGATGTACTGGCGGCCCTGGACGCAGATCGTGAGCTCCTTGCCGTTCGGGGGCGTCGGCGCGTTGAGCGAGGCGGAGAGCACCGCGCCGGCCGGATCGGAGTTCGGCGGGTTGGTGATGCTCGGCAGCTTGACGAAGGTGACGATCGTGATGACCATCAGGATCAGGGCGGCGCCGACCGTCCAGCCGATCTCCAGGCGGGTGTTGCCGTGGATCTGGGCGGCGACGGGGCTCTTCTTCGCCCGGAACTTGTAGACCGAGTAGACGAGCGCCCCCTCGACGATCACGAACACGATCGCCGCGAGGACCAGGATGATCACGTACAGGCTGTGAATCTGGTCCGCGTTGGGCGAACCGCCCGACTTCGGCGTGAGCCAGTTGGCGAGCGCGCTCGCGGGAATGATCAGCGACGCCGCGACGGTCGCTGCGGTGGCGGAGACGGTGCGCGCCAATGAGCGGCGCCGGCGATGGGGCTTGTCGGCGGAGTAGGCGAGTCGCAAGGGGCCGGGATTCTATCCACGGGGGCCACGGGGGAGCGCTGTGGCCTCCGCGGCCGAGGTCGGGGCGCTGCGCGCGGTCTCGGTTGACACCCACGGGCAGGGGCGAATCGGGCGCGCGAACCTATACTGGCGCGTCTTGCGCGTGTCGAGGGGCATCCGAGTTGCGGCATGGGCCCTCGTCGTGACGGGGGTCGCTGCGCCTGCCCTGCGCCGGCGCCTGCGGTTGCCGCCGGCCGTCGTGCTCGGCGCCGGCGCCGCAGCGCCCATTGCCCTCAGCGTCGTCGTCAAGCGCAGCCGTACGCGCGACTGCGCGCTCTGCGTGCTGAACATGTGGGCGTATCTCGCCGCCTACGAGATGCCCCACGACGATCCGCAGCGGCTTCACGCCCGCGTGCACGTGCGTTATCCGGTGGCGATCGACACCGCGCTCGGGCTCGGGGTGCCGCCGAACGTGCGGCTCCAGCGCCGGTTTGCCTCCGCCGGGCGGATCAACCGCTTCGAGCGGCTGCTCGTCTTCTGCCACTGGGTGTGGTTCATGGTCCCCCACGGGAGCGTCGCCTACGTGCTGCTGCGCCGGAGCGACCGCTTCCCGTCCGCCGCCGCCCGGATGTACGCCGTGTTCGACATCGGCGCCGTCTTCTACTGGGCGATCCCGACCGCGCCGCCGTGGTACGCGGCCGAGCACGGGGAGCTCGGCAACGGCAAGACGGGCGAGGTCCGGCGGATGATGATCGAGTACGGGGAGCAGTTCTGGGGTGACCGCTGGAGCGGCCTCTACGATGTCCTTGGAGGAAATCCCCTTGCCGCTATGCCGTCGCTGCATTTCGCCACATCGCTGATGGCCGCGCACCTGCTCAGCGAGGTCGGGCCTGTCGCGGGCGCTGTCGGCACCGCGTACGCCGGCCTGCTCGGCGTCGCGCTCGTGTACCTCGGCGAGCACTACGTGGTCGACCTGCTCGCCGGGGTAGCGCTGGCCGAGAGCGTGCGGCTCGGCGCTCCGCGCGCGGCGCCGCTGGTGCGGGTCATCTCCCGGACCGTCCAGGCGCTCGAGGCGCGGGCGGCGGCGGGGTAGCGGCGCATGGCCGGCGACGCCTCCACCGAGCAGCGGACGCCGGCGCCGATCGATCCTCCCGCCAACCCGGACGAGCCGGCCAGCCCGGACGAGCCGGCCAGCCCGGACGAGCGCGCGGCGCTCGGGGCGGCCGTCGGCGAGAACGGCCAGAGCGAGATGCCGCGCGTGCGCTTCACGCGCCGGCGCCTGTTCCTCTCGATCCTGTTCGTCGTCTCGACCGTCGCCTTCCTGTACTTCGTCCTGCCCCGGATCATCGGCCTGCGCGAGACGTGGAACCGGATCCAGGAGGGCAACGTCTGGTGGCTCGCGCTCGGGCTGATGCTCGAGGTGGCGTCGTTCCTCGGCTACGTCGCCCTGTTCCGGGCGGTGTTCGCCCGGCAGGCTCCCCGGATCGACTGGCGCGTGAGCTACCAGATCACGATGGCCGGGCTCGCGGCCACGCGGCTGTTCGCCTCGGCCGGGGCCGGCGGGATCGCGCTGACGGTGTGGGGGCTCTCGCGGTCGGGACTCGGGCCGCGGACGGTCGCCGCGCGGATGATCGCCTTCCTCACCCTGCTCTACGGCGTCTACATGATCACCCTCGTCGTCTGTGGCCTCGGGCTCTACGTCGGACTGTTCCCGGGGCCGGCGCCGTTCGCGATCACCGTCGTGCCGGCGATCTTCGGCGCCGTCGTGATCGTCGTGTTCCTGGCGGTCGCGCTCCTGCCCGGCGACTTCGAGCGGTTCGTCGGACGCTGGGCCAAGGGCAGCGGCCGGACGGCGCGCTTCGTTCGCCGGGCCGCGACGGCCCCGGCGACGGCGGCCACCGGCGTGCGCACCGCGCTCGCGCTGATCCGCACCCGGGACCCGGGCCTGCTTGGGGCGATCGCCTGGTGGGGGTTCGACATCGCCGTGCTGTGGGCGTGCTTCCACGCCTTCGGGTCCGCGCCGCCCCAGGCGGTGATCGTGATGGCCTACTTCGTCGGGATGCTCGGCAATACGCTGCCGCTGCCGGGCGGGATCGGCGGCGTCGACGGCGGCATGATCGGCGCCTTCACCGCGTTCGGCGTGCCGGTCGAGATCTCGGTGGTGTCGGTGCTCGCGTACCGGGCGATCGCCTTCTGGCTGCCGACGATCCCGGGCGCGATCGCCTACCTCCAGCTCCGCAAGACCGTTGCGCATTGGCGCGAGTCCGGCGCTCCAAGCTATATTTAGTGAAGTGAGCGAGCAGCAGATCGAGAACGTCGTCATCGTCGGCAGCGGGCCGGCCGGATACACGGCCGCGCTCTACACCGCACGCGCGAACCTCGCCCCGCTGGTCATCGAGGGCTTCGCCTGGGGCGGGCTCCTGCAGCAGACGACCGACGTCGAGAACTACTCAGGCTTCCCCGAGGGCATCGTCGGCCCCGAGCTGATGCAGCGGATGCGCGACCAGGCCGAGCGCTTCGGCGCCCGGCTCGAGACCGACGACGCGACCGCGCTCGAGCTCTCGCCCGACGGCGAGCCGCACAAGGTGTGGGTCGGCGACGACGTCCACCTCGCCCGCACGGTGATCCTCGCCATGGGCGCCGAGCACCGCAAGCTCGGGATCCCCGGCGAGACGGAGCTGTCCGGGCGCGGGGTCAGCTACTGCGCGACCTGCGACGCCGCCTTCTTCCGCGGCGCCCCGACGGTCATCGTCGGCGGCGGCGACTCGGCGATGGAGGAGGCGATGTTCCTCTCGAAGTTCGCCGACCGCGTCGCCATCGTGCACCGTCGCGACGAGTTCCGGGCCTCCAAGATCATGCTCGAGCGCGCCCGCTCGATTGCCAACATCGACTGGCTCACGCCGTACACGATCGACGAGTTCGTGGCCGGCGAGAACGGCTCGCTGTCGGTCGCGCGGCTGCGCAACACCGCCGACGGCGCGACGCGCGAGCTCCCGATCACCGGTGCGTTCATCGCGATCGGCCATCAGCCCCAGTCACATCTCGTCCAGGGCCAGGTCGACACCGACGAGGAGGGCTACGTCCTCACCCAGGGCCGCTCGACGCTCACCAACCTGCCGGGCGTGTTCGCAGCCGGCGACCTCGTCGACCACACCTACCGCCAGGCGATCACCGCCGCGGGCTCGGGCTGCCAGGCGGCGCTCGATGCGGAGTGGTACCTCCGCGACACCCCTTTCCCGGCCGCGGTCGGGGCTGACATCGCCCGCGACGGCGAGACGGCCGAGATCGATCCCGGCCCGCCGACCGCCGACGTCGCCGGCACGAGCTAGCGCCGCCGCGGAGTCGCGCCGCCCGGCTCCGGGCGGGGGCGCGGTCAGATGTGGTACGGGCAGCCCTGCGCGGGACCGTCGTTGCCCGACGGGGGACGGTGCCCCATCCAGAGGCCGAAGTCCTGGGTCCAGGTCGCGCCGCCGTAGCGGCCGAGCGGGCGGCTGTTCACGCCTGTGCCGACGCTCTCGTAGGTCGGGTCGAGGATGTTCTCGCAGTGGCCGGGGCTCGCCATCCAGCCCTGCACCACCTCGCGCGGGGTGCGGAACCCGGTGGCGATGTTCTCGCCCGCCGAGGACCAGTCATAACCGGCGGCGCTGATCCGCCCGGCGAAGTTCATGCCGTGCGAGAAGTTGGCGGTGTTGACCATCTCGTCGGTCCACGACTGGGCCGAGCGGTCGAGCCGCGCACTGACGTGGAGGGCCGGGAGGTGGTGGAGGCGCCGCTGGGCGTTGATCAGGCAGAGGACGGCGTCGCGCATCGCCTGGCGGGACGCGCGCGCGGCCGGCGTGTCGGCGTTGGCGCAGCCCCGCGCGGCGGGGCGGGCGGTGCGGGTCGCGCGGGCCGGGCTCGAGGCCGGGAACGGCAGCGCGGCGACCGCGGCGAGCGCGAGTGCGAGCGCGGTGGCGTGACGGGGGCGAAGACTCATGTCCTATCCATCGGGACGACACCCGCCGGAAGGCGAACGTCAGGCGGCCGGGATCCGACATACGTCTACAAACCTGCCATTTGGCGGCCGCAACTCCCGCAGGGAACGGGTACCCCGCGGCGTCGTGCGATACGCCGTGCTCAGGCCAGATTCGTCCAGACCGTCTTGGTCTCGAGGTAGGCCTCGAGGCCCTCGCGGCCGTGCTCGCGCCCGACGCCCGAGGCCTTGTAGCCGCCGAACGGCGCGCCGGGATCGCTTGCCCCCCAGCAGTTGATGTAGACCGAGCCGGCCTTGAGCAGCGCGGCGAGCCGATGGGCGTTGCCGACGTCCCGGGTCCAGACGCCGGCGGCGAGGCCGTACTCGGTGTCGTTCGCCCGGGCCGCGACCTCCTCGAGCGACTCATAGGGCAGGGCGACGAGCACGGGCCCGAAGATCTCCTCGCGGGCGATGCGCAGGTCGTCGCGCGTCGCGGTGAACAGCGTCGGCTCGACGAAGTAGCCCTCGCCCGCCGCCGCCGCTCCGCCCCCGGTGACGAGCTCGGCGCCCTCCTCGCGCCCGGCCGCGATGTAGGAGCGCACGCGCTCGTGCTGGGCCGCGGAGACGACCGGGCCGAGCTGGGTGCTCGGGTCGAGGCCGTGACCGACCCGCGAGCGGGCAGCACGCTCCGAGAGGCCGCTGACGACCTCGTCGAACTGGTCGCGGTGGACGAACAGCCGGCTGCCGGCGTTGCAGGCCTGGCCCGAGTTGAAGTACAGCGCCTGGTAGGACCCGGCGATCGCCGCGGGCAGGTCGGCGTCGGGCAGGATGATGTTCGGCGACTTGCCGCCGAGCTCGAGCGTGACCCGCTTGAGGGCCCGGCCCGTCTTGGCTCCGATCTCGCGCCCGACCTCGGTCGAGCCGGTGAAGGCGATCTTGTCGACCCCGGGATGGTCGACGAGGGCGGCACCGGTCGCGCCGTCGCCGGTGATGACGTTGATCACCCCGGGCGGGAAGCCGGCCTCGAGCGCGAGCTCGCCGAGCCGCAGCGCGCTGAGTGGCGTCTGCTCGGCCGGCTTGAGCACCACCGTGCATCCGGCGGCGAGCGCGGGGGCGAGCTTCCAGGCGGCCATCAGCATCGGGAAGTTCCAGGGAATGATCTGCCCGCACACCCCGACGGGCTCCTTGCGCGTGTAACAGAGCATGTCCGGCCTGCGGACCGGCAGCGTCGCGCCGACGATCCGCTCGGCCCAGCCTGCGAAATGGCGAAGCTGGGCGACGGTCGAGGCCACGTCGACGCTCCTCGCAACCTTGATCGGCTTGCCGTTGTCGAGCGCCTCGAGCTCGGCCAACTCGTCCGTCCGCGCCTCGATCAGGTCGGCGAAGCGGCCGAGCAGTCGGGCGCGATCGGCGGCCGACGCACGGCCCCATGCCTCGGAGTCAAGGGCCCGGCGGGCGGCGGCGACCGCGGCGTCGACATCGGCCGGCCCGGCGGCCGCAACGGTGGTGATGGGCCGTTCGGTCGCCGGGTCGAGCGTGGCGAAGGTCGCGCCGTCGGAAGCGGGCACGCGCTCGCCGTCGATGAGCAGGAGCTGCTCGCGGGCGGCGAACGCCCGGGCCGGGTCCGACAGCTGGTCGGGTAGCGCGGTGGCGGACATCTCTCCTCCTCGGGTTTTCGAGCTGGTTTAAGGGGCGAGCACGATCTTCAGAGCCTCGCGGCGATCGTAGAGCGCGTAGGCCTCGGGGGCATCCTCGAGGGTCATGTGGTGGGTGACGAGCGGGCGCGGGTCGAGCCGGCCGGTCGCGAGCATCGCGAGCACGCGGTCGACGTGCCCGATGACGTTGGCCTGACCGGTCTTGAGCGTCAGCGCCTTCAGCCACACGAGCCCCATGTTGATCTCGCCCGGCTCGGCGTAGACGCCCAGGGCGACGACCGTTCCCGCCTTCCCGGCAAGGCGGAATCCGAGGTCGAGGGCACTGAAGTGCCCGACGGCGTCGATCGCCGCGTCGACGCCGCGTCCACCCGTCGCCGCGCGCACGACGTCCCGCGGCTTCTCCTCGGTGAGATGGACGGGCGTCGCGCCGAACTGGCGAGCCATGGCCAGCCGCTGCGGCACCGTGTCGATCGCGAAGACGGCGGCGGCGCCAGCGGCCATCGCCACCTGGACGGCACACAGGCCGACGGGGCCGAGACCGAGCACCGCGACGGTGTCTCCGGGCTGGACCCCGCCCTCGGTGACGGCGTGATAGCCCGTCCCCATGACGTCGCCGGCGAACAGGGCGACGTCGTCGGGAACCGAGTCAGGCACCGGTCGCAGCGTGAGGTCGGCCATCGGCACGAGCGCCTGCTCGGCCTGGGTGCCTTGGAGCGATCCGAGCAGGGCGCCGTGTCCGAACGTCCGCATCGCGTCGCACTTGTGATACACGCCGCGCAGACAGTAGAAACAGGTGCCGCAGGCCGTGTGGAAGCAGCCGAGGACCCGGTCGCCGGGCTTCACCCGGGTGACGGCGTCGCCGGCGGCGAGCACCGTGCCGACGAACTCGTGTCCGATCGTGAAGCCGGGCTCGATCTTCACGCGGCCGTGGTAGATATGGAGGTCCGAGCCGCAGATGCCGCTCGCGGCGATCGCGACGATCGCGTCGGTCGGGGCGATGAGCTCGGGCCGAGGTCGGTCCTCGACCCGCACGTCGCCGGCGCCGTGGAAGGTGACCGCTTTCATGTCAGCTCCTCGTGGGTGAAGAAACCCTCGCCGGTCTGGCGTCCGAGCCGGCCCGACCACACCCGCGCGACGAGTTCCGGGGCGGGGCGATAGCGCTCCTCGCGCCGCTCCTCCCAGAGCGACTCGAGCACGCCGAGGACGTGGTCGAGGCCGATCGCGTCGGCCCAGCGCAGGATCCCCCGGGGGTAGTTGAGGCCGTGGACCATGCCGGCATCGATGTCGGCGGCGGTCCCGACCCCCTCGGCGAGGGCGAACGACGCCTCGTTGACGACCTGGCAGACGATCCGCCCGAGTACGAGCCCGGGCGCGTCGGCGACCCACACCGTCCGCTTGCCCAGGGTGGCGAAGAAGCGCTCGGCCACGTCGGCGGCCGCCGCGCTGCTGTCCGGGCCGCGCGTGAGCTCGACGAGGCCGGTGTCGGCGAACGGGGGCAGGGCGTGGAAGCCGACGGCGCTGCCGCCGGGGTCGAGGGCACCGAGCGAGCCGGCGTGGGTGCAGATCGCCTGCGGGCCGCCCTGCAGGGGCGCGTCCTGGGGGACGCCGCCGCTGAGATCGAGGACCAGATAGGGGACCGGCCCTCCCTGGGCCGCGTCGGGGTCGGCGACCTCCCAGCCCGCGTCCGCCGCCGCGATCGCGATCTCCTCGGCGAGGACGCCGTCGCCGGCGACCACGACGAGGCCGGCGCCGCCGCCCGGGGTCAGCGGCTCGGGATCGGGCGGTCGATGGCTGCCCGGACCTCCGCTGTAGTCGTAATAGCCCCGGCCCGACTTGCGCCCAAGCCGGCCGGCGGCGACGGTGCGAACGGTGATCGGCGAGGGCCGCCAGCGGGGCTCGCCAAAGCTCTGCTCGTAGAACGAACGGGAGACGGCGAGGCCGGTGTCGACCCCGACGAGGTCCATCATCTCGAACGGACCCATTCGGAAGCCACCCCCGATCCGGCAGATACGGTCGATGTCCTCCAGCGGCGCGACCTGCTCCTGGAGCAGCCGCAGTGCCTCGAGGCCGAAGGGGCGGTTGCAGCGGTTGACGAGGAAGCCAGGCCCGTCGTGGGCGTCGATCACCACCTTGCCCATCGCCTCGCCGGCCGCGCGGGCGAGCGCGAGCGCCTCCGGATCGCTCTCGGTGCCGGCGATCACCTCGAGCAGCCGCATGACCGGCGCCGGGTTGAAGAAGTGCATGCCGACGACGCGCTGCGGATGGGGGACGCCGGCGGCGACCGCGGTGACGAGCAGCGAGGAGGTGTTGGTCGCGAGCACGCAGCGCTCGGAGACGATCCCGGCGGCGAGCTCGCCGAACAGCGCCTGCTTGATCTCGAGCGACTCCGGCGCGGCCTCGATGACGAGTTCGCAGGGCGCGAGGTCGCCGAGACCGGGGGCGGGCTCGAGCCGCGCCTCGGCGGCCCGCGCCTGCTCCTCGCTCAGCCGTCCGCGCTCGACGCCGCGGCCCAGGTGGCGGCGGATCCTCTCAAGACCACGATCGAGGGCCTCGGGCACGGGGTCGTGGAGGAGCGTGCGCGCTCCGGCGAGGCAGGCGAGCTGGGCGATGCCGGCACCCATCGTGCCGGCGCCGGCGACACCGATCGTCTGCGGAGCTCGCGTTGCGGCCATCCGGAAACGTGCTCAGCTCGGGACGAGCGCGTTGATGCCGGTGAGCGCCCGACCGATGATCAGCTTCTGGATCTGCGAGGTTCCCTCGTAGAGGGTCGTGACCCGAACGTCCCGGAAGTAGCGCTCGACCGGATGGTCGTCGACGTAGCCCGAGCCGCCGTGGACCTGGATCGCGGTGTTGGCGCACTCGACCGCGGCCTCGGTGGCGTAGAGCTTGGCGATCGAGGTCTCGGTCGTGTTCGGGCGCCCGGCGTCCTTGAGGAAGCCCGCGCGCCACACGAGCATGCGAGCGGCGTCGGTCTTCACCTTCATGTCGGCGAGCATCGCCTGCACGAGCTGGAAGCTGGCGATCGGCCGCTGGAACTGGGTGCGCTCCTTGGCGTAGGTGACGGAGGCGTCGACGCAGCCCTGGCAGATGCCCACGCAGCCGGCGGCGACGCTGAAGCGGCCGGAGTCGAGCGCGCTCATCGCAACCTTGAAGCCGTCACCGACCTCGCCGAGCAGTCCGTCGTCGGGGACCTCGACGTCGTCGAGCGAGATCGCCGCGGTGTCGGAGCCGTGCAGGCCCATCTTGTGGTGGATGACCTGGGGCTGGAAGCCGGGCTGGTCGCTGTCGACGAGGAAGCAGGCGAGCCCGCGATGGCCCTTGTCGGGATCGGTCTGGGCGAAGATCAGCGCGACCTTGGCGTGGTTGCCCATCGAGATCCACATCTTCGATCCGTTGATCACCCACCCCGAGTCGGTCTTGCGCGCGCGGGTGCGCTGATTGGCGGCGTCCGATCCGGTGTCCGGCTCGGTGAGGCCGAAGCAGCCGAGCCACTCCCCGGCGCACAGCTTGGGGAGGTAGTGATGCTTCTGCTCCTCGGTGCCCCAGCGCACGATCGCCGAGCACACGAGCGAGGTCTGGACCGAGACGACGGTGCGCATCGCCGAGTCCCCGCGCCCGATCTCCTCGACGATCAGCCCGTAGGTGAGGTAGTCGAGCCCGGCGCCGCCGTACTCGCGCGGGACGATCGCTCCGAGGTAGCCCTGGTTGGCGATCTTGCCCACGAGGCCGAGATCGAAGTGCTCGTTGCGGTCGTTCTCGCGGGCCTGCGCGATGATCTCGTTGTCGGTGAAAGCACGAGCCGTGTCCTGGATCAGACGCTGCTCGTCGGTGAGGTCGAAGTCCATGCTGGCACGCTACTAGAGGGGGAGCGGAGAGGGGGATAGGCTCCGTCTGCCGATGGCGCCCGAGACGCGTTACGCCCGCAGCGGCGAAGTTCACATCGCCTACCAGGTGGTTGGCGAGGGGCCGATCGACCTCGTCTTCGTGCCGAGCTGGATCTCCCAGGTCGAGGTCTACTGGGAGGAGCCGGTGATCGCCCGCTACTTCGAGCGGCTCGCGGCCTTCTCCCGGCTGATCATGTTCGACCGCCGCGGCTCAGGGCTGTCCGATCCAGTCGCCCGCGCCCCGACGCTCGAGGAGCAGATCGACGACGTCGTCGCGGTGATGGACGCCGCGGGGTCCGAGCGGGCGGCCGTGTTCGCGATGCTCGAGGGCGGCGCGATGGCGATCCTGTTCGCCGCCACCCACCCCGAGCGCACGACCGGGCTCGTCCTCTACGAGGCCCAGCCGCGGATGTCGTGGGCGCCCGACTACGAGTGGGCGCTCCGGCCCGAGGAGCGCGAGGCTTACCTGCGCGACGGCGGCGTACTCGGCTGGGGCGACGGATCGCGGATCCTCACCGTGTCGCCGAGCTCGGCCGACAACCCGCGGCTGCGGGCCTGGTACGGCCGGCTCGAGCGGCTCGCAGCCAGTCCGGGCACGGCGGCTCGGCTGATGCGGATGAACGCCCAGGTCGACGTCCGGGCGGTCCTCCCGACCATCCAGGCGCCGACCCTCGTGCTGCATCGGGTCGGGGACCAGCTCGTCGACATCCGCCACTCCCGCTACCTCGCCGAGCGCATCCCCGGTGCCCGCTATGTCGAGCTGCCCGGCAACGAGGCGCTGCCGTTCGCAAGCGGGCGGGCGACCGAGATCGACGAGATCGAAGAGTTCCTCACCGGGGTCCGGCGTGGCCCCGAGTCCGAGCGGATCCTCGCCACGGTGATGTTCGGGGACATCGTCGACTCGACGCGCCGGGCGGCGGAGATGGGCGACCGTCGCTGGCGGACCCTGCTCGGGTCGCTGGAGGCGGCCGTCGGCCGCGAGCTCTCCCGCTACCGCGGCCGCGCGGTGAAGAAGCTCGGCGACGGCTTTCTCGCCACCTTCGACGGACCGGCCCGGGCGATCCGCTGCGCGCGGGCGATCGGCGAGCTGGCCAGCGCCGAGTTCGGCCTCGAGGTGCGGAGCGGGCTGCACACCGGGGAGATCGAGATCATCGGGGAGGACGTCGGCGGGATCGCCGTGCACATCGGCGCCCGGGTGATGGCCTGCGCGCAGGCCGGGGAGGTGCTCGTGTCCGGGACGGTCAAGGACCTGGTCGTCGGCTCCGGGCTCGAGTTCACCGACCGCGGCGAGCGCGAGCTGAAGGGCGTGCCCGGGCACTGGCGCCTGTGGGCGGTCGCATAGGTCGAGCGCTGCGCCGCGTGGAGCGCCCGCGCTTAACGCGCCCGGCCCCCGCCGCGAGCGGCGAGGGCCGGGAAGAGTTGCGTCGGTCAGTGACCGGGCGTCAGGGTGCCGTCGGCAGCGAGGCCACCGAGAGCAGGTTGACGGTCACCGACACCGGCGAGGACGCCGCGCCGACGTTGTTCTCGTCGCCGAGGATCCGCGTGCGGTAGCTGAACGTCCCCACCTCGCCGATCCTGCGGACGAACTGGTAGGTCGAGTCGCCGCGCACCCGCGAGCGGGCCACGGTGTGCCAGTCGCCGTCGGCGCCCAGGCGCTGGAGATAGACGACATGGCCGGCCTTGTCCGGTGTGACCGCACCGCTGAGAATCACCGGCTGGTACTGATAGACGCTCGAGGCACTCTCGCCCAGCGTGATGACATCGTGCACGCCCTGGAACAGCACGGCGGTATGGCGATGGGGCGCCATCGTCGTGCGCACCTGATAGAGCACGTTCTGGGCGGGCTGGACGGTGAACTGGTAGTTGCCACTCCCGTCCGTCGTCGTCGAGGTCAGCGCGTGGAAGTGGGCCTGATCCGCGCCCCGCGTCCACAGCGTGACGCTCGTCGAACCCTCCGGCGTCGTCGTGCCCGGCATATCGAGCACGCCGGAGATGATCGCCGTGTCGCCCTCCTTGATGATCGGCTGCGAGGTGGTGATCGTGAAACCAGGCACCTGGGCCTGCTCGATCGTCACCGTGACCGGGTCGGACTGGCCGGCGAGGTTGCGCCGATCACCGGTGAACACGGTGCGCAGGGTGTACGACCCCGGGACGCCGGTGCTCCACCGGATGCGGTAGTTCGATCCCGGACCGAGCCGACCGCTGCTGATCGTGCGCCAGTCGTCATCGCCGACCTGCTTCTGCAGCAGCACGCGCTCGAAGGCGTGGTTGGGCGTGACGTGGCCGGTGAAGAACACCGGCCTGCCGGTGTTGGCGGTCGTCTCGCTGGCGGCGAGCGAGACAAGCGCGGCGACCCGCTCGTAAACCGTGCGGCTGTGCACCGAGGGCTCTCCGCTCTGGCGCACGAACCAGCTGCGGTTCGTGAGCACGACACCGTCGGCGCGCGTGAACTCGTAGAAGCCGACCGAGTTGGTCGTCGTGTGCTGCACCACCGAGTACCCGTTGGGGCCGCCCGAGACATGGTGATAGAGCACGACGGTCTTGCCAGCGACATCGTTGCCGTTGATCTGCCCGTAGATCTCAACCGGGTCACCGGCGTTGATCGGGTTGGGCGTGACGTTGATCGTGAGACCGCGATTGTGCTTCGGCGCCGCTCCGGCGACGCCCGGCGCGACTGCTACCCCAGCGAGTGCTGCGGTGGCCGCAAACGACGCGAGCACAGCAATGCGTGGCCGCATGTGGGCCCTCCTTTCCCAGCATTTGAAGGTCGCCTCCGTCTTGTTCCCGGCCTCACGCGCGGTGGCGCAGACGCCCTGGAAAACAACCGGCAGCCGCCAAAGTTGCGGCTGCCGGTCCTTCGCTGCGAACGCGAGCTCTTCTCCGCCGCCCTCAGGCGATCATCAGCGTCTGCGGATCGTCCGGGCTGACTCGGACGTCGACCGTCGCCCCGGGCTGGAACTCGCCGATCGCGAGCCGGCTGATGACCTGCGTGAGCGTCGCCGGGTAGGGATCGTGGCCCGGCACGGTGACGGTGAGGTTCAGATGGACCTGGGGGTTGTCGTTGACGGTCGCGCCGGTGTCGGTGACCTGGTCGATCCGCGCCTGGCCGGCGACGCCGTTGGCCAGCAGCGCGACCGTCTGCTGCTGATGCTCGGCGCGCGACACATCGGTGAAGGAACCCATCTCACTCCTCGGAGGTTTGGTGGCGGGCCGGTCACGACACTAGGCAGCGGAGGGACCGCTGACAATCGCGGATCGGTCTCAGATTGGTCTCGCCTGCGGCTCGCGGAGGTAGACTGCGGCGCAGTGGATCCCTTCGCCATCGTGCTGCTGGGAGGGTTGGCTGCGCTGATCCTGTGGGTGTGGCTCCTGGGCAAGTACTACCCCGGATCCGGTCTCGAGCAGGTCGGGCTCCGCTCCGCGCGTGAGATCACCGAGACGCGGGAGGAGCTCGAGGCCGAGGACCTCGACCAGATGCTCGCCGCGCACAATGCCCGGCGCCGGGCCCGGGGGGAGCGCGAGGTGACCGTGCATGACCTCGAGATGCGGGTTATGGACGACCTCAGCGAACAGCGCCGGCGCCGCGAGGAACTCGCCGCCGAGCGGGACCTCGACGAGCTGCTCGAGGCGACCAACGCGCGCCGCCGGGCCCGCGGGCTGCCGGAGCGGACTTCCGAGCAGGCACGAGACGAATTCGGTCTCGGACCGGGCGGCGGACGCTAGCCCGCTCACGGCGCGTCGATCGTCCATGGCTCGGTGTCTGATCATCGGTTGCGGCTGCCGCGGGCGGCTGCTTGCGCGTGAGCTCGTCACCGCCGGCCATGCCGTCCGGGCCACGACCCGTGACGCCGCGAACGTGGCCGAGATCGAGGCCGCGGGGGCGGAGGCGTTCGTCGGCGATCCTGACCGGGTCGTGACGATCGCCCCAGCCTTCGCCTACGTGAGCGTCGCCTGCGTGCTGCTCGGCTCGGCCGCCGCCGAGCCGGCGGCGATCGAGGCCCTCCACACGACGCGGCTCGACATGCTGCTCACTCGGATGATCGACACGACCGTGCACGGCATCGTCTACGAGGCGGCCGGCAGCGTCGACGCCGGCCTGCTCGTGCGCGGGGCCGACCTCGTCCGAGCGACGTGCGATGACGCGCGGATCCCGCACGTCGTGCTCACCGCCGATCCCGGCGATCCGCCGGCCTGGGTGTCGGCCGCCACGGCGGCCGTGGCCGACGTGCTCGGCGCGGCCTGACGGGTCCTCCGGACCAATCTCAACCAGATCAGTGAAGATACGGCGGCGAGGGCCTCTCCCGCGCTAGACTGCGCCGGAGCGGGCGGAAATAGTCAAAAGACGACTGACAATAGGTGTTACCCATCGACCGTAAGCGAGGGAAGCATGGCTGAGTATGCGAAAGACGTGCTGGTGGAACCCGAGTGGCTCGAGCAGCATCTCGACGATGACTCGATCCGGATCGTCGAGGTCGACGAGAATCCGGCGCTGTACCGCGAGGCGCACATCCCCGGCGCGATCGGCTTCGATTGGCAGAAGGATCTTCAGGATCAGGTCAAGCGCGACTTCCTCGGCCCCGGGGACTTCGGCAAGCTGTTCGGCAGCCGCGGCATCTCAGACGACCATCTCGTGATCCTCTACGGCGACCGCAACAACTGGTTCGCCGCCTACACGTACTGGTACCTCAAGTACTACGGGCACGACAACGTCAAGCTCCTCAACGGCCCGCGCGAGCGGTGGATCTCCGAGAGCCGGCCGACGACCACCGACGAGCCGAGCCACGCCGCGGCCACGTTCACCGCCAAGCCCGGAGACGACACGATCCGCGCCAAGCGCGACGAGGTGCTCGCCGCCCTCGACGACGCTCATAAGCTCGTCGACGTCCGCTCGCCGCAGGAGTACTCCGGTGAGCTGATCGCGATGCCCGGCTATGAGAACGAGGGTGCGCAGCGCTCCGGCCACATTCCCGGCGCGGCGTCGATCCCGTGGGCCCAGGCGGTCCGCGAGGACGGTACCTTCAAGAGCGCCGACGACCTCCGCGAGCTCTACGGCGGCAAGGGCGTCCTGAGCGGCGATCCGATCATCGCCTACTGCCGGATCGGCGAGCGCTCGGCTCACACCTGGTTCGTCCTCCACGAGCTCCTCGGCGAGGACGACGTCAAGAACTACGACGGCTCGTGGACCGAGTGGGGCAACCTCGTCAACGTGCCGATCGAGAAGGCCTGAGAGCCGGCGCGGCGGGCCGGCTCCGTGCCGGTCCGTCCCCGCGCCGCGGTCAGGCGCCGTGGCCGGCGGCCAGCAGCGGGCCGATCCGGTCGAACAGGTCGGCGAGGATGCGGGCGGTCGCGCCCCAGATGAGGTGCTCGCCGACGACGTAGGTGTCGGTGCGGATCGGCAGTCCGCGCCGCACCAGGCGGCGGCGGCCGTAGCCGGCGAGCAGGCGGCGCAGCGGCAGCTCGAGGACGGCGGCCACCTCCTGGGGGCTCAGGGTCCACTCCCGGCACGGCTCGATCAGCCCGACGAACGGATACACGGCATAGCCGGTGGCGATCGTCGGCACCGGCTGGAGCGCGCCCACGATCTCCACGGCCGCCGGCGGGAGGCCGATCTCCTCGTGGGCCTCGCGCAGCGCCGTCTCGCAGAGGTTCTCGACGTCCTGCTCGTGGCGTCCGCCGGGGAAGGAGATCTCCCCCGCGTGCCGGCGGAGATCCTCGCGGCGCTTCGTGAACACGGCGTGCGTCTCGCCGTCCCGGACGTAGAGAGGGACGAGGACGGCGGCATCGGTCCGCCCGCGCACGTCGAGGCGCACGGCTTCCTCAGGCGCGAGCAGTACGCGCGGCAGCTCGGCGCGGAGCGAGTCGTCGACGGTCGCCATCAGGCGGGTGCTCGTTCAGGATCCGGCCGGCGCGGCCAACTCGAGCCGCTCCTCGAAGGTGACCTTGCCCTCGAGGATCCGGTGGACCGGGCATTTGCCGGCGATCACCTGCAGGCGGTCGCGCTGCTCGTCGGTGAGATCGGCGGGGAGGGTGAGCACGATCTCGAAATGGGTCGCCTCGCCCGGGCCCGAGCGGGCGTAGCGTGCCTCGACCTCGACGGTGGCGAGCTCCCAGCCCTTGCGGCGCGCGTACATCTCGAGCGTCACCGCGATGCACGAGGCGAGGCTTGCCGAGAGCAGCTCTTGCGGCGTCGGTCCGTCATCGCTGCCGCCGAGCTCCTCGGGCTCGTCGGCGATCAGGCGGTGGCCGCGGGCGGTGATCTCCTGCCTGAAGGCGTTCGGAGCCTGGCGCCGGGCGACGGCGCCGATCATGTCTCGTTTCTCGGCCTCACCTGACACTGTGACCGGGCATCGTAGCGCCGGGCAGGCGGGCTACTCGGCAAGCGGGTTGAACAGCAGCCCGGTGGGGATCTTGGGGAAGAAGTAGGTCGACTTCGGCGGCATGCTCTCGCCAGCCGAGGCGACCTCCTGCACTCGGGCCACGGGCGTCGGGGCCATGAAGAAGGCTGCGTCATAGCTGCCGTCCTGCACGAGTTCGAGCGCCTGCGCGTCGTCGCGGGCGTAGCCGAGCCCGTGGAGGTGGTCGATGTCGTCCTCGCTCATCCCGAGCGCGCCCTTGAGGATCAGCGCCTCGAGGACCGCGGTGTCGAGCCGGCGATAGGGCTCGGCATGGTCGGGGAGCGCGGCGTCCGCGATCGCCGGATCCTTGAGCGTGAGCCGGAACGGACGCTGGAAATGGGCGTCGATGTAGCCGATCGTGACCGCGTCGCTCGCGGGCGGCGGCAGCTCGGAGGCATCCTCGAGCGGTTCCACGTCGAAGTCGCGGCGGATCGCCTCGGCCAGCGCCTTCTGCTGCTCGTCGCTCAGGCCGCGGACGAGCCGGTGGGTGGGGAACACGGTCAGTCCCGGATCCTCGAGGGCGACGAGGCACATGAGCACGTAGCGATGCGGTCCCTCCCCGCCGATCTCCTCGGCGTAGACACGGGCGGTCTCGTAGCGATGGTGGCCGTCGGCGATGAGCAACTCGGCCGGTGCCACCGCCGCCTGCACGGCGGCGATCGCGGCGGGATCGGCGACGCGCCAGAGCCGGTGAAGGGTGCCGTCCTCGTCGGTGGTCTGTCCCCATGGTGGGGCCGCCGTCGCCGGCGCGAGCGCCGACCACGCCGCGCCGGTCGGGTCGGAGAACAGCGAGAAGATGGGGGAGAGGTTGGCCTGCGTCGCGCGCGTGAGCCTGAGGCGGTCCTCCTTGGGGCCCGGATGGGTCCGCTCATGCGGCCGGATGCGGCCGGGGCCGTAGTCCTCGACCCGGACCCGCGCGAGGAAACCCCGTCGCGTGCGCGCCTGTCCGTCCGGCCCGGTGTAGTCCTGCTCGAGCGGCCAGATCGCCGGCGCGTCGTCGCGGACGATCGCGCCCTCCTCGCGCCAGGCGGTCAGCAGCCGCGCCGCCTCGGCGTAGGGGTCGCCGTCGGCCTGCGGCAGATCGATGCCCACAACGTTGTACGGGGAGCGCGCGGCGAGCTCCGCCCGCTGCTCGGTGTCGATCACGTCGTAGGGCGGCGCGACGACGGGCTGCAGCCCGCCCGTGCGGGCGAGGTCGTAATGCAGCGCGTTGAGGGGCTCGACGTTGGCCAAGGCGGCGGCTGAGGCTACTCCAACGCGACCGCGGGCGCGCGCGGGGCGGTGGGCCGCCCGCCGCCAGGCATCGGGGGCGGCGGGCTCCCCGGGGCGCGGCGCGAGGCCCCAGGTACACTCGCTGCCCATCGGGGCGTGGCGCAGCCTGGTAGCGCGCCGCCTTTGGGTGGCGGAGGTCCCCGGTTCAAATCCGGGCGCCCCGATTGTCAGGCCAGCGAAGACGGAAGTTGGGCGATCAAGGGACAGGTTCCACGTGCCTGCAGACGGCCGCTCCCCGTTGAAGATCACCGCGATCCAGACCGGCACGGGCAACTGCCACGTCCGGCAGATCGCCAGTCCCCGGCAGATTGGAACGATCCGCCGTCGGGCCGGGATGCTGCTCGACAAGGAGTGGACGGGCCCGCACCCGATCTACGCCTACCTGATCGATCACCCCGAGGGCCTGATCCTGGTTGACACCGGCGACAGCGCGCGCAAGTCCGACCGCGGCTATATGCCCCGCCTCAACCCGTTCTTCAGATGCTGCATCGATCCCGCGTCGCGCCGGAAGAGGAGATCGGCCCGCAGTTGACGGCGATGGGCGTCCGCTCCCGTGATCTCCGCCTGATCGCGCTCACGCATCTGCATCACGATCACACCGGCGGTCTGCGCCACTTCCCACACAGTCGGATCCTCGCCTCTGCGCAATGCCTTGCGGCCGCGCGGCGCAAGCGCGGACTGATCGGCGCGGTACCGAGGACCTGGCCGACGTGGTTCGACCCCGAGCCGTTCACGTTCTCCGGGCCGCCGGTCGGTTCGTTCCCCCGCTCCGCGCCATTGACCCGGGATGGCTCCGTCCTCGCGGTCGCGACCCCGGGACACATGGCCGGCCACGTATGCATCGTCGCTCGCTCGCCGGAGCTGACCTATGTCCTGGCCGGGGATCTCACCTACCGCCAGGACCTACTCCTCGCCGACTACGTCGACGGCGTGACCGAGGACCCAGACGAGTCACTGGCCAGCCAGCACGCGATCATGCAGCTCGCACGCAGCGAGCCCACCGTGCTGCTGCCCGCCCACGATCCCGACGCAGCCGCCCGCCTGGCCGACGGACGCCCGATGTACCCGTCCGGCACCACCCTCTGACCGGGCCGCCCAGGATGGCTCAGCCGACCTGGTACTTGATGTGTGTGACGCCGGGTGCGTCGACGGCCCGGATCTGCGTCAGCTTGAGACCCCCGCCCTGAAGGTCCTCGAACAGGCGCTCGCCGTCGGCGAGGATCACCGGCGCGATGGAAATGTCGATCTCGTCGACGAGGCCGGCGGCCAGGTACTGGTTGACCGCGGACGCACCCCCAGCCAGCCAGATGTCCTGCCCCTGAGCGGCGTCCCTGGCCTGCGCGAGCGCCGGCCCGATCCCCTCGGTCACGAAGTGGAAGGTGGTGTCGCCCTTCATCTCAAGCGGCTCACGCGCGTGGTGAGTGAGGACGAACACCGGGTGGTGGTAGGGCGGGTTCTCGCCCCACCAGCCCGAGGGGGTTCTCCTCGTTCTGGTCAGGACCAGCGACATAGCCGTCCAGCGACATCGAGATGCTGAGTCTCAGCTTGCTCACATCAACTCCTCTCTGGCTCGTGATCGTCTCGCTGTGACTGCCGCGGCGCCCGGAAATCATCGGGCCCTGGTCCTCCGGCCCACCGTGTGACCCCCGCTGGTATGCCGGGCGCGGCGTCATGTTCTTGGCCGGCCGAGTGGATGGCGAGCGGTGGACGCCGCCCCGTTGGGGGGGAGGACTACGGACCGGCAGGGCGAGCGGTCGGGGACTGGACTTTTCGTCCCGCCGGTGATTAGGCTCTCGCGCTGCGCGCACTCAACAGGCGCGTGAATAACTCGAGGAGGAGCCATGAAGGGCAAAGGGGCGCTAGCCGCCGCCGTCGCGGTGCTGGCCAGCAGCGTCGCGTGCGCAAACGCTGGGGCGAAGATCAACTGCCACAGCTGGAGTTGCGTGAATCGTGTGCTCAATCAGATGCAGACGACGGCGAACCGGGACGACAAGTTCGTGCGCGGGCTCTCGAAATGCCTCGCCGAGGTCCCCGTCACCGAGTACGGCGACGGCTCGTCGGGGACATTCGGGTACGTGTGGAATCCGGGCAGCGGCGGTACGCCGTTCAACACCACGGCGCTCGACATCACGGCGAGCGGAAAGACGCCGGACGGGTGGCTGCTGCAGGATGCCTGCCGCACCGCGAAGGCCCCGGCGCGCGATGGGGTCGGCCTCGGACCGCTGTTCGGGCCGATCGCTCCCGAGACGTCGCTGTCGACGTTCCTCGGCGTGAACCGCTAGCAGAGAGGCGCCGGCGGGGCGCGTCGCGATCATCGGCCGCCCCGCCGCCCCGCCGCACGCCGCCCCGCCGCCCCGCCGCACGCCGCCCCGCCGCACGCCGCCCGGCGCACGCCGCAGAGCGCCGGCGAGTCAGGGCCCGAGAAGCGCCGGCAGCTCGCGCATGTGCTCGAAGAGGATCGTGTTCGGCCCCGCGAGGCGCTCGGCGGGGGTCAGGCCGCCGGCGAAGGCGAGGACGCGCATGCCGGCGGCGCGCGCCGCCTCGACGCCGGGGCGGCTGTCCTCGACGACGACGCAGGCAGCCGGCGGAACCCCCATGCGATCGGCGGCGTGGAGGAAGAGGTCGGGGGCGGGCTTGCCCCGGGCGACCTCCTCGGCGCTGAAGATCCGGCCCGCGAAGCGCTCGTACAGGCCGGTCAGCCCGAGCCGGAAGCGCAGATGCTCGTGTGTGCCGCTCGAGGCCACGCAGTTCGGCAGCGTGATCTGATCCAGCGCCTCGAGGACGCCGTCGACCGGCGTGAGCTCGGCCGCGAACACGCGCTCGTAGATCGGCTCGAACCGCTTCACCCAGTCCGCGGGCAGCTTGCTGCCGAGGTGGCGCTCGATCGTCGCCTGGATGTCGGCATTGGAGCGTCCGACGAACCGTTCGATCACCTCGGCCTCGGTCAGCGGCCAGCCGAGCTCACGCAGCACCAGCATGTCGACCTTGACCGCGAGGCGCTCGCTGTCGATGAGCACACCGTCGCAGTCGAAGATCACCAGTTCGACCGGCTCAACCGCCATCGATCGCGTCAATCCTCGGTGACCGAGGCGGCGTCCGCCGGGCGGGTGCCCTGCTCCGCCTCGGCCGCGGCGACGTGACAGGCGACAAGGCTCTCGCCGATCGGCGTCGGGCGGGGCGTGACCTGCGAGCACTTCTCGATCGCGTAGGGGCAGCGCCGGCGGAAGCGACAGCCCTCGCTCGGATTGATCACCTTCGGAGGCTCGCCGGTGTCGGCGGAGATCTGCTCCTCCTGCTTCCCGCGCGGGTCGCCCACCGCCGAGAGGAGCAGCTGCGTGTAGGGATGCTTGGGACCGTGGAGGACGGTCTCGGTCGGGCCGCTCTCGACGAGATGACCGGCGTACATCACGATGACGCGGTCGGCGACGTAGCGGGCACTCGCGATGTCGTGGGTGATGTAGAGAAGCGAGACGCCCTCCTGATCACGCAGGCCGGCCATCATGTTGAGCACCCCGGCCCGAATCGACACGTCGAGCATCGACACCGGCTCGTCGGCGAGGATCAGCTTCGGCTTCACGGCCAGCGCCTGCGCGAAGCCGACCCGCTGGCGCTCACCCCCGCTCATCTCGAAGGGAAACCGTCGGAGCATCTGGGGACTCAGGCCCACGCTCTCGAACACGTGCTCGGCCTCCTGCCGCCGCTGGGCCCGGCTCAGATCCGTCCGGTGCAGCGCGAGGTTGCGCATCACCCCGTGCGAGACCCGGAACACCGGATTGAACGCGCTGAACGGGTCCTGGAAGACCATCGCCACCTCGCCCCGGTACCAGAACAGGCTCCTGCGCGTGCGCAGGCGGTGGATCGGCCGGCCGCGGTAGTAGATCTCACCCTTGGTGACCGGATAGACCCGCGCGAGCAGCCGCGCCACCGTGCTCTTGCCGCTGCCGCTCTCGCCCACGAGGGCGACGATCTCACGCTCGCGAATCGTGAAGTCGAAGTCGTCGACGGCATGCAGTATCTGCTTCTTGGCGAGCATGCCGCCGAGGCGGAAATGCCGCGTCAGGTCGACCGCGCGCAGCAGGGGCTCGTCGGTGCCGTCCACGTTTCCGTGCGCGCTCGGTTCGCCGGCCACGTCAGACCGCCTCCGTCGCCTGCTCGGCGTTCGGGGCCTGATCGGCGTAGAGGAGGCAGCGCACGTCGGCGTCGCCCACGCGGTACAGGCCGGGCTCGCGCTGCAGGCAGTCCGGCATCACCTTCGGGCAGCGCGGATGAAACCGGCAGCCGGTGGGCAGCCGGACGAGGTCGGGGGGCGAGCCGGGGATTCCGAGGAGCTCGCGTCGCGGTCCGGTGATCGAGGGGAAGGCGCTCATCAGACCGCGGGTGTACGGGTGCAGCGGCTGCGCGAAGATGTCCGCCGTCGCGGCCGCCTCGGCGATCTGCCCCGCATACATCACCATCACCCGATCGGAGTAGCGGCTCACCACCGACATGTCGTGGGTAACGAAGATGACGGCGAATCCGAGCCGGCGCTGGAGATCCTTGATCTTGCTCATCAGCGACCGCTGGGCGACCACGTCGAGCGCCGACGTCGGCTCGTCCATGATCACGAGCTCCGGGGTGAACAGGAGCGCCATCGCGATCATCGCCCGCTGGCGCATCCCGCCGCTCAGCTGGTGGGGATAGCTGACGAGGTGGGCGGGATCTATCCCGACGAGCTCGAGGACCTCGGCCGACCGTTGGCGGACCTCGTCGTTCGACGGGTTCCCGTGGGCCTCGAGCGCGTCCCGGAACTGGGCGCCGATGCTCAGCATCGGGTTGAGCGCGTTCATCGCGCTCTGCATGACGACCGAGTAGTCGCGCCAGCGCATGTGGCGGAGCTCGTCCTCATCGAGGCGCACCATGTCGCGCCCGCGGAAGATGACCGTGCCGCCCGACACCTCTCCGGGAGGGGACAGCAGCTGCGCGACGCCGAACAGCAGCGTCGACTTGCCGCAGCCCGACTCGCCGACGATGCCGAGAAACTCGCCGGGGGCGACGGAGAAGCTGACCCGATCCACGGCGCGTACGTCGGCGGTGTCGGTGAGGTAGTCGACGGACAGATCCGTGACCTCGAGCAACGGCTCGGTCACGCCGCCTCCTCAGGTGCCTGGCGTTGCTTCTTCCGGCGGCGCTTCCTGACCGGCCGCAGCGCGGGATTCCCGATCTCGTCGAACGCGTAGTTGACCAGCGCAAAGCCGGCGCCGAGGATGGCGACAGCAGCACCCGGCGCGAGCGCCCACCACGCGTTGCCCGCCTCGAGCGCCGCGGACTGCTGCGCGTTGTAGAGCATCGTGCCCCACATCAGCTCGCCGCTGTTGCCGAGTCCGAGGAACTGGAGGCTGGCCGCGAAGCCGACGATGTACACCGCGAGCGCGAGGAAGGAGGCCACCAGCAGCGAGGTCATCGTGGGCACGATCTCGACGAGGATTATGTAGAGGGGCCGCTCTCCGCGCACGCGGGCGGCGACGAGGAAGTCGCGGTTGCGCACGGACAGCCCCTGCGATCGCAGCTGCCTGGCCTGGAACGCCCAGCTGGTCACGCACAGCACGATAATCAGCGAGGTGACCCCGGGCGGGAGGTAGGCCGCCAGCAGGATCAGGAGCGGAAGCACCGGGATGATCAAGAACACGTCGGTGATCACGGTGAGAACGCGATCGATCGCTCCCCCGGCGTACGCCGCGGTGACGCCGACGATCATCGAGATGAAGGTCGCGATCACGCTGACGAGGAGTGTGACCTCGAGCGTCAGCCGCGTGCTCCAGATGAGCTGGGAGAAGACGTCCTGGCCGAGCTGCGTCGTGCCGAGCAGGTGGGCCGACGACGGTCCGAGGTTGGCGGGATAGATCGTCGCCTGCGGGCTGTCCGGCGCGACGAGGCCGGGGAACGCGGCCACGAACACCATGAGCAGCAGGATCAGGGCTCCGACGGCCGCCTTGCGGTTGCGAAGCACGGCGCGGATGAATCGCCGTGGCGTGCCACTGCGCTCGACGGCGGCGGCGGCGCCTTCGGTGACGGCGGTGTCCACGGCGGGGGCGTCGATCGACACTCAGGCCTCCCGCGTCCGCGGATCGAGCACCGCCGTGAGCAGGTCGGCGATCAGCACGCAGATGAGCACGGCGAGCGTGTAGAAGAGGAAGAGGCCCTGCATCAGCGGCAGATCGTGGTCGGTGGTCGCCGTGTAGAAGAGATAGCCGAGCCCGGGATACGAGAACAGGTACTCGATCACGATCGCGCCGCCGAGGACGTAGCCGAGCTGCATGGCGAACCCGGTCAGGTTGGGCAGAATCGCGTTCCGAGCGGCGTAGTCGTACTTGATCCGCCGGGTCGTCAGGCCCTTGGCTCGGCCGGTCTTGACGTAGTCCTCGGCGATCGTCGTGATCATGTTGTTGCGCATCGAATAGACCCACAGTCCCGCGGTCACGATGGTCAGGCTGAGCGCCGGCAGGAGGGCGTGCTCGAGGACGTCCCAGATGAACGACAGCGACAGCGACGGCGTCGCGCCGATGCTGTAGTTGCCGCCGAGCGGCAGCCAGTTGAGCTTCACCGCGAAGATGTAGATGAGCAGCAGTCCGACGAAGAACACCGGCACCGTCGAGACGATGAACAGGCTCGGCGGGAGCACGGCGTCGAGCCGGCCGCCGCGCTTCCAGGCGCTGGCCACGCCGGCGAGGGTTCCGATCACGAAGGCGAGGACCGTCGTGACCCCGACGAGGCCCAGCGTCCATGGCAGCTTCGACATGATCTCGCTCATCACCGGCACGCCCTGGGCGGTGACGCCGAACTGACCGGTGAGGCAGTTGCGGAGGTATTCGAAGTAGCTGGCCAGCAGGCTCTGATGGACGTTGACGCCGAACTGGATCTCGAGCGCGTGGAGCGCCGCCGGGTTGACGCCCCGGAACGTGCCGAGCACGGCTGTCGCCTCGTTGCCCGGCATCACCCGGGGGATCGCGAAGTTGACCGTCAGGGCGGCCAAGAGCGTGACGAGGAACAGGCCTAAGCGTCGGGTGAGGTATCTCATCGCCTACACACGCCTAGGCCTGGCCTCGTCGGCCGCCGCTCTTTCAGCTACCGGGTTTCAGCTGGGTCAGGACGACTCCGTTGTCCGGGAACTGGTACGGCGACGGCTGAGCGTATGGGTTGCTCTCCGTCGGCCAGCCCTGGATGTTCGAGGTGTCGTACTGATACCAGTCGACCCCCTCGGTCACGGGAATGAACGGGATGTCGTTGACCATCACCTGCTGGACCTGGTTGATGACCTGCTTCTGCTGGGCGGCGCTGTCGGCCGAGTACTGGTTGAACAGCGCGTCGGTGCTCGACGACTTGTAGCGCTCGTAGTTCGTCGAGCCGATATTGCCGCTGAACAGCAGGCCACGGAGCTCGTAGTACGGGCTCGGCCCCGGCGTGGCCGCCGGACCGCCGCTACCCGCGTAGGCGAGCTGGTACTTACCGTTCTGCAGGTCGGATGTATACGGCCCGGTGTTCTCATCCTGGACCGTCACCGCGATGCCCACGGCCTTCAGCTGCTGCGTGATGATCTGCAGCGAGGCGTCCCAGTCCGAGAAGCCGCTGATGGTCTTGATCGTGAACGAGAGCGGATTCCCGCTGGCGTCGTGGTAGATGCCGTCCGAGCCCTTGGTGAACCCGGCCGACTTGAGGATCTGCTCCGCCTTGGCAGGGTTGTACGTCGGCTGGGCGAGCGACGTGTCCGACCAGCTCTGGAAGGTCGGCGTGATCACGCCGGTCTGGTTGGCCGGCTGCTGATAGCCGCTTTCACCGAGCTTCGCGACCTGCGACTTGTTGATCGCGTAGGCGATCGCCTGCCGCACCGCGAGCTTGCCGAGCAGCGGGTCGCTCAGGTTCGGGAACAGGGAGACGTTGAGCACGGGCGGGAACCAGTAGTGCCGGTGCGCCGGGTCCTTGCTGACGTAGAAGGACTCGATGTTGGGGACGTACTGGCCGCCCCACTGCGCCTGGCCCTGAGAGAGGTACAGGTTGGCGGGGGTGTTGCTCAGGAACGCCGGATAGTCGACTTCCTTGATCGCCGGCACCGGATGGCCTGACGTGCTCTGCCAATAGTGCGGGTTGCGCAGGTACTTGATGTTCTGCGCGGCGCAGCTCGAGACCATGAACGGGCCGGTGCCCACCGGCTGGGTGTCGGCATAGGAGTGCAGCTTGCTCTGGTCCTGCGTCGACCAGATGTGCTGCGGAAGGATCGGCGTCAGGTCGGCGACGAAGTAGAAGTACGGCTCCGAGGCCGACTTGAAGGTGAACACGACCTGGTCGGTTCCCTTGACGGCCACGCTGGTCAGAGGACCGCCGTCGGCGGTCCACAGTGCGTTGAGGTCGATGGCCTTGTCGGTCTTCATCGCGTTGAACGTGTAGGCGACATCGGCCGCGCTGAACGGCTTGCCGTCACTCCACAGAACGCCGGGACGAATCGTGAAGGTGAGCGTCTTGTAGCCGTTGGACCACGTCGAGGAGGTCGCCAGCCAGGGCTTCGGCGGGCTGCCGCTCTGGAGGATGTTCACGTACTGCAGGGGCTCGTAGACGAAGCCGAACGACGTGAGCTCGACCGCCGGGTTGAACGGGTTGAACTGACACGTCCAGGTCGATCCGCTCTCGTTATCGATGACCAGCTTGCCTGCGACGGTGCCGCTCGACGACGCGGTCGAGGAGCTGCTCGAACTCCCGCCGCAGGCGGTGACCAAGATGCTCACCGCGGCAATCACTATGAGTGAAATCACGCGTCTCATAGACGTCCTCCGTTCGCTCTCAAACCATCGCCAGCGTGTGGCTGGCTCAGAATCTGCGCAGCGCGCACCTCGTGCTGCCGAGGAAGCCGCCGGCTCTCCGGCGGCAATGGGATCCTGCGACTGAACATAGGCTCGACCATCCCGCCGAGCATCGGTGCAGCCGCGAACCGTTCCTACGTAATTCGCCGCAGACCTCACCATGTGCGCCTCGGGCGGCTGTGCGACGGCGCAACCTGACCTCCCCAGGGCCGGGCACGGCAGCCGACTGTCAATACGGCTCCAGGCCGCGGCACCGATATCGGTGCGCCACCGTGACCTCCGTGGACACGATCGATTCTTGCGGTCATTTGGAAAAGTCCTGAACAAAAGGACTATATCGTCATCGGCGGGGCTTAATCAACCGTGGCTGAGAGCGGAGTTCTCTTTCCAATTTGGCCAGAGACCGATGCCCCGGCGTGTGCCGGGTCGTGCGCGCGGCTAGCGGCTGCCGCGCTCGGTGTCGGCGTGCGCGCCGCGATGCGACTGCGGATGGGCACCGCCGGAGAGCAGCATCGCGCGGGCGGTGTGCAGGGCGACAGCGATGGCGCCCTGGAGCGCGGCGCGTTCGCCGAGCAGGCTGGTCTCGATCCGTGCGGTGATCGGGACGAGTGCCGCCGCCGACCCGCGCACGGGACGTAGGAGAAGCGGGCTCGCGCCGATCCCGCCGCCGAGCACGATCAGCTCCGGGTCGAGAATCGCGCACACGGAGGCGATCGCGGAGCCCAGGCGCGAGCCGACGTGATCGACGACGGACTGCGCGGTCGCGTGTCCGGACGCGGCGAGCTCGAACACTTCGTGCACCGACGAGAGCTCGGAATCGTCGGCGCCGCGGCGCTCGTTGAAGGCGAGGACGATCCCGGCCGCGCCGACCTCGTCCTCGAGGCCACCGTGCAATCGATGCCGGGGGTGGAAGGGGTCCCCGACGAGCGGCAGGTAGCCGATCTCGCCCGCGGCGCCATGCGCCCCCCGGACGAGCTCGTCGTCGATGATGATCCCCATGCCGATGCCGGCGCCGACCGCGATGAACACCATCGTCGCGACGCCTCTGGCGAGGCCGAACCACTGCTCCCCGACGGCCGCGAGGTTGACGTTGTTCTCGACGAGCACCGGCAGGTCGAAGCGATCGCGGATCACCTCGAGGGGATCGAAGCCCCCCTCGGGGACGACGTTGTAGGCCAGCGACGTGACCCGGCCGCTCGTCCGGTCAACGACGCCCGGCGCGGACAGCCCGAGCGCCAGCGGACGCCCGTGCACGGCACCGGCCTCGTCGATCACCTCGGTGATCATCTCGAGGAGCTGGAGCCCGAGGGCCCTGCTGCCGTCCTTGGCGGTCGGCTGCCTCAAATCGCAGAGGGGCTCGCCGAATAGGTTGGCGGCGGCCACCCGGACATTGCTCCCCCCGATGTCGCCGCCGACGACGAACCCCGCGCGGGCGCTGACCACGTAGGCGACCGGTTTGCGGCCGCGCTGGCCGGCGCGCGTGCCGGTCGCGTGGACGAGGCCGCCCTGCTCGAGCCGGCTCACCGCGGCGGACACCGTCGGCTTCGAGAGGTTCGTGGCCGCCGCGATCTCCGGCCTGGTGATCGGGCCGCGTCGGAAGATCGTCTCGAGCACCGCCTGCTCACCGAGCTCGCGCAACAGGCTCAGGCGCGAGTCGGGTCCCGCCCGGCCGGGCCAGTCGTAGCCGCCACCTGAACTCGGACGAGGCACTGACGTTAGGCCCCTTTACAAAGTCGACGATGCGTTTGACACGTAAGAATAGGCCTCGTATCGTTATAAGGCAAGAATCCTTGCGAAAGCGTTCCGTTCGCTCCCACGGCAAGGAGGGACCTTGAGGTCGGCGAAGTGTCACACGCAGCGACGTCCGAACGTCCCACGTCTGCGGGGCTCTGCGCGGGGGGAGTCGGCGCACAGACGGCGGAGGACCTGGGGGGTGGGGCCATGAAGGTGGCGGTGATCGGCGCGGGGTCGACGTACACGCCGGAGCTCGTCTCCGGGCTGATGCGCGAGCGCGAGCGCATCGACGTGCGCGAGTTCGTGCTCCATGACATCGACGCCGAGCGCCGCGAGGTGGTCGGCGGGCTCGCGACCCGGATCCTCGAGCGTCAGGGCTATCCGGGCGCGCTGGCGATCACCGACGATCTCGACCGCGCCCTCGACGGCGCCGACGCCGTCCTCATCCAGATCCGGGTCGGTGGGCAGGCGGCCCGGCTGCGCGACGAGACGATCCCCGCGGCCTGCGGCTGCGTCGGCCAGGAGACGACCGGGGCCGGCGGCCTCGCAAAGGCGATGCGGACCGTGCCGGTCGTACTCGGGATCGCCGCCCGGGCACGTGAGCTCGCCGCGGACGACGCCTGGATCGTCGACTTCACCAACCCGGTGGGGATCGTCACCCGGGCGCTGCTCGACGCCGGTCACCGCGCGATCGGCCTGTGCAACGTTGCGATCACCTTCCAGCGCCACATCGCGGCGCATCTCGGCGTGGCGCCCGAGCGGGTGCTCGTCGATCAGGTCGGGCTCAACCACCTGACGTGGATCCGCGCGGTGTGGCTCGAGGACCGTGACGTCCTGCCCGACGTGCTCAGCTCGTTCGGGGACGCGCTCGCGCGGGAGATCGAGCTGCCGCGCCGGGTGCTCGACACGCTGGGGATGATCCCGTCCTACTACCTGCGCTACTTCTACGCCGAGCGCGAGGTGGTGCAGGAGCAACGGGTGCAACCGCCCCGCGCTCAGGTCGTGGCCGACATCGAGCGCCAGTTGCTCGAGCTCTACCGCGACCCGTCGCTGACCGAGAAGCCGGCCCTGCTCGAGAAGCGCGGCGGCGCCTTCTACAGCGAGGCGGCGATCCAGCTCGTTGCGTCGCTCACCGCTGACACGGGCGACGTGCAGGTCGTCGACGTGCGCAACCGCGGCACGCTCTCCGGCCTGGCCGAGGACGATGTCGTCGAGGTCCCGGCCCGAATCGGATCCGCCGGCGCCGCGCCGCTGCCGCAGCGCCCGCTCGCTCCCCACCTGCTCGGCCTCGTTCAGCACGTCGCGGCGTACGAACGGCTCGCCGCGGCGGCCGCGGCCGGCCGCGACCTCGAGACCGCGCGCCTCGCGCTGCTGGCCAACCCGCTCGTCCGCGAGTTCGGACTGGCCGACGACCTGCTCGAGGAGATGCTCGTGACCGAGATCCGTCCGGCGCTCACGGGGACCGGGGAGGGGGCGTGAGCACCGAGCCGGAGGCGAACGCCCGACCCGAGGGCATCGTGCTCGCGGTCGACGGGGGCGGTGCCAAGACCGACCTCGCCCTGGTCGGTGCCGACGGCACGCTGCTGTCCCTCGTCCGGGGAGGCGGCAGCTCGACCCACTACATCGGGATCGACGGCTGCATCGCGGTGCTCGAGAGTCTGCTGCAGGCCGCGCTCGAACGCGCGGGGCTCGCGGGAGCCGCCCGCCCGGTCGCGGCGGTGGCGCAGGTCCTGCTCGCGGGCGCCGACCTCCCCGAGGAGCTCGCCGCGGTGCGCGCCGGAATCGAGCCCCTGCGCTGGAGCGAGCGCCTCGCCCTCGACAACGACACCGTCGCCCTGCTGCGGGCCGGCACCGACCGCGGATGGGGGATGGCCGTGGTGTGCGGCTCTGGGATCAACTGCCTCGGGCGCGCGCCGGACGGGCGCGAGGTCCGCTTCCCGTCACTCGGCCCGATCAGCGGGGACTGGGGCGGGGGCGGCGACGTCGGTCTGGCCGCGCTCACCGCCGCGGCCCGCAGCGCGGACGGCCGCGGTCCGCGGACCGTGCTCGAGACGAGCGTGCCCGCCTACTTCGGGCTTGACGATCCCGACGCGGTCGCTCGCGCCCTGCATCTGCGGCAGATCCCGACGGCCCGGCTGATTGAGCTTGCCCCGGTCGTGCTCGCCGTCTGCGACGAGGACGCGGTCGCGGCCGGCATCGTCCGCCGCCTCGCCGATGAGGTGATCGCCTTCGCCCACGCCGTCTTGCCGCGCCTCGGGCTGACCGAGATGGACGCGGACGTCGTGCTCGGGGGAGGCCTCCTAAGGGCGATCGGGCCGCGTGTCGTAGCGATGATTTCCGAGGGTGTCCACGCGGTGGCGCCAAACGCCCGAATCCGGGTCGCGCCGAGCGACCCGATCGTCGGGGCCGCGCTGCTCGGGCTCGATGCCCTTGCGTCGGGTGTGGATGCCCACGATCGCGCCCGGGCCGCGCTCGATGCCGCGGCGCCAAACGTCGTGCGCGTTCCCCCGGGCAGCGCTGGGGCCGATCTGCCCTACGTCACGTCGGCGTGACCTTGGTCAGGCCCTCCGGGCTGTCCGGGTTGAGGCCGAGCCGCAGTGCGAGGTCATGGGCGAGCTGCTGGCCGCGGACAACCGCAACGAACGGCGCGAGTGCCTCAGGCACCTCGCCCGGCAGCGAGACCTCGGCGCCCTCACCGGTCCCGAAGACGAGCACGCTTGCCTCGCGCCGGCGGAGCACGTCGACGAGCGACACGACGTCGGAGAACGCCCGCCCGGTCGTGCACAGCGCGACGACGGGCAACCCACGGGTGACCGCGGCAATCGGACCGTGGCGGAGATCCGCAGCCGAGTAGCCGTCGGCGAGGATCGCGCAGGTCTCCTTGATCTTGAGCGCCGTTTCCAGCGCGGCGGCGAACAGGTAGCCGCGCGCGACGACGATGAGCTGCGATGCCCCGACGAGCGCGTCGGCCGCGCCGGCCACCGGACCGGGGTCGTCGAGCACGCCCTGCATCCATCCGGGCACCGCCTCGAGCTCGCCGCGGGCGAAGGGGACACGTCCGAGGGCGGAGGCGATGATCGCGAACGCCGCGAGCTGGCCGGTGACCGTCTTCGTCGCCGGCACGGCCCGCTCCTCGCCCATCTCGAGGTCGATCGCCTCGTCGGCCGTCTGGGCCAGGGCGCTGGTGGAATCGTTCGTGATCGCGAGGCCGCGCCCGCCCGCCTGCTGGAGCGCGTCGAGCGTCCGCACGATCTCCGGTGTGGCGCCCGACTGGCTGACGGCGATCACGAGCTGGCCGCGATAGTCGACCTCGATCTCGTACAGGGTGTGGAGGCTGGGGGCGGCAAGCGAGACCGGCTTGCCGGTCGCCGCTTCGAGCAGGTAGCGGCCGTAGACGGCCGCGTGGTCAGACGAGCCCCGGGCGACGATGGTGGTGCCGTTCAGCGGCTCCGGCGCGATCGCGCGCACGCGCGCGGCGATCGCATCGGCACGCCCGATCAGCTGCCGCAGCGCGGCCGGCTGCGCGGCCATCTCGCTCGCCATCCAGCTCCCATTCATGGCGCGGAGCTTCGCACGCGCCCGCCTCCCGTGCCCGGACGTCGCCCGCAGCGTCCGCGCGGCTCAGCTCAGCAGCCGCTGCCCCACTTGATCGGCGAGCGGACCTGATACCCGTTCGCCGACAGGGCGTCCTGGATCACGCCGACGGGCGCGCTCGGGTCGGACGCCGTCGTCTGAACGGTCACCGAGTTCCCGTTCGTGTCGGTCCCGATGCAGGCCTCGCTGATCGGCGGCCCTGCCGGCAGCGTCGGCTGCCCGGTCCACCCGGCGACCTGCCCGACGTGCTCGAGCAGCCGGCACGACTCGCTCGGGGTCGGCCCGCGGACGGTCACGATCACACCCGACTCGCTGCCCGCCACGCAGCTGCGCACCGACTTGCTCCCAGAGCTGCCGCACCCGCCGAGCAGCAGACCGACGACGGTGGCCAGCGCGAGTGCGCACAGCCGGTCGCGCCGCGCCGGCGACCGCCTCGTCCCACCGTCCATCCCCTCCATGTCGAGCAGCCTACCCGCCTGGCGGGCTCCGGTCAGCGGGCTGGATCGCGCGCCTGCCAGGTGCGCGGCGGAGGTCCGGGCAGACCGCGGAGCAACCGGGCGAAGATCCCGCGCAGCGTCGCCTTGCCGTAGGCGTGGGAGCCGTCGTACATCGTCAGCACGGCGAGCGAGACACGGGCGCAGCCACGGACGAGCAGCACGACCTGGTGATCGAGCAGCCCGGTGCCGTACCCCCAGCCGCCCTTGAAGTAGAGCTGCCATCCCCGCGGGGCGACCTCACCGATCCCCCACCGCTGGGAGGGGGTGATCGAGGCGAGCAGGTGCATCGCGAACGCCCGGTGACGGGCGACGACGTAGCGGTCGATGTGAAGAAAGAAGCGGGTCTGGTCGCGCGCGGTGATGTGCGTCTCGCCCCACGGTGAGGCGTTGGCGAAGTGGGTCATGCCGACCCGATCGGCGAGCGCCTGCAGGCCGCCCCCGCCGACGATCGTGTCGACCGCATCGGCGGCGTTGTTGTCCGAGTGGGTGATCATCGGGACGAGCAGCGAGCGGTCGTAGGCGGTGAGGTTGCGACCGGCGACCGAGGGCCGGTCGAGGTAGGCGACCATCAGCATCGCCTTGACGACGCTCGCCGACCACTCGACGTGGTCGGGGCGGTAGCCGTAGAACCTGCCGCCGGTCCGCACCGCGAAGGCGATATCGCCGACGCGGTGATCGTTGTAGCCGATCGCCGCCGCCATGTCCGGGCGCCAGATGGCGTCGAGGGGCGCACCGTAGCCCGGCACGAGGCAGGGGCTGCCTGGCCGGGCGGCAGCTCGGCCCGAGCTCAGCGGCCCGATCAGCACTCCGGCGAGCGCGAGCGCGACGACGGCGATCCACGCGTGGCGGACGGGAATTCTGGCCACGAACCCCTCTACAGTCCCGGAGGCAACGGGCCCCCGTAGCTCAGCTGGATAGAGCGACGGCCTTCTAAGCCGTGGGTCGCAGGTTCGAGTCCTGCCGGGGGCGTGGTCGTTCCCACCGTAAATCTCCTCTTCCCGGTGAACTGGAATCCTCGCCGCTTCCGCGAGGAAGGGCAAGCGGCGATGATCAGCGCCCCGGTGCGCTGCTAGATTCCGTCCCTCCACGGTGGGCGTAGCTCAGCTGGTAGAGCTCCTGGTTGTGGTCCAGGCGGTCGGGGGTTCGAGTCCCCTCGCTCACCCTCCAGAAGTCCCTGCTATACGCCGATTTTCTAGATTGGCGTGGTTGGTGGAAAATCCAGCGAGGGGACTATTAGGGGACTAAACGTCCAGCCGCGCGTTTGTGGATGGCCTCATCAGAGGCCCGCGCGGTTGTGCCTGGCCGCCAGAGACGCGGCAGCCGCGGCTGGCGCGTCTAACCGTTCCGTCAGGTTGGGCTAGGCAGTACGGCGGTGGGGCGATGCGCGATGCGCGGCCCTAGCGGTGGCGCCGCCGGTCTCGAGCTCGCGCAGCCATTCCTCGACGGCTGACTCACGGAAGCGGCGGTAGCGGCCGAGACGCACGTGGGGGATCCGGCCGGCGCGGGCCTGTGCCCAGACCCACTCGGTCTTCATCCCGAGACGCTCGGCGAGCTCGTCAGCGGTGAGCAGCCGGTCCATGGCCATCAGTCGGCGCTCGGCGCCACCAAGCCGATCTCGGTGATCCCCGGCGGGCACGATGGATGGCGCGACCCGGCTCGGTGCGCGCGTCTCGGGCGTCACCCGGTCGCGAGGAGCGGGACGTGTCGTGCGCTGGGTATCGGTTCGGCATCGACGGTGGTGGTCTCAGTAGGCGCGATGCGAGCTAGGTATTGCGTCGAGGGCTCGGAGTCCCTCGGCGACTGACGAACGGCGGGGCGTCCTACAAGATCGTCCAGGCCGGGTGGGAACATCGCGACGTGGAGCCATACCTTCGTCTTGCAATGCCCAACTACCCGCGCCGCCAGCAGTACCGCCGGCTCGCGCACGCCGGCGCGGCGGCGCTGGGCAGCGCCATCGCAGCGCTGCTCGGGCTCATGGCCGCCAGCTCGGGCGCGGCGCCGATCGCAGGATTCCTGGTCCTCGCTGCCGCCGGGCTAGGGCTTGCCGCTCGCCGATGGCTGTCGCTCGCCCGGCGAAGTCGGATCGGCGCCCAATCGGAGGACGAGGTGCAGCGCGCGCTGGCTGCTCTCGAGGCCGAGGGCTGGCGGCTTCGGCACTCCCTGGCGTGGCAAGGGCGGGGAGACATCGACTCCGTGGCGATCGCCCCGACCGGCGTCGCGGTCGCGATCGAGACGAAGACACGGAGCTACGACGTGGGCCACCTCGCTCGGGTCCGCGAGCAGGCGGCGTGGCTGGCACGGCGCCGCCGAAGGTGGGCACGCAGCGGCGCACTTGGCGTCATGTGCCTCGTCCGTGCTCGTGGCGTCGAGCGGGTCGAGCACGACGTCCTCGTGGTGTCCATCGACCGGTTGATGCACGTCCTTCGCGTCGCGGCGGGAGTGGGACCAGACGCGCGTTCAGCCGGATGAGGGAGTAGCCAGGCGACCGAGGCTCCGGCCGGCTCTACCCTGGTGGTCATGGCGATCATCAGCTGCCCGAACTGCAATGCGCGCAACCGGGTCGCCCCGATCGCTCAGGGAGTGCCGCGCTGCCCGCGGTGCAAGTCCAATCTTCCTTGGGTCGTCGACGGGGACACCGGCACTTTCACGGCTGAGACGACCGCGTCCGTGCCGGTGGTGGTTGATTTCTGGGCGGCGTGGTGCGGGCCGTGTCGGATGATCTCGCCCGTGCTTGAAGACCTCGCTAAGAGTCACGCGGGACACCTGAAGGTCGTGAAGGTCGATGTCGACGCGAATCCAGGGCTCGCTTCCAAGTTTGGCGCGCAGTCGATCCCGTTGCTCGTCGTGATCCGGGACGGGAGAGAGGTCGACCGCGTTGTCGGCGCGCTTCCTCGCGCTGCGCTGGAGCAGCGGCTGCGGCCAGTGCTCGCCGCCTGAGCGTTGATCCGGGCTCGACCTTCCGCGAACGTGGCGTCTCTCCAGGCGCGGAGTTGCTCGGGCGGCGGGTCAAGGAGGTCCGCGACGTAATGGCGAAGGTTGCATCCGCGCCGACTCGCCGGCTACCACAGGATGCTCGTGGGCTGACAGGAAATCCGATTCGCACGCCGGCGCCATCGGCCGGCCGGATCGTGACGACCGGATCGTCGCCAACGTGATCACCGGAACGACCGCCTACCGATCGACTGAAGCGATCGCGGCGGCACCGCGGTCGGGCGCGCACTTCATGCGAACCCGCAGGCGCGAATCGACGGTCTCGACGGCGCCTTGTGCATAGGCAGCGCCCGCTAGAGGCACGCGCACTGAGTTCCCTCAGATCCGCGCATTGCGGGTCAGATGCGCCGCCCGGTCGCAGAGGTACGTCCCGATCGGAAAGCAGGTCAGGTTGAGGATGACCATTGCGTTGCGCTCGCTCTGCTCAACGACAGTGGACATGGGCTCAGGCTGCGGTGAGGCCGGCGCGGAAGGCCGGGGCGCCGCGGCGATGAACTGCGCATCGTGTCCGCTCGCCCGGATCTGCTCTGCGGCGCCCGCGCCGTGGGCCTCATCGCGGCCGGTGAGGATCACCGTCGCCCCCTTCTCGGCCATCGCCAGTGCGGTGGCGATACCCATTCCGGATGTGCCACCGGTGATCAAAGCCCGTTTGTCTTTCAGATCCATTGTCGTCATCCCTCCATAGTTGGAACACACGCGCCATTTTTGCTGACGCCGCCCGTAGCAGAAATGGCTCGCTTGATCCAATATGGGCCGATCTGGATATACGCGATCCGAGACGGCTTCCCGTAGGTCGTCGGTCCGAGGGCTCAGCGCTCGAGCGAAGTGCTCGTGGTGCTGCTGAGGGTGCCGATGAGCGTGATCATGGCGTCGAGCGCGGCTGCGAGCGGTTCGGGGTCGCGCTGGATCTGAGCGAGCAGGAGGCCCCCCTCAAGCGCGGCAAGCAAGGCCAGCGCGAGCTGGCGCGGATCGGCCTCGGGTGCGAGTCGGCCAAGCGCGTGCATCCGCAGAAGACCGGCCATGATGCTGGCCTCCCAGCGTTTGAAGGACGCCGCAAGCATTACCCTGGCTTCGGGCTCCGTTTCGGCGAGCTCGGAGCCGAGCGAGCCGATCGGACAACCGCCGCGCCCGCCCGTGTCGCGGGTGTGATCGACCACAAAATCGCGCCACTCGCGTAGGCCCTCGAGGCTGCTGAGGTCGAAACGCTCTTGCGTGCCGATGGCCATGTCGGCCTGGCGCTCGATGACTGCGCGGACCAGAGCCGGCTTGTCCTCGAAGTAGTGGTAGAGCTGTGAGCTGCTCACGTGTGCACCGGCGCGCACTTCCTCGACTGTCGTCTGGGCAACGCCCTGCTGAAAGATCAGCTCTGCCGCGGCGTCAACGATTCGCGCACGCGTCGCCTCGCCCTTGGGCGTCAACCGTGGCCGATCAGAACTCTGTGAGGACATCAGGAACAGTATAGCCGCAAGAATGGCGTTGACATTCCATAATATGTCTGCCATAGTGGAACCCTCAATCCAGTCAGGCAACCAACCTAGGGGCTCCTCGCCGGGAAAGCAAGAAGCCGCTGCGCCGGGCCAGTGCCGAGTAGGGCCTAGCCATCGTGTCTGCCCGGCGGTCTGACCGCGCCATTCAGCCACCCCTGCTTGGACCTAAAAGACATGAGAGGAATTCCGATGAGCACAACCCCAGGAAAGAGCGTGTTGATCACGGGCGCCAACGCCGGAATCGGCAAGGATGTGGCCCGGCAACTCGCTCTTCGTCCGGAGATGGCCCGGATCTACCTCGCATGCCGGAACCGAGATCGGGCGACTACGGCAAAGGCCGAGCTCGAAGCCGCGACCGGCCGGCGCATCTTCGACGTCGTTGTCATGGATGTCGCCAATCTGGATTCGGTCCGCGCGGGCCTGGCCAGCATCAGCGGATCTGTCGACGCGTTGGTGATGAACGCCGGCGTCATTGGCCCGAAGACGATGGACTTGACCGTTGACGGGGTCACCACCGTGTTCGCGACGAACGTCCTTGGCCACGTCGTCCTCCTCGACGGGCTCCTGGCCGATGACCGGCTTGGCGAGGTTGCGGTCCTCGCCGGAAGTGAAGCAGTCCGCGGAGTTCCGAAGTTGCGGATGAAAGGGCCATCCTTCGTCTCAACCTCCGCCGATGAACTCGCCACCGTCATCGACGGCAGCTACTTCGCCAGCAGAAAAGCTGACTTCAACCTAGCCTTCGGGCAGGCCAAGTACATCGGGGCCCTATGGATGGCGTACCTCGCCCGCCAACACCCCGACCGCCGCTTCATCACCGTGAGCCCCGGGAACACCACCGGCACCCACGCCCCCAACGACCTTCCCCTACCGATGCAGGTAGCCGCCAAGTACGTCATGCCCGCCCTAGGTCTCGCCCACAAACTCGACGTGGGCGCGAAGCGGCTCGTCGACGGTGTCACCGACCCGACCCTGTCCAGCGGCGTGTTCTACGCCAGCGCGGCCAACAAGTTGAAGGGTCCGTTGGTCGACCAAGCGGGCATCTTGCCCGATCTGGCCAACCCGTCATTTCAGGACCACGCCAACGAGGCCATCCACCGCTTCATCACCTCAAAAACAATCGCGTAACAACCCGCGCTCTGGTTCCAGAGACCCAACGAAGGTACTCACGGCTGAGGGACCCACGCCTCCAATACGGTTTGCGTGGTACCGCCCTCAGCGGTAAAGGGAGAACTGATATGGCGCCGTTCCCTGCCCCCGAAACGGGCATCCTGCTCACCCACTTCGTCGTGTCGGAGGACATCGCTCGCTCGCGAGACTTCTACGCAAATGTCCTCGGCGGCGAAGTCGTCTCCGAAAGCCCCGCGGTCGTCGCGCTCGCGAACAGCTGGATCATCATCAACACGGGCGGTGGCCCAACCGACGACAAGCCAGCCGTGACGCTAACTGCACCGCATCGCAACACGACAAGCAGCTTCCTGAACATCCGTGTCGCCAACATCCAAGAGATTTACGACGACTGGAGCCCCAAGGGAGCACAGTTCTTGACCCCGCCAGTCGACCACGGCGTCGAGCTGCGTTGCTACCTGCACGATCCCGATGGCCACCTGATCGAGGTCGGCCAGGCGAACCGTGACTTCCTGAAGGAGCATGGCTTGCTCAAGTAAGCGCGAGCGCAGATCCAGCGCGAGGCCGCGCCGCTCGCAGAATCGGAAGGACCACGCAATGCCGCAAACCGTCGTCGTGTTAGGAGCCCGTAACCTCGGCGGCGCGATCATTGATCACTTCCTTGCCCTTGGCTGGAACGCGGCCGGCGTAGCTCGGAGCGAGGAAACGCTCGACCGCGTTCGCACCGCCCGAGCCCTCGCGCTCCAAGCCGACGCAAGCGATCCCCAAACCCTGGCCAGCGCACTGGAACGCGCTCGGCGAGAACTGGGGTCTCTAGACGCTGTAGTCAACGCAGTGAGTGCGAGCCGACCTCCGGCTGGGTCCATTCAAGCGTTGGTGTCCGGACGCTGAATGAAACGAGTGCCACCCGACCCGAAGGAGAGACGCATGTCCGTGACCGTGGGGTTTCTCGCCCTGCCGAGGCAAAGCCGGATAAGGCAGACGAACTGGCGGCGTTCTTGGAGCAGGGACGTGAGCTGGCGCTTGCCGAGCCGCTGACCGTCGACTGGTACGCGTTCCGCATCGATCAGGTCACCTACGGGATCTTCGACACGTTTGAGGCCGAAGCGGGCCGTGAGGCGATCTGGCGGGCGAGATCTCCAAGGCGTTCATGGCGGCCGCGCCGGAACTGCTCGCGAAGGATCCGGACGTCCCGCGACTCGACTCCTCATTCTCGCCCAGGCTGGCAAGCTAGAAGACGGCCGGGCCGGCGTCGGAGTGGTAGCGAGCCTGACCAGAGTCAGAAAACCGGATCACGTCCACGATTGCGGGCGTGCCCGGTCCGCCGTCGCTCGCCGGGCGAAGCAGTCACCACAGCGGGTCGCAAACGCCGGGCTTCCGCTGTCGCTGGCGGACACAGGCGGTCACGAGGCCGTCCGGTGCGCGAGCGAGCACGAATGCGGGTCTCGATCCATGAGCGCCGAAGCTCCTGCTCGTCGCCACCAGCGAGGCTCTCGGCGACGTCGGCTCGTCGGACGTCGCGGTCGTCGTCCTGAAGTACCGCGTCTTCATGAATGCGGGGGTGCGTCACGAACACCGAAGGAGGATTGATGTTGTAGGTGGTTCTTCATCGGTGGTGCTGTGCGAGAGATGGAGGCTTGTTGGCCCTCCGGCGTCGGCCCTGCGGGGGCAGGCGTCAAACCACCCGGTGCTGCGTTGGCTGAAGACCGTCGTGGTGAGCGATCCGGGAGAAGGCTGGGCTTGATCCGGTCAGGTGGGGACCAGGAAGGCGTTCCAGAAGCATCCGGTTCGATTGGGCCGGGTGTCGTCGTTGAGGCGTCGAAATTCAAAGATGGCATCGAAACCGGGGAGCCCCTGCATTCCCGGGATGAGCCTGGCGGGTGCCCGTGGTTGCTGGCCAGGTGGTGTCCGGCGTAGAGGCGGCGCGAGCCTGGTCTGCGGCTCTTGCACGGAACGTGAGAAGGCGAGCGCTGGAAACGGCCGTCCGGGCCTGCGGGTCAGTTTGACGGGCGGCGAGAGGGAGCGTGCCAACGGCGGAAACCGGAGGCATTGAGTACCGGTTGAGGCGCTCGCTGGCGGACCGGCTCGTAGTAGCTGTGAAGCCGCTGCTCGCTGGGGTGGTGGTGGAGCGAAGGGGCCGGCTCACCAGGAATGTCCATGTCGTTCAACCGGCCGATGGCCGGGAGGAAGCGAAGATGAACATGCCAAAGCCCAAGCAGGACAAGCCGTTTGCGATTCCCAAGCTGTTGGTCTGGGAGGCGTACCGGCGGGTTGCGGCCAACAAGGGTGCCGCCGGGGTGGATGGGCAGGCGCTGGAGGAGTTCGAGGCCGATCTGGAGGGCAACCTCCACAAGATCTGGAATCGGATGAGCTCAGGGACCTGGTTTCCGCCGCCGGTCAGGGCAGTGGAGATCCCCAAGCCGCACAGCCCAGGTACCAGGGTGCTCGGCGTGCCCACGATCGCGGATCGGATCGCTCAAACGGTCGCGGCCAGCTACTTGGAGCCGTTGGTGGAACCTCGGTTTCACCATGACTCCTATGGCTACCGGCCGGGAAAGTCGGCCCATGACGCGCTCGAGGCATGTCGGCAGCGGTGCTGGAAGTACAACTGGGCGATCGACTTGGACGTCCAGAAGTTCTTCGACGAGGTGCCGTGGGACCTGATCGTCCGTGCCGTGGAAGCGGTCACCGATTGCTGCTGGGTGCTGCTCTATGTCAAGCGGTGGCTGGAAGCCCCGCTGCAGCACCCGGACGGGACCCTTGAGCAGCGCAGCAGAGGAACTCCGCAAGGCTCGGCGATCTCGCCGTGCCTGGCGAACCTGTTCATGCACTACGCGTTCGATTCCTGGATGGCCCGGGAGATTCCGGGCTGCCCGTTCGAGCGCTACGCCGATGATGCCGTCGTGCACTGCACGAGCAGACGGCAGGCGGAACTGGTGCTGTCCAGGCTCGCCGCGCGGATGGGGGAGGTGGGGCTACGGCTGCACCCCGACAAGACGAGGATCGTCTATTGCAAGGACGGCAGGCGTCGGGGGCAGCACGAGCACACCTCGTTCACTTTCCTCGGGTACGCCTTCCGGCCACGGTCGGCGATCAACCGCAAGACCGGAGTGATTTTCACTCGGTTCTTGCCCGCGATCAGTCCCGAGGCGCTCAAGGCCAAGAGCAATCGGCTCCGCGAACTGCGGATCCACAGGCGTACCGACCTGTCGCTGGACGACCTGGCGCAATGGCTGAACCCCATCGTTGCCGGGTGGATGAACTACTACGGCCAGCATTACCGGTCGGAGTTGTATCCCCTCTTGCAGCGCGTCAGCACCTACCTGAGGCGCTGGGCTGGGAAGAAATACAAGCGGCTGCGGACCATCAAGCAGTTCCAGCGGTGGTGGACCGGGCTGCTCCAACGAGAGCCCGGGCTATTCGCCCACTGGCGGTGGGTCCGCGCGTACTGACAGCTGGTGAGAAGAGCCCGGTGACGGGAGACCGTCACGCCGGGATCCGAGGGAGCCGGGGGCTGCGACGCCCCCGGCGACCCGACCGGCCGATTGGTGCCGCGGCGACGGCCTGAGCGTGCCCGTAGTCGTGGGAAAGTAGGGACGTCGGACTGGCTGTTCACGGCGCCCCAGCCCCGACTAGGCCGCCTGCCTCGCAGTTAGCGACGAGCAGGGGAGAGGCAGTCATAAGACCGGGTCTTGCTTCCGTCTCGCCGCGGCGACGTCGACACAGAGAGCCCGGCGGCGGGAGCAGAGTGTTGGAACTAGACCCGATCCAGCACTCTCAACATTCGCGGAGCGGAGTGCTCCTGCTCCTAAAACGCAAGAGCGTGGTTCCTGCGTTCAGCGCTGAACGCAGGAAGGGCGAGGAAGCCCATTGACGGGCTGGCTCGCGAGCCGACAGACTGGCGCATCGTCACTAGTGCAGCGCGTCTGTAAGTCGCTTGTATAACTAACGGACTTAGCGTACAGTCGTGGTTGTGGCCCGTACTGCCGCAACGATCGAGCTCTCCGACGATGAGGAACAAGAGCTTCGCGCGGTGTTGCGGGCGCCGTCGGCGTCGCAGCAGGACGCGATGCGCGCCCGGATTGTGTTGCTGGCGGCGGAGGGGGCGTCGAACACGCAGATCGCGGCTGAGGTCGGTGTCTCGCTCCCGACGGTCGGGTTGTGGCGGCGTAACTTCAGTGAGCGGGGTTTGGACGGGTTGCAGACCGCTCCGCGGACGGGGCGTCCGCGGGAGATCGACGATGCCGACGTCGCCAGGGTGCTCGCGTTGACGCTGGAACCGCCTCCGGACGGGAGCACGCAATGGAGCGCGCGGCGGCTCGCGGCCGCGGCGGGGATTTCGGCGTCGACCGTGTCTCGGATCTGGCGGGAGCACAAGCTCAAGCCGCATCAGGTGCGGTCGTTCAAGTTCTCCAAGGACCCGCAACTGGTGGAGAAGGTGATCGACGTCGTTGGGCTCTACCTCGCGCCGCCGAAGGGGGCGCTGGTCATCTGCGTGGATGAGAAGACTCAGATCCAGGCGTTGGATCGCACCCAGCCGACGTTGCCGATCAAGCCGGGCAAGGCGGCTCGGATGACCCACGACTACAAGCGCAACGGAACGACCAGCCTCTACGCGGCGTTGGAGATCGCGACCGGCGAGGTCACCGGCGCGTGCTACCCCCAGCACACCCACCGCGAGTTCCTCGCATTCCTCAACCAGCTCGTCCGCGCCTACCCGCGCCGGCCGCTGCACGTCGTGCTCGACAACTCGAGCACGCACTCGACGCCCGAGGTCGAGCGCTGGCTCGAGCGGCACCCACGCGTGCATTTCCACTTCACCCCGACCAGCGCGTCGTGGATGAACATGGTCGAGATTGCTGGTTCTCGATCCTGACCAAACAACAAGTCCGCCGCGGCGTCTACCACGACGTCCCCGAGCTGATCGCCGCGATCGAGCACTTCATCGACGGCTACAACGAACGCGCCCAACCGTTCGTCTGGACCAAGACCCCAGACCAGGTCCTCCAGAAGGCGATCAAACGACAAGACACTTCAGACGCAGTGCACTAGGGGCGAAGAGTCGCGACGCATCGGGTTGCGCCACTGCGTCTGTTTTCGGTTTGTGCACAGCACGCATGAGCGAGGGGTTTGGGATGAGACGGTTCTTGGGTTTGCCTTGGGCGGGGGTCGTTGTGGTCGTGGCGCTGCTTGCGGTGTTCGGTGTTGCTCGAGTTCTCGGAGGGTCGGCTTCCGTGGCGTCGGCGGCGACACCTGGGCAGCAGATCGGGATGAAGATCCTTCTGATCACCGACAGCAGCGATCCCACAACCCCGAGCGGCATCGCCTCTGGAGATTGGGTGAACACGCTCCAGCGCGAGGGCGTTCCGTACACCTCGGTGGTGACCAGCGACGCGTCTCCCGGCGGCGTGGCGCTGCCGCCGCTGTCGAGCACGCTGCCCGACGGCACGCAGGTAGCCAATTACGAGGGGGTTGTGGTGGCGACGTCCGGCGCGGAGGGTCTGAGCACGGCTCAGTGGGACACGCTGCAGACCTTTGAGCATCAGTTCTCGGTTCGCCAGGTGACGGCCTATGCCGTCCCGAGCAGCGACTACGGGCTCGGGGCGCCTAACCCGGTCGGCGGCGGGGTTCTGCCGTCCACGACGACGTTGACGTTGACGGTGGACGGCGGCAAGGTGTTCCCCTACCTCAATCAGGTCTCGCTCGATCCGACCCAATCCACCTGGGCGTACGAGGCGTCGCCGTTGCCGGGCGCGAACGTCGACACACTGGTCTCCGGCCCGGGCTCGAGCCCGCTGCTGGGCATCTACACCAGCCCCGACGGCCGCCAGACGATGTTTCAGACCTTCGATGAGAACCAGTACTACCTTCAGAGCGAGCTCCTCCGTCACGGGGAGCTGGCCTGGCTGGCGCGCGGCACGTACTTCGGTGACCAGCGCAACTACGTCGAGATGGACATCGACGACACGTTCACGCCCGACGATGTGTGGAGCACGACGACCCACTCGATCGACTACAACGACGCTGACGCCGTGCGCATGAACCCCGGGGACGTCGCGACCGCGACCACCTGGGAGGCCAAGAACAACTTCCGCATGGACCAGCTGTTCAACATGGGCGGCAGCGCGGCCTACCAGGCCGGCAACGGCGGGACGGATCCGCTGCTGGCGGCGTTCCAGAACGCCTGCTCCTCGAACTGTGGACCGGGCAACGCCGCGGCCGGCAAGTCCTACGCGAACTCGTTTGGCTGGATCAGCCACACGTATGACACGCCGTATATGGACGTCGGCTGCGCGACGCAGAACTACATCGAAGCCGAGCTGAACCAGAACACCAACGTGGCCGCGGCGTCCGGCTCCGGGGGTACGGGCGGGCTCAGCCTGACCCAGACCACCGATCCGACGGTCGCGCTCGGGGCCGAGAATGGACACGTGTTCGTGCCGGGCAACCACTCCGGGTTCGCGAACCTGGCGCCGGGGAACCCGGCAACGGTCGATCCACCAATTCTCGAGACCCCGACGGTCAACGCGACCGGCGGGACGCTGCCCGCAGGAACCTACGAGTACGCCGTCACCGACCAGTTCACCAACTCGTCCACGGCAGGGCAGTCGGCGGCCGATGTGACGGCTCCGATCCCCCTGACCGCGGGTCAGTCGGTCACGCTTTCATGGCAGGCGATCTGCCACGCGGCGGACTACGTCATCTACCGCGGCTACGAGGCCCCCAGCGCGACGTCCTACACGTGGACGCTGTTGCCGCCCGCCTCGGGCTCGGCCTACGGAGCGGTGTCAACCCCGTTCTCGGCCACGTTGCCCGACAACAGCTCGGGAAATCCGGCCTCGACCTCCGACGTCACCGGTGGCGGGGAGCTCCAACAGACCTACACCGACACGGGTGCGGTCGCCGGCACCGCGGCGACCGAACCATCCACGTCAGCGGAAAACGCGGTCGAGTCGCCCTGGGAGCAGAACCCGTACTTCATCCCAGCGCTCGAGGCGGTCGGCATCACCGCGGTCGGCGCCGACGCCTCCAAGCCCTACCCCAACCCCTCCGACATCCAGTTCGGTTATGGAATCCCCTACACCGGAGCGCAATTCCCGGCAGCCGGGACGTTCCTCGACGGCACCGCGCAGGTCGTGCCCCGCCACCCGGTCAACATCTACTACAACGCCTCGACCGATGCGCAGGAGCTCGACGAGTACCAGACCCTGTATCCCGCTGGGTCGACGGGATGCCCCACGGCGTGCACGTTCCGCGATCTCATCAAACAGGTCGTGACGGGCATGTTCCAGACCATGATGAGCAACGATCCGCGGCCGAGCTACGTCCATCAGACCAACATCATGGGCTCGCCGCCGGCGGGTTCGGAGGAGTCGCCTGATCTCCTGCCGCCCACGACCTACACCCCACCGGCAACGGCGGACACGAGCGGCGACGGGACGCTCTACCAGGCGCTCGACCCGCTGCTCTACGAGTACCACCAGTACTTCAATTCCACCGCCCCGTTCGAGCAGCTGACCGAGCAGGCGATCGCCAACCTGCTCGCCGAGCAGCAGGCGTGGGCGGGCAGCACCGCGGTCTCTGGATACATCGAGGGCAACCAGGTCACGCTCACGAACTCCGGCGCGAGCCTTGAGACCCCGTTGACCGGCATCAGCACGGTGGGCTCAAGCTACGAAGGTGGGCAGTCGGGCTGGACGAGCGTGCCCACCGGCACAGGCACCTACACCGCGCTCGCCGCATGGCCCGCTCAACCCGTGACGCCGGTCGCGCCCACTCCGTCCACCGGCCCCGCCCCGTCCACCGGCCCCGCCCCGATCCCGGGACACACGAGCACGCCTACACCTGCCACTCAGCCGCCCGGGCCCGGCACCCTGCCGGCGACGCATAAGCCGACCAAGAATCCGCTCTACTACGAGGTGGTCCAAGTCGGGCCGAAGACCGTGCACATCAAGCGCGGCCGCGTGACCGTTTCGCTGAAGTGCGAGGCGAAGAACGGCAAGGCCGCCAAGGGTCACGTGTGCACCGGCAAGTTCACGCTCACGATCTCCGGACGGACCATCACCCACACATTCCGCATCAAGGTGGGCACGATCGAGCGGATCTCCGTCACGCTACCCAAGAAAGCACGGACCGCAGTCGCCAAGCACAAGCGCGGTATCGGCGCCACGCTGGCGATCTCGACCAACCAGACCAGCGGACGGGCGAAGGTCACCCGCGGGGCAATGAAGATCATGACCTGATCCGGAACAGAGCGGCGGCAGCGTCGTCACCGCACCGGGCCCGAGCAGAAACAGCTCGACGTCGCCGTTGAACGTCGCCGGTGGCAGACAGCGTCAGCCTCCGGGCCGCTCCGACTCGCGCCCGGCGGGCACGGCGGACGTTGTCCCTCGTCAACACAACGGTCGGCACCAGCTCACCGTTTCGCCAAACCAAGGGTACCACCGTCCCCGAGGTCACCAACCACGCATCGGGCCTCTTGCTCCTCGTCGACCCAGTCGGGCCGCTCTGCGGTCACCTTCGCCCGCGCCATCTCCACGGTGGGCCACCCGTGCCAGGCCGCCGCAACCGTCGCCTGACCTGCTCCATCAGCGTCCACGCCACGGCATCAGCAGGCAAGCGCCAGCCGCGGCGAAGGTCATCGTCGATCCCGATCCGGTTCATCACCCGTTAGAAGCCACCGCGCTGGACGGTCGCTATTTCCGGGCACCGACGGCCGAGGCGTCAGGTTCTCACTGAGGCGACGAGCAGGTCGGTTGCCCACATCCGTGACGGCACCCGCTTTGCCGGTGCGGCATCACTCGGTCCCGGGGAGGTCGACATGATCGAAACCGTCGTCCTCAGCGAACGAAGGAAGCGGCGCGGCGCCCTTTGCCGGGAGGCTCGAAGCCGGGCGGGTGCCTAGCGGGATGAGTGCAGCGCCGGTGGTGGGCTGTGGTGCTGTGCGGGGGGTGTGGAGCCGCTGAGGTCGATCGAGGAGAACGCGAATGCGGCGACGAACAGCGCGATCGTGGCGGCGCGCAGGCGCTCGGGAGTGAGCCACGTCATGTGTTGAGCTTGGAGCCAGGAGCGCACGCCGCTGGCTCCTGCGGCTGCTGCCATCACGCATCCGGCGCACATGGTCTGGAAGGTTAGCGCCGGGACGCGGGCAGAGTTAGTCGCTGCAGTCCTGGCAGGCGCCGTGGAGCACGATTTCGTGTTCGGCAACGCGCATCGGGACGCGGCGTTCGAGGTTCTTGATCGCGGTTTCGAGGGCGGGGTCAGTGAACGGGGTGACGGTGCCGCAGTTGTCGCAGACGAGGTGATGATGGTGGCCCTCGCCGGTGCGGATCGGTTCGTAGCGGGCCATCGCCTGGCCCACCTGGAGCTTTTGGACGAGGTGGAGGCGTTCGAGCTCATCGAGGATGCGGTAGATGCTGGCGCGGCCGATCGGTCGCTGTAGCTCGCGGAGCGCGTCTTCGATCTCGATCGCTGAGAGGCCGCAGGCTTGGGTGTCGAGCAGTTCGAGCAGTGTTTGGCGGGCGGCGCCGGTGTGGTGCTTGGTCTGGGCGAGGACGTGTTGGGCGTGTTCGGCCCAGCTCTCGGTGTCTTTCCTGGCCATGCTCTTGAGTCTAATTCTCGTTCCCGCGGATCACGGTCAGCAGTCCGCGCGTCCTGGCGCGGCGCAGGTCGCTGGTGGCCAGAAACGCGAGGAGGTAGATGCCGGTGGCGACGGCGATGATCGCCGAGCTTGGCGGTAGCTTCGGGATCAGGTAGCTGAGGGTCAGCCCGGCCCAGGTGCAGAGCACAGCGATCGCGGCGGAGAGTCCGAGCGCGTGGTAGGGGTTGGCGGTAAGTCGCTGGGCGGCGCCGGCGGGCGCGGCGAGCAACCCGAGGAGGAGCAGCGCGCCGATGGCTTGGGTGGCTTCCGCGGTGGTGGCGCCGAGCAGCGCGAGCAGCAGCAGTCCGAGCGCGCGGACGGGGACGCCGCGCGCGGCCGCGACGGCGGGGTCGATGCTGGCGAACAGCAGCGGCCGGGCGATCGCGAGCAGCACGGCGATGATGCCGGCGGCGATCAGCGCGGCGAGCAGGGCGGCGGTGGCGCTGAGGCCGAAGATCGATCCGAACAGGGTCCGAGCCCCGAGCAGGCCGTTGCCGCCGCCGGATCCGGAGCTGAATAGCGCGAGGAAGTACACGCCGAGACCGAGGATCGCGGCGAACGTGACCCCGATCGTGACGTCGTCGGCGTGCGAGCGGTCGCCGAGGGCGCCGAGCAGCAGCGCGATCAGGATCGTGGCGGCGAACAGGCCGATGCGGATGTCGATCCCGGCGGCGGCGGCGGCGAGCGCGCCGGTGAACGCGACGTGGCTGAGCGCGTCGCCGGCGAATACCTGGGCGCGGAGCACGACGAAGTAGCCGATCAGGCCGCTCGCGAGCGCGATCGCGGTGCCGGCGAGCCAGGCGTTGCGGACGAACTCCTGCGCGAACATCAGGCGGGCGCCTCCGCCGGGCGGGAGCGGCCGTGGAGCAGGGTGGGATGGTCGATCGCCGTTCGAGCGAGCCGGGCGACGAGGTAGACGGAGAACGCGACCGCGGTGATGTAGAACCCGACGGGGTAGTTGTAGAAGTAGGCGAGCGCGAGCCCGACCCAGGTGATCGCGATGCCGAGCAGCACCGTCAGGATGAGGCTCGGGCCGATCCGCGGGGTGATCAGCTGCGCGGTCGCGGCGGGGGCGACCAGCAGTGCGAACACGAGCAGCGCGCCGGTGATCTGCGCGGTCGCCGCGACGGTCAGCCCGAGCGCGAGCATGAACGCGAGCCAGAGCCGGCGGACCGGTACGCCGCTGGCGCGCGCGACTGGCTCGTCGACCGAGGCGAACAGCAGGGGCCGGCCGACGACCGCGAAGAAAGCCAATGCGACCACGCAGACGATCGCGAGCGTGAGCACCTGCCCGCGAGTGATTCCGAGGAAGTCGCCGAACAGCAGGTTCTCATAGCCGGCGAGGACTCCCTGGTAGAGGCTGAGGAACAGGAACCCGCACGCCAGCCCGAATGCCTGGACGGTGCCGGTGACCGCCGACTCCTCGCCGCGGTGCCGCCGCCTGCCGGCGGCCGCGGCGATCACCAGCGCGCACGCACCGCAGAAGGTGTAGTAGCCGACGGCGGCGGATAGCCCGAGCAGAAGCGCGAACGTCGCCCCGGGGAACGCCATCACAGACAGCGTGTGCCCCGCGAACGTCTCGCAGCGCAGCACCATGAACCAGCCGACCACGCCGGCCATCACCGCCACGATCGTCCCGGCCTCGAGCGCATTGACCATGAACGGGTACGCGGTCAGCTGCCGGAAATCCCAGATCAGATCAAGCGACAGCGCAGCGATCGGCAGGTGGCTACCCATGCTCGTGATGCTCGTGCCGGTCGCTGTGATGCGCGGGCGCCTCGGGCAGGCCGACCACGACGAGGCGTCCGTCGGCGGCTTTCAGCACCTCGATCGGCACCCCGTAGAGACGGCTCAATGTCTCGGCGGTGATCACCTCGCGCGGCGCGCCGACGGCCGCGTGACCCGCGCCGAAGTACACGACGCGGTCGAGGTAGGTGAGCAGCGGGTTGACGTCGTGCGCGACCAGCAGCACGCTCACACCCTGCTGGCGGGAGATCCGGGCCAGCAGCGCCGCCACCGCCGTCTGGTTGGGCAGGTCGAGGCTGTCCAGCGGCTCATCGAGGATCAACACCTTCGGGCGGCTGATCAACGCCTGCGCGATCAGCAACCTTTGCTGCTCGCCGCCGGAGAGCTGGCCGATCGGGCGGCTCGCGTACTCACGGGCGCCGACCAGGTCGATCACCTCCTGCACCCGCTCGCGCCACGAGCGTCCTAGCGGCAGTCCCCAGCGGGCGCCGTCCAGTCCGAGCCTGACCAGGTCGATGCCGCGGATCCTGATGCTCGCGTCGAAGTGGCGGCGCTGGGGCAGGTAGCCGAGCTGACCGCTCGCCTCGCCGGGCGCGCGACCCAACACCGATGCGGTGCCGGCGGCGAGCGGCAGCTCACCGAGCAGCACCCGCAGCAGGGTCGTCTTTCCTGACCCGTTCGGTCCAAGGATCGCGGCGAACTCTCCCTCCGCGATCGCGAAGTCCACGTCGCTCCAGACCGTATTGGAACCGATCCGGGCCTGGGCGCCCTGTAGCCGCACGACCGGCACCGAGGAACGCGCTGACCCGAGGGTCCCGTCGTGGGGAACGGGCGCCGCGTCGACCATCGGCGGGGGGCTCACTTGCCGGTCGCCTGGTGGAGGGCCTGCTGGAGGTTCTGCAGCTCCGCGACTTGCCATTGCTCGAAGGTAGCCGAGGCCGGTGAGAGCGTCTCGGTGATCGTCGTGATCGGGATATGCGCCGCCCGGGCGAGCTGGTTGACGCGCTGCACGTCCGGGGTCGCGTTCTGGCTGTTGTAGACCCACACCCTGATCAGACGGTTCTGCGCCTGCGTGTCGACCGTCTGCTTGTCGGCCGCGCTGACGTCGGTTCCCTCGGCGATCGCCTTCGCGAAGCTGTAGGGCGTCAGCAGCTTCAGCCCGAGCGCCTCCCCCAGCGGCTGGAAGATGCTCTCGCTGTAGCCCACCGGCACCCCGGCATAGCGCGCCCGGATCGCCGCGATCAGCCGACCATACTCCCCCAGGCCTTGGGTCTCGAACCTGGTGCGCTGACGGTCGAAGTACGCGCTGTCCTTCGGGTCCAACTGCTCGTAGTCGGCGACGATCTGCGCGACCACCCGCCGCACAGAGGACGGCGAGTACCACTGATGCGGGTTATCGCCCTCCACCAGCCCGAGCAGATCCCCGACATCGAGGACCTTCCGCGAGCCCGACGGATTCGCGGCGAGCAGCTTCGACGCCCACGCGTCATAGCCGATCCCGTTCACGATCGCCATCTGCGACTTCGCCAGCGCGACTCCATCGGAGGCGGTCGGCTCGTATGAGTGCGGATCGGTGCTCGGGTTCACGATGATGCTCTGCACCGCCACCTTGCTCCCACCCAGCTGGCTGGCGATGCTCCCCCAAAAGTTCTCCGCCGCGACCACCTGCAACTTCCCCGACAACGCGCCGCCCGCAGAACCGACGCTCCCGCCACCACACGCCGTCAACAGAACGGCGCAGCAGACAAACAGCGGCGCCACACGCAACGGCACTCGAAGCACGACGCTCCCTCCCTGCGATATCGGGGTTGATTAGGCGAGCGACGACCTTCGCGAAACGCACCATACCACAGGAATGAGATTCAGTCTCGTTCCCAGTAACTTGAGATCTACAACCCCATCGCGACACCCGTGGAGCGGATCGCAGCTCGCCGCTGCAGAATGGTTCATCGCGGCCGCAGTAGCCGCCAGCACCTGCGTCCGGCGGCGACCGCGCCAGGGTGGTGCTCGAGCTGCGGGCCGCCGGCCGTTGGCCCGCCCACTCGTCTTTCGTTGTTGGAGAGCGCTGACGGTCTCATTGCTCCGTACGCCGGTAGCCCGCCGGGAGTGCGTCAGCGCTCTACGTGACCTGGAGGGTGTAGGGGGCGGTGAGGATGTGTCCGCGCATGTAGGTGATGAGGAACATGCGCCAGGTTCCGGGCTCGGGTAGCAGGACGCCGACCTTGAGTTGGCCGGGAGCGGTTGCGCTGCCGGTGACCTTGGTGGCGCCGAGCGCGGAGGTGCAGTAGATCGCGCCGGGAGCGCAGACGTGGGTGTGGAAGTAGTCGAGCGAGCCTTGGTGGATGAAGATCGCGTGGGCGAGCGCGCCGCGCCAGGTGGTGAAGGTCACCGGTTGTCCTTGTGGGTCCGTGACCTTCACGGTGAGGAAGCTCGCTTGGATGGCGTGCAGGTGCGGGGTCCCTTGGACCTGGAAGCGGTACCCGTCGACGCTCTGGGCGGCGGTGAACGGAGGCACGGGTTGGGGCTTGTAGGGGCCGCGGGCGGTTACGTTGGTGAAGAGCTGGAAGTTGTTCTGGGTTTGGGGGTTGGTGACGGGTAGGAAGGCGCTGACGACGATGCGGTAGCGGCCGGGGGCGGGGAACACGACTGGCTGGGTGATCCGGCCGTCGGGGGCGATGTCGCTGTCGTCGTACTGGACGTGGCTGTCGTCGCTGCGGACGATGATCAGGTCGACGCCGGCGTGCGGCTCGCAGCATTTGCGGTAGTCGGTGAGCGGCTTGCCGGACGGCTGGGTGATGGTGAACGAGAGCAGCGCCGTGTGTCCGGGGACGACCGGCGTGGAGGGCTCGAATCCCGAGAGCGCGTACGTTCTGGCTGGAGCGACCTTGGGAACGCTGATGCCGCCGCTCGAGCTGGAGCCACAGCCGGCTAGCGCCGCCGTGATCAGCAGTGCGGCGAGTATGTGGGCGACCCGGGGGCGTCCGAGTTGGCGGTGTGGACCTGGTGTCATGTCCTTGTGGGGTCGGTGGTGGGTGGTATCGCGTTTATCCGAGCACGCCTCGGACGAGGTTGATCGCGACGATGAGCGCGATCACCCCGGCGGCGAGCGCGACTGCCGCCGCGAGCAGGCGCAGGCGGATCTGGGCAGGGCTGCGGTCTGGGTCGGTCATCCGTTTGCCTCATCGACGATCAGCGCTGTGAACGGCGGCCTGCCCTTGGGGGTGATCTGGAACGTGAGCCCCCATTTCCCGACCATGATCAAGGCAGGTGCGGCGCGGGAGTAGACGCCGGGTTGGGTTTCGGTGAGCTGGTATTCCTGTTGGGGCATCTGCATCTCCAGGTGGTTGAAGGTGAGGGTGACGTTGGCGCCGCGGACGGGCTGGCCGTTGCGGGTGATGCGCAGCGCGAACGAATCGGGGGCGGCTGCTTTGTTGGGTGAGACGAGCACTTGCAGCACGTAGCCGCCGCGGCGGATCGTCTGGGCGACGCGGCCGGGTCCGACCTGCGCGAGCGCGGAGTTCTGCAGCGCGAACGCCGGTGGCGGCGGCGCGAGGCTGGACAGCACGGCGGCGACGAACACCGCTCCGGCGACGAGGATCGCCTCGCCGCCGATCAAGACGCGCAGCAGGCGGGCGGCGCCGCCGGCGAGCTCGGGCCGGTTGCGAGCGCTGGCAAGCCGCGGTTTGACCCGCAGCAGATTTCCGGCAGCGAGGCAGACCGCGGCGGCGAGGATTCCGATCTTGACGAGGATCGCAACGCCGTAGCCGGTCTCCCACAGCGCGTTGATGGCCGGCATGTGGAGGATCGTCGCGCCGGTGCCGGTCCCCAGGAGCACGAGCACCGCGACGAGGGCGACGTTGGAGAACCGTGGCACGACGGTTGAGAGCGCCGGCACGCGGAGGTTCGAGCCGATCGTGAACCACAGCACGAGCAGCCCGACCAGGCCGCCGAGCCACAGCGATCCGGAGGTCAGGTGCAGCCAGTCGAACAGCAGGGAGTACCCGCGGGGGGATTGCTGTGCGGCGTGGCCGGCCGCGCCGGGGATCATCAGGACCGCGGCGGCGGCGAGCACGGCCCCGCTGGTCGCGACGATCTCGGCGACCGAGCGGATCTCGGTCGATGGGCGGTCGAGCCACAGCGCCGTCCACGCTGTCACGCAGAACAGCCCGAAGCACAAGATCATGTCGGCGTAGGCGCGGCCGAACGCGGTGACGCGGTAGAGCGGCACGAGTGCGCCGAGGTCGAACACCGAGCGCAGCGAGTCGTTCGCGATCGCGAAGTCGAGATAGACCGGGATTGCGATCAGACCGATCACGGAGGCGATCACGAACGCGATCGAGACCGAGCGGAGGCGTGCCCCGGGCACCCGGCGGACGAGCGGGCGGGCGATCGCGATCCGGAAGGCGAACAGCCCGATCGCGATCATCACCGACAGGAACATCACCCAGCGGGTGATCAGCAGCTGCGGAGACGTGGCACCCGCGGCGATGTTCGGGATCCTGAATTGCGGCGCGGGCCCGGGGTTCGGTCCGACGGCGTAGGTGAACGCCCCCTGCACGGGGTGGCCGTCGACCGAGATCGCCCGCCAGTAGATCAGGTACCACCCCTCTGGCAGATGCGCTCGCAGCGGGACGAGGAGGGTGTCCGGGTTGGCCGGCGAGCGCGACACCGCCGCTGTGGTCTCCTGCTGCCCGGCGGCGTTGGTGACCGAGATGATCGCGAAGCGTGGTTCGACCGCCTCGTCGTAGGTCAACTGCACGTTCGGGGGCGGAGTGTTGAGGATCCCGCTTGCCGCCGGCACGGTCTTGATCAGGTAGGCGTGCGCCGACGCTGTGCTCGGTGCCAGCAGCCCGATCGCGGCGCAGGCGAGTGCCGCAACGATCCGCCCCCGGGTGCTCATGCGAGCGTCCGGTGCTTGTCGCCGCTCCCGGTGGTGCTCACAATCGCGAACCCGCCGGCCAGCAAACCGAGCACGCCGATGATCAGCGCGACGATGGTCAGCGTCGAGGTTCCGCCGCCGCCGATCGAGCTGACCGCCTGGATTGTCGGTGAAGGGTTGGCGGATGACTCCGGGCCGGACCAGTTGACGATCGACCCGTCGGAGTAGGTCTGCTCGACCCCGAATGTGTAGCTCTGTGCCGAGGCGGGCTGGGCGAGGAACTGGAACAGCGAGTCCTCACCGGTCGGCGTGCTCCCGCCCGTCCACGTCACGTTCGTGATCACGGCGCTGTCACCGGTGCCGGTCTGCTGGATGACCTGGCGCCAGCCGGGCGGCGGCGGGACGAGCGAGTCGATCCCGAAGCCGTTCGGGACGGTCATCACGATCTTGGTGGTGGTCAGGCCGGCCTTCTCTGTTGGGACCGCGAGGTTGTAGAGCTGCAGCTTGCCCGACAGCGACACGGCCGGGCTGACCCGGGCGTGCGCGGAAGCCAGCGCCGGGCTGATCAGCGCGATCGCGATCGCGATCGCGAGCGTCAGCATCGGCCGGCGGCCGATGCCACGAGATGTCGTGTTCATGGATCTCCTTAAACGTCGGCGGCCGCGGCGCGCGATCCCGCGCGTATCGGCCACGTCTGGATGGCTGTGG
>CAVWAC010000020.1:0-84944 GCA_963752905.1 uncultured Solirubrobacterales bacterium
CGGCGAACGCCGCCAGTGGGAGCAGCGCCACCGGAGCCAAACGGGTGCGTCGGCGAAGCGCTGTCGCCGCCGTCACTCAGCCTCCCTGGGCGTAGTGGGCGATGTCGGCATCCAGGGTTCCCTGCGAGTCGTACTGGCCCGTGTGCACGAACACTACTTTGCCGTTCGAGTTGATGAAGACTGTCGTCGGAAGGCCCTCAATCACGGCCAGCGAGCTCAGGGAGGAAGTGCTGCTCGCCTGGTAGCTCGGGTAGCTGAGGGGGTGCTGGGCCAAGAACGAACGTGCGTCGCCCGGCGAGTCGCTGGTGTTCGCGCCGAGAAACGCGACGTCCCGGCCGAACTGGGTCGAGGCGCTGGCGAACAGGCCGAACTCCGCCCGGCACGGCCCGCACCACGACGCCCAAGCGTTGACCACAACCGGGTAGCCACGCAGCGCCCGAATCCTCCCCAGCAGGGCGGGCTCGGCGCCGAGCAGCTGGCTCGCCTGCCCGTGCAGGGCGGCCAGCGGGCCCGGGGAGCCGGCCAGCGCCTGCGCGGCGGCAGCCGCGCCGGCAGGCGCCTTGGGTGCTCGCGCCAGCGCCGCTCGCATGATGCTCACCAACGTACCGAGGCTCGGCCAGCCGGCCGTTGAGACCTCCCGGTAGTACAGGAGCCGTCCGGTCGCTGAGACGAGCACGAACCACGGCTCGCCCAGCACCTCATACCCGTCCGCGACGCGGCCGGTGCGATCGATCGCGACCGGATAGGACAATGGCCGCGGGAGCGTTGCCAGGAAGCCCGAAAGCGCCCCGGGAGACGGCTCGACGCTGCCCTCGTCGACCGCCGTCAACGGCGGCAAGCCGGCCGCGGCGGCCATCGACGCGTACCGGTTCAGTGACGTCAGGTCTCCCGCGAGGCCGGTCGTCTCGCGATTCCAGGTGGCGAAGAAAAGGAACAGGTGCGCGGACCCGCCCGGGCCGAGCGTCAGCGTCCCGCCGCCGGAGCGTGGCAGCGTGACATGAGCGCTCGGGGCGATCCCGGCGATCGGCGCGTAGGACAGGCTCGAACGCACCGGCGGGTGACCGGGCAGCAGGGCAGAGGCCTCCTCCGCGAGCAGCTTGCCGAGCTGGCCGACGGCGGAGTAGGACTGCTGGGTGATGAACACCTTCGCCTTGCGCCCCTCCGGGTCGATCACGAACAGCGCGGGGGTGTGGGTGATCATCCCGCGCTCGATCGCCGCCTCGACCGCGTAGGCCTTCCACACCCGTCTCAGCTGCGGCAGCGATCCGGTCAGGAAATGCCACGCGTGCACCATCCCGTGCAGCTGGGAATACGACATCACGTCCTCGAGCGAGATCGCCGCCGGGTTCGCGTCGATCCCGAGCAGTTGCACCCGGGACCCGGCACGGCCGAGCATCGCCCTGGCGTCGAGCATCGCCTGGGTGGTCAGCGGGCAGATCGTCGTGCACTCCGAGTCGTTGAACGCGAGCAGCACCACCTTGCCGCGATAGGAGCGAAGCGATACCGGCTGGCCGAACTGATCGCTCAGCGTGAAATCGGGAGCCGGTCCGGACAGCGGGGTCCCCGGATCGAGAGCCGGGTTGAACGCCAGATCTCCGGCTGTCGACGCGCCCGGTGCCCGGAACGCCTCGAGCAGCACAATCGGTGTCGCGACCGCGACCACGCACAACACCGCAAACGCCGGCAACGCCCGCCGCGGCGGGATCGCCGCAACACGCGTCAGCACGCCAGCCAGCATCCCGGCCACCGGGAGCGTTGCGCCCCGCCGCCGGACCGCTACGCGTACGCCGAGAATCACGCCCACCAGCAGGAGGGTTAAGGCTGCGAGCAGCGCTATCCGGCTGTCGGCGCTCCGGCCCGGCGTGGACGGGCTGACCCCCGAGCCGCCGCCGCTGCTGGTCGGAGCGGCCCGGCCCCCGCCGGCATGCGTTGGCGTTGCGACCTTGATGCCGCTGGACTGCGCGAGCGCCCGCACCGCCGCCTGCGTGGCAGCGAACAGGCCGACGCTCGATCCCAGTGGGATCCGGGCGAGCGTGGCATACGCCGCAGTGGTCGAGTGACCCGGCCAGTTGAACCCGAACCCGTTCGGCATCACCACAAGCAGCCGCTGCTTGTAAGCCAGCGACAGCTCCAGGCCGAGGAACCGGGCGTACGCCTGCGGCTTGCGCCACAGCGCGGTGACTGCGCCGAGGTCGGTCGGACTGGCGATGATCGCTACACGAATCGGAAAGCGCGCGGTGCCCGCCGCCTTCAGCAGGTCGCCAAGTCGTGCCTGCTGCTGGACCGAGAGCCCGGCGCTGGAGCCAGCGAACAGATCCTGATAGACGAGCACGTCGCTGCCGGGATCGCCGTCGGCTCGCGCGACCGACGCCATCGAGCCGGCGAGCACGACGGCGAGCAGCACCCCGACAAGCGCTCGACCGCTCATCCTCTTGCCCCGCGCAGGACACTCCCAGCAGTGGGCGTCAACATCATCGCGATAACTCAGCCATGAATATGTTCTCGCCAACCATTTGGATCGCGACACCCGTCAGACGGGAGTCCGTTGCCTGCCGAGGCTAAGCGGCCGCGCGCGCAGGCTGGCGCCCCACGCCAGTGCAATCAGGACGAATCCGGAGGCGAACACGGCAAGCGACGTCGCTGAGCCTCCGCCGGAGCCAGATCTCGGTCCCGTCCCGACCGTCGCCGCCGCAGCAAGGCTCGCGGGCGACAGGGGATGTCCAGAGACCGCAGCGAGCTGCTCGATCGCGGTGATCGCTGCGCTCACGAGACCGTGTCCGGGCGCTACTGGCCCCAGGCGCTCGAGCGCCGCCTGCTCGGCTGGCAGCGGGCGGCCAGCGTGATACAGGCCGAAGCCGTTCGGCATCACCACCAGCACGCGCCCGTCTGAGACAAGCGACAGCTCGGCGCCCAGGAACCGGGCGTAGTTGGCTGGCTGGCGCCACAGCGCCGTGACCGACCCAAGGTCAGTCGCTGAGGGGATCACCGCCACGCGAATCGCGTAGCCGCTGCGCGCCGCCGCGGCCAGCACCGCCGCGACCCGCGCCAACTGGACGGTCGAAGCCCCCGTGTCAGCAGGCACAAACGCGCTCTGGGACGCGAGGACATCGCTGGCCGGATCGCCGTCAGCACGCGCGAGTGCTGGTCCCAGGGCCAGACCCGCCAGCGCCGCGGCGACGAGCGGGGCGATGCGAAACTGGCGGGCGGTGAGTCGGCAGCCGGAGATGAGCGTCATGGTTCTGCGCGCAGGATTGCGCCTGTGGACGATACGGCCCCGATCAGCCGCCCGCGTTCGACGCGGCATGCTCGTCGCGTTGGTTCTGATGGCCACGGTGCCCGACGTCGCGGCAGCGCATGGTCCCGTGGCCCCTGTCGCCACCAGCTACCTGGCCAGGGTGAGCTCAGTCCCGGCGGGCGTCGAGGCAAAGGTCATCGACGGATACGTGCGGATGTGGCTGCGCGTTTCGCCGAGGCTGACGGTGGTGGTGCTCGATTACCGACACGCTCCGTACCTCCGCTTCTCCCGCTCGGGTGTGCAGGTCAATCTGAACTCGACGATGTACTACCTCAACCAGACCCCCGTCGCCGAGACACCGCCCGCGGATCTTCGCCCGAGCACCCCGCCGCACTGGCAGTCGGTGAGCTCCGGCCACGACTACGAATGGCACGACGGCCGCCTGCAGGCGCTGGCCAGCCTCGCGCTCGCGCCCGGCACCAGCTACCTGGGCCGATGGAGCATCCCGCTGCTGATCGACGATCGTCCCGACGCGGTCTGGGGAGGGCTCTGGCATGCCGATGATCCGCCGCTGGTCTGGTTCTGGCCGATCGTCGTGCTGCTGGCCTGCGTGCTGGCGTCCTGGCGGGTTCGCCGCCCCCGGCTCGATGCCCTCGTCGCCCGGCTGCTCGCGGTCGCCGCGGTCGCCGCGATTGCGGTAGCCGCGATCGGACGCGGACTCCACGGGCGCCCGACAGTGAGCGTCATCCAACTGATCGAGCTCGGAGTCGTGCTGTCGCTCGTCGGCTCGGCGTTGTTTCACGTGCTGACCGGGCGTGCCGGGTACTTCACCTACTTCGTGATCGCGTTCGTAGCGGTCTGGGAAGGGCTGCATCTCCTTCCGACACTGCTTCACTACTACGTCCTGGTGGCGCTGCCCGCGTTCCTCGCGCACAGCGCCACCGTGCTCTGCCTGGGCGCCAGCGCCGGGCTCCTGCTGCTCGTCTTTCGCCTCGCCGATCAAAGCGAGGCGGGAACCAGACGGCTCAGGCGAGCGTCGTCGGCCACGCCCGAGCTCGATCCGCTCGACGAGGACTACGACGTTGACTACTGATATGGCGTGAGATTTGTCAAGTGGCCGCGGGTGATCGCGTCCACTTGACAGTCGGTCTGTGGGCGGCTGTTTGTTGTTCGGGAGGGCGGGGCGTCGGGCACGTTGTCGGCGTTGCCAGTCTGATGATGCGGGGATTTTGTGTACCCCAGGGCCTTGTTCCTGCTGCCGGCGTGCGCTGGTCTAGGAGCGAGCGTGACCCGTGAAGGGCGGCTCATAGTAGGTTCGCGCGTGCCGGCCGTGTCGCGGCCCGGCGCCCCGGCCTCCCGAGCGGATGGCTGTGAGAGGAGGAGGGGTTAGGGTGCGGTGGTGGCGGCCCAGAGGAAGCAGGCGAGCTCGCGGGCGCACGCGACGATGGTCACGTTGTGCGGCTTGCCGCGCGAGCGCATCCGGGTGTAGACGCGGTGGATCCGGTGCTGGGCGCGGTTAGCGATCAGCAGGACGTGATCGGGCTGTCCCTGCTGGCGGTTCGCGAGGGTGACTCCGACGCTGGGTTCGCGGGCGTAGTGCCAAGCGGACTCGACCAGCAGCCGTCTGGCCAACGTCGAGCCGGTCTTGGTGATCGATCCCTGCCGATCGGACTCGCCGGACTGCTGGCGCGACGGCGTCAGACCGAGCCACGACCCGAGACGGTGCGGCTTCTCGAACCGCTCCCAGTCCGCACCGAGCTCGAGATGGATCGTCAGCGCGGTCAACGTGTCCACCCCGCGGAAGCACCGCAGCCGCGCGACGGTCGGCCACCACCGCTCGTCGGTCGCCAGCCGCGAGATCCGCTCGGCGAGCGCCTGCTTGCGAGCGGTCAGCCCGTCGACCGCGGCGAGCAGATCGACATACGCCAGCTCGCTGATCGGATCGGAGAACTGCTGGCCGGCCAGCCACTGATGGTGCGCTTTGCTCCAGGTCGAGGACGGCTTTGGGTACACCCGCCCATGGCGCAAGAGCATCTTCGACACGCGATGGCGCGCGTTCATCAGATCGCGACGGCACATGTCATGCGCACGCACGAGCTCTCTGGCGGCCTCGACCTCGACAGACGGAACCGGGATCGCGGTCAGCGACCCGGCGATCAAACAACGGGCGAGCAGCTCGGCATCCTTGCGATCGGTCTTCACCCGGTCTGAGCGCCCGCGCGGGGTCTTCCCCGGCGCGATCACGTCCATCCGGATCCCCGCCGCGCTCGCGGCGCGATAGAGCCCGAACCCGGTCGGTCCGGCCTCATAGCACGCCCACACCGGGCCGGGCAACGACCCCAACCACGCAACCGGCGTCTCCACGCCAGCTCCCATCCGCACTCGCGTCAACTCACCGCTCATCACATCGATCGCCGCGGCATGAATCGACCGGGCGTGGACATCCATCCCGACAAACGTCATCGTTCCGGGCATGGCCGGACCTCCTCAAACAGGTCTTGGGGTCAGCCGGAGCCCAATTCTCCGGCCAGACAAAACCCCCGCGAGGAGCGTCCGGCCAATCAGCCCGGCAGGCAACCCGTGCAACGGGCGGCCCACGCCATAGGGTCTGACTAGGCCAGACCGCGTGGTGCTCGCGGCAATCGCGGCCGCGGTGCTAGCCGGATGCGGATCGATGACCGCCGACAGATCGCCGACCGGGATTCCCGACGCACTGCTCCGACAGGCGCGTCCGATCGGCACCGGCGCGCGCTTTCAGCCACCAGCGACCGGCCCGATCACCGGTCGCTGCCACCCAACGCTCGGACCCCACATCGGCGCGGTTTGAGCCGGACCGGGTTTGACGGAGACTGGGTTTGTAGGTTCTGATTGTTGTTCATCGAGCCATTGCTCCGCACCGTAGAGCGTGTAGCTCCTCGAACTCGACCGGCGGGATGTCTCCGAGGGATTCGTGAAGTCGCGCCTGGTTGAACCAGCTGATGTATTCGACGACGGCGAGCTCGAGCTGGGAGCGGGCGCGCCACACGCGATCGGCGATCAGCTCGGTCTTGAGGCTGTCCACGAAGCTCTCGGCCATGGCGTTGTCGTTGGCGTCGCCGACCGAGCCGACCGACGCGAGCACGCGGTGATCGTCGAGCGCCTGGGTGTAGTCGGCCGAGGTGTATTGACTGCCGCGATCCGAGTGAGAGACAAGCTGGAAGTCGGCGCCATGCTCACGGGTGCCGAGCGCCATCTGCGTCAAAGTTCCGGTCATGGCCGGACCTCCTCATCATCATGGGGTCAGCCGGAGCCCAATTCTCCGGCCAGACAAACCCCCGCGAGGAGCGTCCGGCCACCAACCCCGGCTGTCAACCACTAACGGTCGACACCGCCATATGGTCTAGGCGAAACGCCAGTCTCGCCGAATACCGACCGCGTTCCCCGGGCGGTCAGAGACCGGTTCCCCTGCCGGCGCCGGATGCCGCTCGAGTGGGCTGCGCGGGTTGCGATGAGCGCCGGCTCAGCCGATCAGCGGCAGTGCGCGCGCCTGGTCGAGCTTGCGCAGCGCGTCCTGCATCCGGCCTGTGACGAGCTCGTAGCCCTCATCGGGATCGCCGCGGGCGCCGCCGAGTTCCTTGCGCAGGTCGATCGGCGCGAGCACCTCGATCGAGATCTTCGCCGGCAGCGGGAGGCGTCCTGGGAGGTCGAGCACCGTGATGCCCCACGGCGGCGCGATCTGGACCGGCGCGACGTCGATCCGCAGCAGCTGGTGGAGGTGCAGCAGCCTGGCGATGTGCTCGCCCTGGCCGAGGAACAGCGCCGTCTCCTGGCCGCCGATCGAAACCACCGGGACGATGCGCACGCCGTGCTGTAGCGCGAGCCGCACGAACCCGGTCCGGTGGGCGAAATCGATCTCGGCGGAGTGCCAACTGGCCCGGTAGGTCTCGTGGTCGCCGCCCGGATAGACGAGCAGCGCGGCGCCGCGCTCGAGCGCGCGCCGCATGTTCTCCGGCGAGGCCGGCACCGTCCCGTACGGGGTGAGCATGGCCCGGATGCCAGGCACCTTGAACACGAGGTCGTGCGCGAGCTGGAAGAACTCGCGCTCGGGACCGAAGTGGTCGTAGAACGCCTGCGAGAAGATGAACGTGTCGGCGATGAGCGTGCCACCCGAGTGGTTGCCGACGAGCAGCACCGCCCCGCGCGGCGGGATGTTCTCCAACCCGCGCACATCGGCACGGAACCAGACGTCCGCCATCACACGCAGCGCGGGGAGCGTGCGCGCGATGTACTCGGGGTCACGCAGCTCAAAAGGGTCACCGGCCGGCGGCCTGTGCGCGTGGCGCGGGTCGGCGGCGTGGGCGACATCGGCCGATATCGCGCGGAGCATCCGCGCGTCCGCCGAAACCGCGCCGACCATTCGGCCGATCCCGCTGCCACGACGATCACGCACCACCGCCTCCTCCTGACCGGTCTTGACAGAGCCGAGTACCTCCTCGGACAACGCCGTGGGCTTGTCCACGATAGGCATCGGTACCTCCGTAACTCAGTGCAGCGTCGTTGGATACGGCGTCTTGGCTCTCCCTTTGTACGCCTCGCAGGCCGCGCGCGCATCGGGAGAACACCACGGGGCCCGAGCGGAAGACTACCCACGCGTAATATTACGGTTGCGTAGGAGTCTGTCGCCGGTGGGGACGACGCGGTCTGACTCGTGCCGCGTTGACACCCAGGGCGCGCCTGCCGCGGTGAGAGCCGCCACACCTGTCGAGAGCTTACGCGGGCTTTCTCGTTCGACGGCGCGCGCGTGTCGAGGAAGGAACGCGAGTTGCGGGTCCCGGTTCGTGATCGAGCGGCCACGGGTCGGCGCGACTCTGCAGCAGTTCGCTGAGCCCGATCCACGTGACGTTCATCAGCCTCGCGGCCATCGCTGCTTGGGATTCCTCGGGGTGATCCAGCCACCAGTTGGCCAGCGACTCGCCTGCGCCGACAAAAGCATGAGCGAGCGGCTCGGTGCCGCCGATCTTCTCAGGGCTTGCGCCCGAGCTAAGGAGGACTTCGTCGAAGAGGGCGGCGGTGCCGTCGGAGACGGTGGCGCGGATCCCCGAAACCTCGCGAGAGAACGGCGCGCCTCGGGAGGCGAGTTCTCCGAACAGGACCGACCACTCGTCGCGGTTGTCGTCAACGTGGCCGAAGAACGCCAGTGCCGAGGCCCAGAGACGTTCCTCGGGGCGCTCGCCCGCAGCTTGGACAGCGTTGCGCATGCGCGCGAGCATCCGCTGGCCAGCCAACTCGATGTAGGCGAAATACAGGCCTTCCTTAGAACCGAAGTAGTTGTAGATCATCGGCTTTGAGACCCCCGCACCCTCGGCGATCTCCTCCATCGAGGCGGCGTGAAAGCCGCGCTGCGCGAACACGCGTCCGGCCACCTCAAGCATCTCGCGCTCGCGGACCGCGCGGGGCACCTTCTTGCGACCCCGCAGTGGCGAAACGGGGCGGCGCGGGGGCTCGGCTGACACGCCATCAAGCATAAGACGCCGAATCGCCGGGTGAACTTGCACCATTGTGCTACCCAGCTGTAATGTTACCCGGTAGTAGCGTCATAGCTCGGAAAGAGAACCAAGGGCGATGACCGAAACCCAGGCCGCGTTGGACCTGGGGGGCTGTCGTCTGGTGTACCCGGGGAACGACTGGGGAGGCGCACCGGCCGTCTTCGGGTGGAGGTTGAGTGGTCCCGCGCCGATCGACGTCACGCTGTAGGAGGAGGCTCGCATGTTCGGCATAGATTCGGCCGGCACCGTTGGCGGCGACGACCCCGGGTCGAGGGCGCGTCGGCCGAATGAGCTGCGGGCGCTAAGCGCACTGATGTTTGAAGACCTGCGGGCCTTTCCGGGCGGCATTCGGGATATGCACTTGGGTATTGCTGAGCGTGCGTTCCGGGGTGTGGGTCCGGCTGCCCGTCCGGTGCAGGTGGTCCACGACGTGCTCTCGCGCGGCGCCTATGACGCGATTGGAGCTGGGGCGGCCCGGCTAGGACGGGTCGTCGATGCAACCATGGAGAAGCGGGGGATCGGGGAGGAGGTGCTGCTCTCGACCACGCGCCCGGGGAGCGCTGTGATCGCGGCGTTGAACGGCCTGATCGGCGATCGGCTCGAGCGCTCGGGTAGCGACCTGCACCAGCCGGCCTCGGTGCGCGTCGACGGAGAGGCAGTCGCGCTTGATGCGCGCTCGGTCAGCGCGGCGTTCCCCGCTGCGACGGGACGGTTGGTCGTGTTCCTGCACGGGCTAATGGGAAATGAGTTCTACTGGGATTGGGGTGGCGCCCAGCCGGGCGATACCTACGGCGCGCGCCTCGCCTCGGATCTCGACTACACCCCCATATACCTGCGCTACAACACCGGTCTGCACGTCTCGGAAAACGGTCTGACCGTCGCGGCGCTGCTCGAGGAACTGATCCAGGCATGGCCGGTGGAGGTGCAGGAGGTCGCCCTCGTGGGCCACTCGATGGGCGGGCTGATCGCGCGCAGCGCATGCCACCAGGCGTCTGAGAGCGGCCGAGGCTGGACCGAGCGTGTCCGTCACATGGTCTCGCTGGGCACGCCACACCTGGGCGCGCCGCTTGAGCGGGGAGCTCACGTGGCTGCTGAGGCGCTTCACGCGCTGCCCGAGACGCGGATGCTCGGCGCATTCCTGCGCCGGCGCTCGGCCGGCATCCGCGACCTCCGCCACGGCTCGCTGGTCGACGAGGACTGGCGGGGCCGCGACCCCAACGCCCTGCGCGCGGCGGCGTGCAAGGAGGTGCCCCTCCTGCAGGGAGCCACGCACTTCTTCGTCTCGGCGACCATCACCCGCAGCCCGCACCACCCCCTGGGGCGCCTCCTTGGCGACATCCTCGTGCTGACACCCAGCGCCACCGGACAGGGCCGCACCCGGCGGATCCCATTCCAGGCCGAACACGGTCACCACGTCAGCCCCGCCCACCACCTCGCGCTGCTCAACCACCCCGAGGTCTACGAGCGCCTGCGCGAATGGCTCCAGCACCCTGGCGGTGGATCCGAGGCGCGTTCGGCGCGCGACCTCGCGCTGACATAACCCTATGTCCTGCTGTCGCTGAGCCGGCGCATAGAGGATCGGAACCCGATCGGATCGCCACCCCGAGCCCAGCGAGCGGTTGGATTTGTCCTGGTCCGAGATTGCACTGCGGACGTGTACCGATGGACCGGCTCGGGGAAGGTGGCGAAGGTCGGGCTGCGCAGTCAGCGGTCCTAGCGGGAAGCGGGTGTGACGTCGTGAGTTTCTACCGACGGGGCCGGCATGGGGTTACGGATGGCGCGAGCCTGCTGCGGCCCTACGGTCGAAGAGCACGAATCCACGTCCCCGAGGGGAGCACGGCAATGGCTCAGACCACAACCAAACGCAGCACGGCGGCAAAGCCTCCGGCGGCCCGGCGACACCGCACAGCCGCTGGCGCGCCGACGACCGCGATTGACAAGACGACGAAGCTGTCCGAGGAAGTACTCGATTCAGTCGAAGCCGGTCAACGGGCCGCAATCGAGGCCGTACACAAGTTCGTCGACGTCGTCGATCAGGCCCTACCCGCCTATGGGGAAGGCCCATCCCGGCGACAGGAGGTTGTCGATTCTGCGATGGAGATGGCCGACCGCCTCGTCCACACGCAGTACGACTTCATCCGCAAGGTGATCGACAGTGCCGGCAGGTCACTGAGCCGATCGGACGGCGCGAAGTAGACGCTGACCCGCAGCCGGCGGTGTCGGAGCGCGAGACGATGAGAGTCGGATTGGTCCTTGGCGCTGGTGGGCGTGCTCGGCGGCGCGTGGCTCGTCGGCGGCCTGCACGCCCTGGCGACGGAGACCGGATGGGATCCAGGGAGCGCCGAGTATCTGGTCGGGGCCTCCGCCGGGGCAATGATCGCGGGGCTATCCGCGTCGGGCGTCCCGCCTTGGTTCATGGTCGCGCACTGCGCTGGAGCGGACGGTTCGGCGTGGGCTCTGTGCGCGCATTGCGATGCGGCGCGCCGGGGAGTACGGTCGTTGCGAGGCGCCGTAATCGTTGTCCAACGAAGGAGTAACGAAATGGCCTATGGCGTCGTGCATCAGTTCGCGGGTGGGACCGAGCAGCAGTACCAAGCCTCGATCGCGGCCGTGCATCCCGGCGAGGGGATCCTCCCTCCCGGTCAGGTGCTTCACATCGCCGGACCGTCCGGTGACGGGTGGTTGATCGTGGCGATTCACGACTCGAAGGAAAGCTGGGAGCGCTTCCGCGATGAGACGCTCATGCCCAGGATGCAGGCGGGGATCGACGGCGGGTTTACCGCGCCGCCGCAGGAGACGTCGTTCGAAGTTCATAGCGAGTTCCACAGCGAGGTTCCCGCCTGACGAGTGGCCTTGGGGGGCGCCGCGGCGCGGTGCCCCCGAGCAGCGGACCTGCTTCGACATGGGGATGTACCTCCGCGTCGACATGCGGTCGGCCCTCGTTTGCGCGGCCAGCGGGGCGCGCCGCACCCTCCGCTCCCGCCAGGCCAGAGCCCCGCTCGGTTGGGCGGTTTCAGGCTGCCGCCGCACCACCCGAGAGGGTCAGCGATTCGCTGAGCGACGAGGTGAGGTGCGGAGATGCCGAGGGGTCACTATCTGACCGAGGCTGTGAAGGACGCGTTCTGGGTGCTCCGGGTGGAGGGGGTGAGCGAGGCCGAGATCGGTCGCCGGCTCGGTATGCCGAAGCGGACGGTGAGCAAGTACCTGCAGCGGATGGGAGGGGTGCGGCCGAGGGCACGCCGTCGGGCGGAGTGTTGGCTGACCTCGGCTGAGCGTGAGGAGATCTCGCGCGGGGTAGCCCGAGGAGAATCCGCCCGCGTGATCGGTCGTGTCCTGGGTCGCTCGCGCACCACGGTCTCCCGCGAGATCAACCGTTGCGGCGGCCGTCGACGCTATCGCGCGCACGTGGCCGAGCGGGCGGCGTGGGAGCGGGCGCGACGCCCGCGGGCGACGAAGCTGGACCTCTGCCCCGAGTTGCGTGAGTTTGTGATCGAGCGGCTCGGTCAGGATCACTCGCCGCAGCAGATCTCGGGCTGGCTGCGACTCGCGCACCCCGACAATGAGCAGATGCAGATCTCGCACGAGACGATCTACCGCGCGCTGTATGTCCAGGCGCGCGGGTCGCTTGCGCGCGAGCTCACCCGGCATCTGCGAACCCGGCGTCAGAAGCGCTATGCCCGGGCACACTCGAACCGCGGCCAAGGCCTGGGCCGGATCGCCGAGATGGTGATGATCTCCGAGCGCCCACCAGAGGTCTCCGACCGGGCCGTCCCGGGGCACTGGGAGGGCGACTGGCTGATGGGAACCCGCGACTCGGCGATCGCGACCCTGGTCGAGCGCCAGACCCGCTACTGCCAGCTCGTCGCGCTGCCCGATGCAACCAACGCCGAGCCGGTCTGCGAGGCGCTCAAGGCGAGCATCACGACGCTGCCCGCCCAGCTTCGCCGCTCGCTGACCTGGGACCAGGGCAAGGAGATGGCAGAGCACCGGCGGTTCAGCGTCGAGACCAGCGTCGAGGTGTACTTCTGCGATCCCCGAAGCCCGTGGCAGCGCGGGTCGAACGAGAACACCAACGGCCTCCTGCGCCAGTACTTCCCTCAGGGCACGAGTCTCGCCGGGGTGACACAGGCAGAACTCGACGAGGTCGCCCGCAAGCTCAACGGCCGGCCCCGCCAGACGCTCGGGTTCCGGACCCCCGCCGAGAAACTCACCGAGCTGATCGACGGGCTCCACACGGGCGCCCCCGAGGCGCTGATCACGCTTCGGCCTACGGCCTTCGCTCGACAGCGCCCCGGGGTGGGATGAGACGATGCGCAACGTCAGGGGTGGTGCACTGACCGGTTGAGGCCAAGCAGCGCGTCCGACCCTCGATGCACCAGAACCAGATCGCCGCCGAGCTGTCCGCGCTCCTGGCGACCGCGCGCGTCACTCATACGCGACCTGACTGGCTGACGTCGTCGGAGCACGCGATCGCCTGGCTGATGATTACGGATGAGATCGTCGCGCCGCTCGTCTTGCGCGGGGAGGAGTTGGTCGCCTCGACGGTCGTGCACAAGAACATGACGGAAGGCGCGCGACGCGCGAACCGGAACCAGGCCGCGGCTCGGCGGAGGGCCGGTCGGAAGGGCGCCCGGACGGCACGCGGCCATGAGCCTGGACGGCCACGCTCCGGGCCGTCCGAGGACGAGTGGCGATGACGGCGACCGAGCGACGGCCCCGAGGGCGGCACGCAAGACCCCCGCACCGTCGCCGCACCACCCGCTCGGCTCAGCCCGGCCCGCCCGATCAGTGGACCAGCGACGAGATCGACTACAGCCGAGACGCGAGTTCGCTGCATGTGTTGCTCGGGAGGGTCACAAGGCCACGCTCATCGCGGCGGCGGCTGACGACGAGACGGCGCTGAGGTCCGAGCTGGCCGTCATCGCGAGCGAGGCATCGCTTCCATCGAAGATGGACCCGTTATTGCCGTCGCCCCGGGCGAGCAGGATCAGGATCGCAATGGAGAGAGAGCCGACCGGCAGGGGGGCGAGCTGACGGAGAAGCGGCAAGACGTCCTGCGACGCTCATGGAGCCCTTGGAGGCTGAAGAGAGGGTTGGGGTCGGGATCGTGCTCGACGCGGTCCTTTAGGTCCTCCGCCGCGCTCCTCAGGACCGACCCTGAGCCGGGGGGGTATGACCGCCCGCGCGGGCCGTCATCGGTCAGCCGGACGATCACGTCGGAGTCGTGAGCATCGAGGAGATCGAGGAGGCGAGGGCCCAAGGAAAGGGAGTCGGCGGCGTCGGCCCGTGGGCGGGCTGGTCAAGGACTCGTGGGATCATTGGCGGAAGGACTCCCAGAGTCGGGACGTTTTTAATCTGCGGAGGGCGATTTCGGCCGTGCCTCCAAGTCGGGCCCTTAGCAATCCGCGCTAGTGATCGTCGTCATTGGACTGCTTTCCCTAATCCCGTGCTTGTAATCGTCTACGCACCTCGACGGGGCGACCCGCGTACTGGAAAGTTCGACGACGGGGTCGCCGCGCTGGAGGTCGGGCTCCGCCGGAAGCATCCCGAGTCGCTGATCGAGCGCGTCGAGGACCTGTCGGAGGCATCATGACGGTCCGCGAGGCGCGTCCCGAGCGCACGCTGGCCGAGTTGGAGGCCGTGATGGAGCGCGGGCTGGTGACCTTCATCGAGGTCGGCACGGCGCTGCTGGAGATCGACGACGGGCGTCTTTACCTGGAGTCCCACGCGACGTTCGAGGAGTACCTCTGGGAGCGCTGGGGGGCGTCGAGGCGCGCAGATGGTCGCACGCCGCCGCCAGAAGCGCCTCCTCGCGGGTCGGCTTTGCCGGTCACGGGGAAGTTCAACGAGATACTCGAGTTCAAGGTGATACTCGTTCTGTTCGCGACCATCACCGCCGTTGCGGCGGCGCTGTTCGTGTTCCAGCAGATGAAAGTCAATAACGCGGCTAACGCGGTTACGGTTACCCCCAAGCCGTCATCGGCTTCGACTCCCGCTGCCCACGGTCCTGGCTCTGCCACGCATAAGGCTCCCTCGCCCAAGCCGTCATCGGCTTCGACTCCCGCTGCCCACGGTCCTGGCTCTGCCACGCACAAGGCTCCCTCGTCCGTCACAGGGCGGCCCGCGAGTGTCCACTTGGAGGTGCTGGCCGACGCACGGGTCTGGATTTGCCTCCAGGACCAGCGCGGGCAGCTGCCGATCAACGGACAGATTCTTCCTGCTGGCGCCGTCAGCCAGCAGTTTGTCTCTCCCGCGTTTCGGATCTTCCTCGGCAATGGGTCGGTCAGGCTGCGGATCGACGGGCGCGTCCACCACATCCCACCGAGTTCCAGTCCGGCGGCCTATCGCGTCAGCCAGCGCGGCGTCACCGTCCTACAGGCCGCCACCGTGGAGCCCTGCTGATAAGGACGTGATTCAGGATGACCAGCTGGGCCGCCCCGCTATTAACCGGCGAAAGGCCGCCTCGTTGGATCCTTTGCTTTCAGCATCGGACCCCGTGTAGACGACCTTTCGGCACATTCGTTATCGCACCCGCCGAGCTAGGCGCATCCGTAGTAGTTACTACCGTCTTGCCACGGGTCCAGGTCGACCGTCCAGCGCGGCGCAGCCCACTGCTCCGCAGCCCAGGTGAAGAAGTTCGCGTCGTCGTCCAACGTGACGGTGCGCTCCTCCTGGCCGACGCGATCCACGGCCGTTCGAGGGTCGTGCTTAAAGGCGAAAGGCCGCCTCGTTGCTCCTTTGCCCTTCGGCATCAGACTCGTCGACGACCTTCCGTCTAACGTCCACAGTGGCACTCGCCGGGCCCGCGCGCATCCGTAGTTGCTACGGCGGCGGTGCCGCCCACGACGCTTTCATCGGCGGGATCGGGTGCGGCCTGACCGGGGCTTGGAGCGGGGCGGCACCACCCCCATGCGGTGCCGCCCCACGCCTGTCGGAACAGCGACACCCAGGTTCTCCCCGGACGCCGCCGAAACTCCATATCGGCGGGACCACGACCTCGGATGAGAGATGCAAGGCGGCGGACCGAGCCGCCCCCTGGGCGACAGCGCTCAAGGCCGCTGGCAGGCCCTCGGAGGTGATGGTCGGGGGTAGAGGCCGGTCGGAGGGATCGGGGGCCCTACCTGGGTCGGGATCCGACGGCCGTGCGCTGCCGCGCGGTGTCGCTGCGGCCTTGAGTTCGCCTCCTAACTGCCGATAGGTTTGCTGAACGCTGGATAGCAAAGGGCAGAGTGAACGACCCAGCGGGTGTGAGGAAGAACCGAATGAGGGGCACATGGAGATGAGCAGGCGTTGGGATCAGCGGGCACGAGCCATCGCGCAGACACTCTGTTGGGCTGATAAGGCCGCTAGAGAGGGAGACTTATCGGAGGCGCTCGCGTGGCTGTGCACGCTCGAACTAGCCGGGTACAAGCTCCCGGACGAGTACGAACTCAAGCGTGAGTGGTGGCGAGCGAAGGTGCACGCTCACTCAACCAAACAAGGACGCGAATCCGCGTGACTGGATAAGCACCGGCATCCGACAGCGGTCTTGGCGTTCGCGCAAGCGGCTAAGAGGCCCTCGGAGGCGTCAGTCGGGGGTCGGGGCGGGTCGGATGGACGGGGGCTTACTCGCGCTCTGCGACGAACTACGGGGCCAACGCGAGTCGTGACGCGATCAAGCCGGGGCCGCCCGGTTAGCTAACTGATCGGCCGTCGCCAGCGCCGCCGGTTCGGGGGCGAACGCCTCCTCGACCCAAGCCGTCTCCTGCCGCTCGCTCGGGGCGAAGTCGGCGTAGATCAACGTCGTCGCAAAGTCACGATGGCCCATCCATTCTTGAATCGTTCGCATCGGGACACCCCGAGCGGCCATCCGCGTACCGAACTTGTGGCGGAGATCATGGAAGCGCGTCAGCGGCTTCCGCTCCTCCTCGCCGCGCGCGTTCCTCACGACGGCGAACCGGCCGACGTTCGCCCGCTCGACCGCCGTCTTGAATCGCTTCAACAATCGCGAGCGGTCGATCGGCTTCCCGGTCGCCGGATGCGCGAAGACGAGGTCGTCGTCTCCCCGATATGGCGAGTTCTGGTAGAGCTGATCCATTCGGCGGCGACGCGGGTCGCGAGCGGACCGCCCGCGAGGATCGCTTCGACTTCGGGGTCCCGAACTCGCCGCGGACGAAGTTGCGTCGGACGCGAACGCGAGCCGCCTCCCAGTCGACGTCACGCCAGCGGAGGCCGAGAAGCTCACCTTGGCGCATCCCCGTCATCGCGACGGTCAGGTACATCACGCGCTCGGCCCGGCCGAGGTCGTCGTCGGGGACTGCACGGAGGAGCGCCTCGACCTCCTCGACGTCGAGGAAGTGGACGTCGGCGTCGGCGTTCCGCTTGACCGGCTTCGGCACCCGCTTGACCGGGTTCTCGCCGGTCGCCCAGCCCTCGGCTAGCGTAAACTCGATCAGCGAGTGCGACATGCCGAGCGCGTGCGCCCGCGACTTCGGCGCGAGGCGCTTGTCCTCCAGCTCGGCGTCGAACCGCTGGACGTCCTCGCGGGTGATCTTGTCCACGTCGTGGACGTCGAAGAACGGCACGATGTGAATCCGTAGCCAGTAGTCCTAGGACTCCAGCAGCGCAGCCAGGAGCGCCGCCTCACGGCTGACGCTGGCCTCAAACAGCTCTCCGGCATGGTCCGCGAGCGAGCCGCTGTCAAACAATTGTGGGTTGTGGTGGCCGGCGGGAAAGGCCATCGCGGCGGTGATTCGGCGTCAGAGACTAACCGCTACCGGACAGACGGGCACGAAGCTCGTGAAGCCGCGCGACCGGCGATGAGGTGCTCCACCCCGAGGCTGAGCACACGACGACACACACCCGGCAGTCGTACGGCTTCATGATCGCCCGCGCAGCCGAGCGGGTGAGCGCAGCTGAGGTGACTCTCGAGGACGGCGCCACGCGGAAGCGATCTCACCTGCCACGGCGAGGTGAGAGAATGCAGCACGCCGGCAGGCACTTCCATCTCAGGGGGCGGCGCCGGCAAGCTGTCGCGAGCGGATCGACGAGGAGCGAGACATGCAGGCAGAGACACGGTTGCCGCACGACCCCGATCGCAACCTGGCGCTGGAGCTTGTGCGCGTCACCGAGGCGGCCGCGATCGCGGCCGGCCGCTACATGGGGCGCGGCGACAAGGAGCTCGTGGACCAGGCAGCCGTCGACGCGATGCGACCGGTCCTCAATTCGGTCCAGATGGACGGCATCGTCGTGATCGGGGAAGGGGAGAAGGACGAGGCGCCGATGCTCTACAACGGCGAGCGCGTCGGCGACGGCACTCCGCCGGAGGTCGATTTCGCGGTCGACCCGGTCGACGGAACGACGCTGACGGCCAAGAGCCTGCCGGACGCGATCGCGGTCGTCGCGGTCGCCGAGCGCGGCACGATGTTCGACCCCGGGCCGTGCGTCTACATGGAGAAGCTCGCGGTCGCCACCGACGTCGCCGACGTCGTCGATCTCGACGCACCGATCGCGGAGAATCTCCGGCGGATCGCCGAGCGGCGCGGCAAGCGCCATGAGGACATCACCGTCGCCGTGCTGGACCGTCCCCGCCATGCCGAGCTCATCAAGAGCGTGCTGGCGACGGGCGCGCGGATCAAGTTCCTGCTCGACGGCGACGTCGCCGGAGCGATCCTCGCCGCCGATCCCGAGTCGACCGTCGACGTCTGCGTGGGGATCGGCGGGACCCCGGAAGGCGTGATCGCAGCCTGCGCGCTTCGGTGTCTCGACGGCCAGCTCCTCGGGCGCCTATATCCGCGCAACGACACCGAGCGGTCAGCCGCGCTCGAGCAGGGCTACGACCTCGACCAGATCCTGTCGACACGGGATCTCGTCTCCGGCGATGACGTGTTCTTCGCCGCCACGGGAGTGACCAGCGGTGAGCTCCTGAAGGGCGTCCGCTACACGTCCGAGCGCGTGTACACGCAGTCGCTGTCGATGCGCTCGAAGTCCGGCGCGGTCAGGATTGTCGAGGGCCGCCACCACGCGCTGCGCTCGAACCTGATCCGCGCGGCCGCGTTGGCGAGCTGACCTCGCCGGTCTGACCGACGATCGCGTACGCGGTCGGGCGTGCGGTCAGACCGTGGCCGGCTCGGGGAGCGGGAGGGTGGCCAGCAGCTCCTCGGTGCGAGCGTCGGTCAGCGCGCCCCGGTCGGTCTCGCCTGCCTCGGAGGCCCTGACGATGTCGACCGCGATCGAGCGGACCAGGCCGGCGATGTCGCCGACGCCGATGTTCGGACCGCGCGTGGCGGCGGCCGTCGCGCGGCCGGCGGCCTGCAACGCGGTGCGCATCACGTCACCGCTCCGCCACGGCTCCTCGAACTGAGCCGGCAGCTCCCAGGCCGCCAAGCCGAGATCGCGGATCGCGTCCGCAAGCTCGGCATGCGGCGGATTGCCTCCGCGCACGTACTGCAGCACGTTGCGCGCGAGCATCCGCGCGCTGCGCGCCGCGAGGTCGGCGTGCCGGACCGTGCGGACGTAGCGCTCGAGCTCGGGTCGCCCGGCGCGCCGCAGCGGAGCCCAGCGGGCGGTGTCGCTGCCCATGACGGCCGCGAGCCGCAGCTCGCTGACGTGGAGCTCGAGCTCCTCGGCCGTCTGCACCGCCGCCTCGGCGCGGTCGGCCTCGCCGGCGGCCAACGCGGCCGCGGCATCGCGAAGGACGACCCCCAGCTCGCCGAACACGGTATGGGTGGCCCGCGCGACGCCGACGATCGGATCGGGCGGGAACACGAGGGTGTGGACGGCCAGCGCCACTCCGCCGCCGATCAGCACGTCAAGCAAACGCGCCTCGGATGTCGAGGAGAGCGTGGCCATCAGAATCGCCGACACGGCGGCCTCGGTCACGAGCAATTCCCCGCCTCCGAGGATGACCGCGGCGAGCATCGCCAGCACGACCAACAGCCCGATCTGCGGCAGCCCGGTTCCGATCACCCGCAGCAGCAGGTCGGCGAGCACGATGCCCAGCATCACCCCCGCGATCAGCTGGACCGCCCGCTGGCGGCGCTCCCCGAACGCCGCGCCCAACGAGATCACAGCCGCGATCGACGCAAACGCCGGTCGATGCTCGACTCCCAACAGGACCGCGCAGTACCAGGCGCCGACCGCAGCCAGACCGGTCTGCAGGATCGGCCAGAGATGCCCATGGACGCGCCGACGCGCCAACGGGATGAATGAGGTCCCCATACAAGAACGGAAACCGCGGTCCGGATGTCGTTACACCCCATCGCCCGTGATTACGAAGTCTTTATCGCGCCCCCGGCTCAGCGCGCAGGCGGAGGAGCGCCGCTCATCGGGCGCTCCTCGGGTCCGAGCGTCACGGAGCCTGCGCTCCGCGCGTCACGGAGACAACGGCCTGCTGGTTGCCTTGATCGTGATCGTCTCCGAGCACGTGTTGGTCAGCGAACAGCCGGCGTGGCCGTTCGGCACGACCAGTCTCGCGCTGGCGATCGTCCGGTAGGCATGGCCGAGGTAGGCCGGCCGGTTGCGGATCATGCGCAGCGGATTGGCGCCGGTTGGTCCGGCGGTGAACGTCGAGCCGCTGATCGTGTACCACGTGTGACTGTCTTGCCCGAGCACCTGGTCGTAGATGGTCAGGGTCTTGGTGCCGACCCCGCCGGCACAGCTCGTCCCGCCGCCATAATCCTGGGTCCACCGGCCCGAGCGGACGTGGAAGGTCGGCCCATAGGCGGTCACCGAGCACGGGTAGCCCGGCGCCTGCACGGTCACCGGCGGGTAGCCGAATCCGCCCGGCCACCAGCCGCTGTAGCCCGAGTTCCAGGTCGGAGCGATCGGGGCGCCGACGGCGGTGGCGCTGCCCGCGAGCATGACGACCACGAGGATGAGAGGTCTGCGAACCATGGCAACCTTTCTTCGGACGACTGTTCCCACGACGAGGCTCCCACCGCATCGCGGGTCGACATCGGTACCTACTCCGGATGCGTGGCGCTTGCCCGCTGATACATGCGCGAGAAGAAAGGCGCGAGATGGCCAAGCTGATCTATTCCACGATCGCATCGCTCGACGGGTATGTCGAGGACGCGGAGGGGGCGTTTGGCTGGGCGGCCCCGGACGACGAGGTCCACGCCTTCGTCAACGACCTCGAACGACCGATCGGCACCTACCTGTACGGGCGCCGGATGTACGAGACGCTGGTGTTCTGGGAGACCGCCGGCAGCGGCCCTGATTCGCCGCCGGTCAGCCGGGACTTCGCCGCGATCTGGCGCGCCGCCGAGAAGATCGTGTACTCCCGCACACTTCAGGCGGTGTCGAGCGTCCGGACCCGGATCGAGCGCGACTTCGATCCTGGCGCGATCCGACGGCTGAAGGAGACCTCGGATGCGGACATGACGGTGGGGGGCGCCGAGCTCGCAGGCCAGGCCATCGCCGCGGGCCTGGTCGACGAGTTGCACCTGTTCGTCTGCCCGGTCGTCGTGGGTGGGGGCAAGCGCGCACTCCCAGACGACGTCCGCGCGCGGCTCGAGCTTCTCGATGAGCACCGCTTCCGGCGCGGTGACGTCCATCTCCGCTACCGCATCGGCTGCGCTTGACACGTCGTCGGCGCGGTGCAAGACTCGAATTGAGTCTGCAACTTCAGTGTGCACGTCCGTTTTCAGGTCTGGCGTGCGCCACATATCGGTGGTGTCGTGTTGTGTCCGGCCGACGCCGCCGTTAAGCGGGTCACCGCGTTCACGGGGAGGGAACGTGCACTACGCCATGTCGATTCGTCGCGCCCTGACGGCTGCTCGGTCGCGCACACAATCTCTTGGTCTCGTCGCGGTCGTGGTGCTCTGCGCCGGCGCCGCGCTGTTCGTGACCGGGGCGGCCAGCGGTGAGGGCGCCAAGCCCCATGCTGGGCGGCCCACGGGCGGTGGTGAGGCGGCGGCGCTCGTCCTGCACGAGTCCTCGGCGCTGACGCTCGCGCTCTCGCCCGACCATCGGACGATCGCGATGAACATGCTCGGCAACCTGTGGACGCTGCCGATGTCGGGTGGCACGGCGACGCGGACGACGAGCCTCATGCAGGACACGGCCTATCCCGACTGGTCGCCCGACGGGAAGACGATCGCCTTCCAGTCCTACAAAAGCGGAACGTTCCACATCTGGGCGATGAACCCCGACGGCAGCAACGTCCGAGAGCTCACGTTCGGCTACTACGACGACCGCGAGCCGCAGTTCTCGCCCGACGGAACGAAGATCGTGTTCTCGTCCGATCGCCCCCCGGATGGCTCGGCGGCGGGAACGGTGACCGGGTCCTACAACCTCTGGACCCTGACCCTCGCCACCGGGGCTCTGACCGAGATCACGCACGCCTCGGGCGGGACCAACTACTACTACCCGACCTGGTCTCCGGACGGCACGAAGATCACCTTCGTCGACTCGAGCCACGCGATCGAGAGCATCGCCGCCGACGGGACGGGCTCGGCGACGACGCTGTACTCCGACCCGACGAACACCTTCTACTCGCCGACCTGGTCGCCCGACGGCAAGAGCCTCGCCTACACCGAGCTCGACAACCAGGGCACGCTCACCCAGCTGTACGTGAACGGAAGCGCGGTGTCCGGAAACGAGGACGTCTTTGCCTTCCCGGCGCGGTGGGCGTCCAACGACACGCTGATCTACGCGGCCGACGGCCACATCCTTCAGCGAGGCCTGTCCAGCGGCTCGGTGAGCACGATTCCGTTCGCGGCGAAGGTGACGTTCAACCGCGCGTCCTACCCGATGAAGGCGCATGACTTCGACTCGACCCAGAAGCAGCCGGCGACCGGCATCCTGACCCCCGAGCTGTCCCCCGACGGGCGGCACGTCGTGTTCGTCGCGTTGAACCAGCTCTGGGAGATGGCGATCGGTCACAGGCCCGTCGCCTTGACGAACAGCCCGTGGGCCAAGGCGACGCCGGCGTGGTCGCCGGACGGCAAGTACCTCGCCTACGCGTCGGACAAGGATGGGCCGATGGCCATCTACATCCGGAACCTGGATACCGGCGCGACGAGACGCCTGACCGCACCGTTCACGGGAGCGCAGGCGAAGCTCGCCTGGTCACCGGACGGCAAGAAGATCGCCTTCGAGTCGGCGCTCGACAGCGAGGCCGGCAGCCAGGCGCTGTACGTGGCCGATGTTGCGACCGGGAACTTCACCGAGGTGTTCAGCCCGAGTCAGGATGCGAAGGGCGCTCAGTACGAGGTCGCCTTCGAGCCAGGGGCTCCCACCTGGGGGCCTGACGGCAACACGATCGCCCTCGCGGTCCAACAGAGCTACTCGACCCGCTTCCGTGAAGGTGAGACCGAGATCCTCACGGTCAACGCGTCGACCGGCGCCACGCACATGTACGACCCGTACGGCTACGAGACGATCACCAACCGGGTCGAAGGCGACGGACCGGTTTGGTCGCCCGACGGCAGCTACATGGCGTACGTGCTCGACGATGTTCTGTGGGTCCTGCCCGTCGACAAGGCCACAGGTGCACCGGCCGGTCCGGCCAGGCAACTGACCGACGAGGTCGCCGATCAGCTCAGCTGGTCGGGCGACTCGCAGCACATCCTCTACGACTCGGCCGGAACGCTCCGGGTGGTCTCCGTCGACGGCGGAGCGCCGAGAACGGTTCCCGTGCACCTGACGTGGCGACCGCAGGCCGCACCGACGGGCGAGAAGGTGATTCACGCCGGCACGGTCTGGACCGGGGCGAGCGGAGCCCAAGAGCAGCACAACGTCGACATCGTGGTGTCGGGCAACCGCATCGTGAGCGTCGGGCCGGCGAAGCCCCGCTCGGCCTACGGGCCGGGCATCCGCTACGTCAACGCGGCGGCGGACACGGTGATTCCGGGCCTGTGGGACGCACACTCCCACGAGAACATGGACCAGCCGTTCGCGGGCAATCGGCGCGACCGGCTCGAGCTCGCGATGGGCGTGACAAGCGAGATCTCGATGGGAGATGAGGCGTACCACTCGCTCGAGCAGGTGGAATCGCAGCAGTCCGGCGCGGTTCTCGGACCCCGCTACTTCTGGGGCGCCGAGCCGGTCGACGGCCGGCGCATCTTCTACAGCTGGATGCGGGCCGACCCGGACATGACCGCGCTCAATCGCGATCTCTCGCGTCTGGCGACGCTCAAGCCCGACATGCTCAAGACCTACGTCCGGCTGCCCAACAGCTACGAGCAGATCGCGATCAACGCCGGGCATCAGATGGGAGTGCCATCGTTCTCCCATTACTTCTGGCCCGCGCTCGCGTTCGGCCAGGACGGAACGTCGCACTGGGCCACGCAACGGCTCGGCTACCAGATCGCGGTTTCGAACAACACCGTCGCCTACGACGACACGATCCAGCTGTACGCCCAGTCCGGGATGGCGATCACCAACACCCCGTTCTTCGGCGTTCAGTATCTCGAGAACGTGAACGGCCGGCCGATCCTCAACGATCCGCGGCTGAAAGCACTGCTCAGCCCGTGGCAGTATGCGCTGGCCGAGCAGGAGTATGCGGCACCGCCACTCAGCCCTGCGTCGCAGCAGTCAATCGATGGCTGGTCACACGCGGACGCCAAGATCCTCGCGGCGGGAGGCACGGTGCTCGGCGGGACCGACAATCCGATCGGCATCGGCAACTGGGGAACCGACGTCGCGGTGAGCGTGATGGCGCACACCGGTCTCAGCAACTACCAGGCGCTGCAGGCGTTCACTACCGCGCCGGCGAAGGTGATGGGCCTCCTCGATCGGATCGGCACGATTCAGCCGAGGATGATCGCCGACATGGACATCATCCACGGCAACCCGATCGAGGACATCGAGACGATCGCCAACGACGACTACGTGATGCAGAACGGGCGACTGTTCACCGAGCAGCAGATCATCGGGCCGTACGCGCGCGTACAGCTGAACTCGCCGCCGGCCTCCTCCACGAAGGTCTCGGTCGCGCTCGCTGAGGCCGCGACGCTGTCACGTGGAACGCACCCCTGGGCGACGGTGGCCGAGGTGGCCGACCTCGCGCGGCTCGCCCAGTACCTGTGCCACCCGGAGAGCGGGAGCGATCCGGTGGCGGCCAGCGGTGACATCGCGACACAGGGAGCACCCGAGTTCTGATCTGAGTCGTGGTCAGAGCCGATCGCTGGCGATCAGGCGATTCCAGACGGAGCCGAGGGACTCTCGGAGCGCGCAGGCGGCGATCCGTCGCCCGCGCTCGCCGTTCCCAAGATGCCAGCGGTTCTCGACGTGGTCGACCACCTTCCAGGCGTGGCAGAGCTCGTCGAGATCGCCCGCGGCGAAGCCGACGGTGAGCGCGAAGCGCTGCGGGAGCCGCTCGGGACGCCAGTACTGCCAGCTGAGGTGGCCGCTGAGAATTCTCGGTAGGCCGCGGCCGTAGAACTGCAGCGCGGATGCCTCGCCGTAGTTCTGCGTCAGGACGACCCCATCGGCGCGATCGCTCGCGCCGGCGTTCGCCCAGCTCCGCTCGACCTGCGCGGTCATCTCCTGCCAGCCGATCTCGTCCTTGAAGTAGCCGGCCTTCCACAGGCTGGAGCGCACCAACTGCCGTGTCGTGTAGAACGGCACCACGATCGGCCCGGCCAGGGCGATCACGGCGATCTGCAGCACCACGGCCGCGCCGAGCAGCAACCACCGCCGGCCCAGGCGCAGCCACTGCTCGAGAGCGACGGCTCCCGCGGCGACCGCCAGCGCATCGGCCGGGAGGGGGTAGTAGCTGCGTCCGCGCTCGAGCAGGAAGACCAACGTGGTGAGCACGGGAATGGCGGCGAGCGCGCGCAAGTGCCGACGCCACATCCAGACCACGCCGGCAACGGCGAGGGCAGCCGTCGAGCCGAGGAACAGCACCTGTTCGGCGACGTAGGCCGGACGCGAGGTATCTGACGCCGTCGTGGCGTTCTGACTCGAGAAGAAGTCGAGGCTCGGCCATCCGTGCTGCACCTGCCAGACGATGTTGGGGAGCAGCAGCACGACCGCGATCGCCAATCCGAGCCAGGGCCACACGGTGGTCAGCTGGCGGCGCTCGCGGGTGAGGAGGAGCGATGCGGCGAAGGCGACGATGAGGACGGCGATCGTGTACTTCGCCTCGAGTCCGACGCCGGCGATCAGACCGAGCAACAGCCACAGCCGTAGGTCTCGGCGGACGAGGAGGCGGACGGCAACATAGAGGAACCCCACCCAGGCCAGCGCGTCCAGCCAGGTGGGATGAAAGATGCTCGCCGACCCGAGTATGTACGGCGTCAGCGCCCAGGCGAGGGCGGCGATGCCCTGGGCTCTGTGGCCGCCTCCCAGCTCACGGGCGATGAACGCGACCAGGATCACGGTCCCCACCCCCGCGGCCAAGCTGACGATCCGCAGCGCGAGGAGCGAGTTCGGCGCCAGCCGGTCGACGATCCAGCCGATGGCCGCGATCAAAGGCGGAAAGTCGACGTATCCGAAGGCGAGGTGGTGAGCGGCCGTCAGGAAATAGAGCTCGTCGCGGTCCCAGCCGTAGCGCGACATGAACGGCGCCGTCACCGCGACGAGCAGGGCGGCGGCGGCCACGCCGATGCAGAGCGTCGTCCTCGCTGGGCCCTGCGGCGGCTCAGCCACCGTCACCGGACCCGCTGTCCGACCCGGACTCCGCACGCCCGGGACTCCCCTATGCCGGGCTCCCCGCGGCCACCCAGCGCTCGAATACGTCGACTTGCGCGGGCGGCCATGGGCCGTCACAGGGCATCGTCCCGGCCCTGAGCCGACCGGCGATCGCGTCCGCGTGAGCGGCGACGTCGGCATAGGACCAGAGATCGAAGGCAAAGCGCATTGAGTCACGGTCGCGGTCGCGGAACAACGGCCTGATGTGAGTGTCATAGGAGAGGGACTCGTCGGGACCCGGAAGCTCCACGGGGCTCGGCTCGGGCGCGGGCTCCGCACTGGCGTGCGGACGTGACCACGGGTAGGCGTCACAGACCCACCACCACCGCGGGACGGGCATATGTGGCGGCGGGTGGATGCCGGGCTGCGAGTTCTCGAGCGCGATCCGCGACCCCCACTCCAGGTATGCGGTGAATGCCGCGCGGAACTCGGCGTCGGCGGGAAGTCCGGTCTCGTCGGCACTGCGCGCGAGCAGCAGCACCCATCGAGCTCGCTGCTCTCGGGTCAGCGCCTTGTCGAGATGCTGGCTGATCATCCGGTCGTACTCGCCGTAGCGCTCACTGTAGGCCGGAGGCCCGCCGAACACCTGTCCGAGCCACGACGCGACCCGCTCGGGATGATCGGGAGACATCTGCGAGAACAGCCCGGAGAGCAACGGGTCCTGCGGGACGTGGACCTCGTAGAAGCGGCGGGTGAGCCGGAGGAGCGCCGGGAAGCCGCCGGCCCATTCGAACAGGGTGGCCTGCTCAGGTGGCGGCGGATCATTGAAGTCCGCATACCAGTGCATGCCGCTGCAGAACGGCTTGTTCTGCGACTTGCCGCATCGGCACAGGCTGTAGTGCTCGAGCGAGGCGCCGTCGTTGCGAGCCTCGGGGGCGCCGTCGCGGTCACGCAGTTCGATCGCCCCGGTGACCCGGTAGGGACCGTCCTTGGAGACCTCGATTGCCGGCGCGCGCTCGGAGTCAGACGCTCCGACGGGATCCTCGCCGCCGGCCTTCGCGCTGAGGGCCCCGGACGGGCACTCGCGGGCGGCACGGAGGATCTCGTCGAGCCGACCACCCGCGGGCGCGACGAACGGCTCGTCGTTCGTCCGGAACACGGTCGGAGCCCGATCGGTACAGAACCCGGAGTGGGCGCACGTGCCGCGATTGTCCGCGATCACGACACCCAGTCCCGTGTAACGGTCGAGCCGATTCGGGATGCGCTCGGCGGACTTCGCGTCCGCAAAGTCGATCTGGGCGTGCGAGCCGTCGCACCACGGCTTGATGGTCGAGGCCCCGCATCGACACAGCGCCGCCTGCGGGGCGGGATCGAGCGCCACCCCGAGCCAATCGGTGAGCGTCTCGACGTTGGTGAGCAGGTAGGGCCCGTTCGGCGCCGATTGGATCGTCGCCGGCAGTCCCGCCATCAGCGCCGCGAACTCGGAGCGCCTGGCCTGGCGGCGCTCGACATCATCACCCACGGATTGGCAGGCGAGGTCCTGGAGCGCGGCCGCGGCCTCCTGCAGTGACAGGGCCGCGGCGGCGCGGACGCGCAGCCGAGTGGCCTCGACCGCGAGCAGGTGCAGCGCGCGCGGAAGCTCGGCCTGGCTCGGTGGCGGCTCGGCGGCTGACGGGTCTTCCTGGCTTCCGACGGCTGCGCCAAGCGGCCGGACGACGGACGAGCCCAGACGGCCGGCAACACGCCCGAGGGTTGCGCGGCTGGCCTCATCCTGCGCGGAGACGGCCAGCGCCTCGCACCGGGCCCGAAGCGCATCCGCGTGCTGAGCGAGGTCACGAGCCTCGTGCGCCACTCCACTGATCGAGCTCATCGCATCGACGCCTCCTCAGAATCGGTGGGTTCTCGCCCAACGACGAACAAGACGCTCTCCGGGAGACGATTCTTTCCGCGCATCGGTTTGGGCGGCATTGAGAGCGCGATCCCGTCAGGCGTCGGTTGCCGGGACCGCGACGACCGTGAACGGAAGTCGTGGCCCGTCACTCATCCTGTCCAGCTGTCCGTTGACCACGAGCAGCCGCTGATCGCGGACGGCGATGGCGGTCGGAAACGCGAACGCGTTGCTGCGCAGGAACCCGGTGACCCTCCCGGCGGCGCCGTCGTCTTCGAGCTCGACGACGGCGATCCGATTGCGCGCGTTGACGGCCACGTACAGGGTCGTTCCGGACAGCGCCATTCCGTCGCAGTGCTCGAGCGGACCGCCGTCGAGCGCGACCTCGTTGAGCCTGCCGGTCTCGACGCCGATCTGCCACAAACGCCCGAGGTTCGTCTGGCACGCGACCAGGTGCCGGCGGTCGGGGGTCAGGACGATCCCGTTGAAATTCAACCCCTGCGCCCACGGGACCCCCTGCTCGGCGAGGTCGACCCACGGCTCGATCGCCAGCGGCTCGCGCGCGACCCTGAACAGAAGCGAGATCAACGAGTCGGTCACGTACGCCTCGCCCGCGGGGCCGAACGCGACGTCGTTGACGCACGATGGACGCGCGCCGACGTCGAGCCGGGCGATCAGCGAACGGCTGCCGAGGTCATAGACATGAAGCACTCCCTCGTATCCGCCGGCCGCCCACAACCGGCCGCGGGCGTCGACCTTGACTCCGGCCACCGACGTGCGCTCGTCCGCGCCGGCCGGCGACCACACCTCCACCTCGACGTCGCCGCGGAGACGGAACAGTGCTCCGCCGGCCAGACTGCCGACATACGCGTCGCCACTGGCCGGATCGATGCCCACGCTCTCGGGGAACACCGCCTCGCCGGGAAGCTCGAAGGTCTGAACAGCTGATCTTGTCGTCTCGCTGGCCACGTTCGATCGCGCTGGTCCAAGCGCCAGTATCGCCCCGCCGGCCGGGCAAGTCCAAGACACGTTGCCTGACGATCAGTAGATTGCGTCTATCGAACGCCTGGACCTGCGGTTGGTGCAGTACTTCGTGACGGTCGCGGACGAGCTTCATTTCGGCCGCGCCGCTGAGCGCTTGCACATCGCCCAGCCGTCGCTCAGCCACCAGATACGGCGACTCGAGCAGCAGTTGGGGGTGACGCTGCTCAACCGCACCAGTCGCCGCGTCGAATTGACGCCCGCGGGACGCGTGCTGCTGACCGAGGGGCGCCGGCTCCTGACGCAGTCAGAGCGAGCGATCAGGCTCATCCGAGCCGCGGAGTCAGAGCGCGTGACGATCGGCTTCTACGGGTCTGCCGCCAACGCCTGGCTGGCGCGCGCCCTGCGCGCATTCCACGAACGGCAGTCGGGCGTCGAGGTGTCCGTGAAGGATCTGCTCCTCGGCCGGATCGACGAGGTCGTCGACGGGTCCGTCGACGTCGCCTTCACCCGGCTTCTCCCCGGCCAGGCCGACGTCGAGATCGAGGTCATCGCCCGCGAGCCGCGATTCGTCGCGATCCCCAGCACCCACCCGCTGTCCGGCCGCGCCTCCGTGACCTTCGACGACCTGCGCAACGAGTGCTTCATCACCAACCCCGCCGTCGACTCGCAACGGCCCCCGGTCAGGTGGCTCGCCGAGCAGGCCCGACACGGCCTCCCGGGAAACGTCGCCGCCGAAGCCGCCAGCATCCAGGAGATCCTCACCCTCGTGGCCACCGGGCGCGGAGTCAGCCTCGTCCCCGCCTCGGTCGCCGACCACTACCCACGCGCCGACGTCACCTACCGGCCCGTGACCGACGCCGACCCCGCCGTCGTGTCGCTGGCCTGGCGCCCCGGCGCAGTCCGTCCCAGCGTCGAAGCGTTTCTCGACACCGCCCGGCAGCTGGCCGGCTAGGCATCTTTTCGGGCAATCAGCGCGCCGGCCGGCGTGGTCGTGGTTGTGCTGGGCGGCGTATGCAGCAGCTACGATCCGCGCCCATGTCTGGAGGCGAACCCCGGTATGGGCGGTGGCCGCGCGGCTGATGGAGAATGGCGATGATGAGGCGCCGCTCGCCGACGCGCAGGCGCGCTCGGCACGGCTCGAGGACGCGTTTCGTCGCGATCCCAGCGGCTATCGCGTTCTGACCGGCGATCGACCGACCGGCCCGCTGCATCTCGGTCACTACTTCGGGACGCTGCTCAACCGGGTGCGGCTCCAGAACCTCGGTGTCGAGACGATGGTCCTCGTCGCCGACTACCAGACGATCATCGATCGAGACAGTCCCGCGTCGCTGCCCAGGGACGTCGAGGAGCTGGTCGCCGACTACCTCGCGGTTGGTATCGATCCTGGGCGCACGACGATCTTCGCCCACTCACAGGTGCCGGAGATCGGTCAGCTGATGATCCCGTTCCTGAGCCTCGTGAGCGTTCCGGAGCTCGCCCGCAACCCGACAGTCAAGGAAGAGCGGGTCGCGGCGGGCTTGCCGGTGGCGTCCGGACTGCTGTTCACCTATCCCGTCCACCAGGCCGCGGACATCCTGTTCTGTCACGGAAACGTCGTGCCGGTCGGCAGGGACCAGCTGCCCCACCTCGAGATGACCCGGTTGATCGCCCGACGCTTCAACCAGCGCTACAGCCCTGAGGGGCCGTTCTTCCCCGAACCCGAGGCGCTGCTCAGCGATGCCGCGCGCCTGCTCGGGACCGACGGGCAGAAGATGAGCAAGAGTCGCAACAACGCGATCGCCATCGGCGCGACCGAGGACGAGACCGCCCGGCTGATCCGCGCGGCGAAGACGGACTCCGACCGCCACATCACCTACGACCCGGTCGGGCGGCCGGAGGTGTCCAACCTCGTGCTCCTCGCCGCCCTATGCCTTGAGCGTGATCCGCGCGCGGTCGCCGAGGAGATCGGCGGCGGCGGCGCGGCTGCGCTCAAGCGCGTGCTCGCAGACGCGGTCAACGAGCGCCTGCGCCCGATTCGGCGCCGGCGCAGCGCGCTCATCGCGGACCGCGCCGCCCTGCACGAGGTGCTCATGTCCGGCAGTGAGACCGCGAGGGCGATGGCCGCCGACACGCTCGAGGACGTCCGGCGTCTCATGCACACGGTCTACTGAGCGGCGCCACGTGACGACCCCGGGACGGGCGTCGGCCTGAACGGCAGCGGCCGCCCCGGGGGAGGGGCGGCCGCTGCGCTTGATCGATCGAGTGAGTCCGCTCCGGGGGCACAGGGGCGATCTCGATCGCTCAGGGGGAACGACAGCGACTCTAACCACGGCGCTCGGGCCGGTGGTGCCGGAAATTCCCGCAAATTCCAGGAACAAGGCGCAGGTGCGTCGATCGGAGCGGCGCGGACCGCGCTCGGGGGCCGCTCAGTACGCGGACGCGTTGACCAGGTACCCGAAGTACTTCCCGGTCAGCGGGTGCCAGGGGTCGCCCTTGAAGCCGTTGAGGGCGGTCGCGTCGGCGGCGGCGTCGGCCCGGACGCGGGCGATCGCCGCGGCGGGGCTGAGCCCGGCGCACGGCCCGGCGATGCCGCCGTCGTTGAAGCACAGCGCGAGGGAACCGGCGACGTGGGGCGCGGCCTGACTGGTTCCGTCGTAGGTGCTCAGCCGCCCGCCGAGGCCGTCCGAGGTGACGCACGTGCCGGGGGCGGCGATCGTGTGGGCCTGCTCGGCGGCGGAGACGGCGTAGTCGGACGACGTCGCGTGAGTGTCGTCGAGTTGCCCCTTCGTGCACGGCTTCGGTCCGAGGCCGCCGGGACGACCGTCGGTGTCGGTCATCGAGGTGACCGTCAGCACCTCGGGATACGCGGCCGGGATCGAGTTCGCGAAGTCGGTCGCGCTGTTGCCGGCCGCGGCGACGTAAGTCACGCCGGCCGCGACCGAGGCGCAGATCGCCTGGTGCTCGGCGTCCCGGTTCAGCTGGCCGCACTCACCGTCGTTGGTGCCTGCACCGGCGAGGCTCATGTTCGCCACCTTGATGTTGAGCGCGGCGGCGTTCGCGGTCACCCAGTCGATCCCGCAGAGGATCTGCGACAGCGTCCCCGTGCCGGACTTCGAGAGGACCTTGACCGCGTAGAGCTTCGTACCCGGTGCGACGCCGACGACGCCGGCGCCCTGATCCCGGGCCGCGATGATCCCGGCGACGTTCGTGCCATGCCCGTTGTCGTCCTGGGCGGATGCACCGCTCTTGATGCAGTTGACCCCGGTCGTCGCGTTGAGATCGCCGCCCGTGAAATCGATGCCGGTGTCGAGCTCGGCCACGGCGACGCCGCTGGCGGCATGGCCGAGGCTCGCCGTTGCCGCGCCGATGCGGCGGATCCCGGGCGGCTCGGTCTCGCCGGCGGCGAGGGGGACCATGCCGGCGGCGGTGAAGGTCACGTCCGGCTCGACGTAGGCCACATCCGGCTGGGACTCGATTGCCTTGAGCTGGGCGCCGGTCAGCGAGGTGGCGAAGCCCTTCACGCTGTGGGCGTATTCGAAGTTCGGCGTGACCCCGAACGAGTGGTGGAGCTTCAGCGTCTCGCCGGACACATCGGGCACCGCCCGGTTCTTGTAGACGACGACGTACGGATGCGGCGAGTCGGCGAGCGCCGGGCTCGCCGCGGCGAGCACGCAGGCGAGGGTGGCCACAGAGAGCAGCGCGCGGTGCATGAGGGTCAGCGGGGGCCGGGTCGGGTGGCGGCGAGCACGACGGGTGGAGGCAGAGGCTCGCTCTCCTGGAGATGACGCCGGCACTCCTCGGCCGGTGTCGGGCGGCCGATGTGGAAGCCCTGCGCGAAGTCGCAGCCGAGCTTGGTCAGGCTGCGTCGGATGTTCTCGCTCTCGACGCCCTCGGCGGTGACCTGGAGGCCGAGGTTGCGACCGAGGTCGATGATCGATCGCACGAGCACGGCGTCGTTGCGGTTGGTCTCCATGCGGGTGACGAACGATTTGTCGATCTTGATCTCGTCGATCGGGAGCTGCTGGAGCTGGGAGAGGGAGGAGAAGCCGGTGCCGAAGTCGTCGATCGCGATCTTGACGCCCATTCCGCGGACCTCGTCGAGCGCGACGCGGGCACGCTTGAGGTCGGCGACGATCCGGCTCTCGGTGATCTCGAGCTGGAGCACCGAGGCCGGCAGCTCGAAGCGGTCGAGCAGCGTGCGGATGATCGACGGGAGGTCGTAGTCGAGCAGGTTGCGAGTCGAGACGTTGACCGAGACGGTGACCTCGAGGCCCTCGCGGCGCCACTGGGCGCACTGGGCGAGGGCGGTCTCGAACACGCGCTCGGTGAGCGGCTTGATCACGCCGGTCTGCTCGGCGAGCGGGATGAAGCCGTCGGGGCCGATGCAGCCGAGCTGCGGGTGATTCCAGCGCACGAGCGCCTCGACCGCGGTCGTCATCCCGCCGCCAAGCGGCGCCTTCGGCTGGTAGTGGACGGTTAGCTCGCCGCGGTCGATGCCGCGCCGCAGCTGGGCGGCGAGCGCGAGCCGGTCGATGCTGTACTCGTCGTACTCCTCGGCGTAGGTCTGGTAGGAGATGTCCGAGGCCTTGGCGCAATACAACGCGACGTCGGCGTGACGCAGCAGCTCGCGGACCGTCCGGCCGTGCTGGGGCGAGCAGGCGATGCCGATGCTCGCGGCGAGCTGGATGGCGAGGGAGTCGACGTCCATCGGCGGCTCGAGCGCGAGCAGCAGGCGGGCTGCGCAGGCCTCGGCCTCGCCGGGACCGCCGTGCACGACGACGGCGAACTCGTCGCCGCCGAGCCGGGCCAGCGTGGCCCCGTCGTCGAGCGCATCGCTGAGCCGGTGCGCGATCTGCTGGAGCACGACGTCGCCGAACTCGTGGCCGAGCGTGTCGTTGATCGCCTTGAAGTCGTCGACGTCGAGCAGCATGACGGCGAGCGGCCGGCGCTCGCGCTCGGCGACGTTGACCTCGCCCTCGAGGGTCTCGGCGAGCATCACCCGGTTGGGGAGCTCGGTGAGCGCATCGTGATAGACGCGGTGGCTGTTGACCGCGGCCTGGCGGCCCCCGACATACACGGCGAGCACCGGGATGAAGCAGACCGGCACGAGCGCGAGCGTGGCGGACGAAGCGGCGACGACGGCGGGCGCGAAGGCGAGCAGGCAGCCGGCCGTCCAGGCCTGGAAGACGAGGTCGTCGCGGATGTAGCGGGGGATGGGGAGCCCGGCGAGGAGGGCGGCCCCGACACAGGCGAGCGCATGGTTGACGGCGAAGAAGGCGACGCCGGCAGCGAGCACGCCGAGCACGTCGGCGCCGGTGATGGTGACGAGCGGCGGGGTGGCACCGGCGAGGGAGAGCACGGCGCCGGCGGCGATCATCGCCAGTGCGTACTGCGAGGCGTTGAAGACGATCTTGATCGGGTCGACGCGCTCGACGGTGTCGGCGACGACGACGCTGAGGACGTACACGAGCGTCGCCGGCCCCGGTCCGAAACGGATCAGGATCGCGAACGCGAACGCCGTGGAGATCGTGACCTTGGCCAGGCCGCGGCGGCGCGGCACCGGGATCGGAAGCAGCTCACCGACGAGGGTGAACACCGACAGCAGGGCGAACAGCGCCGGGGCATCGATCTGCCACTGCGAGCTCAGGGCGAGCGCGGCCGCGGCAACGATCGCCACCGCGGCGGTCAGCCCGGAGTAGAGAACGAACGACCGTGGAACGGTGGGTCGTTCCCTGAACAAACGGAACAGGTTCTCCGGCATCCAGGGTGCCCCTGCGAGGACGAAAGCTCAGCCGACTTTATGCCCGGTGGCGTGGGCCACCGGCACGTGATACGCCGACTGGCCGTGCGACTGGCTCGGCGACGGATGCGAGACGGGCTTGCAGGCCTGCGCCGGAACGGCGGACACGGCAAGTGTCGCACCGACACCCGCGAGCGCGAGAACCCGGACGGCCCGCTGCTTCGCCGCGCTGATGCTGGTAACACGCATGCAACTAGAACCTCCTCGTCCCGGGAGACATCGGGACGAATCGAACACAACACTCATAGTGCGTATCGACGCATGGAGCCGCGACCCGAATCGAACATTCGTCCAGTTTCGGGCAGTCGGCCTCAAGCCTTGAGCAGGTTTGGCGAGGTAAGCCGCCTTTGTCAGGGGTCCGCCGAGCCGGCGCGACGCTGCCTAGGCAGCCTTCGCCACCGATCCGTGCGGGTCGATGACGAACTTCTTCGCCGCGCCGCCGTCGAATTCCTTGTAGCCCTGCGGGGCGTCGTCGAGGGTGATCACGGTCGCGTTGACCGCCTTGGCGATCTGGCAGCGGTCGTTGGGGATGGCGTTCATCAGCTCGCGGTGGTACTTCATGACCGACGTACAGGCCGGGGATGCCGAGCTTGCCGGCCGCGCGCGTGACCTCCATGAGCGAGCTGAGCACGACCGCCGGCTGCTCCTCACCGCCGTGGCCCTTGGCCTCGAAGCCGACGGCATCGACGGCGCAGTCAACCCCGGGGACGCCGAGGATCTGCTCGATCTGGTCGGCGATCGAGGCATCGGCGGAGATGTCGATCGTCTCGCAGCCGAACGACCGTGCCTGCTCGAGCCGCTCGGGAACCGAATCGCCGACGACCACGACGGCCGCGCCGAGGAGCTGGGCGGAGTGGGCGGCGGCGAGCCCGACCGGCCCCGCCCCGGCGACATACACCGTCGCGCCGGTGCCCACACCCGCCGACACACAACCGTGATAGCCGGTCGGGAAGATGTCGGAGAGCATCGTCAGGTCGAGGATCTTCTCCATCGCCTGCTCGCGATCGGGGAACTTGAGCAGGTTCCAGTCGGCATAGGGAACCATCACGGATTCGGCCTGCCCGCCGATCCAGCCGCCCATGTCGACATAGCCGTAGGCGCCGCCGGGCTGGGCCGGGTTGACATTGAGGCAGACGCCGGTGTTGCGCTCCTTGCAGTTGCGGCAGCGCCCACAGGAGATGTTGAACGGCGCCGAGACGAGGTCGCCCTGCTTGATGAACTCGACGCCGGGTCCGGTCTCGATCACCTCAGGCTGCGTCCGACGTCGTCGGACGGGACGCCGGGCCCCTCCCTGATCTCCCATGTCGGGTAGTCGATGTTCTGGATCTCGACCTTGCCCGTACCGAGGTACGCGACTCCGCGGTTGTCAGCCATGGTTTCCCCACCTTCGTGTCGTTGAAGAACAGCTCGTACCAGGGGCTACGCGGGACGCGCGGTTTCTCCCACCGGGGGTGGTTCGCTGACCACCGGGGCGCTCACGGCCACGGCCTCGCCGAGGGCGCGCTCGATCAGCGTCGTCAGCTCGGCGACCTCGAAGCTCGCGCCGACGGTCTTGGCAGCGTCGGAGTACATCGCGAGGTCCTTCGGGCAGCTGACGAGGAAGTAGTCGAGCGCGCCGAGACCCTGGGCCTCACGGATGCGCTGCTCACTCGGGCGCTCCTGCGTCGACTCGTCGTCGGACATCCAGATCCGGCCGCCGCCGGCGCCGCAGCAGAATGTGTTGACGCCGTTGCGCGGCATCTCGACGAGTTCGGCCCCCGTCGCCTCGATCAGCGCCCGGGGTGCCTCGGTGATGCGGTTGTAGCGCGCGAGGTAGCACGGATCGTGGTAGGTGACCCGTGTGCCGCTCAGCGGCGTGCGCAGGGTGATGACGCCACGGGCGACGAGGTCGGCGAGCAGCTCGGTGTAGTGGTAGACGGGCTTGTCGAGGCCGTAGGCCGGGTACTCGTTGCGCAGGGTGTTGAGCGAATGCGGGTCGGTGGTGAAGATCGCCTCGTACTGCGCCCCGCGCAGCACCTCCATGTTCTGCTCGACGAGCAGCTCGAACAGACCCTCCTCGCCGATGCGGCGCACGTCGTTGCCGGCGTTGCGCTCCCCGTCGTAGAGCAGGCCGAAGGACACACCCGCGTCGTGGAGGATCCGCGCGACCGCCTGCGAGGCCAGTTGCACGCGCTCGTCGAAGGACGCGAAGTCACCGACGAACCACACGTACTGCACGGGTTCGGTGCGTGCGTCGGGGATCGTGAACTCGAGGTGCTTGGCCCACCGCGCGCGCATGCGCGACGACTTGCCGTAGGAGTTGCCCTGCTTGGCGTACTTCTCCAGGGTCTGCTGCAGGAGCGGGTCCATCCGTCCCTCGTCGACGAGACTGCGGCGCATGTCGACGATCGTCGGCACGTGCTCGATGTCCACCGGGCAGGCCTCGACGCAGGCCATGCACGTCGTGCACGCCCACAGCACCGCGTCGCTCATCAGCGGCTCGGCTCCGTCAGGCTCGCGCTGCTCGCCCGGGTGGTCGTAGAGCCGGTCACGCAGGTCGAGGATGACCTGCCGGGGCGCGAGCAGTGAGCCCGCGGCCGCCGCGGGACACACCGCTGTGCACCGCCCGCACTCGGTGCAGGTGAAGGCGTCGAGCACCTGCTTCCAGTCGAGGTCGGCGAGCGAGGCGACGCCGACGAGGCCCTGGGGTGGCGGCGACAGCGCCGCGACCCCGGCCGCCGGCACATGCGTGACCGCGAGCGGCCGCGCCACCTCAGGCGGGGGGAGCTCGGCGAAGAACACGTTCGGCAGCGCCGTAATGATGTGGAAGTGCTTGGACAGCGGCAGCAGGTTGAGGAACACGAGGATCGTCAGGCAGTGGAGCCACCAGCCGACCTCGCTGATCGTGTGCGCGCTCGAGGCGCTGAGGCCGCCCATCGCCGCGGCCACGACCGCGGTGAGCGGCGCGAACGTGCGCTCGTTGCCGTGGATGTTGTGGGCGACGAGGTTGGCGGAGTCGTACATCAGCCCGCCGACCATGATCAGCAGGATGAACACGAGGATGAGGTTGGCCTCCCAGTGGGGAGCATCGTGGTAGCGGCGCTCGCCGCGGGCCGCGCCGAACAGCCGCGGGGTGTGGACGACGAGCCGCCGCCAGAGCATGTAGAGCACGCCGACGATCACCGCGAGCTCGAGCACGTCGCGGGCGAGGAAGAACGGGGGGCCGAGGACCTGGTCGGGGCCGAAGCCGGGAATGTTCCAGGCGCTGTCGAACGCGCGGCCGAACAGCGTGATGACCTGGAGCAGCAGCAGCACAAAGCCCCAGAAGATGAGCGCGTGCATGATCCCCGACGGCTGCTCGCCGACGAGGAACTTGCGCTGGGCGATCCCGTCCACCGTCATGCGCTTGAGCCGCGCGCCGAGATGGTCAAAGCGCCCGGAGGGTTGCGCGGCCACGAGCAGCCGCGCCCTCCAGACGAGGAGCCCCGCGAACACCGCCAGTGCCACGCCCCAGAGGATCGGGAACAGCACCGGGCTCATGGCGTCACCCAAGCAGCTCCGTCAGCTCGTCGGCGATGTCGAACAGGTCTCCGACGACGCCGTAATGGGCGACCTTGAAGATGGCCGCGCTCGGATCCTTGTTGACGGCCACGATCAGCTCCGCGCCCTGCATCCCCTCGACGTGCTCGGGGGCGCCTGAGACGCCGAGCGAGAGGTAGAGCTTGGGCGACACGTGGGCGCCGGACTTGCCGATCTGACGAACCTTGGGCAACCAGCCCGAGTCGATCACCGGACGTGAGGCCGCGATCTCGGCGTCGAGCGCCGCGGCGAGGTCCTCGGCGATCGGGACGTTCTCGGCACCGCCGATTCCGCGCCCGACGCACACGATCCGCTCCGCCTTGGTCAGGTCGACGCCCTCGTCGGCGGGCTCGACCGCCTCAACGAACGACGTGTGCAGGGCGTCGAGCTCGGCCGGCGCGGGCAGCGACTCGCGTTCGCCGCGTCCGGCCGACGTGGGCTCGTCGTGCAGCGCGGTCGACTGCACGCTGAACACCGCCGGCAGGTCGGTCTCGGCGTTGGCCAGCAGCTGACCGCCGAAGATCGCGCTCGTCGAGCGGGCCTGCCCGCCGTCGCGCGCGACCTCGAGGCAATAGCCGACGAACGGCAGATCGGTTGCCGCGGCCGCCGCGGCCGCGAGGTCGTAGCCGGACGTCGTGTTCTCGACGAGCACGATGTCCGGGCGGCGGCCGGCGAGGGCCGCGGCGAGGACCGCCTGATGGGCCTCAGGCACGTACGGCGAGAGGGCCGGGTGGGAGACCTCGAGGACGACGTCGGCCGCGGACAGCGCGCCGGAGTCGACCGGCTCGCTGCCGGCCACGAGCGCCACGAGCGCTCCTCCGCCGGCCTCGGCGAGCGGACGCCCGAGGGCGAGGAGCCGGGCGCCGCGGCCGTCACCGACCGCCGACGGCTCGATGTAGACAAGAACGTCACCCATCAGCGCATCAGAGCTCCCTGGTCGCGCAGCAGCGCTGCGATCTTCTCGGCGACCTCGGCGGCGTCACCCTCGATCATCGTCGCCCCAACTGTCGCCTCAGGACGGGCGAGGCCGACGATCCGCGAGCGGGCCGACGGCGCGGGCACGGAGACCGACACCGCCTCGGCAGACGCCTCGGACATGGCCTGGCGCAGCCGGGCCATCGAGACGTAGCGCGGTGGCGAGCTCGCCGACTGCACCCCGACGACCGCGGGCAGGGTGAGCCCGAGGATCGCCTGCCGTCCGCCGGCGTACTCCTGCGCCACGCGCACCATGCCGTCGGCGACCGTCGTGTTGACGACGACGCTCGCCTGTGGCCAGCCGAGCTCGGCCGCGAGGTACGGCGCGGCCTGACCGAATACGTCATACGGGGTCTGGACGCCGGTGAGCACAAGATCGGAGCCCAGCTCGCGCACGGCCGCGGCGAGCGCGCGGGCCGTCGTGCGCGTGTCGTAGGGGTCGATCTCGCCGGCGTCGATGAGCACGACGCGATCGGCGCCGCGCGCGTAGGCGACGCGCAGAGCCTGCTCGGCACCATCGCCCTGGAGCGCGAGTGCCGTCACCGTCGCGCCGGAGGCCTCCTTGATGAGGACGGCTTCTTCGAGCGCCTGGTCGTCGAACTCGTTGATGACCATGTCGACGATCTCCCGATCGATGTCGGTGCCGTCGTCGTCGATCTCCAGCTCGTCGCCGAGGTTCGGCATCAGGCGCAATGCCACCGCGATGTTCATGTGAGAGGCCTCCATCCCTCAGTGGGTTGCTCGGGGACGGCGCGAGAGCCACCGTCGTCTGGCGACCCTAGACCTCGATCGGCCGCCGGTCGTCCGTGCGGACGCGCCAATCGAGTCCGTAATCCTCCGAAAAGCACCCGATTTGAGGGTGCTTGCGGACCGCACTCCGTAGTTATTGCCCTCTCGGGTCGGGGCGGGCAGCCGATGGCAGCGGTCCATCGGAGTGGCACGCTCTGCGGAGTCCCCGGTATTGAGGAAGAGGAGACGGCAGATGGCCAACGAGCTCACCCCCGACACGCTCAAGGTCGCGCTCCGGTCAATCGACGAGTTCGCCTCTCGTGAGCTCCCCGATTCGCTGTTGATTGAGCTTGACGAACGCGATGAGTTCCCTGAGGAGCTTGTGCGCCGGATGTCATCGGGCGACGACCTTGGCATCCAGCTCCTGTTCGTGCCGTTCGAGTACGGCGGTATGGGCGGCGGGGCGTTCGACGTCTACCGCATCTGCGAGCGGATGGCGGCGATCGACCTCGGCCTGGCCACCTCGGAGCTGGCCACGTTCCTGGGCAGCGACCCGATCCGCGTCGGGGGCACCGACGAGCAGAAGCGGACGTACATGAGTCGCATCGCCAAGGAGGGGGTCCTCTTCGCCTACGGCGCGACCGAGCCCGAGGCCGGCAGTGACCTCGGCGCGCTGAAGACCGTCGCCGAGCCGGTCGGGGACAACGGCACGGTGTCCGGCTATCGGATCAGCGGCGCCAAGCAGTGGATCAGCAACGGCGGGGTCGCCGACCTGTACACGATCCTCGCGATGGCGCCCGGCGGCCCGAGCTGGTTCGTCGTCGACGCCGGCGCGGAGGGTTTCACCCACGGCCACCACGAGGACAAGCATGGGATCCGACTCAGCAACACGGCCGCGCTGTTCCTCCAGAACGTGTACGTCGACGCCGACCGGCTGATCGGCGGCGTCGAGGGCCGCGGGCTCGTCCAGGCCCAGCAGGTGTTCGGCTACACCCGGCTGATGGTGGCCGCCTTCGGACTCGGGGCCGGCTGGTCGGCGCTCGACCGGGCGATCCCGTACTCACGCAAGCGCATCCAGGCCGGGGGCCCGTTGAGCGAGAAGACGGGGTACACCCACAAGCTGATCGTTCCGCATGCTGTTGCGCTCGAGGCGGCCCGCGCGGCGATCGAGGAGACGGCCGAGCGGATCGACGCGGGCGAGGGCTCGCTCAACATCGAGGGCGCGGTGGCCAAGTACCTCGCCACCGAGGCCGGCGATGCCGCCGCCGACGCGGCCATCCAGGCGCACGGTGGCTACGGCTACACGCACGATTACATGGTCGAGAAGATCAAGCGTGACGTGCGGATCACCCGGATCTACGAGGGGACCTCGGAGATCATGGAGATCACGATCGCCCGGGGGCGCTGGCAGGAACACCTGAAGTCCAGTGGCGACTATTACCACGCGCATGCCCGCGAGCTCGAGGCGCTCCATGGCGAGAACCCGAACGTGGGCGCCGATGTCGCCGCCCTCGCCCACCACGCCCTCGCCGAGCTGCTCGAGCGATGCCGCGCGGACCGACTGACCCGCAACCAGCACGTCCTCATGCGTCTCGGCGCGCTCATCGCGCAGGCGGAGGGCTCCGGTGCGCTCGCCCGGCGCGCGCATCGAGCGGGAGCCAAGCAGCTTCACGATAAGGCCTCCAGGCGGTTGCGCGCCGACCCGCTCGCCGCGATGGCGCGGGTCAACGCCCGCACGGTCGCCCTCACCCTCGCCACCGAGGCGATCCGGCTCGTGGCCGGCTCGGACGGCGGCGAGCTCGGCGGCCTCGAGGAGAAGCTCGGAGTAGCGGCGATCTACCGCGCTCAGGGCGGGCTGCTCGCCGACATGGGAGCGGTGACGGAGGCGGTGTACGGACGGATGCGCCCGTGAACACCGAGGGATCACACGAACGAAAGCCGAACTGACATGTCTGACCAACTCGACCACGCAGCCGCGATCGTCGGGGTGGGAGCGATCCTGCCCGACGCGCCGAACGCCACCACGTTCTGGGACAACGTTCGTCAGGGCGTCTATTCGATCAGCGAGGTCGATCCGGAGCGATGGGATCCTGCGCTCTACTACGATCCCGATCCGCACGCGACCGAGAAGACGTACTCGAAGATCGGCGGTTGGGTGCGTGACTGGGAGTGGAATCCGCTTGGCTGGAAGCTCCCGATCCCGCCGAAGGTGGGCGACTCGATGGACGACGGCCAAAAGTGGGCGGTCGCGTGCACGCGCATGGCGCTCGCCGACGCGGGCTGGCCCGAGCGGCCGCTCGATCTCGATCGGACCGCGGTGATCATCGGCAGCGCCCTCGGGGGCGAGAAGCACTACCTGACCAGCCTGCGCATCATGTTCCCTGAGCTCGCCCGCGAGCTCGAGCGAACCGAGACCTTCGGCGCGCTTCCGGCCGAGGTCCGCGCGACGGTGGAGCGCGAGCTGCGCAAGCGGTTCGAGGACTGGCTTCCGGTGGTGACCGAGGACACCATGCCCGGCGAGCTCAGCAACTGCATCGCCGGCAGGATCGCCAACCTGTTCAACCTCCACGGTCCGAGCTTCACCACCGATGCGGCCTGCGCCTCGGCGCTGGCGGCGATGGACGCAACCGTCGAAGGGTTGCTCGCCCACGATTTCGATATTGCGGTCACCGGCGGAGTGGATCGCAACATGGGCGCAAACGCGTTCGTGAAGTTCTGCGCGATCGGCGCCCTGTCGCCCACCGGCACGCGGTCGTACTCCGACGGCGCGGACGGATTCGTGATGGGCGAGGGCGCCGCGCTGTTCGTGGTCAAGCGGCTCGCTGACGCGATTCGCAACGACGATCGGATCTACGCCGTGGTGAGGGGCGTCGGCGGCTCGAGCGACGGCAAGGGCAAGGGCATCACGGCCCCCAACCCGATCGGCCAGCGCTTCGCCGTCGAACGCGCGTGGGAGAACGCCGGGATCTCCCCCGCGGACTGCACGCTGGTCGAGGGCCACGGCACGTCCACTCGCGTGGGCGACGCGGTCGAGCTGAGCGCCCTGATGGAGGCGTTCCGTGGAGCGCACGTGCCGGTTGGGTCGATCGCGCTCGGCTCCGTGAAGTCGAACCTCGGCCACCTCAAGGCGGCCGCGGGCGCGGCAGGCCTGCTCAAGACGACCCTCGCGCTGCACGACAAAGTGCTGCCGCCCAGCATCAACTTCGAGCGCCCCAACCCCATCGTGGACTGGAGCGTGTCGCCCTTTGCCGTCAACACCGAGCTGCGCGACTGGGATGTCGCCCCCGGCAAGTCGCGGATCGCGGGCGTTAGCGCCTTCGGCTTCGGCGGCACCAACTTTCACATCGTTATGGAGGAATACGTGCCCGACCGTCCGATCACCAATGGCCATCGTCCCTCCGTCGCCGTGACCGCTGACGTCCCGGCGGCAACGCAGGCTCGGTCGCCGGCCATGCAGCCGGCGCCGCCGGCGGAGCTAGCCGAGGTGGTGGAGGGGCCGACGCAGTTGAAGCAGTCCGGCGCGCCGACCGGCGCGAAAGCGCCCGTGCGCGGGGCGCTCGTGATCGGTGCTGCGACCGAGGAGGCGCTCGCCAACGAGCTGCGGACCGCGCTGGCGGAGGCGCGTCTGGGGCGGCATCTGGATCCGACACCGCCCAGCGCCGAGGTGTTGCGCGCGCCCGAGCGGATCGCGATCGACTACGCCGACGGACCCGACTTGGTGAGCAAGGCGGACATGGCACTGAAAGCGTTGAAGTCCGGCAACGCGGCGGCGTGGCCGGCGCTGCGGGCTCGCGGGGTCCACCGCGGCAGCGGTGCCCCCGGGAAGGTTGCTTTCCTGTACACGGGCCAGGGCTCACAGTACGCGAACATGCTCGGCGTCCTACGCGCGCGCGAGCGGGCCGTCGCGGACCTGTTCGACGAGGCCGACGAGATCATGCGACCGCTGCTGGAGGGCCGTCGCCTATCGGACATCCTGTTCGCCGACTCGGACGATCCCGCGGCGCTGGCGCGGATCGAACAGGGGCTGCGCCCCACTGAGATTCAGCAGCCCGCTGTCATCACGGTTGACACCGCGCTCACGCGGCTGCTGGGAGAGTACGGGATCGCCCCGGACATGGTCATGGGCCATTCGGTCGGCGAGTACGGGGCGCTGGTCGCCGCGGGCGCACTCTCGTTCGATGATGCGCTCGAGGCCGTCAGCGCGCGGGGACGCGAGATGGCGAGCATTCAGGTCGCCGACCCCGGCACGATGGCCGCCGCGTTCGCGCCGCTCGAGGAGGTCAAGGAGCTCGTCGAGTCAATCGAGGGGTATGTCGTGCTGGCAAACATCAACTCGATGCATCAGGTCGTGATCGGCGGTGCCACCGAGGCGGTTGGCCGAGCCGTCGCCGCGCTGCAGGAGCGCGGGCACACCGCGATCCCGCTGCCGGTCAGTCATGCTTTCCACACCAGCATCGTCGAGCCCGCCAGCGTGCCGCTGCGCGCGATGCTCCAGCGTCTCGGCCTGCGAGCGCCGCAGCTCCCGGTCGTCGCCAATGTCACCGGCGAGCTCTACCCCACCGGCGACGGGGCGGTCGAGCACATGCTCGACATGCTCTCGCGGCAGGTTGCCTCGCCTGTGCAGTTCGTGAAGGGGCTGCATACGCTCTACGACGCTGGCGCTCGTGTCTTCGTCGAAGTTGGCCCGAAGCACGCGCTTCAGGGCTTCGCCTCCGATGTGCTCGGCGACGACAAGGTCGTCAGCCTCGCCACCAACCATCCGAAGCAGGGCGACGTGGCCACGTTCAACAACGCCCTGTGCGGGCTGTGGGCGGCAGGATTGGGTGCCGGGCGTGAGCCGGCGACGCGCGAGGAGGCCTCACTTCAGTCCGGCGCGACGGCTGGGCGAAGCTCACCCGTTGGGCCTACGGCGCCGACGCAGCCGCCCGCGACCGCGCCGGTTGCCGGCGATGATGTCACGGCGTCGGCTACCGGCGATGCCGCTGCGGCGGGTGCCGGGGCCCACGACGACCTCGAGCGTCTGTTCGCAGAGTTCTTGGAGCGGGGGCGCAAGCTGGTGGCCGGGCACAGCGTGGACGGCGCGCCCCCCACCGAGCCGGTCGTGATCACCGGGGCGGCCCTCGGGCTGCCGGGATCGGAGCGGCTGTTCGACGACGCCAACATCGCTCGGCTGCTCAACGGAGAGCAGGGAATCGACGTGATCCCGGGGGCTCTTCGCCGCGAGATGCTCGACAAGCACATCACGCGCCTGGTCAAGAGTGAGGACGGACTCGCCAGGTTCGAGACGATCGACCGTCTCGACGCCGTGATCAAGCTGGCAGCGCGAGCCGGCGCGTTCGATCTGGCCGAGGAGTTCGGGGTCGACGATGACCGGCTCGCCGCGCTCGCGCGCGACACGCAGCTTGCGATCGCCGCCGGCATCGACGCGTTGCGCGACGCGGGGATCCCACTCGTCCTCCGCTACAAGACGACGACCAAGGGCACGAAGCTTCCGGACCGGTGGTCGCTGCCCGACGGGCTCCGCGACGACACCGGCGTGATCTTCTGCTCCGCCTTCCCCGGACTCGAGGAGATGGCCGACGAGGCAACGCGGTACACCACCGATCGCATGCGCCGGGAACGCTTGGCGGCGCTCGAGTCGCTGCGCGCACGGATGCTGGACCACGACGGCACCGACCCCGTCGTGCTCGCCGAGGTGGAGCGCCGCATCGACGACGTCGGGCAGCAGCTCGAGCAGGAGCCGTACGCGCTCGACCGCCGGCTGCTGTTCCGCCTGTTGCCGATGGGCCACTCCCAGCTCGCCGAGCTGATCGGGGCACGGGGGCCCAATACGCAGATCAACTCCGCCTGCGCCAGCACCACTCAGGCGATCGGCCTGGCCGAGGACTGGATCCGCGTCGGTCGTTGCCGGCGGGTGGTGATCGTGGCGGCGGACGACGCCACCTCGGACACCATGATGCCCTGGATCGGCGCCGGGTTCCTGGCCACCGGTGCGGCCGCGACCGACGACGTCGTCGAGGAGGCCGCGCTGCCGTTCGACCAGCGGCGCCACGGCATGCTGATCGGGATGGGCGCGGCCGGCCTGGTGGTGGAGAGCGCGAGCGCGGCCCGCGAGCGCGCCCTCACCCCGATCTGCGAGGTGCTGGCGGTAGAGACCGCGAACTCCGCCTTCCACGGCACACGGCTCGACGTCGCCCACATCGGCGGTGTGATGGAGAAGCTGATCCAGAGCGCGGAGCGCCGGGGCATTCGCCGGGAGGAGATCGCGGGCGAGACCGTGTTCGTCTCCCACGAGACGTACACGCCCGCCAGGGGTGGCAGCGCCGCGGCGGAGATCCACGCGCTACGACAGGTCTTCGGCGAGAAGGCCGACCGCATCGTGATCGCCAACACGAAGGGGTTCACGGGGCATCCGATGGCCGTCGGGCTGGAGGACGTGATGGCGGTCAAGGCGCTCGAGACGGGCGTCGTTCCGCCCGTTCCGAACTTCCGTGATCCCGATCCGGAGCTCGGCCTGCTCCATCTCTCCACCGGCGGTGCATACCCCGTCCGCTACGCGCTGCGCCTGGCGGCTGGGTTCGGATCGCAGATCTCGATGTCGCTGCTGCGCTGGACGCCCGTCGCCGACGGGCGGAGGCGGAGCCCGGCCGACCTCGGCTACGACTACCGGGTCTCCGACCGCGCGACCTGGAAGGCGTGGATGCAGCACGCGAGCGGCTACGAGAGATCCGAAGCTGGAGGTCGTTCAGCACCGGCTGCGCGTGGCTGATCAAGGCGCACCGATTGAGACGCCGCCGGCGCCGGCGCCCGCGGTCACACCAAGGCCCGCGCCCGCTGCAGCGCCCGCGTCCGCCCCCGTTCCGGTGGCGGTGGCTGCACCCGCTGCAGCGGCCGTGCCGGCCGTGCCGGCCGTCGCGCCGGAGCCGGTCGCCCAGCCCGTCGCGGCGACGGTACCCGCGCCTCCTGAGCCGACCGCCCCGGCCCCGGCTATCGATGACGTGGAGGCGAAGGTCCTGGCGATCGTGGCCGAGCAGACCGGCTATCCCACCGACCTGTTGGACATGGATTTGGATCTCGAGGCGGACTTGGGGATTGACACGGTGAAGCAGGCGGAGGTGTTCGCGTCGATTCGTGAGGCGTGGGGGATCGAGCGTGATGACGCGTTGAAGTTGCGTGACTATCCGACGCTCAACCACGTCGTCGGGTTCGTGCGTGAGCGGGCGGGGATCCCGGCGGTCGCCGCTGCGGCGGCCGCACCGGCCGCGCCTGAGCCGACCGCCGCGCCCGCTGCCGCGCCGGTCCCACCGGCCGCGCCCGAGCTGGCCGCCGTGCCCGTTGCCGAGGCCACAGCGGCCGCCCCAGCCAGCGACGAGGTCGAGGCGAGGGTGCTGGCGATCGTGGCGGAGCAGACGGGTTATCCGACGGATCTGCTGGACATGGATCTCGATCTCGAGGCGGACTTGGGGATTGACACGGTCAAGCAGGCGGAGGTGTTCGCGTCGATTCGTGAGGCGTGGGGGATCGAGCGTGATGACGCGCTGAAGCTGCGTGACTATCCGACGCTCAATCATGTCGTCGGGTTCGTGCGCGAGCGCACGGGGATCGCTGCGGCCGCGCCGGCCGTGCCGGCCGTGCCGGCCGTCGCGCCGGAGCCGGTCGCCCAGCCCGTCGCGGCGACGGTACCCGCGCCTCCTGAGCCGACCGCCCCGGCCCCGGCTATCGATGAGGTGGAGGCGAAGGTCCTGGCGATCGTGGCCGAGCAGACCGGCTATCCCACCGACCTGTTGGACATGGATTTGGATCTCGAGGCGGACTTGGGGATTGACACGGTGAAGCAGGCGGAGGTGTTCGCGTCGATTCGTGAGGCGTGGGGGATCGAGCGTGATGACGCGTTGAAGTTGCGTGACTATCCGACGCTCAACCACGTCGTCGGGTTCGTGCGCGAGCGGGCGGGGATCCCGGCGGTCGCCGCTGCGGCGGCCGCACCGGCCGCGCCTGAGCCGACCGCCGCGCCCGCTGCCGCGCCGGTCCCACCGGCCGCGCCCGAGCTGGCCGCCGTGCCCGTTGCCGAGGCCACAGCGGCCGCCCCAGCCAGCGACGAGGTCGAGGCGAGGGTGCTGGCGATCGTGGCGGAGCAGACGGGTTATCCGACGGATCTGCTGGACATGGATCTCGATCTCGAGGCGGACTTGGGGATTGACACGGTCAAGCAGGCGGAGGTGTTCGCCTCGATTCGTGAGGCGTGGGGGATCGAGCGTGATGACGCGCTGAAGCTGCGTGACTATCCGACGCTCAATCATGTCGTCGGGTTCGTGCGCGAGCGTGTCCCGCAGCTGGCCGCGCCCGCGGCGGCGGAGCCCAAGCCGGTGCCGGCCCCGGTGGCGGCCGAGCCGCAAACGCCCCCCGCGCCCGCGGCCCCACTCGAAGCGGCCGACGCCAAGGGCTTCCCGCGCCGCATCCCCGTCCCGGTCGTTCGTCCCCCGCTGATGTATTGCGTGGAGACCGGAGTGAGGATTCAACCCGGCAGCCGCGTTGTGGTGATGCCCGACGGCGGAGGAGTGGCCAAGGCGCTTGCAGAAGGGCTCACCGAGCTTGGCGCTGAGGTGCTGACGATCGATGGAGCGCCGGATGTTGAGACGCTCGAGAGCCAGATCGCCGACTGGACTGCCGCGGGTCCGATCCAGGGCGTCTACTGGCTGCCGGCGCTCGATGACGAGGGACCGCTGACCAAGCTCGACTCGGCAGCGCGCAAAGACGCTCTCCACGTCCGCGTCAAGCTGCTGGCCGCGACCATGCGTGCGCTTCCCGGCGAGGAGACGTTCCTCGTGAGCGGCACTCGGCTCGGCGGACGCCACGGATATGAGACCGAAGGTGCGACCAGCGTCCTGGGCGGCGCAGTCAGCGGATTCACGAAGGCTCTGTCTCGTGAGCGTCCCATCGCAATGGTGAAGGCCGTCGACTTCGGCAAGAGCGATTCCAAAACCGTGGCGGACACGCTGCTCGAGGAGACGCTCCGCGATCCCGGGGCGGTCGAGATCGGCCACGCAGATGAGCTCCGGTGGTCGGTCGCGCTCGCCGAGCAGGCGGTCGAGCACGAGCCGGCCCGCGAGCCCACCCCGGACACCGTGTTCCTCGTCACCGGCGCGGCCGGAAGCATCGTCTCGGCGATCATCACCGACCTCGCGGCTGCGTCCGGCGGCACGTTCCATCTCCTCGACCTCGTGGCGGCGCCGAACGCGTCCGATCCCGATCTGGCCAAGTTCAGCGATGATCGCGATGGTCTCAAGCGAGAGCTCGCCGACCGCATCCGCGCCCGCGGCGAGAAGGCGACGCCGAAGCTCGTCGAGCGCGAGCTCGCGCGCATCGAGCGGGAGAAGGCAGCCCTCGACGCGATCACCGCGATCGAGCGCTCGGGCGGCACCGCGCACTGGCATCAGGTCGACCTCTGACCGACGCCGAGCAGGTCTCGGCGGCGGTCGCCGCCAGCGGCAAGGTCGACGTGGTGCTGCACTGCGGCGGAGTCGAGATCAGCCACTTCCTGCCGGACAAGCCGCAACGCGAGTACGACCTCGTGTTCGACGTCAAGGCGCACGGCTGGCTGAACCTGCTCGCCGCGTTCGAGGACGCCGGAACCGGCGCCCCCGGTACCGCGATCGTGTTCAGCTCGATCGCCGGGCGCTTCGGCAATGGCGGTCAGACGGACTACTCGGCGGCGAACGACCTGCTGTGCAAGAGCGCCTCCCACATGCGCCGGTCAGGCGCCACCCGCGGCATCGCGATTGACTGGACAGCGTGGGCGCAGATCGGGATGGCAAGTCGAGGCTCGATCCCGAAGATGATGGAGGTCGCCGGTATCGACATGCTGCCGCCTGAGGTCGCGATCCCGGTGGTCCGTCGCGAGCTGACGGCCGCGGGCGCCGGCGGCGAAGTACTCGAGGCTGGATCGCTCGGCATCATGGCGCAGGAGCGCCACGACACCGGCGGTCTCGACGTCGAGCAGGCCACCGCGGCGCTGGGCAAACGAATCGGGCCGATGACCGGCCGCATCACAGGTCTGAGCTCGGGTGGCGAGCTGACGGTCCTGACCGAGCTCGATCCGACTCGACAGGCGTTCCTGAATGATCATCGGATCGACGGCATTCCGGTGCTCCCGGGCGTGATGGGCCTGGAGGGCTTCGCCGAGGCCGCCACCGCGCTGCTTGAGGGCTTCAAGGTGGTTGAGCTCGCGGACGTCAACCTGATGGCGCCGTTCAAGTTCTACCGCGACGAGCCGCGCACGGTGATCCTGCACGCTCGGCTACGCGACGGCGGAGGCGGGACGGTGCTGGCCGACTGCGAGCTGGTCGGCCGTCGTGCGCTGCATGGACAGGACGAGCAGGAGACTCGCCACTTCATGGGCCGCGCGCGGCTCGCGCGCAAGGCGCCGGCAGCGCCGAAGGCGACCGTCGCGCCCACGGACGCGGACGGCGAGGCCGGCGTCGGCCGAGAGGTCGTCTACGAGATCTACTTCCACGGCCCGGCATACCAGGTCCTCGACCGGGCGTGGCGCGATGATGGCCACATCGTCGGCCGGTTGGCGGACGAGTTGCCGAACGACCATGACCCCGCCGACCAGCCGATGGAGCTGACTCCGCGGCTGATCGAGCTGTGCTTCCAGACTGCGGGCATCTGGGAGATCGGCAACACCGGCCGGATGGCTCTCCCGATGCATATCGACCGCGTCACGCGGTTCACGGGAGGCAAGAAGCAGGGCCGACTGTGGGCGGTCGTGACGCCGCGCGAGGACGGAGTCGATGCCGATGTCGTCGATCAGACCGGACGCGTGCGCATGCGGCTCGAGGGATACCGCACGAGCGAGGTGCCCGGCGAGCTCGAGCCCACCGCGGTCGCTCCGATTCGCACCGCGATGAGTGCCGACTGAGGGCGCCCCATGCAACGAGCATTCACACGCCTGGCCATAGTCAATCGCGGTGAACCCGCGATGCGCGTCATCCACGCCGTCCGCGAGCTCAACCACCACCGGGCGGACCCGATCACGCTGATCGCGCTGTTCACCGAAAGTGAGCGCGATGCGATGTTCGTCCGCCAGGCCGATGAGGCGGTGTGCCTCGGTCCGAGTCTGGTCGACGATGGCCAGGGTGGCCGGCGCGTCGGCTACCTCGATCACGCCGCGCTCGAGCGAGCACTGAGGAGCGCCAAGGCTGACGCCGCTTGGGTGGGCTGGGGCTTCGTCGCCGAGCAACCCGAGTTCGTCGAGCTGTGCGACCGCCTCGGGGTGGTGTTCGTCGGCCCCGAGGCAAAGGTCATGCGCCTGCTTGGCGACAAGATCGGCGCCAAGCGGCTGGCGGAGGAAGCGGGCGTACCCGTCGCTCCGTGGAGCCGTGGTGCGGTCGAGAGCGTCGAGGAGGCCGTTGAGCATGCGGAGAGGATCGGCTTCCCGCTGATGATCAAGGCGGCGGCCGGCGGCGGCGGGCGCGGTATCCGGCGTGTCGATGACCTCGGTGCGCTCCCATCGGCTTTCGCCAGCGCGCGCGCCGAGGCGCTGCAGGCATTCGGGGATGGAACCTTGCTGATGGAGAAGGTCATCGCTCCGGCGCGCCACATCGAGGTGCAGATCATCGCCGACGGCCAGGGGCAAGCCTGGGCGGTGGGTGTGCGCGACTGTTCCTTCCAGCGTCGCAACCAGAAGGTCATCGAGGAGTCCTCCAGCCCGGCGCTCACACTCGAGCAGGAGCAGGACCTCATGGCCGCCGCGCGACGGCTCGCGCTGCGCGCCGCCTACAGAAACGCGGGCACGGTCGAATTTCTCTACGAGCCGGCGGAGCGCAAGTTCTCGTTCATGGAGGTCAACACGCGTCTGCAGGTCGAGCATCCCGTGACTGAGGCCGTCACCGGACTTGACCTCGTCAAGCTCCAGCTGCACGTGGCGGCGGGCGGCCGACTCGAGGGTGAGCCGCCCGCTCCCCTGGGCCACGCGATCGAGGCACGGCTCAACGCCGAGGATCCGGCGCTCGGGTTCGCGCCGGCCCCCGGCCGCCTCGCACTGCTGCGGCTACCTATGGGCCCCGGCGTCCGGGTCGACACCGGGGTCGCCGAAGGCGATGTGATTCCCGAGGAGTTCGACTCGATGATCGGCAAGGTGATCGCGTGGGGTCAGGACCGTGACGAGGCACTGGCCCGCTTGCGCCGGGCAGTCGCCGACACCGTGGCTATCGTCGAGGGTGGCACCACCAACCAGGGCTTCCTGCTTGAGCTGCTCGACCGTCCGGAGGTCCGCACGGGGGAGGTCGACACCACCTGGCTCGACCGCTTGTACTTGAGCGGCGAGGCGGTGCCGCTGCGTCACGGTGACATCGCGCTCCTGCAGGCGGCGATCGCGCTCGCCGATCAGGACACCGCCGCCGACCGCGCCCATTTCTACGCGTTCGCGCGGCGCGGTCGACCGGAGGCGGCGACCGGGCTATCGCGCACGTATGACCTCAATCACCGCGGGCACTCCTACAGGATGGCCGTGTCGCAGATCGGACCGGATCACTACCGCGTCAACGTCGACGGCCGGGTGCTCGAGCTGAGCACGCACCGGCTCGGGCCACACGAGCGACGCCTGTCGCTGCGTGGGCGGACCCATCGGACGCTCACCTCGTGGCAGGGAGAGGATCTGTTGATCGAGGTCGACGGCGTGCCGCATCGGATCTCCCGCGGCGACGCGGGCACGGTGCGAAACCTGTCTCCGGCGGTCGTGGTCTCAATCCCGGTCGCGGTCGGCGATATCGTCGGCGCGGGGGACGTGGTTGCAGTCGTCGAGGCCATGAAGATGGAGTCGTCGCTGACCGCGCCGTTCCATGGTCGCGTCAGGGAGGTCCTCGTCGGCGAGAACGTGCATGTCGCGGCCCAGGCGCCGCTCCTCGCGCTCGAGCCGATGGACGCCGCTGCGTCCGCGACGGCCGCAGGCGAGCGGGTGTCGTTCGACCTCGAAGACCAACAGGCGGAAGTGCCGCAACGCTGTCACGACAACCTGCGCCGGATGCAATGGCTGCTGCTCGGGTACGACATCGATGCCATCGACGTCGAGCGTACGATCGCCGACCTGCATGGCGCGTGTGCTGACCCGCTCAGCTGTGACCCGACGCTGATTCCAGGCGAGCATCGTCTGATCGGGGTGTTCGCCGACCTAGCCGCCGTGTCCCGTTCTCGCAGTGACGATGAGGAGGGCGAGTCAGAGCTTCTGCAGAGCCCGCAGGAGCTCCTCTTCGCATGGCTGCGCTCGCTGGACGCCGAAGCCGAGGGGCTGCCGCCACGTTTTGTTGCGCAGTTGGAGCGCGCGCTCGCGCACTATGGGATCGACGGCCTCGAGCGCACGCCGGCGCTCGAGGAAGCTTGCCATCGCCTGTTTCTGTCCAAGCAGCGAGCGGGGACAGCGCGCGCCGCGATCCTGGCGATCCTGGACCGCCGCCTAGAGGCGGCCGACGAGCTCGTCGGACACGTCGGCGATGAGTTTCGCGAAGTCCTTGACCAGCTGGTGACAGCGCTCGAGGGAAGCGACGCGATCCTCACGGATCTGGCGCGCGAGGTCCGCTTCCGCTACTTCGACGAGCCGGTCGTCGCCGCCGCCCGCGAGGCGGTGTACGCCGAGATGGGGGAGCACATCGCAGCGCTGATCAGCAACCCGACGCGCCCGGACCGGGACGAGCTCATGAGGGCCATCGTGGACTGTCCCCGGCCGCTGGCGGCGCTGCTCACATCCTCGATGGGCAGCGCGCCACCGCAAGCCCGAAAGATCCTGGTCGAGGCGATGGCGCGCCGCTACTACCGGGTTCGCTCGCTCGAAGCATTCGAGTCCACGCAGCTCGGCGGCTACGAGGTGCTGCGGTCGCACTATGAGCTGGGAGGCCAGCACCGGCATCTGTTCGTCGCCCATGTCGAGCTGGAGGACCTGGCGCAAGCCGCAAGCGCGTTGGCCGAGCAAGTGGCCAAGCTGCCCGACAACGAACTTGCGAACGTCGACCTCTACGCGGAGCACCGCGACGTGGTGCCGTCGCACGAGGAAATGGCGGAGCAGCTGCGCGCTGCGCTCAGCGCGGTCCCCTCGCCGCCCGCCCTGCATCGGATAATCTTCGCCGTCGCCGAGCCGCGACGGGGCCGTGGGATGTCGGCGATTGACCTGTTCACGTTCCGCCCGAGCCCGGAGGGACTCTCGGAGCACGTGATCGTGCGAGGACTGCACCCGATGATGGGCGAGCGGCTGAAGCTCTGGGGCTTCCGCGAGTTCAAGCTGGAGCGGCTGCCATCGGCTGAGGACATCTACCTGTTCCGCGGCGTTGCGCGCACGAATCCGAAGGACGAGCGACTGTTCGCGGTCGCCGAGGTCCGCGACCTCACCCGCGTACGCGATGAACAAGGACGCGTGATCGCGCTGCCGGAGCTCGAGCAAATGCTCGTCCAGGTGTTTCAGGCGATCCGCGGCTACCAGGCGCGCCGCCCACTGAGCCGGCGGCTGATGTGGAACCGCGTGCGGCTTCATCTCTGGCCGGTGATGGAGCCGGACCCCGAGGAGATCCGCAGGCTGATGGCGCGCCTGGTGCCGTTGACCACCGGCCTCGGGCTCGAGATGCTGACGCTTGAGGGACGCATCCGCGAGGCCGACGGCGTGGTGCGAGACCGCATGCTGCGCTTCTTCACACCGACGGGACACGACATCGCAGTCCAGGTCGACGACCCGCCGACGGAGCCGCTGCACCCGCTCGACGAGGGAGCGCAACGGCTCATCTCGGCGCGCCGGCGCGGCACCCTGCACCCCGCCGAAGTGGTGAGGCTACTGGCCCCCGTGCAAACGAGCGCCGATCAGCCTGCGGGAACGTTCGCCGAGCACGAGCTCGCCGAGGACGGGCGGCTCGTGCCGGTCAACCGTCCACCCGCGACCAATCCGACCGGCATCGTCGTTGGGGTGATCCGCAACTTCACCGAGCGCTACCCCGAGGGCATGCTGCGCGTGATCCTGCTCGGCGATCCCACGCGCGCGCTCGGCTCCCTTGCCGAGCCCGAGTGCCGGAGGATCATCGCGGCAATCGACCTCGCCCAGCAGCTCGGTGTACCGCTCGAGTGGTTCGCGCTCTCGGCGGGAGCGAAGATCGCCATGGACAGCGGGACCGAGGCAATGGACTGGATCGCGGAGGTGCTGCGCCGAATCGTCCTGTTCACGCAAGGGGGCGGTGAGCTCAACATCATCGTCGCCGGCATCAACGTGGGCGCCCAGCCGTACTGGAACGCCGAGGCGACGATGCTGATGCACACCCGCGGCGCGCTGATCATGACACCCGAGAGTGCGATGGTGCTCACGGGCAAGCAGGCGATCGACTACTCGGGCGGCGTCTCGGCCGAGGACAACTTCGGAATCGGCGGATATGACCGGATCATGGGGCCCAACGGCGAGGCCCAGTACTGGGCCCAGGACCTGGCGGGAGCATGCCACGTGCTGCTCGAGTACTACGAGCACACCTACGTCGCGCCGGGCGAGCGGTTCCCGCGCCAGGCGATCACCGCCGATCCGGCTGGGCGCGACGTCGGCGAGTCCGAGCACGTCGCTCCGGGCTCGAGTCTCACGCGCGTGGCGGATGTGTTCTCCGATGCCACGAACCCGGGACGCAAGCAGCCGTTCGACATCCGCTCGGTGATGCACGCAGTGATCGACCGCGACCTTCCGCCGCTGGAGCGTTGGTCGGGGATGCGCCCCGCGGAGAACGCCGTGGTCTGGGACGCGCACCTCGGCGGCTGGCCGGTGTGCGTCATCGGGATCGAGTCCCGCCCGCTGCCCAGGCACGGCCCGATCCCGGCCGATGGCCCGGACTCTTGGACGTCCGGCACGCTGTTCCCGCGTTCGTCCAAGAAGATCGCGCGGGCGATCAATGCGGCTGCCGGCCGCAGGCCCGTGGTGGTCCTCGCCAACCTCGCGGGCTTCGACGCCTCGCCCGAGTCGATGCGCGAGTGGCAGCTCGAGTTCGGTGCCGAGATCGGACGGGCAGTTGTCAATTTCACGGGTCCAATTGTCTTCTGTGTCGTCTCGCGCTACCACGGCGGTGCGTTCGTCGTGTTCTCGCAGAAGCTCAACCCCAACCTCGAGACGATCGCACTCGAGGGCACGCGCGCCTCGGTCATCGGCGGCGCTCCGGCGGCGGCGGTCGTGTTCGCTCGCGAGGTTGAGAAGGCCGCCCGCGAGAACGAGCGGATCACCGCTCTCGACGAGCGGATCGCCGCGGCCGATGGATCCGAGCGGCAACAGCTCCGCGCCGAGCGCAACCGCGCCTGGAACGAGGTCCTCGCGCAGGAGCGCGGCGCGTTCGCCGAACGATTCGACGCCATCCACAGCGTTGAGCGCGCCGTCGAGGTCGGATCGGTCAGCCGGATCATCAGCCCGCACTCGATGCGCGGATTCCTCATCGATGCGGTCGAGCGCGGCATCGGCCGCTTCGACCCCTCGGCGAACGCCACTGACGAGAGCGATGGACACGGTCGGCTGGCTCATCCAGTCACGCGCTGAGGTCCCGGCCGGCGAGTGGTGGCTCGGCGCCGACGAGCGCCTGGTCCTCGGGCGGCTGCGCTTCGAGCGGCGGCGCGCGGACTGGCGGCTTGGCCGCTGGACGGCGAAGGCCGCGGTCGGCGCCTGGCTGCAGGCCGTGCGCGAGCGGACGGGCGTCGCACCGGGCGCAGGCGACGCGCCGCCGCAGTCGATCGAGATCCTGGCCGGGGCCGACGGCGCGCCGGAGGCTTGGTACGGGGGCGGCCGCCTGCTGCTGTCGGTGTCGCTCAGCCATCGCGAGGGGCGCGGGCTCGCCGTCGTCACCGGCGGCGCGCGGAGCGCCGGATGCGACCTCGAGGTGATCGAGACGCGCAGCGACGCATTCATCCGTGAGTGGCTCTCGCCGTCTGAGCAGCGGCGGATATGGAACCGGCCGGCGGGGGAGCGGGCGCTCGTCGCCAACCTCATCTGGACGGCGAAGGAGGCGGCGGCGAAGGTCCGCCACGAGGGGCTCCGCCTCGATGTCCGCCACGCTGTCGTCAGCACGAGCGGCATCAGCGGCCCCGCGACCGAGTACTGGCGCCCGCTGCGGGTCGACTGGCCCGACGACACCCCGGCCACCTCCGGGTGGTGGCGCGTCGAGCCCGGCTGGGTGATGACCGTCGCCGGCGAGCCCGCGCCCGCGCCGCCCGATGTGCTGAGCGTCCGTGCGTAGGCGGCAAAACAGGTGTAAAGCCGTCGGTGGCGGGTAATGGCGCCGCCAGTGGACGGCGTCGGGCTGAACTTCGAGCGACACGGCAGCGGAGAGCCAGTCGTTCTTCTGCACGGCATCGGCGGTGAACTCGGGGTGTGGGAGCCGATGCTCGAGCCGCTCGCGCGGACGCGTGACATCGTAGCCGTCGACCTTCCCGGCTTCGGCGGCTCGCCCGCGCTCACCGACGTCCCCCCGACGCCGGTGGCCCTCGCCGGTGCCGTCGGCGTGCTGCTCACCGAGCTCGGCATCGACCGCGCCCACCTCGTCGGCAACTCGCTCGGCGCCTGGGTGGCGTTCGAGCTCGCGCGGGCCGGACGCGCCGAGTCGGTCCTCGGGCTGTGCCCTGCCGGACTGTGGGCGGCGCCGGTGCTCGATCCCAGCGCGGTCAGCCGCGCCACCGCTCATCGCCTCGTCCGCCGGCTCGGCGGGCTGCCGCGGATGCCGCAGCTCAACCCCCGCGCGCAACGGATCGTGCTCGGGCCGTTCGCCGCCTACCCCGACCGCATCCCGGCCGAGGCGGCTTGGCGGATGATCCGCTCCCACGGCCGGCCGACGGCCTGCGACGCGACCCGCGCCGCGGTCCGCGAGCGCTACTTCGACCGCTGCGACGAGATCGACGTCCCGGTGATGCTCGCGTTCGGCGAGCGCGACCGGCTGATCCGGCCCGTCCGGCTCTCCGCCTGCCACTGGCAGAGCAGCATGCTGCCCGACTGCGGTCACATCCCCACCTGGGACAACCCGCAGCTCATCACCAAGCTCATCCTGCAGCACTCGCGCGTCCACGCGGCCGCGCTCCCGGTCGTGGTCTGAGCGACGGGCGCCTTGCCCAGGCGCGCCCGACCGGCTGCGGCGGTCTGATCGCGGCCGCGGTGAGCCTCAACCCACCCCCCGGCTGACGCACAGCCGCTGCAGCCGCTCCATCGCCTCCGACGGGTGCTGGGGGAGGGCATCGAGCGCATCGGCCGCCTGGCGCAGATCGTCAATCGTCGCGTTGCTCGCCTCGAGCGCGAACCGGCCGAGCCACCGCACCGCCGCCCGGTCGTAACGGGTCGGATCGCCGCTGCGCATCACCAGGCAGATCCGCAGGGCGTCGTCGAGGGCGATCCGCGGCAGCTCGAGCGCGGCCGCGGTGACAAGCGCCGAGTTCCCGGTCTCGAGGGCCCGCTTGAAGCGCGCGTAGGGATTGCCGTCGCTCGTCACGAACATATGTTCGCATCGGACGCGGACGGATGCGCGGCTTCCACGGCCACGGCCGCCCCCATGCACGCCGTCATGCAAGCGCCGCTGCCCCGGTCGCCGCCGCGGGCGGGTAGTAGGCTGCGAATCGCTCAAGCCGAGCGCCGAAGCACGACGCGAGGAGAGGCGGCAAGTCCCAAGATGGCAGTGAAGGCGGCGGACCTCGAGGTCGAACGGATCGCAGCCGTCTGCGCGCGGGTGCGCGAACGGCTACCCGACATCCAGGCCGCACAGTGCGAGCGCTTCGTCCGCCAGTACTACCAGTGGGTCGCGCCTGACGATCTCGCCCGGCGCCGGCCGCTCGACCTCTACGGGGCCGCCCTGGCGCATTGGAAGCTCGCCCAGGCGCGGCGGCCCGGCGAGGTCAAGCTCCGGGTCTACAACCCCGAGTTCGATCGCCACGGCTGGCAGTCCTCGCACACGGTCATCGAGATGGTGACCGACGACATGCCGTTCCTCGTCGACTCGGTGACGATGGCGCTCGCCCGTGACGGGCGCACGATCGATCTTGTCATCCACCCGGTGATGCGCGTGCGGCGCGACGAGACGGGCGCGCTCATCGACGTGCTCGAATCCGGCGGCGAGGACCCGAGTGCCGTCGGCGAGTCGGTCATCCACGCCGAGGTCACCCGTGAGTCGAGCGAGGCCGCCCTCAGCCAGCTCAAGGCCGAGCTCGAGCGCGTGCTGCACGAGGTGGCGATCGTCGTCGCCGACTGGCAGTCGATGCGCGAGCGCTGCCTCGGCGCTGCGGCCGCGCTCGATCAGCACCCGCCGCCGATCGAGGCCGATGAGACCAAGGAGAGCCAGGCCTTCCTCCATTGGCTCGCCGACGATCACTTCACCTTCCTCGGCTACCGCGAGTACGAGCTCGTCAGCGAGGACGGCGAGACCGGACTGCGGGCGATCCCCCACACCGGTCTCGGGCTGCTCCGCGGGGCGCCGGCGACGCCATACACGCCGCTCGCCGCCAAGGCCGAGGCGCTCGCGCGCTCGCCGCACCCGCTCGTGCTCACCAAGGCCAACTCCCGCTCGACCGTTCACCGGCCCTCCTACCTCGACTACGTCGGGGTCAAGACGTTCGGTCCCGACGGCGCCGTGACCGGCGAGCTGCGCTTCCTCGGCCTGTACACGACCTCTGCGTACCGGGCGAGCACGCGGGACATCCCGCTGCTGCGCGGCAAGCTGCGGCGGGTCCTCGGCCGGGCCGGCTTCGAGCGCGACAGTCACGATGCGAAGGCGCTGGCCGAGGTGATCGAATCCTACCCGCGGGACTCGCTGCTGCAGATCACCGCCGACGACCTGTTCGACATCGCCACCGGCATCCTCAGCCTCGGCGAGCGCCAGCGACTGCGGGTGTTCGTCCGCCGCGACCCGCTCGACCGCTTCATGGACTGCCTGGTGTGCATCCCGCGCGATCGCTTCAACACCGACAACCGCGAGCGGGTGGCCCGCATCCTCATGGAGGCCTTCGGCGGGACGCACGTCGACTGGACGCTGCAGCTCTCCGAGTCGCTGCTCGCGCGCGTGCATTACATCGTCCACTGCGCCGAGCACCCGGCGGACGAGTACGACGTCGCCGAGATCGAGGAGACGATGGTCCGGGCGATCCGGGCCTGGAGGGACGACCTGCGTGAGGCGCTCGCCGACGAGCACGACGAGCAGCAGGCGAGCCACCTGTTCCGCAGCTACGAGAACGCCTTCCCGCCCGCCTACCGCGACGACTGGGTCGCCCGCGCCGCGGTCGCGGACATCGCCAAGCTCGAGCTCATCGCCACTCGGCGCGAGCCGATCATGAGCCTCTACCAGCCGCTCGAGGCCTCGGCGGGAACGGTCCGCTGCAAGCTCTACAGCGCCGACGACGTCCTGCTCTCCGACGTGCTTCCCACCTTCGAGCACATGGGGGCCAAGGTCGTCGACGAGCGGCCCTACGAGATCACGCCGTCCGGCGGCGAGCCGGTGTGGATCTACGACTTCGGCCTGCAGTGCTCCGCCGAGGACGTGGACCGCGTGCGCGAGCGCTTCCAGCAGGCCTTCCTCGACGTCCGGCGCGGCACGCTCGAGGACGACCGTCTCAACGGGCTCGTGCTCCGGGCCGGCCTCGACGGCCGCGAGATCACCATCGTCCGGGCGGTCGCCAAGTACCTGCGCCAGGGCGGCATCCCCTTCTCGTACAGCTACATGCAGCGGACGCTGCTCGCGCATCCCGACGTCGTCGGGCTGCTCGTCGCGCTGTTCAAGGCCCGCTTCGATCCCGACCGGCACGACCACGCGGAGGCCGAGCGGCTCGTCGGGGAGATCGAGCAGGCGATCGACGCCGTCGAGAGCCTCGACGAGGATCGCATCCTGCGCAGCTTCCTCACCGTCGTCAGCGCGATGCTCCGGGTCAACTACTTCCGGCGGCTGCCCTCGGGCGACCCGCCGCCGCAGCTCGCCTTCAAGCTCGATCCCGCGCTCGTCCCGGTGCTCCCCCTGCCGCGGCCGCGGTTCGAGATCTTCGTCTACTCCCCACGGGTCGAGGGTGTGCACCTGCGCGGCGGCCGGGTCGCGCGCGGCGGCCTGCGCTGGTCCGACCGGCCCGAGGACTTCCGCACCGAGGTCCTTGGGCTGATGAAGGCCCAGATGGTCAAGAACGCGCTGATCGTCCCGGTCGGTTCCAAGGGCGGGTTCGTGGTCAAGCGGCCACCCGCCGACGGCGGCCGCGAGGCGCTCACCCGGGAGGGCATCGCCTGCTACCGGACGTTCCTCTCCGGGCTGCTCGACCTCACCGACAACATCGTCGGCGGGGAGGCGCAGCCACCCGAGCGGGTCGTCCGCTACGACGGGGACGACCCCTACCTCGTCGTCGCCGCCGACAAGGGCACTGCCTCCTTCTCGGACATCGCCAACGAGGTCTCGGCGCAGTACGGCTTCTGGCTCGGCGACGCGTTCGCCTCCGGCGGCTCGCGCGGATACGACCACAAGCAGATGGGCATCACGGCACGCGGGGCATGGGAGTCGGTCAAGCGCCACTTCCGTGAGCTTGGGACCGACGCGCAGAGCACCGACTTCACCGCCGTCGGCATCGGTGACATGTCGGGCGACGTGTTCGGCAACGGGATGCTGCGCTCCCGCCACACGAAGCTCGTGGCCGCGTTCAACCACCTGCACGTGTTCATCGATCCCGACCCGGATCCCGAGCGCAGCTTCGAGGAGCGCCAACGCCTGTTCGGAGAGGAACGCTCGACGTGGGCCGAGTACGACCGGGAGGTCATCTCCGAGGGCGGGGGGGTCTACCCGCGCAGCGCCAAGTCGATCGCCCTGTCGCCCCAGGCCCGGGAGGCGCTCGGGACCGATGCCGAGAAGCTCGCGCCGAACGAGCTCATCCGCGTCATCCTCCGCGCCCCGGTCGACCTGCTGTGGAACGGCGGCATCGGCACGTATGTCAAGGCGGCGACCGAGAGCCACGCCGACGCCGGCGACAAGGGCAACGACCAGGTCCGGGTCGACGGCAACCAGCTGCGCTGCAAGGTCGTAGGGGAGGGCGGGAACCTCGGCTTCACCCAGCGTGGCCGGATCGAGTTCGCGCTCGGCGGTGGCCGGATCAACACCGACGCGATCGACAACGTCGCCGGGGTCAACTGCTCCGATCACGAGGTGAACATCAAGATCCTGCTCGACGCCGAGGTCGAGGCCGGCGACATGACCGAGAAGCAGCGCAACGAGCTGCTGCTCGAGATGACCGGCGCGGTCGCCGACAGCCTGCTCTACGCGAGCTACACCCAGACCCAGGCGCTCAGCCTCGCGCTCGCCCAGGCGACGCAGATGATCGACGTCCACGCCCGGCTGATCCGCTACCTCGAGCAGGTGGCGAGCCTCAACCGCGAGCTCGAGTTCCTGCCCGGCGAGGAGGCCCTCGCCGAGCGCCGGGGCGAGCATCAGGGCCTCTGCTCACCGGAGCTGGCCGTCGTCATGGCCTACTGCAAGATCCACCTCTACGCCGAGCTGCTCGAGTCCGATCTGCCCGAGGATCCCCATCTCGCCCAGGACCTCGAGCGCTACTTTCCCGCGCCCCTCCCCGAGCGCTTCAGCCGGCAGATGCACAGCCACCGCCTGCGGCGCGAGATCATCGCCACCGTCGTGGCCAACCAGCTCGTCGACCGCGCCGGCACGACGTTCGCGTTCCGTCTGCACGAGGAGACCGGGGGCAGCGTGCCGATCCTCGCCCGGGGCTACGCCGTCGCCCGTGACGTGCTCGACATGGGGACGTTCTGGGCCGATGTCGAGCGGCTCGACAATGAGGTCGACGCCCATGCTCAGCTCGACATGCTGATCGAGGGCCGCCGGCTGATGGAGCGGGCGACGCGTTGGCTCGTGCGCGCCAATCCGACGTCGATCGACATCGCGCAAAGCACGAGCCGCTTCGCCGACGGTGCCCGGATGGTGGCGGGCGCCCAGCCGGAGATTCTCGACGGCGAGCATCGCGACCATCACGATCAGCGCATCGCCGAGCTGCTCGATGCCGGCGTGCCCGAGCCGCTCGCCCACCGCGTCGCGGGCCTGCCGGCATTGCTCGCGACGTTCGACATCGTCGACGTGGCCCGTGAGTGCGACCGCCCGCCGGAGACGGTGATGCAGCTGTACTTCCGGCTCGGGGCGCGACTCGAGCTCAACTGGCTGCGCGACCGGATCATCGCGCTGCCCCGGGCGAACCGCTGGCAGGCGCTCGCGCGCGCCGCGCTGCGCGATGACCTCGGCACGCTGCACCGCGCCCTCACCCAGGAGATCCTGCTCGCCGCCACGCCCGACGCGAGCGCGGAGGCGGCCCTCGACGCCTGGTCGGAGCGCAACGGCGCCCAGATCGAGCGCTGCCTCGGCATGCTCGCCGACGTCCGCTCCTCACGGATCTACGACACGACGACGCTGCCCGTCGCGTTGCGTGAGGTGCGCAACCTCGTGCGCTCCTAGACCGCGGTCAGCTTGCGGCCCGCGGTCAGCTCCGAGACGCCGTCAGCTTCGAGCGCCGCAGGCGTCGGCGCAGTGCCTCGCGGAGCGCGGCCGCGCTGAATAGCGCGATGTCGATCGCACCGGCCACGAGGAAGGCCAGCGGGCCGGTCACGAGGCGCGCGGGAATCCGCCAGAGCATGGCCGGAAGCTATCGTCTGCGCCATGGCATCGCCCGACACCGTCAAGACGAGCGTCACCGAGCTGCCGGAATCACGCGTCCGCGTCGACGCCGAGGTCCTCTCCGAGGAGGTCGAGCGCCGCGTCCAGCAGGCCGCTCGCGCGCTCGGACGCCAGCTCCGCATCCCCGGCTTCCGCAAGGGCAAGGTTCCGCCACCGGTGGTCATCCGCCGGCTCGGGCGCGACGCCGTCCTCGACGAGGCCCTGCGCAACTCGCTCGGCAGCTGGTACGTCGACGCGATCGACCAGTCCGGGATTGCCCCCGTCGGCGAGCCCCAGCTCGACGTCGGCGACCTGCCCGCCGAGGGCCAGCCGCTGGCCTTCACGATCGAGATCGGCGTTCGTCCCAAGGCCGAGCTCGGCACCTACAAGGGACTCGAGGTCGGGCGGCGCGAGCCGCAGGTCGACGACGCCGCGGTTGACAGCGAGCTCGAGCGGCTCCGCGATCGCTTCGCCACGCTCGAGACCGTCGAGCAGCCGGCCGAGAGCGGCAACCACGTCGTGATCGACTACATCGGCCGGGTCGACGGCGAGGCCTTCGACGGCGGTGAGGGACGCGATCAGCTCCTCGAGCTCGGTTCCGGCCGGCTCATTCCCGGCTTCGAGGAGCAGCTCGTCGGCGCCGCCGCCGGCGACGAGCGCGCCGTCGAGGTCACCTTCCCCGACGACTATCCGGGCGAGCTCGGCGGCAAGGACGCGGTCTTCGACGTCACCGTCAAGGAGGTCAAGGCCAAGCGCCTGCCCGAGCTCGACGACGATTTCGCCTCCGAGTCGGCCGGCTTCGACAGCCTCGCCGAGCTGCGCGAGGACATCAGCACCCGGCTCGCCGAGGCCGACACGAAGGCGATCGAGCGCGAGTTCGAGGAGGCGGTGCTCGAGGCGGCGACCGGCGAGGCGAAGATCGAGCTACCCGACCAGCTGGTTCACGCGCGCGCCCACGAGCTGCTCGAGCAGACGATGTCGGCGCTCGCGCGCCAGGGCATCTCCAAGGAGGCCTACCTGCAGATCTCCGGCAAGGACGAGGAGACCCTCGCCCATGATGCCGAGCCAGACGCGGCCGCCGCGCTGCGCCGCGAGGCCGTGCTCGCCGCCATCGTCGAGGCCGAGGGGATCGAGCCGATCGAGGACGAGCTCGTCGCGGCGCTCGAGCCGCTGGCCGAGAACCGGGGCACGACGGCACGCGAGCTCTACGAGGAGCTCGAGAAGAACGGCCGCCTCGACCGGCTCCGCGAGGACGTCGCCACGCGACAGGCCGTCGAGCTGCTCGTCGGCGAGGCGAACACGATCACCGTCGAGCAGGCGAAGGCCCGCGAAAAGCTCTGGACCCCTGGCCGGGAGGAGTCCGGCGAGGGCGCCGGGCAGCTCTGGACCCCGGGTTCCTGACCCTCGGGATCAGCGTCGCAACGCAGCGGGACGGCGGTGAGCCCGCAGCGTCGCGCCGTCCTTGACCCGGGCGCACGCCCGTAGTTCGTGCGGACCGGCCGGGTCTGAGCGGTTGCTACATTCGGCAGGAATCCGGGCGTGCAAGCAAAAGAAGCGAGGACCATGAGCCCATTGGTACCGATGGTCGTTGAGCAGACCTCCCGCGGGGAGCGCGCGTTTGACATCTACAGCCGCCTGCTCAACGAGCGCATCATCTTCCTGGGTACGCCCGTGGACGACCAGATCGCCAACCTGATCGTCGCGCAGCTATTGCATCTCGAGTCCGAGGATCCCGACAAGGACATCTCGATCTACGTCAACTCGCCGGGCGGCTCGGTCTACGCCGGGCTCGCCATCTACGACACGATGCAGTTCATCAAGCCCGACGTCCAGACGATCTGCGTCGGCATCGCGATGTCGATGGGCGCGCTGCTGCTGGCCGGCGGCGCCAAGGGCAAGCGCATGGCGCTCCCGAACGCGAAGATCCTCATCCACCAGGTTTCGTCCAGTTTCCAGGGTCAAGCCACCGACATTGAGATCCACGCTAAAGAGATCATCGATGTCCGCCGACGACTTGATGAGATCATCGCTCACCACACCGGACAGGATCTCGAGAAGGTGCGCTCGGACACCGAGCGTGACTACTTCATGAGCTCGGAGGAGGCCAGGGAGTACGGAATCATCGACCGCGTCATCTCCGAGCATTGAGGGGTTAGACTTCGTGCTCGGGCGCTAGGCCGGACTGGGGAGAGAGGAATCGCATGGCACGTCCCACCGACTCCAACGAACAGCTTCTCTGCAGCTTCTGCGGCAAATCACAGCGGCAGGTCAAGAAGCTGATCGCCGGTCCGGGCGTCTACATCTGCGACGAGTGCATCGATCTCTGCAACGAGATCATCGATGAGGAGCTGACCGCTCCACCGAGCTTCGACATCGAGAGCCTCCCCAAGCCGCGGGAGATCTACGACGTCCTCAACGAGTACGTCGTCGGCCAGGAACAGGCCAAGCGCTCGCTGTCGGTTGCCGTCTACAACCATTACAAGCGCGTCCAGATGATGCAGTCCGATGAGAACGACATCGAGCTCCAGAAGTCGAACATCCTCCTGCTCGGACCGACCGGCTGCGGCAAGACGCTGCTCGCCCAGACGCTGGCCAAGATCCTCAACGTCCCGTTCGCGATCGCTGACGCCACGGCGCTCACCGAGGCCGGCTACGTCGGCGAGGACGTCGAGAACATCCTCCTCAAGCTGATCCAGGCCGCCGACTACGACGTCAAGAAGGCCGAGACGGGGATCATCTACATCGACGAGGTCGACAAGATCGCCCGCAAGGCCGACAACCCGTCGATCACCCGTGACGTGTCGGGGGAGGGCGTGCAGCAGGCGCTGCTGAAGATTCTCGAGGGAACGACCGCCTCGGTCCCGCCCCAGGGCGGCCGCAAGCACCCCCATCAGGAGTTCCTCTCGATCGACACGACGAACGTGCTGTTCATCTGCGGCGGTGCGTTCGCCAACCTCGACCGGGTGATCGAGCGGCGGATCGGCCATCAGGGCGTCGGCTTCGGCGCGGCGATCCAGTCCAAGGAGCAGCGCGACACCGGCGAGATCTTCGAGCACTGCCTGCCCGAGGATCTCATCCAGTACGGACTCATCCCTGAGTTCATCGGTCGCCTGCCGGTGATGTCGGCGATCCATCAGCTCTCGCGCGACGAGCTCATGCAGATCCTCACCGAGCCGCGCAACGCGCTCGTCAAGCAGTTCCAGCGCTTCTTCCACTTCGACGGCATCGAGCTCGTGTTCGCCGACGAGGCGCTGTCCTCGATCGCCGACAAGGCGCTCGAGCGTGAGACGGGCGCCCGCGGCCTGCGGTCGATCATCGAGGAGGTCCTGCTCGAGGTGCAGTTCGAGCTGCCCTCGCGCCGCGACGTAGAGAAGTGCGTCGTCACCCGCGAGACGATCGACAAGGGCACTCCGCCGACGCTCGTCACCGTGGCCGCTCCCGACGAGGAGGGCGAAGCCGCCGCCTAGCGGTGTCCGCCGGCCGACCGGCTGTTCAGGGTCGGGGGGCCGCCGGGAAGAAACTCGAAAGACCCCGGCTGGCGGGGCCTTTCGAGTCCTCAGTGACTGCTGGGGCGGCTCAGGATCCTCCCCGACAGAAGCCCATATCGCCTGCGCGGGGCGGGCGGAGGAGCAGAGTTCTCCGATCTGGACCAATCGCCGGGTACCCGCGCGCAACGCGCCGGTAAACCGGCCGTGGTCAGCCAGCCAACATCGCCCCTAGACTCACATCTCGATGCCCGACCTGCAGTCCACCACGCGTTACGACCCCGCCGAGGTCGAGCCTCGGATCACCGAGCGGTGGCTCGAATCCGGGCTCGTCCATCCCGAGCCCGAGGGGAGCCCCGAGGAGAACTACTCGATCGCGATCCCGCCGCCGAACGTGACCGGACGGCTGCACATGGGGCACGCGCTCAACAACTCCGTCCAGGACTGCCTGATCCGCGACCACCGGATGCGCGGCCGGCGGACGAAGTGGATCCTCGGCACCGATCACGCCGGAATCGCCACTCAGACCCAGGTCGAGCGGCTGCTCGTCCAGGAGGGCTCGAGCCGCGAGGCGATCGGACGCGCGGCGTTCATCGATCGCGTCTGGGAGTGGCGCGAGCAGTACGGCGGCGCGATCATCGACCAGCTCAAGCGGCTCGGCGCCTCCTGCGACTACGAGCAGGAGCGCTTCACTCTCGACGACGCGTACGCGGCCGCCGTGCTCGAGGTGTTCGTCTCGCTCTACCGCAAGGGCTACATCTACCGCGACCGCTACCTCGTCAACTGGGACCCCGGCAGCCGCTCGGCGATCTCTGACCTCGAAGTCGAGGATCAGGAGGTCACCGACACGCTCTACTACATCGACTATCCACTCGCCTCCGGCAGCGGCGCGATCACCGTCGCCACCGTCCGCCCGGAGACGATGCTCGCCGACACGGCGATCGCCGTCCATCCCGAGGATGACCGCTACCGGCGGCTGATCGGCGAGTTCGCGGTGCTGCCGATCGTCGGCCGCAAGCTGAAGATCATCGCTGACGAGTACGTCAAGCCGGAGTTCGGCACCGGCGCGCTGAAGATCACGCCCGGCCACGACCCCAACGACTTCGAGATCGGCCGCCGGCACGGTCTCCAGGAGCTGAGCGTCATCGGCGAGGACGGCTGCATGAGCGACGAGGCGCCCGAGCGCTTCGTCGGGCTCTCGGTCGAGGACGCCCAGGAGGCGATCGTCGCCGAGCTGCGCGAGCTCGGGCTGCTCGCCCAGACCGAGTCGTTCACCCACACGGTCCCGTTCTCGCACCGCTCCGGTCGCCGCATCGAGCCGCTCGTCTCACTGCAGTGGTTCATGCGGATGGACGAGCTCGCCGGGCCGGCGATGGCCGCGGTGGCCGAGGGCCGAGTGCGGATTCACCCCGACTCCGAGCGCCGCCGCTACCTCGACTGGCTCGAGAACATCCGGCCCTGGTGCATCTCCCGCCAGCTGTGGTGGGGCCACCAGATCCCCGTCTGGTACCGCGGCGATGAGACCTACGTCGGCACTTCGGCGCCGGACGGCGAGGGCTGGGAGCGCGACCCCGACGTGCTCGACACGTGGTTCTCGAGCGCGCTGTGGCCGTTCGCGACGCTCGGCTGGCCGGCCGACACGCCCGAGCTGCGGGCGTTCTATCCCACCGACGTCCTCTCGACCGCCCGCGACATCATCTTCCTATGGGTGGCGCGGATGGTGATGATGGGCATCGAGTTCACCGGCCAGCCCCCGTTCTCCGACGTTTACGTGCACTCGATCATCCAGGCCCCCGACGGGCGCCGGATGTCGAAGTCGCTTGGTACCGGCATCGACCCGCTCGACCTCATCGACGGCGGCCCGCGCCCACCCGTGTTCGGCGAGGACGCCGGCGACTTCCCGCCGTACGGCGCCGACGCCGTGCGCTGGGGACTGCTGGCGATGTCCTCGGGCCAGGACGTGAAGTTCGCCGAGGACAAGGTCTCCCAGGGCCAGCAGCTGACCAACAAGCTCTGGAACGCCTCGCGGCTGATCCTGCTCGGGGTCGGCGAGGACGCGCGAGCGGCGGTCTCGCCGCAGACGGTCGAGGACCGCTGGATCCTCGCCCGGCTCGCCGGCGCCCGGCGCGAGTTCGCCGACCGGCTCGACCGCTTCGAGTTCTCACGCGCCGCGCTCGGCCTCTACGAGTTCGTCTACGGCGAGCTGTGCGACTGGTACCTCGAGCTGATCAAGCCGCGCCTGCGTGACGGCGACCCGGAGCTCGCGGCGACGCTGCTGTACGTGCTCACCGAGACGCTCGCCCTCGCCCACCCGGTCATCCCGTTCGTCACCGAGGAGATCTACTCGTTCGTCCCCGGCGCCGGGGGCCTGCTCGCCGAGCGCGTGACCCCACCGCCTGCGGACGGCGCGAGTGCCGACGACAGCCACGCCGAGGACGCGCTCGGGCGCACGATCGAGGCGATCCAGGCCTTGCGGGCGTGGCGGAGCACGGCCGGGGTGAAGGCCGGCGCGAGCCTGCCCGCCCGGCTCAGCGCGAGCGGCTTCGACGAGACCGAGGGACAGATCGCCCGCCTGGCGCGACTCTCGTTCACCCACGACGGCGGCGACCCCGTGGCGACCGTTCCCGTGCCCGGCGGAGCGGTCGAGATCCTGGCCAGCGACGCGCTCGACGTCGGCGCGGCCGAGTCCCGGCGTGAGGCGGCGCGGGCCAAGCTCGCGGCCGAGATCGACCGCGCCGAGCGCAAGCTCGCCAATCAGGGCTTCGTCGCCAAGGCGCCCGCCGCGGTCGTCGAGGCCGAGCGCGAGAAGCTCGCCCGCCTGCGCTCCGAGCTGGAGGCGCTGTGACGCCCGAGGAGGCAGAGGCCTATCTCCTCTCGCTCGAGCTGTTCGGTATGCGGTTCGGTCTCGACCGCATGCGCCGGCTGATGACCGCGCTCGGGCATCCCGAGCGGCAGTTCGACTCGATCCACGTCGTCGGGACCAACGGCAAGTCCTCGACGGTGCGGATGATCGCGGCGATCCTCGCCCACCACGGTCTGCGGACCGGCGCCTACCTCTCGCCGCACCTCGTGTCCTTCGCCGAACGGATCCGGATCGCCGACCGCGATCTCGACCCGAACGCGTTCGCCGGCGCCGTCGCCCGGGCGGCGCGCGCGGCCGAGCTCGTCGACCACTCGCTCAGCGGCGAGGACAAGGTGACCCAGTTCGAGGCCCTCACCGCGGCCGCCTACTCCGAGCTCGCGGCGCGTGACGTCGAGGTGGCGGTGATCGAGGCCGGGCTCGGCGGCCGCTACGACGCCACCAACGTCATCCCCTCGAAGGTCCAGGTGCTGACCAGCGTCGGCCTCGAGCACACGCGCTGGCTCGGTCCGACGGTGGCCGACATCGCCGCCGAGAAGCTCGACGTCACGCAGCCGGGGGCGACGCTCGTGCTCGGGGCGGGACTGCATCCCGACGCCGACGCCGTCGCCCGGGAGGTCGCGGCGCAGCGGGGCGCGCGGATCATCCGGGCCGACGATGACCCCGGCGTGCCGGTCGGTGCGCTCGGCACCTTCCAACGCCGCAATTTCGCGCTCGCCCGGACGGCCGCGGGTGCCTACCTCGGCGAGCTCGACCCGCGGGCCGTGCAGGCCGCCGCGGCCGAGGTCCGTGTGCCCGGCCGGCTCCAGGTCGTCGGAGAGGAGCCGCTGACCCTGGTCGACGGGGCGCACAACCCCGACGGCATGGCGGCGCTCGCCGAGTCGCTCCCCGAGCTCGCGCGCAGCCACGACCGGGTCGTCGCCGTCGTCTCGGTGCTCGACGACAAGGACGCCGCCGGGATGCTCGCGGCGCTGATCCCGTCCTGCGACCGCCTCGTCCTCACCTCCAGCCAGAACCCGCGCGCCTTGCCGCCGCCGACGCTGAAGTCGCTCGCCGGCCAGCTTGGCGGGCCGCCGTCGGAGATCGTCCGCGATCCGCACGCGGCGCTCGCCCGCGCTCGAGAGCTGGCCGGGCCGTCCGGCCTCGTGCTCGCCACTGGTTCGATCTATCTCGTCGCCGACCTGCTGGCGCCAGAGGGGCGCCGGCGCGCGTCGATGCTGTGAACGACCACGACGAACCAAGCTTTCTCAAGATGATCGGCCTGGTGGCGCTCGGCGTCGCCATGGTCATTTTGGTGTTTTTTGGTATCGGCTATTTGTTTGGCCGACTCTTTCTCTAGCGCAGTCCGACATCCCCGCCCACTACACTCGCCACCTCAATGCTCTTTGAACTCGGTGTGTTCGGGATCAAGAACAGCACGATCAGCCTCGTCGTGTCCCTGGTCGTCCTGTTCCTCGTCGTCATCTGGCTGGCGCTCGTCTACTGGACCTATGCCGACGCACGGCGGCGGATCGGCGATCCGATGCTCGTCGGCTGCGCCACCGCCGCCTCGCTGTTCCCTTACGTGGGCACGATCGTCTACATGATCGTGCGACCGCCCGAGTATCTCGACGACGTGCGCGAGCGCGAGCTCGAGATGCAGGCGGCGGAGGCGCGGTTGGCCGAGGTCGGCTATCACCTCTGCCCGCACTGCGACTTCGAGGTCGAGCGGGACTTCCTGCGCTGCCCCAACTGCATGCGCAAGCTCAAGGATCCGTGCAAGGCGTGCGGTCGCCCGCTGGATCCGGCCTGGAAGATCTGCCCGTACTGCGAGGCCGAGGTCGGCGCCGTGCCGACCGCCGCCCGGCGCACCCGCCGTCGCCGCGAGAGCGCGTCTGAGCAGCCGATCGCCGGCTACTCGGGCGAAGCCGGTCCGTCGGCTCCCTGACGGCTGAGAAACCTGACCTGAACGGAGGCTCCCGTGGAGCGCACGCTCATCCTTGTCAAGCCCGACGCCTTCGCGGGCAACCTCACCGGCGAGATCATCGCCCGCTTCGAGCGTAAGGGCCTGCGCCTCGCGGCGCTCGACCTCATGACGATGACCGTCGAGATCGCCCAGCAGCACTATGCCGAGCACGAGGGCAAGCCGTTCTTCGGCGAGCTCGTCGAGTTCATCACCTCGGGTCCGCTCGTGGCGATGGTGCTCGAGGGCGACCACGCGATCGAGGCCGCCCGCCAGGTGATCGGCGCGACCAACCCGCTGCAGGCGACCACCGGCTCGATTCGCGGCGACTTCGCCACCGAGGTCGGCCAGAACATGGTCCACGGCTCTGACTCGCCCGAGTCGGCCGCCCGCGAAGTCGCGCTGTTCTTCCCCGACCTGGGCTGAGCGGTTGACCGACCCGGTGGGTCGGCTCGTGCTCGCCTCGCGCTCGCCGCAGCGCAGGGCGATCCTCGAGCAGCTCGGCGTCGTGTTCACGATCGCCGTGCCCGACGTGATCGAGCGCGAGAGCGGGCCGCCGGCCGAGGTCGCGCTGCACAACGCCCGCCTCAAGGCGCGGACGATCGCCGACCGCCACCCCGACGCCGTCGTGCTCGGGGTCGACACCGTCGTGTGGTGCGCAGATCGGCTGTACGGCAAGCCCGAGACCCGTGAGGAGGCGCGCGCGACTCTGCGCGCGCTCTCCGGCGTGCGCCACACCGTGATCAGCGGCCTGTGTCTGATCGCCGACGGCGGCGAGCGGACCGCGAGCGCGAGCACCGCGGTCCGGTTCCGTGCGCTGGGGGACGCGCTCGTCGAGTGGTACCTCGACAGCGCCGAGTGGCGCGAGCGGGCCGGCGGCTACGCGATTCAGGGCCGCGGCGCCGCACTCGTCGCCTCGATCGAGGGGGACTACCTCAACGTCGTCGGGCTGCCGGTGACCGCGCTGCTCGAGCTCGAGCCCGGGCTGCTGGGGTTCGGGGGGTAGGGAGGTTCGGGGGGTAGGGGAGGGGCGTCCGTGGCGTCGGCTACGGTGCCGCCGTCCGGACTGACGCCGAGGAGGGTACCCATGCCGCCGAACCCTGACTATCCCGCTCGACTCGAGATCGACTACCCGCCGCAGCTCAGCCGGTTGCTGATCTTCGTCAAGTGGCTGCTCGCCCTGCCGCACTACATCGCGCTGTTCTTCCTCGGGATCGGCGCCTACGTCGTCTGGATCGTGTCGTTCTTCGCCGTGCTCATCACCGGCCGCTATCCCGAGGGGATGTTCGACTACATGGTCGGCGTCGTGCGCTGGGCGCACCGCGTCGGCGCCTACATCAGCCTCGTGACCGACGTGTACCCGCCGTTCAGCCTCGCGGACGACCCGTCCTATCCTGTGCGCGTTGAGGTCGATTACCCCCAGCAGATCGCCCGCTGGCGCCCGCTCGTCCACTGGCTGCTCGTCATTCCGGCCGCGTTCTGCGCCGCCGCCATCGCCCTCGCCGCCTACGTCTGCGTGTTCATCGCCTTCTTCGCGATCCTCATCACCGGCCGCTTCCCCGAGGGGATGTTCAACGTCGTCACGATCGCCTTCCGGTGGGCGGTGCGAACGACGATCTACAACTACTGGATGACCGAGCCCTACCCGCCGTTCGTCTGGGCGTAGGGCCCGTCCGGGGCCCCGCTCGGCGCCGATCGTGCGATCGCGGCAGCCGAGGCCCGCCCCGCTCGACAGGGGCACGATCGGCGCGATCCCCCGTGAAACCAGGATTGCAGGGGGTCTCTTTATTCACCATTTAGCTTGTTTCCAGCGTTTTTTCCCGCCGGAGGGCGCAATCCGGGGACGTCAGGCGCACGGGCGTTCGATACACTCAGCCGTGGGCGGAACTGGCAGCATCGGCGCGGCCTTTCGTTAGTCGCCGCCCCGGTTCACGCTTTCGCCGTACCCCCGCTTCACGCTTCGCAGTTCTCGCTCCACGCTTCGCAGTACCTCTCATCGAATGGGTTTCTTCACGTACCTGACCGGCTTCGGTGGCCGCGACATGGCGGTCGACCTCGGCACCGCCAACACCCTCGTCTACGTCCGGGGGCGGGGCATCGTGCTCTCTGAGCCGAGCGTCGTCGCCGTCGACTCTCGGACCGGCGAGGTCCACGCGGTGGGGATCGAGGCCAAGCGCATGCTCGGCCGCACCCCGGGGACGATCTCGGCCATCCGGCCGCTGAAGGACGGCGTCATCGCCGACTTCGAGGTCACCGAGGAGATGCTCCGGCACTTCATCCAGAAGGTTCACCAGAACCGCTGGGCGCATCCTCGGGTCGTCGTCTGCGTCCCCTCCGGCGTCACCGGCGTCGAGAAGCGCGCCGTCGAGGAGGCCTGCCTCAGCGCCGGCGCCCGCCAGGCCTACCTGATCGAGGAGCCGATGGCGGCCGCGATCGGCGCCGGCCTGCCCGTCGGCGAGCCGACCGGCTCGATGGTCGTCGACATCGGCGGTGGCACGAGCGAGGTCGCGGTCATCTCGCTCGGTGGGATCGTCGTCTCGCAGTCGATCCGCGTCGGCGGCGACGAGCTCGACGAGGCGATCATCAACTACGTCAAGCGGGAGTACAAGCTGCTCATCGGCCAGCAGACGGCGGAGGAGCTCAAGCTGGAGATCGGCTCGGCCTTCCCTCTGCCCGAGGAGGTGCAGGCCGAGATCCGCGGCCGGGACATGGTGTCCGGGCTGCCGAAGACGGTGGTCCTGACCAGCGAGGAGATCCGCGGCGCGCTCGAGGAGCCCGTGTCGCAGATCATCGACGCGGTCAAGGAGACCCTCGACCGGACTCCACCGGAACTAGCCTCCGACATCATGGATCGTGGCATCATGTTGGCCGGAGGCGGTTCGCTGCTACAGGGCATCGAGGAGCGTTTGCGTCACGAGACGCAGATGCCGGCCCACCTCGCCGAGTCGCCGCTAACGTGCGTCGCGGTGGGGTCGGGGAGGTCGCTGGAGGAATTTGAGGCGATCCACCGTTCGAGCAAGAATTCACGCAACCGGCGCCGCCGCTATTAGCTTCGTGAGATCGGGGCGACCGGATGCGCAGTAAAAACTTGGAGACAGGCACACCGTGCATGACAAGCAAGTCCGGCGCCGTCGCGCAGTCCTCGCACTGCTCGTCGTCGTCTCCCTGATTCTGCTGACCGCCTACTTCGGCGAGTCCGTGAACAGCCCGCTGCACAGCGTGCAGCGCGGGATCGTCGAGGTTCTCTCGCCGATCCAGGAGGGCGCCAGCAAGGCGCTCAAGCCCGTGCGGGACATCGCGGGCTGGTTCTCGGACACCTTCCACGCCAAGTCCCAGCGCGACCAGCTGCGCAAGGAGGTCCAGACCCTCCGAGTCGAGCTCGCCCAGGCCCAGGCGAAGGCGATCAACGACGCCCAGCTCACCAAGGAGGTGGGGCTCGACAACAGCATCGGGGTCAGCGCCTACCAGCCTGTGGCCGCCCACGTGATCTCACGCGACCCGATCCTCTGGTACGCGACGATCGAGGTCGACAAGGGCGCCGATGACGGGGTCCACGTCAATGACCCGGTGATCGGCGACGGTGCGCTCGTCGGTCGCGTGTCGACCGTCGGCCCGACCTTCGCCATCGTCACCCTGATCACCGACCACTCCTCGGCGGTCACCGCCCAGGTCCAAGACCAGTACGGCGACACCGGCGTGCTCGTCCCCGCGGTCGGCAATCCCTACCAGCTGCTGCTCCAGTACCTGCCGCGCCACGCGCCGATCTCGGTCGGGCAGCAGGTGGTCACGGCCGGCTGGAAGTCCGGCGGGCTCGATTCGCTGTTCCCGCCCGGCATCCCGATCGGCCAGGTCTCGAACGCTTCCCAGAACGACCTGATCAACAACGGCCAGGTCCAGGTCGATCCCGCGGCCGATCTCCGCCACGTCGACCCGGTGCAGATCCTCACCCGCCCGCACCCCGGTAGCCAGCGGGCCCAGGTGGGCAGCGGATGAACGAGAACCTGCGCCTTCCGCTCCGGCTCGTCCTGCTGGCCTTCGGCACCGTGGTCATCCAGGCGGCCGCGGTCTCGCAGATCTCGATCTTCGGCGTGACCGCCGACCTGACGCCGCTCGTCGTCATGTCCGTTGGGCTGCTCACCGGCTCGATGCTCGGCGCGATCACCGGCTTCGGCATCGGCCTGCTCGTCGACATGGTCTTCGTGCAGACCCTCGGGGTGACCTCGCTGCTCTACATCGCGATCGGCTACTGGTCGGGTCGCCTGCGCGAGCTGCGCGACCCCTCGCACGGCCTTGTGCCGCTCGTCCTCGGCGCCGCAGCCACCGCGGTCGCGGGGATTGGGATGACGCTCATCCAGTTCCTGCTCGGCGTCGACTCGCCCGTGTCCTGGCTGCTGCTCCAACAGATCTTCGTGACCGTGCTCGTCAACACCCTGATCGCGCTGCCGGTCTACGCCGTCGTCCGCCGGATCGTCCGCCCCGCTCTGCCCGAGGACCCGCGCCGCCGTCGCCGCCGGGCCTACACCACCGGGGGCCTCAGCCCGCTCTCACGACCCTCTGAGCGTCTCGGACAGATCCCCCGCTCGGCCTCGCGATGATCCAGCTGCCGGAAGACCGCCGACCGCCCCTCACTCCGCAGCTCGCGCTGCGCGTGGCCGTCGTGGGCACCTTCGCGCTGGCCATGTTCGCGATCATCTTCTTCCGCCTGTGGTTCCTGCAGGTGCTCTCCGGCGACCAGTACCTCGCCCAGGCGAGCGTCAACCGGGTGCGCGACATCGCGATCCCGGCTCCGCGCGGCCAGATCGTCGACCGCAACGGCGACATCCTCGTCGACAGCAAGCCGGCCATCGCCGTCCAGCTCTCGCCGCCCGATCTCCCCAAGGACACCGCCCAGCGCGAGGCGATGTACCGCCGCCTGAGCGCGATCCTCGGCCTCAGCCTCAAGCCGAAGCGCTGCCTCGTCGCCGGACAGGGGGTGCTCCATCTGGCCGCGATCGACTGCGACGTCGCCCAGCAGCAGGCGCTGCTGCCCTACGCTGACGTCACCCTCAAGACCGACGTCTCGCCGTTCATCCACTACTACCTCGCCGAGCGCGCCGACGCGTTCCCCGGGGTCAACGTCGAGCAGGTGTGGCTGCGCTCCTACCCGCTCGGTGACACGGCCGCGCAGCTGTTCGGCACCGTCGGCCCGATCAACGCCTCCGAGATCCACGAGGCCCGGTATCGCGGGGTGTCCCAGAACGCGATCGTCGGCCAGGCCGGCCTCGAGTGGTACTACGACCGCTACCTGCGCGGGCAGGACGGGGCTGACCGCGTGCAGGTCAACGCCCTCGGCCACTTCACCGGCGATCTCGCCGAGAAGCCGCCGGTCGCCGGGCACACGCTCAAGCTCTCGCTCGACCTCGGCCTGCAGAAGGCCGGCGAGCAGGCGCTGCAGACCGCGATCACGAACAACCCGCCGGCCACCGCCGGGGCCTTCGTCGCGCTCAACCCGACCAACGGCGAGGTGCTGGCGATGGGCTCGCTGCCGACCTTCAACCCGAGCATCTTCACCAAGCCGGTCTCGCAGGCCGTCTACGCGCAGCTCAACAACGCCAGCAGCGGATATCCGCTGTTCAACCGGGCGATCCAGAGCTCGTACCCCACCGGCTCGACGTTCAAGGGCATCACCGCCACCGCCGCGCTGCAGAGCGGCGCCTGGAGCCTCGGCGAGACCTACGACGACACCGGGGTCTACTCCAACGGACCGGGTGACCAGCGCCACAACGCCGGCCACGCGTCCTACGGCGTCCTCGACCTCACCCACGCGATCCAGGTCTCCTCGGACAACTTCTTCTACAACCTCGGCCGGCTGATGAACAGCAGCCGCCCGCAGGGAGGAGCGCTGCAGCAGTGGGCCCGCGCCTACGGCATGGGCCATCCGACCGGCATCGACCTCGGCGGCGAGAACGGCGGCATCCTGCCCTCGCCCAGCTGGCGCGCGCAGCGCGATCAGCTCGAGCTGCAGTGCGAGCGCAAGCGCCACATCCCCAACTGCGGGATCGCCGACGGGCGTCCGTGGTCGGTCGGCGACAACGAGAACCTCGCCGTCGGCCAGGGCGACCTCGAGGCGACCCCGCTCCAGCTCGGCGTCGCCTACTCGGCGATCGAGAACGGCGGCACCGTCGTGCGTCCGCACGTCGGCCTCGAGGTCGAGTCCCCGGACGGCACTACGCTGCAGCGGATCGACCCCGCCCCGGCCCGCCACGTCTCGATCAACCCGCTCAACCTCGACGCGATCCGCACCGGTCTGCACCTCGCCGCCTCGCAGCCGGGAGGCACCTCGGCGGACGTGTTCGCGGGGTGGCCGCAGAACCAGTATCCGGTCTACGGCAAGACCGGAACCGCCCAGCACAACAACCAGGCCGACCAGTCGTGGTATGTGTGCTTCGTGCCCGACCCGCACCGTCCGATCGTCGTCGTGGTGACCGTCGAGCAGGGCGGCTTCGGTGCCGCCGCGGCCGCTCCCGCCGCCCGGCAGATCCTCTCGCAGTGGTTCTTCGGCAAGCGCGGCCAGTTCGTCGTCGGCCAGTCCAAGACCCTATGAGCGTCACCCCGATCCAATCCGTCGAGCAGCCGAAGGCCGTGGCGCGGCCCAAGATCGCGGTGCGCTTCGACCCGCTGCTCATGCTCGCCACCTTCGGTCTCGTCGCGTGCTCGCTGGTCACGCTCCATGGCGCGACCCGCAACTCCAAGCCCGGCCAGCCGATGTACTACGTCGAGCGCCAGGGGATCTACGTCGCCATCGGGCTCGCGATCGCGCTGCTGCTGTCCCGGATCGACTACTCACGACTGCGCGAGTACAAGCACGGCTTCTACGGGCTGATCCTCGCCATGAACATCGTCGTGTTCGGGACGCCGGCGATCCTCGGCGCTCACCGCTGGATCCCGTTCCCCTTCTTCCAGATCCAGCCCTCGGAGTTCGGCAAGGTGCTGCTCATCGTCTCGCTCGCGGCCTATGCCGTCGACCGCTCGCGGCGGCTGCACGAATGGAGCACGACGGCCCGGATCATGCTGCTCGCGCTGCTACCGGCGATGATCGTCATCGCCCAGCCCGACCTCGGCACCGGCATGGTCTACGTCGTCGTCGCGTTCATGATCCTCGTGTTCGCCGGCACCTCGTGGAAGCAGCTCACCGCCCTTGTCGCGATGTTCGCCGTCGCGGTCACGATCGTGCTGGCCGGTGCGCCGGCGCTCGGCGTGCACGTGCTCAAGCCCTACCAGGTCCAGCGCCTGACCGGGTTCCTCAACCCGTCGCGCGACCCCCAGAACCAGACGTACAACATCCTGCAGTCGGAGATCGCCATCGGCTCGGGCCAGAAGACCGGGCGGGGGACGGCGAACGCGACCCAGACAACCTTGCACTTTCTTCCTGAGAACCAGACGGACTTCATCTTCGCCGTGGTCGGGGAGACGTACGGCTTCGCCGGCGCAGCGCTGGTGCTCTCGCTCTATGCGCTGCTCATCTGGCGAGCGTTACGGATTCTCACCATGGCGAAAAACCTCTACGGGACCCTGATTGCCGCGGGCATCCTGGCCATGCTCATGTTCCAGGTGTTCGTCAACGTGGGCATGACGATCGGCGTCATGCCGATCACCGGGGTGCCCTTACCCCTGATGAGCTACGGCGGCTCGTCCGTGCTCGTCACCTTCATCGCCCTCGGGCTGCTGCAATCGATTTACATCCAGGCACGAACGGCATCGGCCGCGAAGGGACGGGCGTTGCTCTCCTAATGCCCGAGCACCCTCATGCGCGCCGTCTCGTCCTCGCCTTCGCCTCGACCGCCCACCGTGGCGCGGCGGGGCATCTCATTTCGCCCCGCCAGCGGCTCTGCGGCCGGGCGCCAATCACCAAAGGACTGAACCCCATTGAAGAAGCAAGTATTGGTCAGCGTCGACCGCGGCGAAACCCGCGTGGCGATGCTCGAGGCGACCGGCACGGTCGCCGACCGCAAGCCCACGTCGGCCACCACCCGACGCCGGCGTAAGTCGGCGAACCCCGCCGCCGGATACCAGGTCGCCGAGCTCTATCTCGAACGCCGCGGCGCGCGGTCGATCGTCGGCAACATCTACAAGGGGCGCGTCGACAACGTGCTCGCCGGACTCGAGGCGGCGTTCGTCGACATCGGTCTTGAGAAGAACGGCTTCCTGCACGTCGACGAGATCGTCCTGCCCGGGGTCGAGGCCCCTCGGCGCGGGCGCGGCAGCGGGCGCGACTCGCGCCAGATCACCGACATGCTCAAGCCGGGCCAGGAGATCGTCGTGCAGGTCGTCAAGGACCCCCTGAAGACCAAGGGTGCGCGCCTGTCGATGGACCTCACCATCGCCGGTCGCTACATGGTGCTCGCGCCGTTCGGCGAGGGCGTCGGTGTCTCGCGCCGGCTCGACGACAAGGAGCGCGACCGCCTGCGCAAGGAGGCGGCCAAGCTCGATCTCAAGGGCTCGGGCGCGATCATCCGCACCGCCGCCCAGGGCGCCAAGCGCGCCGACCTCGAGCGCGAGCTGCTCTATCTGTTCAAGCTGAACGAGGTCCTCCAGAAGCGAGTCGAGGAGACGGCCGCCCCAGCGCTCGTCTTCCAGGAGGCCGATCTCTCGGTCCGCGTCGTCCGCGACATCTACTCGGCCGAGTTCGAGCGCGCGATCGTCGACGACCCCAAGCAGCACCACCGGCTCGTCTCATTCTTCAGCCGCACCGCGCCCGACCTCGTCGAGCACGTCGAGCTGTGGGAGGGCGACAAGCCGCTGTTCGAGGCCTTCGGGGTCGAGCAGGTGCTCGCCTCGACGCTCTCGCGCCGCGTCGATCTCCCGAGCGGCGGCTACCTGATGATCGACTACGCCGAGGCGCTGACGGTCATCGACGTCAACTCGGGCAGCTTCATCGGCCGCGGCAAGGGCGCGCGGCTCGAGGACACGATCACCAAGACAAACCTCGAGGCCGCCGACGAGGTCGTCCGCCAGCTCCGGCTGCGCGACATCGGCGGGATCATCGTCATCGACTTCATCGACATGGCGCGGGCGCGCAATCGCGACGCCGTGCTCAAGACGCTCCGCAAGGCGCTCGACGAGGACCGCACGAAGACCTTCGTCGTCGAGATCTCCCCGCTCGGGCTCGTCGAGATGACGCGCCAGAACGTCACCGACGGCGTCCGCGAGATCATGACCCGGCCCTGCCCGACCTGCGACGGGGAGGGGGTCATCAAGTCCGAGGAGACGATCGCCATCGAGTTCGAGCGGCGCATGCGCGACCTGGCCAAGGACACGGAGGCGGACGCGATCCTCATCCAGATGAACCCCCGGGTGAGCCAGGAGTTCACCGGCAACGACGCCCGCGCGCTGCGGGCGATCGAGGAGGACACCGGCAAGTGGTTCCACTTCGAGGGCTCCGAGGGGCTGCCGCTGGAGCACTTCGCGGTCCTGCTCGAGGGCGACCGCGAGCAGGTGCTCGAGCGCGCCCTCCCGTTCCGCGAGGGCGAGGAGGTCCACGTCGAGATCATCGAGCCCCACATGTACAGCCCGGGTGACGCCGTCGCCAAGGTCGACGGCTACATCATCTCGGTGCGCGGCGCGACTCGGTACGTGGGCGAGAAGCGGCTCGTGAGGATCGACGCGGTGGGACGCACGGAGGCCACCGCTACCCTGGTGGATGTCGCAACCAACGGCGACGCAGAGGCGGATTCGGACTCGTCGGCAGATGCTGACGGCGATGCCCTAGAATCAAAGCCTCGGCGCCGCGGCCGCAGAGGCGGACGGCGCCGTTCCGGTGCCAAGGCCGAGTCGGCCTCGGCCGGAACCTCTTCGGACTAGAAAACCATGTACGCAATCGTCAAAACAGGCGGAAAGCAATATCGGGTGGAGCAGGGTCAGTCCCTGCTCGTCGAGCGCTTGCCCGCGGAGGACGGCAGCACCGTCAGCCTTCAGCCGCTGCTCTACGTCGACGGCGACACCGTCGTCGACGGCGCCGACGGGGTCACCGTCGAGGCGCGGGTGCTCGGCCACGAGCGCGGCCCCAAGCTCCGCGTCGTCAAGTTCAAGCCCAAGCGCGGGTACAAGCGCCGCACCGGCCATCGCCAGGCGCTCACGCGGATCGAGGTGACCTCGATGGGCCTCGCGAGCGGCAAGGACCGCAAGACGGCGAAGTCCTCGGGCCCCGCTCCGGTCGCCGCCGAGGCGCCCGCCGCCGGCAACGAGACCTCGGAGGCAGGCAATGGCGCATAAGAAGGGACTCGGTTCCTCCCGCAACGGCCGCGACTCGAACGCCCAGCGTCTCGGCGTCAAGGTGTTCGCCGGCCAGGCGGTGACCGGCGGCGAGATCATCGTCCGCCAGCGCGGAACGCGCTTCAAGCCCGGCGACGGCGTCGGCATCGGCAAGGACGACACGATCTACGCCCGCTCGGCGGGCACGGTCGAGTTCAGCCGCGGCCGGCGCGGACGGGTCATCTCCGTCGTGCCGGGCGCCGACAGCTGAGTTTCCAGTAGGGTTCCCGCTCGTGAGAGGACCGGGGCTTGCCAGGACGTGGTGCGCCGTCGTCGCATGCCTGGTGTGCGCGGCGCTTCCCGCCGCTGCCCAGGCGCGGACGCCGTTCACCGTGCGCGGCAGCGTCGATCAGGTGGACGTCACCGGCGCCCAGCCGGGCGCGCTGCTGCACCTCCTCAACGCCCGCGGCCACTCGCTCGCCGCCCGCCGCGTCGATCCACTCGGCGCACTCCTGTTCCGCAACGTCCCCGCGGGCCGCGGTTACCGCGTCCGCGGCCAGGGCGCGACCTCCGGACGCTTCACCGTCCTCCCTGACCGCTCGGCGCCGCCGAGCACGCGGATCTACTCCCAGCACATCCCGAGCTCGGGCTACGGCTACCTCACCACCCGTGACGGCACGAAGCTCGCGATCGACGTGCGGACGCCCGGTGGCACGGGTCCCTACCCAACGCTGATCGAATACTCCGGCTACGGCTACGCCGATCCGGCCGGCGCGCACAGCGGCATCAGCCAGGTCGCCACGCTGCTCGGCTTCGCGGTCGTCGACGTCAACATGCGCGGCACTGGCTGCTCGGGCGGGGCGTTTGACTACTTTGAGCCGCTCCAGGGCCTCGACGGCTACGACGTGATCGAGACCGTCGCGCGCCAGTCGTGGGTCATGCACCACAAGGTCGGCATGATCGGGATCTCCTACGGGGGGATCAGCCAGCTGTTCGTCGCTGCCACCCGCCCGCCGAGCCTGGCGGCGATCACGCCGCTGTCGGTGATCGACAGCACGATGACGACGCTGTATCCCGGCGGCATCCTCAACACCGGCTTCGCGCTGTCGTGGGCCAAGGATCGCGTCCACGACGCCAAGCCCGCCTCGAGCACCGGCGGCCAGGCGTGGGCGCTGCAGCGGATCGAGCAGGGCGACCAGACCTGCGCGGCCAACCAGGCGCTTCACGACGAAGCGGTCAACCTGCTCGCCAAGACCAACGCCAACCGGTACTACGTCCCCTCGGTCGCCGACCCGATCGACCCGATCACCTTCGTCGACAAGATCACGGCGCCGACGTATCTCGCCTGCCAGTGGACCGACGAGCAAACCGGCGGTCACTGCCCCGCGCTCGTCCCGCACTTCACCGGCACCGCGCGGGAGTGGTTCACCTTCACCAACGGCGTCCACGCCGACTCGCTCGACCCGGCCACGTTCACACGCTGGTACGACTTCCTCGAGCTGTTCGTCGCCCGCGCCGCCCCGCACCTCTCGCCGCTGGTCCGCGCCGAGGCGCCGGTGCTGTTCAACACCGTCTTCGGGGTCCACGGGGTGGCGCTGCCCACCGACCCGATCCAGTCGGCCGGCAGCTACAGCGCCGCCCTCGCAGCGTTCGAGCGGATCCCCCCGGTGCGGATCCTGTTCGACAACGGCGCCGGCTCGGCGACGCCCGGGAATCCCGTGCCGTCGTTCGAGCGCTCCTTCCCGAGCTTCCCGCTCCCAGGCACGCACCCAGTGTCGTGGTACCTCGGAGCCGGTGGCGCGCTCGGTCCAGCCGCCGGCCACGGCGGCACCGACGTCTTCACCGCCAACCCCCACGCGCGACCGACCACCGACTTCAGCGGCAACACCGGAGGCGGCACGAACGGTCTGTGGAACGCAACGCCGCCGTATCACTGGAGCCAGAATCCGGCCGGGACCGCGCTGGCCTACCTGAGCGCGCCGCTGAGCAGCCAGACGACCGTCGTCGGCGCCGGCGCGGCGCAGCTCTGGGTCAAGTCCTCGACGCCCGACGTCGACCTGCAGGTGACGATCACCGAGGTCCGGCCCGACGGCGAGGAGACTTTCGTCCAGGGCGGCTGGCTCCGGGCGAGCGAGCGCAAGCTCTCGCCGGCGAGCACGCTGCTCGCCCCGGTCCCGACTTTCCGCCAGCGTGACGTCAGGGCGATGCCCAAGGGCCGCTTCGCGCTCGTCACCGTGCCGCTCTACTACGAGGGCCACGTGTACCGCGCCGGCTCGCGGATCCGGATCATCATCTCCGCCCCGGGCGGTGATCAGCCGATCTGGTCCTTCGCCAATACCGTGCCCCTCGGGACGGCGACGGTCACGCTCGCCCATTCCGCCTCCATGCCCTCGCGGCTCGTCCTCCCGGTCGTGCCCTCGGTGCACGCGCAGTCGGCGCTGCCCCCGTGCCCGGGGCTGCGCGGCGAGCCCTGCCGCACCTACCAGGCGCTGTAGCGCGCTCCTATCCCTCCTGCGCCGTCGGGCGGACGAGGATCTCGTTGACATCGAC
>CAVWAC010000021.1:0-422542 GCA_963752905.1 uncultured Solirubrobacterales bacterium
CGATGCTGCTAGTGGGTCTCCTGGAAACGTTTGACCGGAAATAGGCTTCCGATGGCGAACTGAGACGCGTGTCCCCGAGCCTGGAGGTGGTCATGCGTCCGCCGGAGGTGTTCGTGCGCGAGCTCTCGCCGGAGGAAGGTGCGCGGTTGAAGTCGATCTCCAAGCGTGCGAAGTACCAGTCCAAGCGGCAGCGAGCGATGATCGTGCTGGCCTCGTCGACTGGGATGCCGGCGCCGCAGATCGCAGCCGTTGTGCGCACGGATGAGTCGCATGTGCGTAAGGTGATCCACGCGTTCAACGAGCGTGGTTTTGCGTCGTTGGACCCTGACTATCGGGGCGGGCGTCCCAAGAAGACGACGCCCGTGCAGCGCGACCGGATCGTGGCGGTCGCGCGCGCCCGCCCCGATACCCAGGGCGTGGCGTTGACGCGCTGGTCGCTGCCCAAGCTCCAGGCGCACCTGGCCGGCATGGGGATCATCCTCAGCCAGGAGGCGCTGCGCCGGACGCTGATCGGCGCAGGGCTGTCTCATCAGCGCACCCGGTCGTGGAAGTGGAGCCCTGACCCCGACTTCCAGGCCAAGGCCGAGCGGGTGCTCGGCCTCTACCGCGAGTGTCCGCCCGACGGGGTGGTGGTCTGCTTTGACGAGATGGGCCCGATCCAACTGATCCCCCACCACGGCTCCGGGTGGGCGCAATGCAAGCGGCCCGAGCGGCTGCGCGCGACCTACAGCAAGCACGGCGGGGTGCGCTACCTGTTCGGCGCCTACGACGTGCACGCCGACCGGCTCCACGGCCGGCTGCGTCCCCACAAAAGCGCCCAGGAGGTACTGGGCTTCTACCGCCAGATCCGGATGCGCTACCGACCGAAGGTCCGGATCTACCTGATCGCCGACAACCTCTCCACCCACAAGACCCCCGACATCCGCCAGTGGGCCCAGGACAACAACGTTGAGCTGGTGTTCACCCCGACCTACGCCAGCTTCTTGAACCGGATCGAGTGCCACTTCTGGGCGATCGGAGAGTTCGTCGTCAACAACGCCGACTACCCCGACTGGGACACGCTCAAGAAGGCCATGGCCGACCACATCCAGTACCGCAACGGACCCCACCGCGACCAGCGGCTGCTCAAGGCCGAACGCCGCCTCCTGATCGCCGCCTGACCGATGACGTTTCCGGTGCAACGTTCCTGGGAGACCCACTAGCGTCCATCGACGGCGAATTCGGAGCCTCAGTCTGGACGCGGCCAGATCCGCCCGACCGGGTGTTGACCCGGAAGCGCCGAGGCTGATCCTCCCCGAGTCGTGAGCCCTCCCGGACCAGCAAATGGGCCGGTGAGGGAGCGCGAAGGAGGAACTTATGTCGAATCCGACGCACCCGGCTGCCTCGCCGCGATCTGCCGCGCTCAGTTCTTTGCCTGGGCGTCCGGTCCACGAGGCTCCTGGTCAGCGCGCGCGGCTCGCCGTCCGCGCGAGCCGAGATCGCGAGCGGCGCCTGCGCGCGGAGGCCCTTCGGTTCGTGTCCGTCTGCCGGCGTGAGCTCCTGCGCCGCGACGCCGAGCCCGGGCGCGGGAGGTGACTGATGACGAGCGACACTCGCCCGGCTCCCGGGCTCCACGTCGAGCCGACCGCGAGCGGACGCTGGGTCGTGTGCTACGAGCACCATAAGCAGCCGCTCTCAGACCACCTGACGGCAAGCGAGGCGCAGGGGTCCGCGCAGCGCCGCGCGCGAACCGAGGGCATCGCGCGCGTACTCCTACACGACCGCTACGCGCGGGTGCACGAGATCACGCCCTCGGCCTGATCCCTCGGCTGCGCACAGTCGACGAGGACGGACCAAGACATCATCTACCCTGCGCCGTTCGGCTTGCTTGGACAGTCGAACACCAGGCCGCGGTGCTGCTGGTCCCCGCCGCCAGCGCCCTCGCGGCCGAGTTGAGCGTCCTTGAAGCGGTGGCACGGTCAGCGTCCGCAGCGGTCGTCTCATCGCCAATCGAGACGCCAGCAGTCCACACATCGGGCAGCGAGCGCCCACGGCTGCGCTCTCGGCGCGGCGGTTGAGCCACGGCACCGCGATCTCTCCTGCGAGGGCGAACGGCAGGAGGAGCGCGATCCGGTCGCCGCTCCAGAAACCGCCCCGAGTCATACCAGCTCGCCGGGTCACGTTATCGGGAAGCAGGCCCAGCTGCTGGTAGCTCGCGCGGCCAGCTCCGCGCAGAAAGATGCGACCCGCCCGCGGGCCGCGCTCGGCCGCTCGGGGTCGCGTCGCGCCGCCCGGACGGACGTGCCTGCTCGTGCTAGCTGCGAGAGGCTGAGGGCGCCTGTGTCGCCGTTCGCGGCTGAGTCCAGTCGGGTAGTTGATCGAGCTGCCAGAGGTCCGCCGGGTGCTCGTCGATCCACCGCTGCGCGTCGGCCTGGCCGAGCTTGATCAGTTCCTCGGCGAACTCGCCGGCGAAGAACACGTAGCTCAAGAGCTCGCCGTGCATCGCGTCGGCACCGCCGTCGAGGATCTTTCCCAGCAGCCACAGATCGCGCTCACCAGCGTTCCACGGGCGCCGGTAGTGCTTGCGGGTTCCAGAGCAACGGCGCGCCCGCGGCGGTCGCGCTTCTGGCGAAACTCGGGTCTCAGCCGATCTTGGCAAAGAGACCTCTCGCCGCGCGAACGCGGGGCCGGCGATCCGTCGCGCGGCACGCGGCGGCTCGTACACGCCGCCGAGGAAAAGCGGGTGTTTCGGAGCGACCGTCACGACGACCGGCGGGTCGACGAGGCCGCGGGCCTCGCAGCTGCGAATGGGAGGCGCGGTCGATCACGGGCAAGACACCTCCGTGGGATCGCGATGCTCAGCGCAAATGTTCTCGACGCGGCCCAACTTCGGTTCGTTGCGCGGGGGATGGGTCCGACGCTCGGCCGGGCCAAGGAGAAAGGAACTAATGATCCCTTCCGCCATCGCGGCAGAAGAGGCATCTGTAGTGGCTGGGATCGAGCGGTGCGCCAGACGCGACCCGGCGCGACGATGGCTTTGCAGGCCGTCAGAAGGCAGCTCTCGCAGTGACTCCCAGCAGCGGGCCTTCCCTCGCGACGGCTTTGTGAAAGTCAACGCCCGACTGCCGTGCTAGTGGTTGGTCGCGCCCGTGTCTGGCTCGCCACCGTCCCGCCGACCGCGCGTGGCTGGCTGGCCGGGCGGGTCGAAGAGGGTCTCCAGCCGCCCGAGCGTGCTCGGCGTGCCCATCGCGTTGATGATGTCGCCAGGTAGCAGGACTGTGTCGGCGGGCGGCTGAGGGTGAAAGGCGGCGTCGCGGCGCAGGCCGACGATCATCGCGCCGCCACGGATGTCGCCGATCGTCTGTCCTGCTCCCTCGCAGTCCTCGCCGACGACGAGCCGCTCAAGCCGGTATTCGGTGTCGACGTCGATGACCCCGCGTAGCTGCGGGTGCAGAGCCAGCCGTGCCATCTCGGTGCCGCTCGCCTTGTAGGGCGAGATCACACGATCAGCACCGGCGCGTTTGAGCTTCTTCTCGGAGTCCTCAAGCGCGGCTCGAGCCACGATCGGGATGTCCGCACGCAGTTCGCGTGCGGTGAGCGTGATGAAGATGTTCTGCGGGTCGGAGTCTGCGCACGCGATGATCGAGCGCGCGCGTGCGATCCCAGCCTGAATCAGCACAGCGTCGTGGGCCGGGTCGCCCTCGACGAAGGGCACGCCGAGGCCCTGGGCCAGTTCGCGGTTCTCGTGCAGCGGGTCCACCACCAGGTACTCAGCGCGAGCGGCGCGAAGGTCGTGAGCCACTTGGCGCCCCACGCGGCCGAAGCTGCAGATGATGTGGTGATCGGTGAACGAGTCGATCATCCTGCGTGTGCGTCGGGCGGCGAGAACCGAAGCGAGCTCTCCGCCGACGATTAACTCGGTTAGCGTCGCGAGCCCGTAAAACAGCGTACCAACGCCAAAAACGATCAGCAGGACGTGGATGATCTGCCCCGCGAGAGTGTGCGGCTGGGGGAAGCCACCGACCGTCGCCGCGGTGTCGAGCGCCCAGCGGAACGCGTACCAGCCGCCCACCCCCTCCGCCAGCACCAGCCCGATCGTACCGAGACCCAGAAACCCTGCAACGATCGCGCCGAGCACCGCAACACGGCGCGCTAAGTGCAGCAGCTGCGGGTGTGTCGCCGTGCTGGACCTGGCCCATCCGGGGCGCGGCACGCCGTGATCGTCAGGCATGATCACCGTGCGGCGACACGAACGATCGCGCAGCGACCGGCCGTGGGCCCCTTATCCGGGCCGGGGGCGGACTCCTGATCGGCGCGCAAGGTTGATGGAGTGACGTGGGGCTGGGCACGGCGACAGGTGGCTGAATGGCCCGGCTGCGCTGCGAGGCGGTCGCCGCGGCGGCTGTCGGCGATCCCGGCATGTGTCGGCTCAGGCGTTGGTTGTTGTTGGCGCGTAGATCCGCTCGAGGTACTCGTCGAGCATCCGCCCGGCGCAGAAGGCGGGAGCGAGCGTGCGGATCGAGGCGCGGATGCGGGCAAGCCAGGAGCGCGGGAGCCCGTCCGCGTCGCGGTCATAGAACGCGGGCACGACCTCCTGCTCGAGCAGGTCGAACAGGGCAGCGGCGTCTCTTGCGTCTTGCGCCTCGGGGTCGGGGTGGACCTCGCCCGCGATCGCCCAGCCGTTGGTCCCGTCGTAGGCTTCTGCCCACCAGCCGTCGAGCACGCTCAGGTTCAGGCCGCCGTTGATGACGGCCTTCATCCCGCTGGTGCCGCTGGCCTCCAGTGGCGGCCGTGGCAGGTTAAGCCAGAGATCGCAGCCACGCACGAGCCGCGCGGCCATCCCCAGGTCGTACTCATGCATATATACGACGCGCTCTGCAACATGGGGTGCGTCCTTGAAGCGGAACAGTTCCTGGACGACGCGCTTGGCTTGCTCGTCGCTGGGATGGGCCTTGCCGGCCAACACGAACTGGACGGGGTGGGGCCCGGCGAGCAGCGCGAGCGCCCGGTCGGGATCGTGTATGAGGAGCCCGATGCGCTTGTAGGTCGCGTTGCGCCGCGCGAACCCGATCGTGAGCGCGTCCGGGTCGAACGCGCGGGCGGCCGCCTCGATCCCCGCGCGCGGCTGGTGCTCGGCGAGCCGGTCGATCCCGCTGCGCTCCTGGACAAACTCCACCAGCTCCGCGCGCTGCTCGCACCGGGCCGCCCAGAGCTCGGCGTCGGGCACCCGGTCGAGCGCCTCCCAGGTCGCGACGTCGCTCGCTTGCCGCCACCACGCCTCGCCGAAGTGGCGGTCCAGCACGCGGCGCATCGGAGGCCCGATCCAGCTCGGCAGGTGCACACCGTTGGTGACATGGGTGATCGGCACCGCCTCGACGGCCCGCTCCGGCCACAGCCCGCGCCACATCTCGCGGACGACGCCTCCGTTGCGGCGGCTGACGCCGTTCGCCGCGCGGCTCATCCGCAGGCTGAATCGCGTCAGGTCGAACGGCTCGCCGCCGTCCTCGGGGCGCTCACGCCCCATTCGCACGACCACCTCGGGATCGACGCCCAGCTCTGCCGCGAGGCCCTCGAGCGCGCCGATCACCTCCTCGCGCGAATACGTCTCGTTCCCCGCCCTAACCGGAGTGTGGGTCGTGAACACCGTACGCTGCCGGGCGGCCTCGACCGCCGCCTCCACCGAGGCTCCGCGCGCCACCTCGCCGCGCGCCAGCTCGAGCACCGCGAACGCCGCGTGCCCCTCGTTCAGGTGCACGAGCCCCGGCTCGATCCCCAACGCCGCGAGCGCGCGCATGCCCCCGACGCCGAGCAGCACGTACTGCGAGAGGCGCGTCACCGGATCTGCGACGTACAGCTGCGACGTGATCCACCGCTCGAGACGGCCGTTTTCAGGCACATCGGCATCGAGCAAGAAGAGCGGCAAGCGACCGGCCGCCACACGCCAGATCTGCGCGATGACCTCCCTACCCCCAATCGGCACCGTGATCGTCAGCGGCCGCCCATCACGTGCGCGTACCAGAGCGGCAGGAAGCCGCTCGGGATCAACGTCAACCCAATACTCCTGCTGCCAGCCGGAGACCTCCAGGCGCTGGCGAAAATACCCCTGCCGGTACATCAAGCCGACGGCCACCAGCGGCAGCGCTCGATCCGAAGCCTCCTTGAGCAGGTCACCTGCCAGCGCGCCGAGCCCGCCCGAATAGATCGGCAGCGACTGATGCACGCCGTACTCGGCGCAGAGGAACGCGATCGGTCGCTCGGGCGCTACCGGCCCAGCGGGCGCTCGCCCCAAGTCAATTGCGAAGGCATCCTCGAGTGCCGCTATCCGCGCGAGGAGATCGAGATCGCCGGCTGCCCGTGCAAGCGCCTCACCCGATGCCTCCTGGAGCAAGCGAACCGGGTTCTCGCCGCAGAGCTCCCAGCGGCCCTCGTCGATCGAGCGAAACACGTCCTTGCCGCTCGGGTACCAGCACCAGCGATAGTTGTACGCGATCCGCGCCAACGGCGCGAGCGCGTCCGGTAACCGTAACGCCAGGTCAGCAGCCCGCAGATCAAGCTCCTCATCGCCGCGCACAGCCAACGATCATCCCACGCACGGCATCCCGTGTCGCCCGATCGGCGCCCCGCCTTCGCGCGGCGCACGCTCACGGCCGGCGGAGACGCGGGCGCCCCTCTTTGCTGAATTGGTGCGGGCCTCGCGATCGGTGCAGCTTCGCGAGCAAGCCAACACGTTTCGCGATCAACCTCCGGCTGATACGTCCTCGCGCTGATGGAAGCCGAACGGCGCCAGATCGTCCGGTGCGCGATCGATCTCGCCCCTCGGGGTCGTGGACGCGCACGGGCGCGACGGAGGGCTGGTGCGGCTGGCTGAGAGCCGGGCCGCGCGACCGGAGGGCGGTGGTCAGTTGCCCACTCACCTGGGTTCGGCCTTGTCTGTTCGTTCCTGGCCTATGGCGGCTACTTCGACCCGCTCCGTGATCGCTTCAGGCGTCCTCCAGCAGCGCGCGCTCGATGACCCGGTGCTGCTGCATTGAGTTGCCAGCGGTCGTCAGGCCGGGTGATCGCTTCCACCTCGGCGGCGTCGTCCAACCTGCGAGCGCTTCGGCGACATCAGAGCGGTCCGCCGGCGCCGGTGCGGACGATCGCAACGCCACGAGGCTGTCGGAAAATCGGTGCTGTCTGGCCTGTTTAAGACACTTCCGGCATGGCTTTGAACTTCGTTGGCTGTGATCGTGGTCAGTTGTTGTTGATGCCGCCGTCGTTGGTGGACTGGCTGCCGGAGAACCACTTGGTGTGGACGGTCTTGGGGGCGGTCGAGCAGATGGATCTCGAGCGGTTCGAGGCGGCGTATCGGCTGGGTGCTGCGGGTCGTGCTCCGTATGACCCGGCGATGTTGGTGGCGCTTTTGGTGTACGCGTATGCGCGCGGGAACCGGTCCTCGCGGGGGATCGAGCGCTCGTGTTGGGAGGATGTCGCTTTCAAGGTGATCACGGGCATGCGCACTCCGGATCACTCAACGATCGCGGAGTTCCGTCGCCGGCACGAGACCGAGATTGAGGAGCTGTTCGATGACGTGCTCGGGCTCTGCCGGGAGGCAGGGTTGGTGTCGGTTGGGGTGATCGCGATTGATGGGACGCGGATCAAGGCGAACGCGTCGATGGATCAGAACCGCTCCTACCGGGAGGTCGTGAACCAGATCCTGCGCGAGGCCGAGGAGACCGACCGCCGGGAGGACGAGCTCTACGGCGACGCGCGTGGTGATGAGTTGCCGGAGCAGCTGCGCACCCCGGAAGGCCGTCGTGCTGCGTTGGAGGAGGCGAAGCGGCGGATCGAGGAACGCAAGGGTCGTGCGGTTGACGAGGAGGAGACCGTCGCCGAAGAGGTGGTCGATCCAGAGCTGGTGCTCGGTCGAGGTGGGCGTCGCGGTGGACGGCGTGAGTGGCCTCGGGTTGCGCGCCGCGAACTCGAAGCACGCCGGGAGCGCGAGGCGCGGCCGATCCCGCGCGACCTGGAAGATCGCCTGTTCCAGGCGCTCGGTCGTTTGGAGGAGAACCACCGGGTCGACCTGGCCGCCAACGACGCCTATGAGCGCTGGCGGGCGACGGAGCGCGACACGCTCGGTCGCGTGCTGAAGGGCAACAGCAAGCCATTCGTGCCGCCCGAGCTTCCGGACGGGACGATCAACCTCTCCGACCCGGACTCGCGGGTGATGCGCACCAAGGGGATGCCACCCCGCCAGGCCTACAACGCGCAGGCCGCCGTGAACGAGCGCCACATCATCCTTGCCGCCGAGGTCACTGTCGACGCCGCGGACTTTGGGCATCTGGAGCCGGTCCTCAACGCCACCCTCGAGCACCTGCGGCGACACGGCGTGACCGAGCAGCCGGGCGCGGTCGTCGCTGATGCCGGCTACTGGCACACCCGCCAGATCGAGCAGGTCACCGAGCGCGGACTCGACGTGCTCGTGCCGCCTGACGGGGGGATGCGCGAGGGCAACCGGCCGGGGTGGGAGAACGGACTCTACGAGCTGATGCGACGCAAGCTCAAGACCGAGCGCGGTCACAAGCTCTACAAGCAACGGAAGATCACGATCGAGCCCGTCTACGGGCAGATCAAATACAACCGGCGAATCGATCACTTCATGCGAAGAGGCAGATCCGCAGCGCGGTCGGAGTGGCGGTTAGTGGCAGCAACCCACAATCTGCTGAAGCTTCACAACCACTGGATAGCCAACACCGCCTGACACAGGGCTCGGCGCGGAAAAAACGGTTCCGCGGCACCGCCCAGCCGGAGCAGACTCTTGGTCTTTCCGCATTTTCCGACAGCCTCCCACGAGAGCGCTCACCAGCGCCGGTCGGGCCGGATGATCGCCTTCGCGTCAGAGGAGCGGCGGAACCCCGCGTCACGCAAGAATCGCCACGATCGCCTTGAGCTAGCGTCGGGGCTCTCAACTCAGAACACGTTGGGTGATTCGCGATCGAGCAGACTTCACCGCGTTGCGTGGCATCCTCCGCACAAACGCTCATCGGCGCCGCGGTGCTCGACACGCAACTGAGCGCCCGCCGCGGGGTGGCGGGGCGTTCGCGCCCTCAACAGGTTCAACCTCGGCAGCCGGGCGATGTCACCGGAGGAAGCCCGGACGATCTCGCAGCCCGGCGAAGGTGCCGAGGGCAGACGTAAGCCGGTCGATCGAGACCACCAGCACGCCGGCCTCGACATGCTCGACTCCACGCCGTCGAGCAAGGCACACGACCGGCAGCGCACCGCGTCTGCACCATCGTCGCCGGCGACGGGTCAGCCATTCCGCCTGCTCGAGCACACGAGCAACGTGCCGGTCCTCGAGGGTTTTGGTTTTTGTTTCGATTGCGAATGCCACGCCGGTGGGAGCGATCGCGACCGAGTCGATGTCCCCACGCCCGCGCCACGGCAGCGAGTGGCGCAGCCGCCAGCCCTCCGTCTCGAGCTGCGCGAGCGCTCGCTGCACCTCGTCCTCCGAGCGGGCGCCGACCCGGCTCCGGCCGGCGAGACGCAGCCACCGGCGGGCATCGATCAGCAGTGCGACCGTCACCAGCAGGAGCGCTGCTGCCACCCCTGGGGCTGCGGTCCGTGCGGCGACCAACGCCAGCCCTGCGGCCGTGGCGCTCGCCGCCGCGCTGACAACGGCGCGGTGCATCCGCCGATACTGCTGGCGGCGGGGATAGGAGGGGCGTGACATGCTCACACGCTCGCAGCCGTCACGGACAGAGACGGCGCAGCGCCTCTCGCCGCTGAGAGCTCTTGAGCGGCCACTCGTCGAATGCGGGAGTCCGACGTCGGGGGCCGTCAGGTCAGGTCACGCGCCTGTGGTCTGCAAGATCTTGACCCTAGGCTTGACCCGAGCGTCCAGGATTTGGTTCTCGCCAGTTTCCGGGCATGAGAAAACCCGCCTGAGCGGGGTTTTCTTGGAAGCGGCTGAAGGGACTCGAACCCTCGACCTTCTGCATGGCAAGCAGACGCTCTAGCCAACTGAGCTACAGCCGCGAGAGGAGCGAGTATAACCCGGGCGCCTCAGGCGGCCGCGGCCCGGGGGAGGAAGCGCAGGCGGCCGGGGAGGAGGGGAAGGAGGACGCGGCGGGTGTACTCGGCGCCGCCGACGAGTGCGAGCTGCCGGGCCGGGTCCCAGCTCAGCCGGTAGGCGCGGCGCAGGCGGCGGGGGAGCAGTCCGACGGTAATGAAGTTGGCGAGCTCGAGCAGCGGGCGGGCGCCGAGCGGGACGGGCGGGTGAAGGACGATCTCGATCGCGAGCTCGCGGGCGCGGTCGGTGACGTAGAGGTCGGGACCGCTGACGACCCCGGCCATGTAGGCGTCGAAGGCGTCGATGTCGCGGGGCATCTCGCCCGCGCGTAGGCCGAACAGCCGCCCGAGGACGCGGAAGTCATGCCAGTACGCGTTGCGCTCGTCGTGCGACAGCGGCCGCACGTAGCGGTCGTGGACGAGCAGGTTCGAGTCGGCGAGCGCCGCGAGGATCCAGAGCAGGAGCTCGGGGTCGTCGGCGGCGTACGGCGTGCCCGCGGGGAAGCGGCCGGCGGCCTCGGGCAGGCGCCCGCGGACCTGGCGATGGATCGCGCGGACACGGCGGGTGGCGGCGGCCGCCTCCGCACGTGGGCCGTAGGTGATCAGCCCGAGCACCTCGGCGGTCCGGCGCAGGCGCGCGTAGGGGTCGCCGAGCGCGCCGGTCTGGGCGAAGAAGCCCTCGAAGGCGACCGGGTGGGCCGCCATCAGCAGCAGCGAGCGCGGGCCCGCGAGCGCGATCACCCGCTCGCGCTGCACACGACGCAGCATCGAATCGTCGGTGAAGTAGCTCGCGTCGGCCATCGAACTAGAAGTCTACATTCTGTGTGACTTAGCTAAACAGTCTGTGCTGTGCGTTTTCCCGCCCGCATGACCGGTGGACGATCTAGTCTGACGGGTGGGTGCGCAGACCTCCGCCACACGTGGTGCCGGGGCGCTCACGACGCCGTCCAGGGCGACGGCGCCGGGCGGGCGTCGTGTCTGTGGTGCTCGCGACCGCGCTGCTCGCGGTCGCCGGCGCGGTTGTCCTCGCGTTGAGCGCGGGTCCGCTGGCCGCGGCGAGCCGCCCTCCGCGCACGGTGGCCGCGCTCGCCCCGGTGCCCGGAACCGACACGGCCGGAACCGTCACGGCCGAAACCGCCGCCGCCGACCGGCGCCGCCGGGCCGGTCGCGCGTCCGCGCGCGCCGTCGCCGCGGGGATGCGGGAGATCTGGCGCCTCGTCGCGCTCGGCCTGCCGATCTACTGCGGTGGCCACCGTGGTCGCGAGGTCGCCTTCACGTTCGACGACGGCCCTGGCCCATACACGCGCCTCGCGGTGCGCAAGCTTGCCGCGGCCGGCGAGCGGGCGACGTTCTTCCTCGTCGGGCGCAACGTCGTGCGGCTGCCCGGCGCCGTGCGGCGAGAGGGTGCCGTCGCCGCGCTCGGCGACCACACCTTCACTCATCCCGAGCTCACGGCGCTCGGGCCGGGCGCGGTATACGCCGAGCTCGTCCGGACGAAGGCGGTGATCCGCGCGGCGACCGGCGAGACCGTCCACCTCTTCCGGCCGCCCTACGAGCTCCGCGACCGGACGGTCGACGCCGTCGCGCGCCGGCTCGGTCTCGTCGAGATCCTGTGGAACGTCGACTCGCAGGACTCGCTCGGCGCCGACTGGGCCCAGATCATCGCCAACGTCGAGGCAGGCCTGCGGCCCGGCGCGATCATCCTCATGCACGAGAACCACGGGCAGACGATCCGCGCTCTGACGACGTTGCTGCCGGCGCTCGCCCGGCGCCATCTGCGCTCGGTCGCCGTCCCGGCGCTGCTCGCTGCCGACCCGCCGACCGCGGCCGAGGTCCGCCAGGGCGCCGCGGGCTGCGGGCTCGCTCCGCACCGGTCCGGGCGCGATTAGCCCCGTCCAGCCGCGCGGAGCGCACCACGGCCCCCGGCGTGCGTTAGAACTCGACCTGTCCTCGTACCGACAGGAGACGATCCATGAGCGAGCAGATTTGCAGTCATCTCGACACGATCGAGCATCTCGAGGGCCGTGAAGGGGTGGAGGGGTGCCCGGAATGCCTGGCCATGGGCTCGCGCTGGGTGCATCTGCGCCGCTGCACCGAGTGCGGCGCCGTCGGCTGCTGCGACGACAGCCCCAACCGACACGCCACCGCGCACCATCACCGCACCGGCCACCCGGTCATTCGCTCGCTCGAGCCCGGCGAGGACTGGCTGTGGTGCTACCTCGACGAGGTCGCCTTCCGCATCTCTGACACCTGAGCCTGGGGGTCGAATAGGCTCGCCGCCATGTTCGCCCCCATCTATCCGGGGCGCTTCACCGCGGAGATGCCCGACGACTTCGTTGTGTTCCTCATCGGCATGCGCGTGAACCGCCCGCTCAGGGTCCGCAAGTGGTTCCCGGTGTTCACCGCGATGCCCCGGATGCTGCGCTGGCTCGACCAGCACCCCGAGGCCGGTCTGCTGAAGTGGCACAACGCCTGGCTCCACGGCCCGGCGATTGTCCAGTACTGGCGCAGCTTCGACGATCTCGCCCGCTTTGCCCGCGCGCCGCAGGAGCCCCATCTCCCGGCCTGGCGTCTGTTCAACCAGGCCGTGCACGGCTCCGGCGAGGTCGGCATCTGGCACGAGACCTACCGCATCCGTGCCGGCGAGTACGAGTGCATCTACGGCAACATGCCGCGGGTCGGGCTCGCGGCTGTCGGCGGCCATCGGCCGGTCGGGTCCACCGGCCAGTCGGCGGCGCGGCGGATCGGCGCGACCGCGGTCGACGAGCCGGCGCTCGCCCCGTATCCGAATCCGTAGAGGGGCGCACCCGACAAAGCGTCCGCTATGCGGACGGAACTGCAGGCCGGTGACTACGGACGGCCCGCGTGCGGCGCCGGCGCCGCCGTCATCACGACCTGACCGGTGCCGCCGCCGCGGCCCATCTCGCCCGCGCCGTGCCATTCGCGGGTGATGACGAACAGCGTGTCTCCGTCCGGGCCGCCGAGCATGCAGGCGAAGCAGCCGCGGTCGAGCTCGACCCGGTCGAGCTCCTCGCCGCCCTCGCGGACCCGCGAGCACCGCCGATTGGGCACGTCGGCGTACCAGACCGCCCCCTCGCGATCGACGCAGATCCCGTCCGGGACACCGTCGCCGAGCTCGGCCCATACGCGACGGTTCTCGAGACTGCCGTCCTCGGTGATGTCGAACGCGGTCAGCCGCTTGGCGTAGCTCTCGGCGACGATCAGCGTCTTGTCGTCCGCCGTGATCGCCATGCCGTTGGGAAACGCGAGCTCACCGGCCACGCGGCGCGGGGCCGCCCCATCCGCGACGAGCGCGACCATCCCGGGCGCGAACGCCTCGCCGCCGGCGAGGTCGAAGCCGCCGCCGTTGACGTACACGTGGCCGGAGCCGTCGACGACGATCTCGTTGCCGGGCGGACGCTCGGACAGCGCGCTGAGGTCGGCGTAGCGCTGCAGCGAGCCGCCGTCCGCGACGGTCAGCACGGCCTGCTGGCGGGCGGCCACGATCAGCAGCGTCCCGTCGGGCAGCCAGTCGATGCTGAACGGGAACGATGGCACGCGGGCGATCACCTCATGGCTGCCGTCGAGGCTCAGCGCGATCAGCGTCTCGGCCGCCCAGTCGCAGAACCACAGGCGTCCGTCGTGCCACCGCGGGGACTCGCCGAACGCGATCCCGTCCATCAACGTCGTCAGCGCCATGGTGCTCCCTCCACGTGGATGACCTCGCCGACATACCGTAGTTAACGCCACCCAGATCCGGGTCGAGACCCGGATGCGCCCGATCGGTCGCGTAGCTGAAACTGCAGGCCGTGACCGTCGCCTCGCGCAATCGCTCGCTGCTCATCTGGCTCTCGCTGGCCGCGCTCGGGCTTGTCGGGGTGATCGTCGCCCTCGCCGTGTCGGCCGGCTCGCAGAGCCGGGGGAGCGTGCTGCGGGCGCTTCAGCAGCCGGCGGTGTTCCCCGCCGCCTTCGTCGGCCCGGGACCTGTCGATCAGGCGATTCCGGCGGGCGCCGACACGCTGGCGCTGCGCATGACTCCGAACCGGGCGAGCCTCCGCAACGAGATCACGGCGACCGTCACCCAGCGCGGCCGCGCGGTCGACGGGGCCCGCGTCACCGTGACCTACTCGATGCCGGCGATGGACATGTGGGGCGGTCTGCAGACGACGCTCCTCCCGGCCGGTGCCGGGCGCTACCGCGCCAGCGAGCCGGTGCTCGGCATGCCCGGGGTCTGGCAGCTGCGGATCGGCGTCGCGCCTCCGGGCGGACGTGCCTATGCGGTCGTGGTCAACGACCGTATGAACTCCTGAATCGCCCTCCGGCCACCCCACGGAACGCGGGCAGATTGCGGGAAACGACGTAGTCACGCTCCGTTGTCCAAGGCAGTCATCCGGCACGGCGATACGGATGGAGAAACGCCCGTTGCCCCCTACCGTGCCCGGCAACCCTTCGACACTTACTCAGGAGATACAAACCATGAGTAGCCCCCAGGATGAGCAGTCGGTTGCCGAGCGCAAAGAGCGCGTGTGGCACGAGTGGATGATTGTCGCGGTCGGCCTCACCGGCCTCCTGTCTCTGATGGCCATCGTCGTCTCGGCGGTCGCGCTGTCCTCGAGCGGCAAGGTGACCACGGTCGCCGTCCCGACCTCCGCGGGCAACGCTGCCGCCACGCAGACGGCCGCCGCGGTCGCGCCGCAGAGCCTGACCCTGTCGGTCAAGGCCGACGACGAGCACGGCCGCATGGGGCCCGACAAGCAGTGGCATGACGCCTTCCTGCCGGCCGACTTCAGCGTTCACGCCGGAGCGACGGTTCACGTCACCGTGGTCAACTACGACGGCGGCCCGCACACGTTCACCGCCCCGTCGATGAACGTCAATGCGATCATCCCCGGCGGCGGCTCGATGGGCGCGCCACGGACGATGACGTTCACGTTCACGGCTCCGACGAAGGCTGGTAAGTATCAATGGTGGTGCGCGGTTCCCTGCGATCCCTGGGCGATGACCCACGACGGGTACATGCGCGGCTACGTCACGGTGGTCTGAGGGTCACCGACGGCCTTGACTGCACTGGCGTGAGGGCGGCATGACGCCTCCGCCGACAAGCCACAGCGAGCCCCCGCCTGACGAAGGTGGGGGCTCGCGCCGTTCCGGGGTCACGCGGCGGACGATCTTCGCCGGGGCCGCGGGCCTCGGGCTCGGGGTTGGGCTCGAGCGGGCAGTCTCGCCTTCGCGCTCGCTCGAGGCGCCCGCCACTCCGGGCCAGGCGGCCGCGGCGTTCTACGGCCGTCACCAGGCCGGCATAGCCACCCATCCCCAGGCCCACGTGCACTTCGCGGCCTTCGACCTCACAACGCGTACGCGCGCGGCGCTGCGTCGTCTGCTCGGCGAGTGGAGCGCGGCGGCCGCGGCCATCAGCACGGGCCGGGAGTACTCGACCGCCGGACCGCCCGGACGGGATCCCGGTGAGGCTGTGGACCTCGCCCCCGGCGAGCTGACGGTTACCTTCGGCCTCGGCCCCGGCCTGTTCGGCACCGGGCGAGCCGATTCGCTCGGTCTCGGCGGAGCCCGGCCGGCGAGCCTCCAGCCGCTGCCGGCGTTCGCCGGCGAGGATCTCGATCCGGGGCGTACCGGCGGCGACCTCTGCGTCCAGGCCTGCGCAAACGACGCCCAGGTCGCCTTCCACGCCGTCCACGTCATGAGCCGGATCGCCGGGGACGACGCCCGGCTGCGCTGGTCGCTGAGCGGCTTCCGGCCCCTGTCGGCCGCGCTCAGCCCGACGCAGAACCCACGCAACCTGCTCGGCTTCAGGGACGGCACGAACAACATTTCGGACACCGACTCGGCGGCGCTCGAGCGCTTCGTCTGGGTGCAGCCGAGTGACGGTCCACGCTGGATGGTCGGTGGCAGCTATCTCATCGCGCGTCAGGTCGAATTCGATCTCTCGAGCTGGGACGCTCTCGGCCTCGCCGAGCAGGATCGGACGATCGGTCGCCACAAGCAGAGTGGAGCCCCGCTCGGAGGGCGCTACGAGCACGACACGGTCAACCTCCACGCCGTCGATCGCCAAGGGAACCCCGTCATTCCGGCCGATGCCCACATCCGCGTCGCCAGCGACGAGGTCAACGGAGGCGTTCGCATCCTTCGTCGCAGCTATTCCTTCTCACGCCCGTCGGCGGGGGGCGGGCAGGACCCGACGAGCGGTCAGCTCGACGGCGGGCTGCTGTTCATCGCCTTCGTCCGCGATCCCCGCCAGTTCATCACCCTGCAGCGGCGGCTCTCCACCGGGGACGCGCTGAGCGCATTCACCATCCACGTCGGCAGCGCCCTGTTCGCCTGCCCGCCCGGGACGACGCGAGGCGGCTTCGTCGGCGAAGGCCTGCTGTCCTGAACCACCGAGGAGGCACGTCAGCCATGTCCGAACAGTCGACTTTCACCACCGAACAGGCTCGCGCGATCGGCGAGCGGATCGGGATCGATTGGAGCAGCTCGCGCTTCGACGTCGAGCAGTTCCGCATGGGGCTCGACGTCGAGCTCGAGCACGGTCGCCACGACCCGGAGACGAACGTCAGTGACGACGACGAGGTCACCACCGGCAAGATCGCCCGTGCCCACCTCAACGAGTTTCCCGACTACTACACCCGGCTCGCCAAGATGGAGGCCGAGGCCGAGTCCTACTGGTCCGAGCGCGAGTAGCTCAGCGCAGCGCCCGCAGGGCGTTGAGGATCACCGCGAGGTCGATGACCTCCTGGAACAGGGCGCCGGCCACCGGTGGCAGGTAGCCGGCCGCGGCCACGGCCATCGCCGCGAAGCTGAGTCCCATGCCGACGAGCACGCTTTGACGGGCGATGTGCAGCGACCGGCGGCCGATGTGGACGGCGACGGCAACGCGGTCGACCCGGTCGACGGTGATGACGGCGTCAGCGGTCTCCGAGGAGACGGTCGCCCCAGCGGCGCCCATCGCGATGCCGAGGTCGGCGAGCGCGAGGGCCGGGGCGTCGTTGATCCCGTCCCCCACCATGATCACCGGACAAAGGTCGGCGTCGGCGCGGACGCTGCGGACGATCTCGAGCTTGTCCTCGGGTGACTGTTCGGCGTAGACGCGGTCGACGTCGAGCTCGCGGCCGACGCGCTCGGCGACCGAGCGGCGGTCGCCGGAGATCATCGCCACATGCCGGATTCCTTCGGCCCGCAGCCGGTCGACGATCCGGACCGCATCAGGCCGGATCTCGTCGGCCATCACGATCACGCCGCCGACGTGGCCGTCGACGGCCACGACGACGTGGACCTCGCCGGACCCGTGCGTCGTCGTCAGCGCCGTCGTCGCGATCTCGTCATCGGGCACCCCGCCCGCCCGCATGAAGGCGCGGCTCCCGACGCTGACGCGCTGGCCGGCGATCGTGCCCTCGATGCCCTGTCCCGGCTCCTCACGGACATCGGCCGGCATCGTCAGCTCGAGGCCGGCGTCGGCGGCGGCGGAGGTCAGGGCCTCACCGAGCACATGGGCCGAGAGCCGGTCGACGGAAGCGGCCTTCTGCAGGAGTTCGCCGGAGCTCAGCGCGCCCACGGGAACGATGTCCCGGACTTCGGGCGTGCCGACGGTGAGGGTGCCGGTCTTGTCGAAGAGCACGGTGCGGGCGAGTCCGAGCGTCTCGATCACCCCGGCGCCCTTGACGATCACGCCCGCCCGCGCGGCCCGCGAGAGGCCGGACACGAGTGCGATCGGCGCCGCGAGGATCAGCGGGCACGGCGTCGCCACCACGACGACGGCGAGGCCGCGGACGGCATCGCCGCTCACCGCCCAGGCGAGCCCGGCGACGAGCATCGTCGCCGGGAGGAAGAACCCGGCGTACCGGTCGGCCATCCGCACGAACGGCGCCCGCTGGGTCTGCGCCTGCTCGACGAGGCGAACGAGGGCGGCGTAGGCGCTCTCGCTCGCGGGCCGGCTGGCCCGGATGTCGAACGGCGGTCCGGCGTTCGCCGAGCCGCTCAGCACGGACATGCCGCGGGTCATGGTCTCCGGCAGTGGCTCCCCGCTCAGCGTGCTCGTGTCGACCACGGCCTCGCCGGAGAGGACGGTGCCGTCGACCGGGATGACCTCGCCGGTGCGCACGACGATGGTGTCGCCGACGGCGAGCGCCTCGACCGGCACCTCGCGGAGCTGGTCGCCGTTCCGCAGCTGCGCGACCTTGGGGGCACGCTGGACGAGCGCCGTGAGCTCACGCCGGGCGCGCTGGGAGGCGACCGCCTCGAGCGCTGCGCCGCCGGAGAACATGAGCCCGATGACGACTCCGGCGAGCTCCTGGTCGAGCGCGAGCGCGCCGAGCATCGCGACGAGGGCGATCGTGTCGACGCCGAGGCTGTGCTCGACGATGACGCTGCGTCCGACCTCCACGGCGAGCTCGGCGGCGAGCAGCGAGACCGCCACGCGCCACACGTTGTCGCCGCTCCCAGCGTCACCGGACAGATGCAGCAGCCCACCGGCGGTGAGCGCGGTGACCGCGATTCCGACGAGGATCTGGGCGCGATGCTCCACCAGCCAATCGACCCGTGCCCGCAACCCGATGGTGCGGTCGTGCCTCTGAGGCGGCGAGGGTCCGCGGGCCGGGGCCGGAGGCTCGCGCGCGGGCGTCCGCGGCTCGGCCGCGGCAGCCGGCGCGGAGGTCGGAGCGCCGTCCATATCGCCCATCACATCGCGATCGACGGTGCGGAGCATCCGCAGCAGCTACGGCAAGTCGTCCGTACTCATGGCTCGATTTGCGCCGGTTTGGACTTGTCAGCCGTTCCTCAGGATGAGACGCTTGTGCCGGCCATGGAAACGACGGACGTGTGTGTGGATGAAGGCCAGCGCCGGCCGTTGCTCGACATCTGCCAGGCGATGGTGCGGTTGTACAAGGAGAACCTCGGCCGCGGGCCGACGAAGGCCCGGGCGGAGTTCGCCGGCCGGGACATCCTCGTGGTCTGGCTCGAGGGCAGCCTCACCGTCGCCGAGCGCAAGCTCGCCGCGATGGGCGAGCACGCACGGTTGCGCGAGGCCCGGCTGTTCAGCCAGTACGCGCTCGAGTCCGAGTCACGCGAGGTCGTCGAGCGTGTGCTCGGGCGGCGGACGACCGCGTTCGTGAGCGGCGTCGACACTGCACGCGACGTCTCGGCGGCGATGTTCGGGCTCGAGCCCGAGCGCACCTGAGCGCCCGCTCGACGCGTCGGTTTACCGCCTCCGGGCAGGGGGTAGAGATCACCGCGCCAGAGCAGCCGGGATGCCGGGCTCTGGTCAGGCAGTCCAGTGGCACATCCTCGTCACGTCTGGGACGCGATCGGGCCGCTGCGAACGACTCGCAGATCAGCCGCCCCGCCCAGAACGCAGTGACGAATACTCCAACCACCTCCGGCCCGGCGGCGATCCGGTTCGTGCGCCGGCGCTACGACGACGCGATGCAGGTCCGCCGCCAGTTCGACGGCTGCTGCGTGCTCTGCGCCCGTCCCCTCGACGGACACGGCGAACCGGTTCGCGTCCGCGGTGCCCTGGCCCACCCCGACTGTGCCCTGCGGCCCGTGCAACGGTCCGCGGTCGAGGCGACCCCTGCGGTCGCCCGGCTCCCCGGGCACTCAGAGCCTGCCAGCTCCCCTCATGCTGGCGGTTAGGACGGCTCCCTCTCCTCTCCGTCCTAGCGATGTGGCGGCGGGACGCTCCTTACTCTCCCAGCGTCCCGCCGCCCATCCTCCTCGTCAGCGCCACCCGGTCGGCACGGCGCGATCATGACCGCTTTCCGCGTGCCCTATTTCGAGATTGTGCAGCGCCAAGACCCCGGCGGCTTTCTCCGGCTCACCCTGCTCGGCGCGCTCGACCTTTCGACGATCGCCCGGCTCAAGGCCTACCTGCGGCAGCTCAAGTACGAGAGCGAGCGGGTGCGCCTCGACCTCTCCCGTCTCGAGTTTCTCGACAGCATCGGCGTCAGCGTCCTCGCTGGGGCGTTGATCGACGCGCGGCGCGACGGCTGGCAGCTCGAGGTGTATGACCAGCTCTCGCGTCCCGTCCGCAAGACCGTCGACCTCGCCGGGATCTCGTCGTGCTTCTGGCCGGAGCCCCGTGATTAGCTAGCGGACGCCGGCGCCGGCACGCTCGGTGCTGACCGTGAACCAGACGGTCTTGCCCTTGCCGCTGCGCTGCTCGACGCCCCAGGCCGCCGACAGCATGTCGATGATCCGCAGCCCGCGCCCGTTCGGGTCAGTGGGCTTGGGGGAGCGCATCCTCGGCGCGCCGCCGGAGTGGTCGGTCGCCTCGACGAGGATTTCCTTGGTCGACTGCTTGATGGTGAGGTCAAATCCGCTGTGCGTGTGGCGAATGCAGTTGGTGGCCAGCTCGGAGACCATCAGCTCGACGACCTCGATCACGTCGGCGGGGGAGGCGCGGAGGGTCTCGGTGGCGAAGCGCCGCGCGGCGGTAACCGACTCTGGGGCGTGCTTGAAGGTGCGAGTCCGCGTCATGGCACCAGGTGCAGGGCTTCCGCAAGGCCCATCGTCTCGATCACCTTGCGCAGCAGCGGGGTGGGGTCCCGGAGCTCGATCTCGTCGAACATGGAGGCCCACTTCACCCAGACGGCGATCGCCGAGCTGTCGGCGAAACGCAGCTCGCTGACGTCGACGATCAGCCGGTCCGCGTCGGTCCCCGCGGTGCTGTCGACCGCATTCTCGATGCCGTCGACGCTGTTGATGTCCAGCTCGCCCGCGATCTTCAGAAATGCCGTGCGATCGTCTCCGACGCGAAGGTCGAAGGTCATCTCCGCAGTGCTGTCGATGTTTCGCTCAGCCATGTCGTGCCAGCCGTTGCCGTCGGTGGGTATCGGCATCATTTCGCAGTCGCCGCGGCCCTGCATCCCGGCATGCCGCTGCCTGCCTCGTCAGATCGGGTCCCGTGTGCTTGTTCCGCGGCGCTGGAACGTTACGCTGCCGAGCCGCCGGCGTCGAGGGCCGGGCCGGTTTTTCCGTCGGCGTCAGTGATGGTCGTGATCGTGACCGCGCACCGTCCGCCACGACTGCCAGGTGATACGGAGGATGACGACGGTGATCGCGAGGCCGATGAGGGGGTCGGCGACGGGGACGCCGATGGCGACGACAACCGCCGAGGCGATGACCGCGAGCGAGACGTACGCGTCCGCGCGCGCGTGGTTGCCGTCGGCGATCAGGGCAGGGCTGTCGAGTCGGTGACCGGCACGGGTGCGCACGCGCGCGGCCGCATAGTTGCCGAGGTAGCCGATCGCCCCGGCCGCGGCCAGCCCCCAGAGGTGTGTCGGCGCGCTCGGGTGGATGAGCCGCGCGATCGCCTCGCCTCCCGCGACGCATGCGCTGATGAAGATCGCCGCGACGACGAACAGGCCGGCGCCGCGCTCCGCCGCCCCCGAGCGCATGAGGAAGGCGATGCCGAGCGGCACGGCGGTGAGCGCGTCACCGAAGTTGTGGATGAGGTCGGCGAGCAGGGCGACCGAGCCCGAGAGCACGAACAGGAGGGTCTGGGCCGCTGCGGCGAGGCCAAGCACGCCGAAGGAGATGAGCACCGCGCGGAGTCCGGCCCGGGATCGCTTGATCGACGGGTCGACCAACCCGTGCGAGTGGCCGTGGCCAGCATGGCCTCCGGCGCCGTGGGCATGGGTATGGGTATGGGCCGGCACCTCAGGCCTCCTGAAGCTGCCCTGACGCGGCCGTGCGACTGCGACCGAGCCGGAGGTGCTCGACGTGGGAGATGGCCTGCTCGAGCAGCTCGCCGACATGGTCGTCATAGAGGTCGTAGACGATCTGGCGGCCCTCGCGGCGTCCGACGACGAGTCCGAGGTGGCGGAGGACCCGGAGCTGATGGGAGACGGCCGAGGGCTCCATGCCCACCGCGGCCGCGAGCTCGTTGACCGGGGATGGGCCGCGGTGCAGCGTTCCGAGGATGTGCAGCCGGCTCGGGGTGGCGAGCGCCTGCATCGTCTCGGCGATGGCCTGGGCGAAATCGGACTCGAGCTCGGCGGGATCGTGCTGGTCGTGGCGCTCGGCCATGAAATGAGAATAGCTGAACGGACTTTCAGATGTTTAGTAACAAACGCAACGCAGCTCTTCTGCATCCGGTACAACAACAGCGGCTCGATCCTCGGCGTCGGCAAGGGATCCGAGGCCGTCTTCAGCTCGACCGAGGAGTACATCGGCGACGAGGTCTCGAGCTGCCCCAACGACGCAGGGTTCATCGCCTTCTCGGTGTTCTGCAGCAGCAAGCGGATCAAGCCGCTCGGCTACGTCGGCTACTCGGCCGGTCCGCTGACCAACAACTACAAGACGGTGGAGACCAACAACCTCACACCGGTCATCGGCAGCCCGCCCACACATCTGCCCGGGCTCGCGTACTTCGGGCCGTACGTCGCGCAGGTCGTCTACGTGGCGTCGACGAGCGGAAAGTGCTTCACGGGCTCGCCACCGTACTGCTGATCACGACCTCCCGCTCGGGGGATCCGGGGCAAGGGCAGCGCGCGGCCGCGGACTTCGGTTCGCGGCCGTTGCGTGCCCGGGCGCTCAGCCGCCGAGCCCGCCGAACACCGCGAACGGGCTGTACGGCGTCGCGTACGGCGCCTCGCTCGAGACCTCACCGACGCTCCCCTCGGCGGTCACCGTGCTGCCGGCGGGCGCCTCCTGGCGGACCCGCTCGGCGAGGGCGTTGGCGGTGTCCTCGTCCTCGGCGCCGAGCACGACGAACTCCCACCGGTGCACGCTCGGGATGCCCTCGGCCGCGAGCCGGCGGGCGAGCTTCCGGGCGTCGTGGTGCGAGGGGCACTTGACCCGGACCTCGAACTCGGGGAAGCCCTGAGCCTCGGACTTGGTGCGCTCGCTCTCCATCAGATCCTCGCGCTCGGCGCTGACGTCGGCCGCCGATGTCGGCAGGGGCTGATCGGGGTCCTCCCACTCCTCGGCGGTCGGGTGCCAGCGCCGGAGCTGGCAGTTCAGCTGCCAGTGGTGCTGGTCGGCGAGCGCGCGGATCGCCCGCTCGGCGGCGTCGAGTTGCTCGCGCGAATCGGAGTAACAGAACACGACCGCGTCGTCGCGCGATACGACGACCCGCTCGTGGAACCCCGTGCCGAGGTCGTGCGCGAGGTCGGAGTCCTGCAGCCGGTCGGTCAGCTCGCGCGCCTGATCATCATCGCCGAGGGTGACCTGCAAACGCCAGTCGTCGCTCATGGACGGGACAGTAATGCAAACGCGGTCTCGCTCAGCGTGCGGTCGAGACGAGCTCGTCGAGATCGAGCGGCGCGTCGATGGCCGGCGCGTCCGCGCTGCCATACCGCGGCCACTGGTCCGGCGGCCGATCCCAGGCGAGCTCGAGGTCGTTCCCGTCCGGGTCGGAGAGGTAGACGGCCTGATGGGTGCCGTGATCGAGCGCCGCCCGGATCTCCACGCCGGCATCGAGCAGCCGGCGCACGGTCTCGGCGAGCCGGGCCCGGGAGGAGAAGTTGAGCGCGACGTGATGCAGACCCGTGACTCCATCCGGTTGTGGCGGCCCGTCGGCTGACTTCCAGGTGTTGAAACCGAGATGGTGGTGGTAGCCGCCCGCGGACACGAAGAGGATGTCGCCGGTCGTTCCCCAGCCCGGGACGTCGCGGGCCTCGAAGATGACGTCGAAGCCCATGGTGTCGACATAGAAGGCGCGCACGCGGTCGATGTCGGCGGTCCGGAGGTGGACGTGGCCGATCCGGACCTCCGGGTCGATCGGCGACTCGGCAGCGATCATCGGATCGAACGATCCCTGGGGGCCGCTCATCTCGGGGCCTCGAGGTCGGCGGGTCCCGGGGCCGGCCGGACGGGGGTGATTTCGGTGCGGGTCATCGACCTAGTTTCCAACGCGCCGGTCTCCGGCGCCATGGACAGCGCCCTCCGATCCAAGGACATGTCTCGCTCATTTCGGTCGGCCGAGGTCGCCGGCGTGCAAACATGTGCTCATGCCTATGGATGACGAGAATCCCGATAGCTTCGAGGCGAGGATCCGCGCGATCGCGCAGGAGGTCGGCCGCTCGCTCGAAGAGATGATGGACCAGATGGACGTCGAGGGAGCGGCGGGGATGTTCGGCGCCGACCCGGCCACCGCCCGTCAGCGGTTCGAGGATGCAAGCCGCTGGCTCCGTGAGCGCGTCGAGGGCTTCGGCGATGAGATGACCGCGCGCAGCCCGCGGCCGCCGGATCCGCGACCGTCGCGCCCGGTCAGCGGCGAGGATCCGCTCGTCGGGGCGCGTCCGCACCCGCTCGACCTGCCGACCGACGAGCAGGGGCTCGCGCTCGCCGCGCTCGAATCCGGCCGCTGGAGGATCGAGCCGGGCAGCGACGCGCTCGCCGCCAACGGTGAGGGCCCGGGGCCGAGCGATGCGCTCGGGCTCGCGCGTGAGCTGCGCGCCCACGACTGGGTCACGGCGGAGGGCGAGGTGACCGTCGTCGGTCGCCACGCGCTGGGCCGCTGGCTCGCCGCCGCCAAGACTCACTGACGTAAGCCGGGATCTCGCCCGCGACAGCGGGCCGGTCAGTCGCTGCCGCGGCCGGCGGTAGTCGCCGAGCATCCGGCGCCGAGCAGTCGCATCGCGGCCGTGGTGGCCAGCCCGAACACGAGGTGGGCGGTGAGGTCATCGCGCAGCACTCGGGGCTCGTACTCCCAGATCGGCTTGTAGACCCCGAGAAGCGGCAGCGTGACGTAGTCGCTCCCGAACACGAGGCTGCCGAATGCGGCGCCGGCGAGTGGGCCGGGCGCCGCGCCGGTGACGGTGCGGGCCACGCTGTAGGCGGCTCCCCACGACGTCCCGTAGCCCCAATGCATGACGGCGGTGACGGTGCCGGCATGCGCGATGGGAACGTCGTTCCCGGTGGCTTTGCGGATGAGGATCCGGCCGGCCTGCGCCGGAGCCGGCGCTGCATCCCAGGACGTCGGCTTGGTCCCGAACTCCCAGTCGGCGAAGCTGCTCGTGCCCCCGCCGCCGCGGTACCGGCGGTACCACAAGAGATCCATAGCCACCGTGCCGACGGCGCCGGCGACGGCGCCGCGCAGGAGCGAGACCGCGACACGCCCGGGACTCATGCCGGCTCCGTGGCTGGTCGTTCCGGCGTCATCGTGTGCTCACCGTATCGCGCGCGGCAAGGCCGTCGTGAGCGCCGCAGCGATCCCGGAGGAAGTCCACACGCCGCCCGGTCAGGCTTCGGCGACCGGCGTATTGAGCACAGCCCCGACGAGTTCCTCCACGCGGATGGGCTTGGAGATGTAATCGTCCATCCCCGCCTCGATGCAGCGCTCGCGGTCACCGTCCATGGCGTTGGCGGTCATCGCGACGATCCAAGGCCGATCGCTCGCCGGAATGCGCTCGATGATGGTCTCGGTCGCCTGGATGCCGTCCATCTCCGGCATCTGCACGTCCATGAGGACGAGGTCGTAGCGCTGGCGGTCGATCGCCTCGACTGCCTCGATGCCGTTGCTGGCGATATCCGCCTGGTAGCCCATCATCGACAACAGCCGCAGGGCCAGCTTCTGATTGACGACATTGTCCTCCACGAGCAGAATCCTGAGAGGGTGTCGGGTCGCGTGTCCCGGGTCGAGGTCGCGCGGGACGCCATCGGGGCCCGATGCCCGGATGCGCTGATCGGCGGCGGCCCGGGTGAGGATCGTCAAGTGGAAGGTGCTGCCCTCTCCCGGGATGCCGGTGCTCTCCGCCCACATCGTTCCGCCCATCGCCTCTGACAAACGCTTGGAGATCGCTAGCCCCAGCCCGGTGCCCCCGTACTTGCGGCTCGTGCTGGCATCGGCTTGGCTGAACGACTGGAACATGCGGCCCATCGCGTCTTGCGGAATCCCGATCCCCGTGTCGGCGACCGCAATGTGCAGCTCGAGCGCGCCGTCGGGTGCCGATGGCGCTGCGGTCGCGGTGAGGGTGACGCTGCCGCTGTCGGTGAACTTCACTGCGTTGCTGAGCAGGTTGAGCAGAATCTGGCGCAGGCGGCTGACATCGCCCATGAGCACGTCCGGTACCCCGTCGGCAATCCGGCTCTCGACTGCAAGGCCCTTGTCGCTGGCCAGCGGGCGGATCAGGGCGATGGCGCCGTCGACGCACTCGCGCAGGCCGAACGCCGCCGTCTCCAGCTCCATCCGTCCCGCCTCGATCTTCGAGAAGTCGAGGATGTCGTTGATGATGGTGAGCAACGCCTCGCTCGAGGTGCGGATGATCTGGGCCTCGTCCCGCTGCTCGGGATCAAGCTCACTGCGCAGAAGGAGGCCACTCATCCCGATGACCGCGTTCATCGGGGTTCGGATCTCATGGCTCATCGCGGCCAGGAACGTGCTCTTGGCCGCATTGGCGGCGTCGGCGGCCTCCCGTGCCTCCTGGGCGCTGGCGTACAACCGAGCGTTGTCCAGGGCGATCATGGCCAGCTGAGCGAAGCGCTGCAGACGCTCGACCTCAGGGGTCGTGAACGACCGCCCGTCGGATGCGTCGCGGGCAACCCCGAGCGCTCCGACCGCCATCTCGGCCGACATCAGCGGGACGCTAACCATGGCGCGGATCCGCCCGCGGGGGAAGGTCGACACGCGGTCGGGCCACGAGTCGTAGTCCTCGATCACGCTCGGCTCGAGCGTCTGCATAACGTGGCCGACCAGGCCCTCCCCCCGGGAGACCGAAAGGTGCGTGTCCTCGTCGAACACGCCCATGGCGGCGCGAGTCACCAATGTCTCCTCGCCGCTTTCGGCCAGGTAGATGTAGCCGTGGGTGGTCTCGGTAAGCTCGCCAGCGCGGACCAGCACCTCGTGCAGCAGGTCGTCGATATCGAGTCGGTGCATGACGCCGAGTGAGGTCTCATGCAGCGCCTCGAGCTCGGCGTTCTGGACGGCGAGCTCTTCCGTTCGCTCAGCAACGCGCTGCTCCAGCCCCTCGAGGGTCTCGCGGAGCTGACCGGTCATGCCGTTGAAGGCGCCCGCCAGCGTGCCGATCTCATCCTTCGAGGTAACGGGCGCAACCCGGGTGAGGTCCCCGGCGGTGACCGCGGTGGCGGTCTTGGTGATGGCCAAGATCGGATCGGCGATCCGGCGCGCGAGTGCGTAAATGGCGATACTGGTCAGCAGCACGACCGCGAGGCCGATGAGCCCGATCTCGAGCGCCAGTCGGCGCGCCGGAGCGAACGCCTCCGACTGCGCCTCTTCCACCACGATCGCCGCGCTCCGCTCGGGCAACCACCGAAACACGCCGATCACCGGCACGCCCTTGTAGTTGGTGTAGAGCCCTTGACCCGAATGCCCTGACGCTGCGCTGTCGATGCCCGCCGAATGGACCGCGCCCGAATACCGGCCGGTGGCGAGGATCCGGTCGACCAGCCGATGATCGCGTCCGACCAGATACGCGGCCCCTGTCGTCCCGAGGCCGTCCGGGGGGATGACGATCTGGTCGATGCGGGCGATGTTCAGGTTTGCGGCGAGAACGCCGGCTTGACGACCCATGCCGCCGTCGAGAAACAGCGGCGTCGAGACGGTCATGGTCGGCTCTCCCGTCAACGAGGAGAAGTACGGGTTTTCGACCGCCGTGTGCGAGAGGCCCTGCTGGAAGTAGGCCACATTTGCCTGTGATTTGCCGGCGTGGCCCGGGAACGTCGATACCGTCACCCTCCCCTGAAGGTCGAGCAGCAGGAACTCCTGGGAGTCGGTTGTCCGCTGGACGGCCAACGACAGCTCCTGCTGCAACTGTCCAAGCGCGCTCCGTCGCGCCGCAGGCGGCGTGCCCGCGGACAGCAGTTGCGCGGCTTCGTTATCTACCTGCGGCAGCGTTCCGACAAAGACGAGATTGCGCTGCTGATCGGCGACCCAGTTGTCGAGCGCCGTGGTCTTGGCATCGGCCACTGCTCCCAGCCGCAGATACACCGACGATTCCAGCGAAGCCTTGGCGCGGTCGTACGTGACGTAGCAGAGAATCGCCACCATCACGATCGATAGGACCACGAACGACCCGACAAGGCGGGCCATCAAACTACGGCGGAACACCCCCATCGTCGAGCCGAGGCCGCCGTCCGGTCAGTTCGTCGTCGCCGGGATGACTTGGTGAAGCCCGGCGAGGTTGTACTTGTGCCCAGCGGTCGCGTAGTCCTCTCCGAAGTACTTCACCGAGAGCGCTGGCAGGACGCCCGTTTGGATCAGGTGCGTGATGATCGCGTCGACCTGCTCTGCGAAGGCCTTCTGGCTGCGGGATGCGCTCTTATCGAGGAAGCCGGTGTCATCCATCGTGAATGCGGCTCCTGGGAGCGCCCGCAGATCCTCTCCCTGACGGATCGCCTGCTCCCCCTCGCCTGCGGCGGAGAGGTAGGCGTCGATCTTCCCCTGGGAGGCGGCCAACAGGCCCGGGGGCTCCGATTCATAGGTCACGATCTTCGCCCCTTTGACGTCCAGGGGAGTGCTCACCTGCGGGATCGCGAGGTGGCCCTGGAGGTAGAACTGCACCGTGCAGCTGTTGCAGACTCCGATCGACTTCCCGTTCAGCTGGCTCGGTGTGTGGTACGGGGAGGAGGTTCGGACGAAGTAGCGCTGGGACTCAGCGCGGTACGGCGTGGTCATCCACAGCCGGGGCATGCGATCGGTGTTGATCGCCCCCGATCCGTAGGCAATGTCCCACCGGTCGCCCCAGTTGCCGCCGGTGATCTCTGTCCACGACGGAACGACAAAGCACGGCTCGACGCCCAGCGCCTTCGCCACGAGCTTCCCCGTGTCGGCGTCGTAACCGGCAATCTGGTTCGCGGTCATCTGGTTCTCCGCGCACTTCGTATTCGCCAGGCGCTGCGCACCCTTCACCGCGAACGACTGCGGGGGGTAGCCGGGATCGGTGCTGAGCACGAGGGTCCCACGGGCGAGGATCTCGGCCAGGTGGTCGGTGGCCGGATTGGCCGCCGACGCGCTGCTCTGCGACGTGACGGTGCTCGAACTGCCGCACGCCGACACCGCCAGCGCAACCAACACGCTGGCAACTTATGACTTCTGCATCCGCTGCATCCGCTGCATCCCGGTCCTCCGTGTCGTTATGGCGCTATGCCGGAAAGGGTGAAGAGCTGCGTGGGTCTCGTCTTGCCCCGCAGCGTGACCTCGTCTACGAACAACAGCCCCTCGCAATCCTCCGTCAGCAGCCGCCGCGTCGAGTCGGCAATCAGGAGCTGGTGCGGGAACTCCTTCGTCAGTGACTCCAGACGCGATGCCGTGTTGACGGTGTCGCCGATGGCCGCATACTCGAGTCGCCGTTCCGAGCCGACGTTTCCGGACATCATCGGGCCGCTGCAGACGCCGACGCCCATGGCGAAGCGCTTTCGCTCGCCGGTCGAGCACAGCCACTCGTTGAATCGCGGCAGCCGCTCTCTGAGCATCTCGCGCGCCGCCTCGAGTGCGCGGTCAGCGTGATCGTCGCTCTCGACCGGCGCGCCAAACACGGCCATCAGTCCGTCGCCCATGTACGCCACCAGCGTCCCCCCGTTATCAAGGACGGCGTCACTCATCTCTCCGAGGTACCGGTTAAGCACTTCGATCACGTCGTCGGGCGAGCTCTTCTCGGCGAACGTGGTGAAGCCCCGGAGATCCGTGAACAAGGCCGTTCCGATCAATCGCACACCACCCAGGCGAATGTCGGTGTCGCCGCTGACCACGACCTGGTCGACCATCGACTCGGGCAGGAAGCGGGCGAAGGTGTCGCGCAGCCGCGACTGCTCGAGCTCCTGGATGCGGCGTTTGTTCAGACCACCCGCGATACGGGCCCGCAGGAGCACTGGATCAAACGGCTTGGGCAGGTAGTCCTCGGCACCGGATTCGATGCAGCGCACGACGTTCTGGTAATCGTCGAGTCCGGAAATCATGATCACGGGCAGGTGATGGAGCCTCGGCTCGGCCTTGATCCGGTCGAGCACCTCAATCCCGTCCATTCCCTCCATGACGATGTCGAGCAGCACGACGTCGACGCGGGCCTGCGCGAGCAGCTCGAGCGCCTGTGCGCCGTTCTCGGCCGTGCAGACGTCGTGTCCGTCGGCGGTCAGAGCGCGGGAAAGGAGCTTGCGGATGATCGGATCGTCGTCCACGACCAGGATCGAGCCTGTCCGGCGCCTGTCCACCGTCGGCTCGACTCGCTCCCCAGCTCCGATCATGCGGCGTCTCTGACCTGAGTCAGCGATGGTTGGACATCGGCCCACGCGCGCTCGAGCGCCGGGAGCAACTGTGCTGCGACAGCGACGTCACCGCTCCGCGCGGTTGTCTCGATCTGCCGGGCGACGTTGGCCATGCCCAGCGCGCCGAACGTCAGGGCGTTCGACTTCAGCGTGTGCGCGGCACGCGCGGTCAGCGTTGCGTCACCCTGCTCGATTCCAAGGTGTGCTTCGGCCAGCCGGGCCGGCACCTCTTCGGCAAAGGCGTCGATCATCTCCCGCAGCGACTCGGCGTCACCGCCGAGCATCTGCCTCAGAGTCTCGATGGCCGCCGCGTCGAGCGCGTCATCCATCTGGCCCCATATCCCACGACCGGCCCACTCACCACTCCTCCGTCGATGAAATCCGGCATCCTGCCGCTCTGCCGGTCGTCGCGGCGACTGTAGTCGCTGCCGATGCGCCGGTGGGAAAAAGACAACGGCGGTCAGTGCTGCCGTGCGGCGAGCAGCAGGATGCGCGGGATGCAGGTGACGCCGCCGACTGGCACCGGCACGGATTGCGGGGGACAGCGCTTGCCGGTGGCCCCGGGGCCCAACGCCTCGCACAGCCCGAGCCCGACCTCGACGCAGCGCCGGATGCGGGTCGCGCGGGTCAGTTTGATCCGCGTCGCGACGAGGGCGGCGGCGAGGCGCGCGAGGTGGGCCGCGCTCGTCCGCCTGGCGAGCGCATCGAGTCCGGCGCTGCGCCCGGCGCGGGTTCCCGCTGCGGCTCCCGAGGCGGTGCCCGCGACCCTACCCCCGTCGTAGGCCCCCTGCCAGCCAAGCCGGTAAGCGCTCGCCCGTGCCGGCGAGTAGCCCGCCGCCCAGGCGCCCGTGCGCGCGTTCGCGATCGTGTCCGCGGAGATCTGATTGCTGCGGCCGACGAGGAAGCCGACGCCGGCGAAGGCGCAGAGTGCGACGCCGACGACGAGGAGGTCGACGAGGATCGTGGTGCGGCGGACTCTCGCGGGCGCCAGGGTCATGGGTGGGTCACCTGTCGGTACGCGCGCCGGTAGGCCGCCGCATAGGCGGGGCGATAGCCGGCGAGGAACCCGGCCCGGTAGCCGTCGTGCCGTCCCGCCCTCGCGCCGGTCTGCGTGCCCTGCTGCTGGCCGGCGACCGCGGCGGCGTGCCGGGCGATGGCGAGATCGGGGCCGCCCGCGCGGCCGGCGTAGAAGGCGGCGACCGCGACGGCCAGGCAGCTCAGGATGATCGCGAGCGAGGACAGCAGCGACCGCCACATACCTTCGGTATCGGTGGGTGATGACGGCCGCTTGAAGAACCGCCCCGGTCGGCCAGTCCCAGATTCAGCGAGGTCGCAGGATCTCGCAGGGCGCGTGCCGCCGGATCGCCTTCGCCTGATCGCGTGAGAAGAGCCTCTTCAGCCGGCCCCGCGGGCGCGGTGGGAGCATGATCGCGTCGCAGCCGAACTCCTCGGCGCCGGCGGCCAGTGCCGGGCCGACTGGGCCGAACAGCACCGTCACCTCGGTCGGCGTCTCGACGAGGCGCGAGGCTCGGTCGAGGTCCGCTCGCGCACGGTCGAGGAGGACGTCGTTCCAGACGCTCGTGCCGCGCGGCAGCCGGGTCGCCCACAGCATCGGCCGCTCCAGCTCGACGACGACGACGATCGTCAGGCGCGCCCGGTCGCGCTGCGCCAACAGATCGGCGGCGAGGACTGCCTCATCTCCCTCAGACGATCCGTCATAGGCCACAAGCAGGTGGCGGTAGGCGATGGCGTGGAGCCTATCGGCCGGCCTACGGGGTGGGCTCAGACATCGGCTTGCCCAGGAAGGCTTCGAGGGCGAGCCACACCGCCGCATGCGGGAACGGCCCGAGCCGAATCAGGGCGCCGGCGTGATCGCGCTTGACCTTGGCGCTCAGCCCGACACGTTCGAGACGGTGCTTCTGCACCTCCGCTCGCTCGCGGCCGGTCGGGCCGTGATAGTGAGCGTCGATCCCGTATCGCCCGCCTTCGACCGGCCAGACGGAAAGGCTGTCGGGCGCCCAGACCGGTCCGGTCTCGGCGGGAAGCGACGTGAACTCGACGAGCTCTGCACTGGCGGTGCGAGGGTCGACGTTCGTGTGGGCAGACCACGCTCGGTCGTCCGGTGTTCGTGATCTCGAACGCATCTTTCGCCAGGTTGCCGTCGATTGCCCTCACACAGCCCGAGAGGCGACGACCGGAATCGAACCGGTGTAGACGGCTTTGCAGGCCGCTGCGTAGCCACTCCGCCACGTCGCCGGGGGAGCGAAGGGTAGCGGGCAGGCGGGCCGGTGCCTCGTGCTGGCGAATTTGCTGCCGACGGCTCTAAGCGGTGCGCAAGCGGACGCGGTTGCCGAACGGATCGCGCACGAGCACCCCGCCCTCGACGCTCGGCTCGGTGGCGAGGGCCGCCCCGCGCACGCGGTCAACGACTCGGGCGAGCGCGGCGTCGTCCGGGAGGACGACCTCGAAGTGGCGCAGGCCGACCGCGCCGAGAGGTGGGGGAGGGGCGCCGCGACTGTGCCAGGTGTTGAGCCCGATGTGGTGGTGGTAGCCGCCGGCGGAGACGAACAGGGCGCCAGGGTAACCGCGGAGGGTCACGTCGAACCCGAGCACGCCGCAGTAGAACGCCTCGGCGGTCTCGAGGTCGGAGACCTGGAGGTGGATGTGCCCCATCCGCGTCTCGGGCGAGACGAGCTGAGCGGGGGCGGCCGGCTCGGCGAGCTCGGCGCGGATGGAGCGAAGGTCGAGCGGCAGCGTCGCCATCTCGATCTGGCCGTCGCGACGGTGCCAGTCGGAGCGGGGCAGGTCGCGGTAGATCTCGATCCCGTTGCCGTCAGGGTCGGACAGGTACAGCGCCTCGCTCACGAGATGGTCGGAGGCGCCGTCGAGCGGCCAACGCTGCGCGGCCAGCCGGGCCAGTGCGCGCGCGAGCTCGACGCGGTTCGGCACGAGGATGGCGAGATGGAACAGCCCCGTCGTCCGCGGGCTCCGTGCCGGGGCCGCGGGATCGCCGCGGAGCACGACGAGCGCGTCGTCGCCGTCCGGGGCACCGAGCGCCAAGCGGTCGTCGGCGAGCTCGGATCCCCGCAGCCCGAGCACGTCCTCGTAGAAGCGGCGCGAGCGCCCGACGTCGGATGCGGTCAGCTCGACCGCGCCGATCCGCGTGGCGGGATCAATCGGCGCCCTCTGCGCTGCGGCCCCCGGTCCGGCCACGGTCTACTCCGCGGTACAGGAACCGCCCGGGGTGGCCCCGGGCAGGCGGCTGAGCAGGCCGGCCAGCACCTCAATCTCCTCGGCGGAGAAGTGGTCGAGGAACAGCCGGTGGATGCTGGCCACGTGGCTGCAGCCCGCGTGGCGCAGCTTCTCGTGGCCCTCCTCGGTCAGCCGGGCGTAGGACACGCGGGCGTCGTTGTCGCAGGCCACTCGCTCGATCAGTCCGGCGGCGACGAGGCCGTCGACGAGGCGCGTGATCCCCGAGCGGGTGAGCATCGTGCTCTCGGCGAGGGCAGACATCGGAAGCCGGCGGTCGGGGGCCTGGGCGAGATAGAGGAGAACCTCGTAATCGCGGGTGGTGAGGCCGTGGTCGGTCATCAGCGCGGCGTCGAGTCCGCGCAGAATCGTCGCGTGGCTCTGCAGGAAGCTCCGCCACGCCTCGAGCTCGGTTCCGTCCAGTCGTGCGGGGGCGATCGTGTCCATGAGCGCGATTATAGTTGACCGATCAACCGCAGCCGCGGTGCACGTCATGCCGTGAGGCGGACGACCATCTCTCGCCACTGGGACTGAATTTCCTGCAGCGACATCCCCTCGCGACGCTGGTGGATGATCAGCTCCGGGGCGAGCGTGGCCAGCAACACCTCGGCGAAGTACACCGCGTGCGCCGGGCAGGTCTCGTCGAGCAGCGCGATGAGGTGGGTGCGATAGGCGGCGAGCACGGGGGAGCGGAAGCGTGAGAGCGGCTCCGGCGGTTCTGACGCGAGCAGCAGGTCACCGCGCTCGTCGGTGAGCGCGAGCAGGGCGTCGCCGAACGCGATCAGCCGGGCGACGGGTGGGGCGCCCGGGCCGAGCGGCGGCGGTCCGCTGATGAACCCGTCCTGGAGCCGGCGCTCGCTGTCGTCGAGGAGCGCGTGGAACAGGCCCGCCCGGTCGCCGAAGCGGCGGAACAGGGTCGCCTTGCCGACGCCGGCCTCGCACGCGAGGCGCTCCATGGTGATCGATTCCGCACCCTGATCGCGCAGAAGCCGTCGCGCGGCGCAGAGAATCGCCTCACGGTTGCGCGCGGCATCGGCGCGCTCGCTGCGCTGGCCGGCGAGGAGCGGAAGCTCGGAAGGGGTTTGCGGCGTGAGGGACACGGGCACCGACCCATCCTATGGGGCGCACCCGCGGACGGGGGGGGAGAAGTGATTCGAACCACGGTCCGGATATGGTAGAGTGCTCAACTATCCGATCCGGACCACGGTCCAGTACGACCTGGTGGTCCAGCACAATCCAAGCCCCAAGGAGTCTGCATGTCCGTAACCGAGCCCGCCACCAGCGCCACCGGCCTTCCCGTCGGCACCTGGACCCTCGATCCGACGCATTCGTCGGCGAGCTTCGCCGTCAAGCACATGGTGGTCGCCACCTTCCGCGGCCGATTCGAGAAGTTCGATGCCACCCTCACCGTCACGGAGGACTCGGCCCGCCTGCAGGGCAGCGTCGACGCCGCCTCGATCGTCGTCAAGGACGAGAACCTCCAGGGTCATCTCGGGTCGCCAGACTTCTTCGATGTCGAGCGCTATCCCCAGATCACCTACACGGCCGACAGCCTGCGGCGCGAGGGCGATGAGCTGATCGTCGACGGCGAGCTGACAATCAAGGGCAACAGCCATCGCGCCGACGCCCGCGGCACGGTCGCCGGTCCGGCCGTGACGCTCGGTGACGTCACCAAGCTCGGGATCACCCTCGAGGCGATCATCGACCGCACGCAGTACGGCCTCAACTGGAACGCCCCGCTGCCGAAGGGCGGCTTTGCGCTCGCCGATGACGTGAAGCTGATCGTCGAGCTCGAGCTCGTCCAGGGCTGAGCCGATGCGGGTCCTCGGAGTCGCGGGCGCGCTCCGGCGCGCCTCCTACAACCGGACGCTGCTCCGGGCGGCGGCAGGGCTGCTGCCGCCCGGGGCGGAATTCGTCGAGTTCGACGGGCTCAAGACGCTGCCGCCATTCGACGAGGACGACGAGCCGGCCCCCGGCGCCGCCGTTGAGCGGTGGCGTCAGGCGGTCGCGGAGGCCGACGCCGTTCTGTTCGCCACGCCGGAGTACAACGCCTCGATCCCGGGCTGGCTGAAGAACGCCGTCGACTGGGCCTCGCGGCCGTTCGCGGATCCGGTGCTGCGCAACAAGCCGGTGGCCGTGATCGGGGCGAGCACCGGCATGTTCGGTGCCGTGTGGGCTCAGGCCGAGCTGCGCAAGGCGCTGTCCACGGCCGGCGCTCGGGTGGTCGACCGCGAGCTGCCGGTCGCCGAAGCCGACGCAGCCTTCACGTCCGAGGGCGGTCTGCGGGACGAGGACGTGTCGCTCGAGCTGGTCGGCATCCTCGCCGAGCTGCTCGAGAACGCGGAGCTGAGGGTGGCGGCTTAGCTGCTGCCCTCGGCCTCAGCGTTCGCCTCGCCGTCGCTCTTCGCGTCGCCGACATCGCCGCCCTCCGTCCCGCCTTCGCCGTGCGTGACATCCTCCGCGGTGACCTTGCGCGTCTCGGCGCTACCGACGTCCGCGAGCCGTTTGCGTGTCTCGTCGTCGACCTTGTCCGCGTCCGGCGTCTCGAGCTTGTCGGGGTCCTCGACCCGCTGCGCGGTGCCGTCCTGCTCGGTAACGAGCGTCGCATAGGAGTCGTTGTGCTGGCGTAGCTCCTGGTCGGCACGATCGACCCCGTAGTGATCGCGGAGCTTGCGCTCGCACTCGGCGGAGATCTCATCGCCGTCGTCGACCTCCGGCGTGTTCTCGACATGGTCCTTGCTGTAGGGGACGCGCAGCTCGCCGGACTCGTCCTTGATCCGGGCAAGGGGGATGAAGACGAGACGTTTGTTGCCCATCCCGGACTTCGCCTCGACCGACACCCACATCGGGTCGCCGTCGCCGCCCACGGCGTAGATGTGCTTGATCTCGCCGATCGTGTTCTCCTCCTGGTCGGTCACCTTTCGGCCCGGCAGGCTGCTCACATCGTCGATCGGCGCGGTCATGTCGCTCTCCCTGTTCCCAGTTTGCTGGTCGAGAGCGGGCCTACCCGCGCGGCCCAACGCCCATGCGAGGCGGGCGACTCGGTCCTAGTGACGCGCGACCGAGACGGTGACCCGGCCGTTCCAGCGCAGCGACTGACGGCAGACGATGCCGAGGCTCGGGGAGCTGCCGCAGTCGCCCGAGGGCAGGCCGCCGCTCGCCGGCATGTGCACGGGAATGCTCGGGCCGCGACCGCGGAGCGCGGACTGAAGGTCGCGCTGGGTGATGGTCAGCGCGACGTGGAAGGTCGTCGCACCGGCGCGGCGGACGTGGCCGACGGCCAGCGCCGAGTCCTGCCACGGATCGCTCGTCGCGCACGGATCGGTGCCGGAATGCGTGCCCTCGTAGGCGAACGGGTCGGCGTCCGGCGCGGCCTGGAGCGTTACGGCGTACGCGTGGCGGCGGTAGTGGCCGGCGGCGAGGAGAGGCGCGGTGCCGCTGCTGCTGTCGACCAGGGCCCCGCTCGCCTGGCAGCTGTCGGTGCCGGTCGCAACCACATTCCAGCGGCCCCGGAGCCCGGAGGTCAGCGTGCGCTGGACCCCGTTCACCGCGCGCAGGAACGAGGGCGGGACACCGGACGGGTAGAGGTACACGTCGTAGCTGATGATCGGCGCGGAGGCGAAGGTGATCGCGCGCACGAGGGTGCGATCGGGCGCGGTGAGCCGCGAGCGATAGCCGCCGCTCAGGTGCAGGACGAGGCGGAACCTGACCGGAGCCGGCGCGGCACTCTGGATCGGGATCCCCGGCGTCGAGGCGCTCGGATCGACGCCCGGCGCCGCCGGTCCGAGCGGGCTGCCCTGGGTCGCGCCGGCGAGCGCCGGCAGCACGCCGCATGCGAGCACCGCGCAGGCCGCGGCCGCGATTCCCCACCTTCGGTTCGTCCTCAACGCGCTACCTCCACCTGTGTGCCCCAAGGGGGGTCGCCCCCGTGGCCGAGCGATGATTGTAGGCGCGCCGCGGGGACGTGGCGGAGGATGCCGGGGCGGCCGGGCTCCGAGCTCGTGCCCGCCGCGGCTCACGTGGCGGCGAGCTCGCCGGCCGAGGAGAGCCGCGACGCTCGCCAGATCGGATAGACCGCGCCGAGCACGCCGATGGTCACCCCGATCAGGGCCGCGCGGCCGAGGCCCCACGCCGTGAGCTCCGGGGAGATGAAGCCCCCGAGCCCGAGGGCTCCGGGCAGTAGGCCGCTGGCGAGGACTCCGAGCACGAGTCCGGCGGCGGTGCCGAGCGCGCTGACCGCGATGGCCTCGCCGAGCATGAGCGCGGACAGCTGGCGCCCGCTCCAGCCGATCGTGGCGAGCAGCGCCAGCTCGCGGCGGCGTTCGAGCACCGCGGCCAGCATCGTGTTCGCCACGGCGAGGGCGCCGATGATCAGCGCGAGCACGACGATGAGCAGGACCGCCTTGGAGATGAGGACGGTGTTGACGCCCGAGCGGATCGCCTCACTCGGATCGGAGATCGCGGCCAGGCCGGGGAACGTCGCCTGAAGCTTGTGCTCGGCCTGGGCGGGGGTCAGCTGCGAGGCGATCCGCACCGCGAACGTCGTCGTCTCCTGCGGGGTCCGGCCGGCGAGCGCCTGCGCGTCGGAGAGCGTCGCGAGGACGCCCGAGTCCTGGAAGGCGATACCGGCGTGGAAGATCCCGGAGATGGCGAAGGTGCGGCCGCCGATGACGAGCGTGTCGCCCGGCCCCTTGCCGAGCCGGCGGGCGAGCAGGTCGCCGATGATCACCTTCCCGGGATAGGGGCCGCTCCCCGCGGTGAACACGAGCCGCCGGGCGACGAAGCCGGTCGGCTGCACGCCGAAGACGATCGCCGCGGACGCGCCATGGACGGCGTCGACGACGAGCTGTAGCGGCGTCGCGTCGATGATCTCGGGCTGGCGCCGGAGCCGGGGCAGGAGCGAGAGCGGCAGCACCGAGGAGGTCGGGTCGCCCGCGTCACGTTGGAACAGCCCGAGGTCGGCGCGGCCGAGATGCACGAGCTGCCCGGCGGTCCCGTTGAGCCCCGCGGACAGCGCGAGTAGCGCGACGATGGCCGCGACGCCGACGGCAATGCCGGCCGCGGTGATGGCGGTACGCGCCCGTCGCCGACTGATGTTCGCGACGATCAGGGCGAGGATCGCGCCACCTCCGCCCTACGGTGTGTGCTCGGGCACCACCAGCACGGGTCGCGTCGAGTGGTGCACGACGGCGTGGGACACGCTGCCGAGCAGCGATGACTGCATGGCGGTCGAGCCGCGGGTGCCCATCACGATCAGCTCGGCGCCGACCTCGTCGGCCACGCCGAGCACGGTCTGCCAGACCGAGTTGTCATTGCGCTCGAGGCGAACCTCGACGGCAAAGCCGAGCTTGCGCGCCAGGCGCTGGCCCTCGTGCGCGACCTCTTCCGCGCGGTCGAGCGTCGCCTGCTCGAGCCGGGCCATCGAGTCGCCGCCCTCCGGGCCGTGGGTGCCGAACGAGTCGGCCAGCAGCGTGGCGGGAGGGCTCCACACATGGAGAAGGAGGGCGGGCAGGTGACCAAGCGTCCTGTGGGCGACGGATACAGCGTGCTTAGCGCTCTCGGACCCGTCGTAGCAGATGACGATCGGCATTCAGGATTCCTGGTCTTCGGTTGCGATCAGCTCACGGAGCACGACACGATGGTACGCGTCGCGCATGACCAGCTCGCAGGGGCGACGGTTGGCCGCGTAGAGAAGGGCGACGCGGCGGGCGTGCTCAGGAGTGGGGCAGGTGATGTGCGCCGTCTGCCCAGGCAGCGCCACGTCCCATCCGCCACGCTCAGAATGGTCGACATGTACGACCTGAAGCTGTTCAGTTGCCATGGCCATACAATTGCTGGCAGCGGTTGGCTCCACATCCGTGCATTTCCGCGCCTCGCTCCGTGGTAGCCACGCGAGCCCGGCGGGACTCCGTAGTTCGCCCCCATCGCCCTCGGTGCCGCGCGGATGGCAGAGACCGCCGATCCGACCTAGCGTCACCGTAGATAATGTCGTCTCGAGTATTCCCGCCACGTGCATCGTTCCTCGCCGGAGCGGCGGCCCTGCTGCTCGGCCTCGCCGGCTGCGGCGGGAGCTCGTCGTCGTCGAGCTCGACCGCGACGTCGACGAGCGCGAGTACGAGCACGGCGAGCGCAGCGAGCAGCACCGGGGGCGGCAAGGCGTCGGCGGCGGTCACCACAGGACCGGTCCGCGGGGTGTTCCACGGCGTGAACCACGCGCCGAAGGTGGGGAAGCCGTGGAAGTACTCGGTCGTCGTGACTGACGCGTCCGGCCATCCCCTCGAGGGCACGGTCGACATCGACTTCACCTTCGGCGGCCAGGTCGTCGGGCACGACACCCCTCGGACGAAGACCCTCAAGCACGGCCTCTGGCATGACGCCCTCACCTTCCCCGCCCAGTCGCTGGGCCAGCCGCTCGCGGTGCAGGCCACCGTGCACACGAGCGCGGGCTCGATCGTCCTCGCGTGGCCGATCACCGTCGTCTCGTGAGGCCTTCGCCCGGTCGGCGGGAGGTCGATGCGACCGTGACTGCCGAGGCCGGGGGAGGAGCCGGCGGCGCCGAGGTGAACGTCGAGGCGGTCACCAAGGCCTTCGGCGCCATCCATGCGCTCCGCGGCGTGTCGCTGGAAGTCGCGGCCTCGGACTTCGTCACCATCACCGGGCCGTCGGGATCGGGCAAGAGCACGCTGCTCAACCTGATCGGCAGCCTCGAGCGTCCGGACTCGGGCCGGATCGTCGTCGCCGGTCAGCCGGTCCCGGAGCCGCGGCGCGCCGTCGCCTTTCGGCGATACATGGTCGGCTTCGTCTTCCAGGACAACCTGTTGCTCCCGTATCTCACCGCCCAGGGCAACATCGAGGCGGCGATGCTCGCCACCGGCGTCTCGCGGGCCGATCGCCACGCCCGCAGCCGGGCGCTGCTCGAGGAGGTCGGGCTCTCCGATCGCGCCACCCACCTGCCCTCTGAGCTCTCCGGCGGCCAGCGTCAGGCCGTGGCCATCGCCCGGGCCGTGGCCAACCGGCCCCGGCTGCTGCTCGCCGACGAGCCGACCGGCTCGCTTGACTCGGTCAGCGCCGATCGGGCGATGGGACTGCTCGAGGCGCTCCGGGCCCGCTATGGCATGACGGTGCTCGTCGTCAGCCACGACGACTCCGTGGCCCACCACGCCGACCGAATCGTGCGGATCGTCGACGGTCACATCCTCGACGCCTGACCGGCGGTCGCGGACCGCGATCCTCCTCACCCGCGTTGCGGGATTTCCCGCACCAGGATCCGCCGCCGCCCGCAGCGCAGTCGGGCGTCTTCCCACGATGGCGCGCCGTCGCGGGGTTGGGACACTGCTCCCAAGTCGGAAATGCATCCCTTGGAGAGAGAAGCCATGACCGTCGACAGCCTTACCGCCGTGCGCGAGCTGCATAGCCGAATCAATCAGGGAATCCAGGTGCGTCTGCTGTGGCACGCGCCGGACGAGCGACTGTGGGTGACGGTCAGCGACCTGCGCGATGGCGAGACGTTCAGCATCGAGGTCGGCGATCGCGCGCGGGCACTCGACGTCTTCCATCACCCCTACGCGTACGTGACCGACCGGGCCGCGGTCTAGTCGCCGCCGGGTGTCCCGGACGCCCCGGCGGGCAGCGGGAATAGCGCGAGGAACCGCTCGGCCACCCGGCGGTCGCCGCTGATCCGCAGCGCGCCGGAGCGCAGCGTCGAGGTGAGCGCGGCGCCGTGCCAGAGCACTGCCGCGAGCGTCCCGGGGTCGGTCTCGATCACCGCGTCGGGCGCGTCCGCCTCGCCGCGAGCGACTGCAAAGCCGCTGCCCGCGACGCGCGCGGCGTAGCGCTGGGCGTCGAGCCGCAGCTCGATCCGTGCGTCGAGCTCCGCGTCCGCCCCGGCGTCGAACAGCGTCTTCAGACCGAGCACCGCGGAGTCGGCGCCGAACACCGCATCGCCGTCGGGGAATGCCCGGCGGCTGCCCCAGCGGCCGAGCGCGAGCACGACCGGCTCGAGCTCGAGCCCCGCCGGGGTGAGCGCGTACACGCGTGAGGCGGCCGGCGGCGGCAGCCCGTCGCGCCGGACGAGCTCCGCGGCCTCGAGCTCACGCAGCCGCTGCGCGAGCACGTCGGGGGTGACGCGCGGCAGGCCGGCCCGCAGATCGGTGAACCGCTTCGGTCCGAGCAGCAGCTCCCGGACGACGAGCAGCGCCCAGCGCTCGCCGACCACGTCGAGCGCTCGGGCGACGCCGCACCGGTCCCGATAGCTGCGGCTTGACATGGGGGAATCCTAGCGTAGGATCAACCAACTAGATGGTAGGTATTTCCAACTAGAGGGAGTGGAATGAGCGAGCGCAGCGACTACCCCACCGGCGTGCCCTGCTGGGTCGACACGCTCTGTGCCGACGTCGAGGCCGCGACCCGGTTCTACGGCGAGCTGTTCGGGTGGCAGTACGTCGGTCCCGGGGCGAACCGAGGCACTCCGGAGGCCGAGTACTTCGTCGCCCGGCTGCGCGATCACGACGCGGCCGGCATCGGGATGGCGCCCGACCCCGGCGTGCCGGTGGCCTGGAACACCTACATCGCCGTCGACGACCTCGACCATGTGCTCGCCGCCGCCACTGAGGCCGGCGGCGAGGTGCTGACGGCCCCGGTCGATGCGTCTCCGGCCGGCTCGCTCGCCATTCTCAGGGACCCGGCCGGGGCCGCGATCGGGCTGTGGCAGGCCGAGACGCGCGCCGGTGCGCAGGTCGTCAACGAGCCCTCGGCCTGGGCGATGAGCCAGCTGCAAACGACGGAGACGGCTCGGGAGCGGGAGTTCTACGGCGCGGTGTTCGGGTGGGAGTTCGACGAGCTCGACATGGGCGGCGCCGCCCTGACCCTGTGCCGGCGGCCGGGATATTTCGGCGGGGAGGCGGAGCAACCGGTCCCCCGGGACACGGTCGCGATCATGCTGCCCGGCGAGGACCCCGGGTCGCCCGCCCAGTGGACGGTGGGCTTCTGGATCGCCGACGCCGACAGCGCGGCCGAGCGCGTGCCGCTGCTCGGCGGGAGCGTCGTCGCGCCGCCGTTCGACATCCCCGGCTTCCGCAGCGCGGTGCTCGCCGACCCGGCGGGCGCGGTGTTCTCGATCAGCGAGCTGCGGCTGTAGGTGGGCGAATGACCCTCAGTCGCCCCGGCGCCGTGGCCGGGGCCGCCGGCCGAACCGGGACCGGAAGCGGCTCTCCTGCCGGCTGCGCTCACGCTCGCGGCGCAGCGCGTCCTCGCGGGCGCGCTCGCGGTCTTCGCTGAGCCCGATCTCGAAGAAGACGAGCAGTACCGCGCCGCCGAGCCCGAGCGACACGAGCACGAGGGTGAGGATCTGCCCGGTGAGGCCGGGAATGAGTGCACCGCAGAGGAGCCCGGCGAGCACGAGCACGCCGGCGGTTCCGAACGCGAGGATGCGGGCGCGCCGTGTCACGAGGGCACCGTACAACCCGTCCGTCGGCGACGAGGATCACGGCGCTATGTGGCGAACAGCGAGGTCTCAGCGAATCACTTGTGCACAACCTCGGTGAGGTTGCTGCAAAAAACTTGTGCACCGCTCAAGATCAGCGGGCCGGAGTCGAAAACCGTGGGCAAAGAGATGCACGACCGGAACGGGACCTTGAGTCTCGCCAAGCAGCACCCGGGACCGGACGATCAGGCACGCGTGTGTCTGGTCGGTGCATCCCCTATTAGAAAGGGGGAATGCCCATGCAGAAGACGCTCAACAGGCTGTTCGGCCGCAAAGCCTTCACCACCGTGGTGACGGCTTCGGTCGTCGCTGCACTGGCGGGCGTGTCCGCGGCGCCGGCGGGTGCAACGGTCCCGGCCACCGCAACCCTGACCGCGGGCTCGCTGACCTTCGTCAGCATCCCAGCCTCGATTTCGTTCAGCGCAACCCTGAACGGCATCGACCAGTTCCCGACCACGAACACCGCCCTCGACGTCGGCGACGCGACCGGATCGGGCTCGGGCTGGAACGTCCAGGCCACCTCGACGACGTTCACCGCCGGCGCGCACACGCTGTCGAACACCGCGACGACGATCGGCGCCGCGCCGTCTGACGCGTGCGATACCGGTGCGACGTGCACGGCGGCCACGAACAGCATCAGCTACCCGTACACGCTCCCGGCGGGCGGGACCGCCCCGACCGCGACGAAGCTGTTCAACGCCGCGGTCAACACCGGCATGGGGAACCAGACGGTGACCCCGACCTGGAAGCTGGCGATCCCGGGCAACGCCTACGCCGGCAGCTACAGCTCGACCTGGACCCTCACGCTGGCCAGCGCCCCGTGATGCCCACTCGCAGCGCCCTCCGTATCCTCCCCGCACTCGCCGCCCTTACGGTGGCGGCGAGTGCGGGCTGGGCGCCGACCGCCTCGGCCGCCTCGATCGCGGGCTTCAGCGCCCGCCCGGCGACCTACAACCCCGCCGACCCGGCCACGCGCGCCTACTTCAAGCCGCGCGTCGCCGCCGGCCACAACTTCCAGGGCCGTGTGCTGCTTCAGAATCCCGGCGCCGCCCCGATCCATCTCCGCGTGTACGCCGTCGACGGCCTCACTGGGGTCACCTCCGGTGCCGTGTACGGCAACCGCGGGATGCGGCTGCGGAAGGCCGGCCGCTGGCTGCGGACCCAGGCCGCGACCGTCACTTTGCCCGCCCACGGCCAGGTCTACGAGAGCTTCGTGCTCCGCGTCCCCCGCGGGGCGGTGCCCGGCGACCACCTTGCCGGCCTCGCCTTCGAGGACGCCGCGCCCGCCCGCGCCAAGGGCCGGACGTTCTCGGTCATCGAGATCTTCCGCGTCGTGGTCGGGGTCGACGTGCGCGTGCCCGGGCGCGCCCGCCCGCGCGGGCGACTCGTCTCCGCCCATCTCGCGCCGCTCGCCGGGACCCGCTTCGCCTCCGTGGTGATCGGACTCGGTGACGCCGGCCGACTGATGTGCAAGCCGCGTCTGACCGTCTCGCTGAAGGGATCGGGCCGGGCGCGGACGGTGAGCCGCAAGCTCGACACGATCCTCCCCGGGGACACGATCCCCTACCCGCTGCCGTGGCCGGCCTCGCTGGCCTCAGGCCAGTACCACCTGTCCGCTGCCATGACCCAGTGCGGACGGACGGTGCGACTCCACCGCGTCGTGCAGGCCGGCCGGTCCATGCGCGGGCTCTCCGGCGGCGCCGCGCCGCAGAGCCCGGAGGCCCGGACGGCAAGCGCAGCGCTTCCAATCGCGGTGATCGCGCTCATCAGCCTGCCGCTGGCCGCGGCCATGGCCCTCGCCATGCGTCTCTACGACCGGCGGCGGGGTCGCCCTCGTCGCACCGCCTCGGCTTGACCGTCCAGCGCCGGCGGGGAGCGACGTCGAGATCAGCGTCCAGGGCGCTGAGAGCGCTCGTCCTCTCCGCCTGCGTGGCTGGCACCGTCCTCGGCCTCCAGGCCGCGCCGGCCGGTGCTGAGGTGTGGGGGGTGCAGGGCTGGTACACGAGCCTCTCCGGCGTCGCGTGCGCGAGCTCGACGGCGTGCGTGGTCGTCGGCGCCGGCGGGAGCATCCATGCCACGACCAATGGCACGACCTGGTCGGCCCAGACCTCGGGGACGAGCAATGCCCTCAATGGGGCGGCGTGCCCGAGCGCGACGACGTGCTTCGCGGTCGGGGCGGGCGGCACGATCGTGGCGACGACGAACGGCGGCACGACCTGGTCCGCCCAGACCTCGGGGACGAGCAACGCCCTGAACGCCGTCGCGTGCCCGAGCACGACGACGTGCTTCGCCGCCGGGGCGGCCGGCACGATCGTCGCGACGACGAACGGCGGCTCGACCTGGTCGGCCCAGACGTCGGGGACGACGAACGCGCTCAATGCCATCGCCTGCCCGAGCACGATCGTCTGCTACGCGGCCGGCGCCGCCGGGACCATGCTCCACAGCAAGAACGGCACGAGCTGGTCGTCGAAGAGCTCGGGGACCACGAACGCAATCGCGGCCGTCTCGTGCGCGTCGACGATCGCGTGCTACGCCGTCGGCGCCGGCGGCGCCATCGTCCGCACGACGAACGGCAACACGTGGGCGGCGCTCACCTCGGGGACGACGGCCGCGCTCAACGGGGTTGCCTGTCCGGGCACAACGACCTGCTTCGCCGTCGGCGCGAGCGGGACGATCGTGGCCACGACGACGGGAACGAGCTGGTCGGCCCAGACCTCCGGTGCGCCGGGCACGCTCGCGGCGAGCGTATGTACGAGTACGACGACCTGCTTCACCGTCGGCGGTGGCGGAGTGATCCTCCGCACGACGAATGGAAGCACCTGGACGGCCGAGAACCCGGCGACCGCGGAGGATTTGAACGCCGTCTCATGTCCCACGTCGATCGCCTGTTTCGCCGCCGGCCTCGGGGGTGCGATCGTCGCCACCACGAACGGCACCACGTGGGCGGCGCAGACCTCGGGTACGACGAGCGCACTGGCCGGGATCGCCTGCCCGACGAGCACGACCTGCTTCGCCGTCGGCGCGGGCGGCACGATCGTCGCGACGACGAACAGCGGCTCGACCTGGTCGGCCCAGACGTCGGGGACGACGAACGCGCTCAATGACATCGCCTGCCCAACGAGCACGACGTGCTTCGCCGTCGGCGCGGCGGGGACGATCGTCCACACGACCAACGGGACGAGCTGGTCGGCCCAGACCTCCGGCACCACGAACGCGCTGAACGGGGTCGCCTGCGCCGGGGCGAACATCTGCTTCGCGGTCGGGGCGGCCGGGACGATCGTGGCCACGACGAACGGGACGAGCTGGGCTGCCCAAACCTCGGGGACGAGCAACGCGCTCGCCGATGTCGCCTGCCCGTCGAGCACGACGTGCTTCGCCGTCGGCGCCGCCGGGACGGTCGTGCACACGGCGAACGGGACGAGCTGGTCGGCGCAGACCTCCGGCACGAGCAACGCACTCACCGACATCTCCTGCCCGAGCGCCACGGGCTGCTTCGCCGTCGGGGCGGCGGGGACGATCGTGGCCACGGCGAACGGGACGAGCTGGTCGGCCCAGGCCTCCGGCACGACGACCGCGCTCAGCGCCGTCTCCTTTCCGAATGGCTTCTACCAGGGGTTCGCCGTCGGGGCCGGCGGCCTCGTCGACCAGTACACGTGCTCAGGCGGGACACTCGGGCTCACCCCGCCGAGCTCGCTGAGCTTCTCGCCGATCGCGCTCAACGGACAGGACCAGACGACGACGGCGACGGCAACGCTCACCGCCGACGACGAGACGGGGTCGCTCTCCGGCTGGAGCATCAGTGCCTACGCGACGCCGTTCACCGACGGCAGCGGACACGTTCTCCCCAACCCGCGGATCACCGCGGGCAGCGCGACGGCGGCCGTCGGCACCTGTGTCCTGCCGGCCAACGCGGTCGGCTACCCCACCAGTGCGCTCGGGACGAGTGGCGGCACCGCGACCAAGATCTTCAACGCCGCCGCCGGAACCGGCGCCGGCACGACCGATCTCAGCCTCACCTTCGCGCTTCCGGTCCCCGCCAACCAGCTCGTCAGCAGCCCCGGTTCGGATTCGTTCTCCTCGACGGTGACCTTCACCGCCGCCAGCGGGCCCTGACCTCGCTGCCCCGACCCGTGGTCGGGAGCGCCAAGGGGCTTCGGAGCGGCAGCCCACCCAGGGTCTACGGGTTTCTATCAACGGGGGTTGCGGCAAACCACCGATGCCAGCGCGGGAGGTCCGGGGCTACGGTGTCGGCGCCTGCCGCCACGGGGTCGGGGTCATCGGACCCGGACGCTCGGCTCAAGGAGAGAGATGGCCGTCTCGGACGGCGAACAAGACAAGCTCATTCGACGGGTCGTCGCCACGGTCGCCGAGGGCGCCGCGGATGCGATCGTGGCCGTCGACGGCGAGGGCTTGATCGTCTACGCCAATCCCGCGCTGGCCGCCATGGTCGGGCGCCCGCTCGATGAGCTGCTCGGAAGCCCGAGCGAGCTCCTCCTGCCCGAGGGCGAGCGCGAGCACCAGCGCCGGCGCCTCGCGGACCTCCTGGCCAGCGGCGATCCCGACACGACCGGCCGCGTCGCCGAACTCACCGTTGTGCGCGCCGACGGCAGCGAGTTGCCCGTCGAGGTCTCACGCGGGGTCTGGACGGCCGGGGCGGCGCCGATCGTCGCCGGCGTCCTGCGCGACATCTCCGAGCGCAAGCGGTCCGAGAGCGCGCACCGGCGGCTCGCGGCGATCATCGCCGCCTCCCCGGACGCGGTCATCGGCCTCGCCCCCGACGGGACGATCGAAAGCTGGAACCGCGGCGCCGAGGTGCTGTTCGGCCGCGATGCCAACGAGGTCGTCGGGGCGCCGCTCACCACGCTGGCCCCGGCCGACAGCGTCCCCGACCCGCATCTCCTCGCCGCGGTGCGCGCCGGCGAGCGGGTCCGGGCCGAGGTGCCCGCCGTCAGCAGCGACGGCACCTCGTTCACCGTCGAGGCGACGGTCGCGCCGATGCGCGACAGCACCGGCGCGCTGATCGGGTTCTCGTGCATCGCCCGGGACGTCACCGATCGCAAGCGCGACGAGCACGAGCTCCAGCGCGTCGCCCAGGCGGCGAGCATCGGCTACGCCCAGGCGATCGTGTCGATCGACTTCGACGGCGTCGTCCATCACTGGAACGCGGGGGCCGAGCGGATCTACGGCTGGAGCGCCGAGGAGGCGCTCGGCCGCCCGCTCGACGAGCTGACGATCGACGCCGCCGAGCTGCACGACGGCCTGGCCCGAGTGCAGGCCGGCGGGCTCAGTGAGCCGCGCGAGTTCCGGCGCCGGCGCCGGGACGGCAGCTTCGCCGACGTGCTGCTGTGGGGAGGCGTCTGGCGCCAGGACGGCGTGCCCGTCGGCATGACGAGCGTCGCCGTCGACATCAGCCCTCGGCGTGCGCGCGAGCGCGACACCGAGCGGCGGGTCGCCGAGCTCGAGCGCGTCCAGCGGATCGCCCAGCTCGGCTCCTGGTGGTGGAACCCCCGCGTCGACGAGACCTGGTGGTCGGCCGAGATGTTCGAGATCTACGCCCGTGACCCCGCCCGCGGGCCCGCCAGCGGGGCCGAGGCACTCGACTACGTGCATTCCGGCGATCGCCAGCGAATCGCCGGCGGCCTCGCGGAGACATTCGGGGGCGGAACGGCGTGGCACGCGGTCCACCGGCTCATCGACGACCGGGGCGAGACCAAACGCGTGCTCGTCCAGGGCTACGCCGACCCCGAGCGGCCCGGGTGCTACTACGGCACGCTGCTCGACATCACCGGCCTGCCCTCCGACTAGGGCGATCCCGGCCGCGGTCAGCCTGTGGCGGCGTACGTTGCGACGTCCTCGTCGAGGCTGCCCTGCGATTCGTACTGCCCTGTGTGGACATAGACGACCCTGCCCTGACGGTTGAGGAAGATCGTGGTCGGCAGACCCTGCACGACGGCGAGCGAGCCGAGCGAGCTCGTGGTCGTCTGGTAGCTCGGATAGCTGACCGGGTGCTGGCCGAGGAACGCGGCCGCGTCCCCGGGCGAGTCGTTGGCGTCGGCTCCGAGGAACGCGACCGACCGTCCGTAGCGCGCCGAGGCGGCCCCGAAGAGCCCGAACTCAGAGCGGCATGGCGTACACCATGACGCCCAGGCGTTGATGACGACCGGGTAGCCGCGGAGGGCCCGCAGGCGCGTCAGCAGCGAGGCGTTGCCGCCGAGCACGCGACCGCCCTGCGCGTGGAGCGCGGCGAGCGCGGCCGGCGAGCCCGCGAGCTCGGCCTGGGCGGCTGCGGCGCTCGGCGGCCCGGAGGCGCGGGTCAGGGCGGCGCGGACGTGCTTGGTCAGCGCGCCCTCGCTCAGCCAGCCCGAGGTCGAGATGTCGTAGTACCAGAGGATCTGGCCGGTGGGGGAGATGAGCACGAACCATGGCTCGTCCTGGACCTCGTACCCATCGGCCACCCGTCCGCTCGTATCAACGGCGACCGGATAGGCGAGCGGCCCTCGCAGCGAGCTGAGGAAGTGCGGCAGCGCGGCCTGCGAGGACTCGACGCTGGCCTCGTCGACAGCGGTCAGCGAGGGCAGGTGTCCGGCCGTCGCTGCCGCCTGGTAACGGCTGAGCGCCTCGAGCTGCCCGGCAAGGTTCGTCACCTCCGAGTCCCAGGTGTCGAAGAACGCGTACAGCCGGGCGCCGTGTCCGGGTCCGATCGCCACCGTGCCACCACCGGCCCGGGGCAGCGTCGTGCTCACCGTCGGCCCGATCGTCGGGATCTGGGCGAACGAGACCGTCGTGGCGACGTGCGGGTGCTCGGGAAGGACCTGCGAGACCTCGTCGGCGAGCAGTCGTGCCTGTTGGTCGATGCTCGAGTACGACATCTGGGTGAGATAGACCTTGGCCAGCTTCCCGGCCGGGTCGATCACGAACAGCGCCGGGGTGTGATCGATCTGGCCGTGCTCGATGGCCACGTCGATGTGGTAGTCGTGCCACACCCGGCGCAGCTGGGGCAGCGAGCCGGTGAGGAACCGCCAGCTGTGCATCATGCCGTGCAGCTCGGAATACGAGCGCACGTCGGCCACCGCGGTCGCGGCCGGGTTGGCGTCGATCCCGAGCAGAACCATCTTCCCCGCTGCCGGTCCGAGCATCCGTTGCGCCGCGACCATCGCCGAGGTGGTGAGCGGGCACACGGTCGTGCACTCGGAGTCGTTGAAGGCGATGACCACGGCGCGGCCGCGATACGCGCTCAGCGACACCGGGCGTCCGAACTGATCGCTGAGGGTGAAGTCCGGCGCATTCCCGCTCAGGGTCGTTCCCGGATCGAGCGCGAGCGTGAAGGTCGGCGCGCGAGGCGCGGATGTGCTGCCGCCCGTCACCTGGACGCCGACGACGACGAGCACGACGACCATGGCCGCGAGCACCGCCCATACCGTCCTCGACCGCCCCGTTCCCGTCATCCCGGCCGCTCAGCAGTCGACGGTTTCGACCACCCGCAGCGGGGGGTCGACGTCGCACGCTGCGAGCCGCCGGCGGACTGCGGCGTCGGCGATCAGCAGCACCTCGACCCCGTGCAGGTCCTCGAGCCCCGGCCAGCGGCCGAGCCGGGCGAGGCCGTCTGCCTCGATCTCAGCGAGGTCGCGCAGATCGACGACCAGGCGCGTGAAGCTGCCGACACGGGTGAGGGCGACATCGGCGAGCCGCTCGACGCTGGTCGCGTCGAGCTGCCCGGTGGGGGCGAGCAGCAGTGTGTCCCCGGCCCGGGTGAGCCGCACGCCCCAGCGGCGGTGGCCGGGTTCAGGCAGGCGGTCGGTCGCGCAACCGACGAGCTCCTGCGGATCACGCGCGATGACGTCGGCTCCGAGCGCCGAGGCCGCGCGGGCAGCCTGGCCGCCGGAGAAGTCGCAGACGACGATCACCGGCGGGTCGGCGAGCCGGCCGAGGCCGGTGCACAGGGGGGCGAAGCGAAGCGCGTCCTCAGGACCCGTCGCGACGGCGACGGCGAGCTCGATCGAGCCGGCCCGGGCGGCGTCGGAGTATTCCGACGCCGGGCCATCGCTGCCCATCCGGCTCACGCGCCAGCCCTCGTCCTCGAGGAAGTCGCCGGCCGCGGTGCCGTCGAGCGCCTCGATTCCCTGCTCGCGGCAGGCGATCAGAGCCGTTCGGCCGGCGGCAGCGCGGCTGCGCGGTCGGGCCGCGACGAGGTCGGTGACGATCGCGGCACCCAGGCCGGAGGCGAGGCGGGCCCGCGGGCTATCCACGCCTCCGAGCTCGGTCAGCGCGGGACGGACAACGTCGACATACAGACGGCCGACGGGGACGCCGTCGTGTGCGGCCTCGGCGACCATCGCGCGGGCTCCGCTGACATCCGGGGCGTCAAGCGCCCCGCGGAACGCCTCTGGCAGCCAGGCCAGCGGATCGCCCGTGCCGACGGTCGCGCGCGCGGCGAAACCGGGCTGGGGGTGACCCTCCATCAGCCCAGTGTAGTCCTCGCGTCCAGGCAAAACGACGTTAGGAAACGCCGCTTGGCGGGTATGAGGAAACGTCGAATTCATGGTTCGCCTCGAGCTTCCGCGTGACCAGCGGGCACTGGCGGAGGCGCGTCGCGCCGTCGACCAGCTTCGTCCGACGCTCGATCCACAGACGATCGATGATGCCCGCCTGCTCATTTCCGAGCTGGTCACCAACCGCGTCGTGCACGGCGCCGGCGACAGCGTCACGCTGATCGTCGACAGCGACGTGTCCGGGAAGCTCCGCTGCGAGGTCATCGATCACGGCACGGGATTCGTCCCACGCGGGCGGCAGGAACGCGTGATCGGCGGCTGGGGTCTCAGCCTCGTCGACCAGCTCGCCACGAGCTGGGGGGTCCGGGAGGGCTCGACGCACGTGTGGTTTGAGCTGCCGACCCATCCGCGCACCGAGCCCTGATCGCGACCACTCCATGAAAGAGCCCGTGGCAAGCCTGGAGGCGTCCTCGCCCGAGGATCTCGGTCAGCGCTACCTCGACTGCCTGCTCGCCCCCGATGCCCGCGGGGCCCGGCGGCTCATCGACGACGCCCTCGCCTCCGGCGTGTCGGCCTCGACGCTCTACCTGCACGTGATCGCCCCGGCGATGCACGAGGTCGGGCGGCTATGGGAGACCTCGCAGGTGAGCGTCGCCCAGGAGCACCTTGCCACCCAGATCACGCAGGTGGTGATCGCCAGCCTCGGGTTGCACGTGTACGGGGGGCGCCCCGTCGGGGCCGGGCGCGTGGCCGTTGTCTCCTCGAGCCCGGGGGAGATGCACGCCCTCGGCGGGCAGATGGTCGCCGACTTCCTCGAGGCGCAGGGCTGGGCGTCGCTGCACCTCGGGGCCGACACCCCGGCGCACGAGCTCGTCAGGCTCGTGCGGGAGAACGACGCCGCGCTCGTCGCGCTGTCGACCGCCCTCTCGGGACACCTGCTGTCGGTGACGCGGGTCTGCCAGCTGTTGCGCCAGCTGCCGCGGCCGCCGTTCATCGTCGCCGGCGGCCGCGCCTACGGGGGCGACCCTGCCCGGGCGCTCGCCGTCGGCGCCGATGCCTTCGCCGGGGACCCCGAGGAGCTCCTCGCCCTGCTCGGCCGGCACTTCGAGACCGATGCCGCGCACTGAGGTCTCCACCTACCCCTGGCACAGCGACGCCGTGTACGTCGCCGAGCTCGACGCCGACGGAGTCATCCTCCGGGCCAACGCCGCGCTCCGCGAGCTGATCGGGTCGCCGGCCGAGGGCGTTCGCTTCCAGGAGCTGCTCGCGGGCGAGCAGCGGGCCGCCTTCGCCGACCGGCTCGGGGGCCTCGGGGAGGAGTGGCAGCGCTCCTCATTCGGCTTCTACGACGGCAGCGGCCGCGCCGCCGAGGACCGGTGCCTGTGGATGCGGCGCGACCCGGCGGGTCACACCGAGCTCGTCGCCGAGCCCGCCTGGGCCGAGCGCGACCGCCTCGTCGACCAGGTGCTGCAGCTCAACGACGACCTGATCGCCACGCAGCGGACGCTGGCCCGGCGCCAGCGTGACCTCGAGCTCGCGCAGGACCAGGCCGCCGAATCGGCTCACCGCGTCCGCCAGCTCGAGGCGATCGTCCTCGCGGGCCTGATGCCGCGCGACTTCGACGAGGCGCTCCGCTCGCTGCTCGGAACCGCTCAGCAGATCCTGCCCGGCGATCGGGCCGACATCCTGCTGCTCGACGAGGCCGGCGAGCGCCTGCCGATCAGGGCGACGGCCGGTCCGGGCGCCCCGGCCGAGCCCGCTCAGGAGCCGGTCGCCGTCGGCCAGGGCCTGTTCGGGGCGATCGCCGCCGACGGCGCGAGCCGCCTGATCAATGACCTCGCGCAGGTCGGCGAGGTGGCCGAGGCCCAGGTGCGCGGCTCGTTGATCGGGACGCCCCTGCGGGTCGAGGGCCAGGTGATCGGGGTGCTGGCGGCGAGCGCACCCTCGCCGGGTTGCTTCTCCGGCCAGGACCTGCGGCTGCTCGAAGTCGTCGGGGAGCGGGTCGCGCTCGCCGTCGGGCAGGCCCAGGTCCGAGATCGCGAGCAGCGGCTCGTCGAGACCCTCCAGCGGGCGCTGCTGCCACAGCAGCTGCCGAGCGTCCCGGGCGTGCAGCTCGCCGCCCGCTACCGGCCGCTCGTGACCAGCGTCGGCGGTGACTTCTACGACGCCGTCGCACTGCCCGACGGCACGATCGGCATCGCCATCGGGGACGTGACCGGCAAGGGACTGCGAGCGGCCGCCGCGATGGGCCGCCTGCGGAGCGCGCTGCACGCCTACGCGCTCGACTCGCCCTCCCCGGGCGCCGTGCTGCGACGGCTCGATCGCTTCGCCGCCGCTGACGGCGCGATCGCGACCGCGCTCTATCTCGTGCTCAACCCGGAGACCGGGCGGGTGACGCTCGCGAGCGCCGGTCACCTGCCGCCGCTGCTCATCGAGGGTGACTCGGCTCGCTACCTCGAGCTCGGGCCGGCGCTCTCACCGCCGCTCGGGCTCGCCGTCGACCGGCGGCGGGAGCTCGACCTCGACCTCCCCAGGGGGTGCGCGCTCGTGCTCTACACCGACGGGCTGATCGAGCGTACGCGCAACGTCGACGAAGGGCTGCCGGCCCTGCGCGACGCCGCCTCGCGCTCGGTCGGGGAGTCACTCGATGCGCTGTGCGAGCACGTGCTCGCTGCGCTGGCCCCGTCGAGCCGCTATCGCGACGATGTCGCCCTGCTCGCCCTGCGCCGGATGGGCTGACCGGCCGAGCGCTCGCTCGTGGGTCCTTGCAACACGCCCTCCTCGGGGGTTCCATTCGACAGTGGCAGCAGCACCGCCACCAACCGTGCGGGGAGGCTAAGCGGCTCCCGTCACTCCGGCATCCGCGTGCCCAACGGATCGCCGACCGTAGTTTTCCCCCGCCGTCGGCGGCGCCGTAGCTGAGGTCACGACCAGCTCGCCGCTGCGGCCGGCAGCGTCCGCGTCAGCGCGAACAGCGTGGCCAGCGCGAGCCAGGTGAGCGACCCGATCGACGAGTGGATGACCTCGACGACGGTGTTCTCGCCGACGGCGACGACCGCGAACCCGGCGCACGCCTGCAGCACGTACAGGGCGGTGACAACCGCGACCGCGATCCTGATCGGCGGCTGATCGGCTCGAGCACGGCGGCTGCGCACCAGGACGATGACGGCGAGCACGAGCATCGCCCCCGCCCACGTCCGGTGAATGAGATTGAGGACGACGTGGTGGTTGAGCGCCGGCGTCAGCGACCCGTTGCACAGCGGAAAGCCGCTGCCGCACGAGGTGTGCGAGTCGGTGTTGGCCACCGTCGATCCGGCGAGCAGCAGGCCGAAGCTCAGCCACACGAACCAGCTGACCAGGCGCGAGAAGCCGTCGTGCCAGACCGGTTCGTCGCTGGGGAAGCGCAGGCGCGTGGCCAGGAGCGCGATCGAGGCGACGAGCAGCCCGGCGGCGCCGTAATGGATGACGACCGTCCACGAGACGTTCTTGAGCAGCACGGTGACGCCGCCGAGGATGACCTGCAGGACGAGGAGCCCGAGCACGAGCAGCATCGGCCGGGTCACTCGGCGCTCACGTCCGAACCGGCGGAAGACGATCACCGCGAGGCCGACCAGCCCGATGATCAGCACGGTGGCCACCCAGCGGTGGACCTCCTCGATCATCGCGTGGTGGCCGCCGACGACAAGCCGGCCATGGCACGACGGCCAATCCGGGCAGCCGAGCCCGGACTCGGTCGCGCGCACGACCGCCCCGACGGTCATCAGCCCCCAGCCGAACAGGGCCATGGCGCCGGCCCAGACCGCCAGCCGGCCGCGGGTCAGGCGCGTCGTCGTCGGCGAGTCGTGCGGGTACATCGGCAGGCCCGGACCGTACGGGGTGGGAGTGAGCCGGGCCTCCGGGCAGCGCACGGATCGTCGACCGGGAGAACTACGCGCTCGTGCTCACCCGGTTCGGATGATGGATCTCCGCTCGCTCGCCGCACCGTATGAGAGGGTTACGCCACCGTCCGATGACCGCCGCCCAGCCCCGCCAGCCCGCCACTCGCAGCCGACGCCCCCGCGCCAAGGAGGCCACCGCGATGGCCCGCGCGCGGCTCGAGTCGGGTGAGTCGCGCGAGCGCGGGCGCGAGGCTCGGAAGCGGGTGCCCCGCTCCGCCCACGGCGACTGGACGCCGGCCACCGACCGGCCGGATCCGATCGCCATCCTCCAGGCCCAGGCGGCCACGCGCGTGCCCGAGCTCGTGCCGATCCGCTACGGGCGAATGCTCGTCTCGCCGTTCACCTTCTACCGCGGCGCGGCCGCGGTCATGGCCGCCGACCTCGCCTCGACGCCGAACGCGGGCATCATCGTGCAGGCCTGCGGCGATGCCCACATCTCGAACTTCGGCGGCTTCGCCGCCCCGGATCGGAGGCTCATCTTCGGCCCCAACGACTTTGACGAGACGCTGCCGGGACCGTGGGAGTGGGACGTCAAGCGCATGACCGCGAGCGTGGAGATCGCCGCCCGTGACGTCGAGATCCCGGCCAAGCAGCGCGGGCAGCTCGTCGCCGAGTGCGTGCGCGAGTACCGCGTGGGGATGCGCGAGTTCGCCGACATGAGCCATCTCGACGTCTGGTATGAGCGCATCAACGCCAGCGAGCTCGTCGAGCGTTTCGGCGGCCGGCTCGACAAGCAGGACCGGATCCAGTTCGCCGCGCCGTTCGCCAAGGCGCGGCGCAAGACGAGCCTGCGCGCGGTCAAGAAGCTGACCGAGACGGTCGACGGGCAGCTGCGCTTCCGCAGCGTCCCGCCGCTGCTCGTGCCGGGGCGCGAGCTGTTCGCCGCCGCCGGACTCGACCAGGAGCACGATTACATCCGCGGTCTGCTCGAGAGCTACGCCGCCAACCTCGACGAGGATCGTCGCTTCCTGTTCGACAGCTATCGCTTCGTCGACATGGCGCGCAAGGTCGTCGGCGTCGGCAGCGTCGGGACGCGGGCGTGGGTGTTCCTGTTCGTCGCCCGTGACGGAGCGGATCACCTCGTGCTCCAGGCCAAGGAGGCGCAGGCTTCGGTGCTCGAGTCCTACCTCGGCGCGAGTGAGTTCACCAACCACGGCGAGCGGGTCGTCCGGGGCCAGCGGATGGATCAGGCGGCGAGCGACGTGTTCCTCGGCTGGCAGCGCAGCGTCGGCCTCGACGGCAATGAGCACGACTTCTACGTGCGCCAGCTGTGGGACTGGAAGGCCTCGATGGACCTCTCGCAGATGGGCTACGACGAGCTCCACGCGTACACGCGCGCATGCGGCTGGTCGATGGCCCGGGCCCACGCCCGCTCGGGCGATCGCCTGGCGATCGCCGGGTACCTCGGCAAGGGCGAGCAGTTCGACCGCGCAATCGTGCGCTTCGCCCGCACCTACGCCGATCAGAACGAGCGCGACCACCAGCGACTCGCCGATGCCGTGGCGTCCGGCGAGGTCAAGGCCCTCTCCGGCATCTGATCGCCCATCCACGCGCGATGGGAACCGTCCTTGCCTTCGCCTTCGCCGCGGCGGTGTACCCGCAGTTGCTCGCGGTCGTCGTCGTGATCCTCACCCGGCCCGGAGCGAGACAGCTCCTGTGGGGCTGCTACCTCGGCGCGCTCGCGGCCAATATCGCCTGCGGTCTCGCCGTGTACGCCGTGTTCAACTCGCGCGGGACGCTTGCGGGCACGTCGTCGAACCGGCTCGGGGGGGCGACGTATCTCGTCATCGGGATCATCGGGCTGCTCATCGCGGCGCTCGCGGCCACCGAGCGCGGACGCCGGCTGTTCGGGCCCGGCGCCGGTGGCGGACGCCGCGAGCGGCGGTCGGCCGACGCCGCGGGGCGGAGGGCCGGCGCCGTGCAACGGGTGTCCGGGGCCGGCCAGCAGGTGAAGGATCGCGCCGAGGCAGCGCTGCGCCGAGGATCGCTCCCCGTCGCCGTCGCCGTCGGGGCCGTGCTCGGCATCCCCGGTCCGTTCGACTTCCTCGCCGTCGGCCACATGGCGCGGTCGGGCTACGCGACGATCGTCGTCCTCGTCATGATCGTCATCTTCAATCTCGTCAAGTTCCTGCTCATCGAAGTGCCGATCGTCAGCTACGCCGTCAACCCCGACGGCACCGCGGCGAGGGTCGATCGCTTCGCCGCCTGGATGAAGGCGAACAAAATGGACGTGATCGCCGGCGTCGTCGCCGTCATCAGCATCCTGCTCATCGGCCGGGGGGTCACGCGGCTGTGATGAGCGCGGAGCGCATCGCGGCCGACCTCGCGCTCCTGCGGGCCCACGAACCCATCGTGTGCTACACGCGCGGCGAGCTGTTCCTGCCCACCGGGGTCGGCCCGTACGTCGCCGAGTGCAGCCTGTGGTCGGGCGTCCACGGCGGCCGGCAGACGCTGCTCGTGCCCGCGGGGGAGATGAGCCTCGAGCGCCTCGCACGCGAGGGGAGGCTGCACCGCGACCGGCCGCTGTTCCTGCGCTTTGTCGAGCGGCCGCTCAGCCGCAGCGAGTACCGCGCGTGGCGGCAGATGCCGCGCGAGCGGCTGAGCGCGGTCGGCCGCTTCACGACGACCGGCGTCTTTGGGCGGCTGCTCGACGCCGCGCTCCGCGGCTCGCTGCTCGTGCGCGGCAAGGTGCCGGCCGGGTTGGCCGCGGCGGCGGAGACGACCTACCGCCAGCGGCTCGACGCCGCGCACTACACCTACTACGGCCGCGTACACCGCGAGGGGGGCTACATCTGCCTCCAGTACTGGTTCTTCTACGCGATGAACGACTGGCGGTCGACGTTCGCCGGGGTCAACGACCACGAGGCCGACTGGGAGATGGTCACCGTCTATCTCGCCGAGCCCGAGGCCGGCGAGCAGCCGCGTCCGGTGTGGGTCGCGTTCTCCTCGCACGACTACCACGGCGATGATCTCCGCCGCCGCTGGGACGATCCCGAGCTCCAGCGCCAGGGCGAGCGCCCAGTCGTGTTCGCCGGCGCTGGCTCGCACTCCGGCGCGTTCGTCGCCGGCGACTACGTCGTGTCCGTCGATCCGCCGCCGGTGCGCACCGTGCTGCGCTTCTTCCGGCGGATCCGCCATCTGCTCGCGCCGTGGCGTCACTACACCGGCGAGGAGGCCGGCCTCGGGATCCCGTTCGTCGACTACGCCCGGGGTGACGGCGTGATAATCGGCCTCGGTCACGAGCGCGAATGGACGCCGGTGGTGATCGACGACGAGACGCCGTGGGTGGCCGAGTACCGCGGCCTGTGGGGACTCGACACGCGTGACCGCTTCGGCGGCGAACGCGCCCCATCGGGCCCGCGCTACGAGCGCGACGGTTCGGTGCGCACCTCGTGGGCGAACCCGCTCGGCTGGGCGGGGCTCCAGAAGGTCGCGCCCCGGGACGAGCAGTTCGACGAGGCCCTGCAGTCCCGGGTCGCCGAGCTCGACGGGGAGATCGGCGAGCTCGACGGGACGATCGACGCGGAGCGCACCGCCCTGCGCGGTCTCCGCGCGCAGGCGCGCTCGCTCGCCACCCACGAGTACGCGCAGGGACTCGTCAACGCTCGCCGGACCGAGGTGCGCGACCGCGAGGCCGAGCTCAACCGGACGATCGCGCGGCGCTCGGAGCTCGCCGAGGAGCGTCGCGCCCATCTCGACACCCTGAGCGGAGAGGTTCCGGTCGAGGCCCCGCAGGCCCACATCCGCCGCACCCACAACCCGCGCATCGACGAGCAGCAGCGCCGCACCCGCTTCCTGCGGCTGTGGGCGGCGGTCAGCACCCCGCTGCTCCTTGCCTCGGTCATCGTCGTGCTCATCGCGAGCCCCCTCGCCTTCATCTCGACGATCGTCGTGCTCTTCGTCCTCTTCGCCGGCGTCGAGGCGATCGCCCGCCGCCGCCTGCTCTCGTTCCTCGCCAGCGTGCTCATCCTCGCGGTGGTGATCGTCGTGATCGTCGGCTTCGCGCTGTTGCTCTCCCGGCACTGGCGGACGGCGATCTCTGTTCTCATCGGCGTCGCCGCGCTCGCCCTGCTCGCCGGGAATCTGCAGGACATGCGGCGGCGCTGAGCGCGGCGAGGAGTAACCTGCTCAGCCGGGCCGGCTCGACGGGAGGTGGGAGATGACGCAGGCGTCCGTGGCACGTGGGCTCGCGAGGGGCGGGGCCGCTGGGCTCGTCCGGGGCCGAGGGGGAGGAGCGATGTCGGCCCGACCGCGGTGGATGCCGTTGGCGGTGGTGATCGCGGTCGGGGCGATCGCCCTGATCGCCGGTCCGGCGCCGGCTGGCGCCGCGGCGCGGCCCGACCTCGGGCCGAACGTGATCGTGCTCGACCCGAGCATGCCGCAGGCGACGATCCAGGCGACGCTTGACCGGATCTCCACCGAGCAGGTCCCGAGCCAATTCGGCCCCGGGCGCTACGCGATCTTCTTCGAGCCGGGCACGTATGGCTCGGCCGCCGACCCGCTCGACTTCCAAGTCGGCTATTACACGCAGGTGGCGGGGCTCGGGGCGCAGCCCGGGGACGTCGTCATCAACGGGGCGATCAACGTCTTCAACCAGTGCTCGGGCGGCACCTGCAACGGGCTGGACAACTTCTGGCGCTCGCTGTCCAACCTCACGCTCAATGTCCATCCTCCGAGCACGCCGCCGAGCTACGCGCCGTACTCCCGCGACCCGTAGACCGCGGCATGCGACAACTCGGCCGAGTTCTGGGCGGTCTCGCAGGCCGCGCCGATGCGCCGGGTGATCGTCAACGGCTCGGTCGTCCTCCAGGACTACTGCGCGCCCAATCCGTACGTCAGCGGCGGGTTCCTCGCCGACGACGAGTTCGTCGGCGGCGCCGTCGACAACTACGGCCAGCAGCAGTTCTTCACCCGCAACAGCGACATCGACAGCTGGAGCAACGGGGTGTGGAACCAGACCTTCCTCGGCGACAACGGCGCGCCCGCCAGCGATTTCACGCCCAGCACGCAATACACGACGCTGCCGACCACCCCGGTGTCCGAGGAGGCGCCCTTCCTCTACACCGGCGCGGGCGGCGATGAGCGCGTGTTCGTGCCCGCCGTCCGGCACGACTCGGTCGGGCCCTCGTACGCCGCCGGCCCGGCGAGCGGCCGCTCGATCCCGATTGGGCAGTTCTTCGTCGCCGATCCGAGCACACCGGTGTCGGCGATCAACCATGCCCTCTCCCGGGGCGGCGATCTCGTTCTCACCCCCGGCATCTACGATCTGTCCGGTCCGATCCGGGTGCGGCGAGCGGGCACGGTGGTGCTCGGACTGGGCTTCCCGACCCTCATCCCGCAGCGCGGGACCGCGGCGATGGAGACCCCGGGAGCCGGGGTCAAGCTGTCCGGCGTCATCTTCGATGCCGGTCCGCGCACCTCGCCGGTGCTGCTGCGCGTCGGCCGCGGTCGGTTCGATCCGGGCGACCCGACGCTGCTCTCCGACGTCTTCTTCCGGATCGGCGGTGCCGAGCCCGGGAGCGCGACGACCAGCCTGATCGTCGACGCCAGCCACGTGATCCTCGACGACGTGTGGGCGTGGCGCGCGGACCACGGCGCCGGCGTCGGCTGGACGGACAACCGCGCCGACACCGGCCTGCTCGTCCGCGGCGATCATGTCACCGCGCTCGGGTTGTTCGTCGAGCACTACCAGAAGTCCGAGATCGTCTGGGACGGCCAGGAGGGGGAGGACGTGTTCTTCCAGAACGAGATGCCCTACGACCCGCCGAGCCAGTCGGCATGGATGGAGAGTCCGACCACCGACGGCTACCCGGCGTTCCGCGTCACCCCGCGGGTGCGGAGCTTCCAGGGGTACGCGATGGGGAGCTACTCGTTCTTCAACCAGGGCATCCCGATCTACGCCACCGAGGCATTCCAGTCCCCGGACGGTCCCGGCGTGCAGTGGCACGACCTGCTGACCGTGTTCCTGGATCCCACCCGCGGCAGTGGCGGGATCCTGTCGGTCATCAACGGTGTCGGCAGCCCGTCGACCGCGGCCCAGGCGAGCACACCGGTCGACGTCGTCAGCTATCCCTGAGGGAAGGAAGGTGGAACTCGTGCGAGCGGTCCGTGGGCAGCGCCATCGCCGTCTCGGCCGCGAGCACGAGTCTCCGCAGCGCGCCGGGGTCGCCGGCGTTGTAGAGCGGGCTCCGGCCGGCGTTGGTGATCATCCGCTCGGCGATCGCGACGCCCTGGGCCCGGACCGGGCGGGGGTCAAGCAGGCGGTCGATGAGCGATGTGATCTGCTCTTCCGCGTCGATGACGGCCGCGCGCTCGATGATCACGATCTGGGAACGGGTGAGGGCCCGGGCGTGAGCCTCGGCGCAGATGCGACGGAGGGTGCGCGCGAGGGTGCGGCGGGTCCGCGTGCTCGTCAGCTGCTGGGCGCGGAGCGCGAGATCGGGGCGAGCGCTCGGATCGGCGCCCTCGGCGAGAGCGCGAGTCAGCTCGCTGCGCCGCACACTGACCCGGATCTGCGCCATCAGCGAGAACGGGCGCGAGACGGCGGAGCCCGGCGCCGGCGCGTCGGAGGGACGAGAGGAAGAACCGTGGTGAATGTTTGCGATGGTGGGCATGTCACCCACGGTAGGTGCGCTGCCGTGACGGTCCCGTGAAGATTCCCGGCCCCGGCATGCCGGTTCTGTGAAGACCGGGTGTCGGCACCCACTTGGTGTCGCGTCCCCACGCGGCCGCCGCATCAACCAGCTAGCGCGGATCGAACCGGAAGCCGACGCCGAGCTCGGTGCGGATGAACGCGGTCGGCGGCCCGCTGCCGGGGTCGATCTTGTGCCGAAGACGGGCGATGTGGGTGCGGAGCACCGGCGTGTCGTCGGCATAGGCGGGGCCCCACACCTCGGTAAGCAGCGCACGGTGGGTCATGAGACGGCCGCGGTTGTCGACGAGCACCCGGAGCAGCTCGAACTCGGTCGGGGTGAGGTGGACCTCGCGACCGTCGCGGCGGACGAGGTGCGCGGCGAGGTCGATCTCGAGGCCGCCGACGCGGATCGTCCCCGCGGGACGGACGGTGACGGCGCGGCGGAGCGCGGCGTCGAGGCGCGCGAGCAGCTCACGGGGGCCGAACGGCTTGGTGACGTAATCATCGGCACCGGCTTCGAACGCGGCCAGCTTCGCCTCCTCATCGTCGACCGCGGAGAGGATGACGATCGGCATGTCGCTCCACGCGCGCACGCGGCGGCACAGTTCGATGCCGTCGCCGTCCGGCAGCCGCAGGTCGACGATCGCGGCATCGACCGGCGCGATGGCCAGCTGGTCGAGCGCCCCCTCCATCGTCTCCGCGGTCGTCACCGCGTAGCCCTCGTCGCGGAGGATCACCTTGAGCGCGCGCAGGATATGTGGCTCGTCGTCGCAGGCGAGCACCCGCTTGCCGGCAGCCGAGATCACCTCCGGGGTGGGAGGGACTGCGGGAACCGGACGGGAGCTGACCATGGCGAACGACATCCCCTTTCGAGACCACTCCACCGTAGATCCCGGTCTGTGAAGACGGTGTGGAGATTGCGGCACGACCCATCAAGGTTCCGTGAAGAGGACCATCTGTGAACCCGATCGAAGGAGCAGCGATGAACAGCACATACCCGGTGCGATTCGCCGTCGACTATCCCGAGCGTGAGCTCAACCGGCTCACGACCGCGTTTCGCATCTTCACGGTGATACCGATCGCGATCGTGATCGGCACGATCGCCGGCTACAGCGCGCGCTGGGGGACGAGCGCGTCCGGGACCGGCGAGGTGGCGATCGGCGGCACCGGCCTCCTGTTCCTGCCGCCCCTGCTGATGATCGTCTTTCGCCAGAAGTATCCGCGGTGGTGGTTTGACTGGAACCTTCAGCTCCTGCGGTTCGCCAACCGGGTCGGCGTCTACCTCGCGCTCATGGACGACAGCTATCCGTCGACCGACGAGGAGCAGGCGGTGCACCTCGAGTTCGCCTACCCGGATGCGCGGAATGGTCTCAATCGCTGGCTCCCGCTCGTCAAGTGGTTCCTGGCCATCCCGCACTACATCGTGCTCTTCTTCCTCTACATCGGTGCGTTCTTTGCCGCGATCGTGGCCTGGTTCGCGATCCTCATCTCCGGCCGCTACCCCCGAGGGATCTTCGACTACATCGAGGGCGTGATCGGCTGGCACAACCGGGTCGCGGGCTACGCCTTCATCCTCGTCACCGACCGCTACCCGCCGTTCCGGCTCGCCACATAGCGAGGCGGCCTCACGCCACGGGGGCGTCGAGCCGCCGACGCCACGACGGCCGACGGAGCACCCGCTCACGGGCCCGCTCCTCGTGGAGGTCCCGCCGCCGCCCGGCGAGCAGGTGCTCGGTCCGCACCGTGCCGATGACCCGTCCGTGGTCGTCGCGCCGCACGACCGCCGCCAGGGCGAGCTCGTCCTCGGCGAAGCGGTGGGCGACGTGCCGCAGGGTGTCATCGGCGTACACGGTCGGCAGCTGCCGGGCGACGTCGCCGGCGTCGTGGGGCTCCATCACCTCGCCGACGAGCATCAGCTCGAGCGGGTCCACCGAGTACTCGCGCGTGAGGTGCAGGCCGCGTCGCGCGATCTTCTCGGTGAGCACCGAGCGCTTGAGCAGCAGCGTCGAGACGGCATAGGCGGCGGTCGCCGCCACCACCAGCGGCAGCAGCTCGCTCCAGGCGTGGGTGAGCTCGAGCGGGAACACGACACCGGTGAGCGGGGAGCGCATGACGCCGCCCATCACGGCGGCGAGCCCGACGAGGGCCCAGAAGCCGGGGGCGACGGCCGGGAACACGTGCGCCTCGAGCGCGCCGAGCGACGCCCCGATCATGAACACCGGCGCGAGCACGCCGCCCGAGGTCCCCGATCCGAGCGAGAGCGACCAGATCGTCGTCTTCACCACGAGGATCCCGACGACGAGCGACAGCGCCGCGCGACCCGTGAGCAGCTGGTCGATGACGTCGTAGCCGACGCCGAGGGCGTGCGGTTCGACGAGGCCGCCGAGGCCGATGATCAGGCCGCCGACGGCCGGCCACCACATCCAGTGCACGGGCAGATGCCGGAACCCGTCCTCGGCGAGATAGACGAGGCCGGTGGCGGCGATCGCGAGCAGACCGCCGAGGAGACCGGCCACGACGCACAGCAGCTCAACCGTCGGGCCGAGGTGGGCCGGGGCGGCCGCGACGGGGAACAGCGGCCCGTGCCCGAGCAGGTACCCGCGCAGGATCGTGCTCGTCGCCACGGCGCTGACGACGGGCACGAAGCTCCGCGGCCGCCACTCGAACAGGAGCAGCTCGACGGCGAGCCGGATCGAGGCGAGCGGCGCGTTGAACGTCGCCGCCATGCCCGCCGGTGCCGATGCTCATCGCGGCCGAGATCGGCTTGAGCACCGCGACGCGCGGGGCCACCCGGCTCTCGCCCTCGAGGATCGCCTCAATCGCCTCGGGCATGCCGTGACCCCGGATCTTCTCCGAGCCGAAGCGGGCCATCAACCCGACGACGAGACCGCCGGCCGCGGGGGCCAGCAGGATCAGCAGGGGGGAGGCGTGCGCGCCGCCCGGCGCGACGAGTCGCGTCGCCACGCGGCCGTAGAAGACGAGGTTGGTGATCAGGCCGATCAGGCGCAGCAGCCCGATCGCGAGGCCGGCGCTGAGCACGCCGACCGGGACCGTGAGCAGCGCGATCAGTCCCATCCTCGGCGTGACCTCGAAGTCGCCGAGGTGATCCAGCCGTGGCCGGTGGCTCATGCTGGGTGATGGCCGACCGCGAGCTCGCCGGTCGCGGCCCAGAGCTGCTCCATCGCCGGGGCGAGGCGGCTCAGCTCGGCGAGGTGGGTTTCGGTGAGAGCGTCGAGTTTCGCCTCGCCCAGCCCGGTGAGGGTCAGGCGCACGAGCGCGGGATGAAGCGGGTCACGCCGCCGGCGCACGAGCCCGGCTGCCTGCGCACGGTCGATCAGCCCGACGACGCTGTGATGACGCAGCAGCAGCAGGCGCGCGAGGTCGGAGACGGTCGGCTCGGACGGCCCCTGGTGACCCTTGACGGCGAGCAGAAGCTGGTGCTGGGCGGGGGTCAGCCCCTCCGCCCGGGCCTGCTGCTCGCTCCAGTTCAGGAAGCGGCGCAGACCGGTGCGGAGCTCGAGCAGTTGCGTGTACTGATCTTCGACGGGCAGCACGGCGATGATCGTAGCACGATATCGTGACACGACACCTACTGACCGGCTGTCGATCAGCCGGTGGTGCGCGCGGCGGCGATCGTCGCCACGAGCGTGTCGGCGAGCAGCCGCTGGACCTCGGCGGGCGGTACGCGCCGCACGCGAGCCTCGTCGAGCACGGTCTCGGCGTAGGCGAGGAAGCCCTTCAGCGCGAGGTGGACGAGCGGCGGCGGCTCGGGGGTGCCGAGATGGTTGCGGGAGATGCTCGCGATGACCGCCTCGGCGAAGCGGGTGACGACGGCGTCGAGCTCGGGCTGTCCGGCCGACCGTGCGCGCCGGTAGACCAGCCATGCGTCGGTCGGCTTCATCGCGTGCGTCGCCATCCGGGCGAAGTTCGCCGCCACGCGCTCGTCGAGCGGGAGCTCGTCGAAGATCCAGTCGCGGGTGAGCTCGCGGCCGGAGCGCTCGACGACCGCGAGGGCGAGGTCCGCCCGCCCGCGCGGGAAGTAGTGGTAGAGCAGGTTGCGGGTGACGTCGGCGTGCGCGGCCACGTCCTCGAGCGAGAAGTCGATCAGGCCCTGCTCGGCGAGGACCGGCATCGCCGCGCTCACGAGCTGCTCGCGCCGGGCGGTCTTGGGCAGGCGGCGTGGGGGCTTGGACGGGGCATGGGGTGCGTCGGACGCGGGGCGGGGGGCGCGGGCGCTGGCCATGCCGGCACCCTACCCTCTTATCGACACAGCGTCAACTTGACAAATTGTAAATAGTGGCTAGGATCTTCGCCGTCCCGCTCCTCTGAAAGGACCCCATGACACGCCTCTCCCGTCGATTGCTCGCCTGCGCGGTCGGGCTGATCGGCATCCTCGCCCTGCCGGCCGTCTCGGCCGCCGCGCCGTCCGCGTCCTCGCTTACCCAGGCTCAGGCGCAGAAGATCGGCACCGACGCCTACGTCTACGGCATCCCGCTGCTCGACTTCCTGCGTCAGCAGCAGACCCAGACGAGCGTCACGGTGCCCAACGATCTCTCCGACGCGCCGCTCAACCAGCTCGGCAACCAGCGCAATCTCGCTGACGCCGCCCATCAGGTGTTCGTCGCGCCCAACAACGACACGCTCTACAGCATGGCCCACGTCGACCTGAGCCAGGGCCCGCTCGTGCTCCACGTGCCCGCCGTGGCCCACCACCAGTACTACGTGTTCGAGTTCCTCGATCCGTACACGAACGTGTTCCATTACGTGGGGACGCGGACGACCGGCGACGGGGCGGGCAACTTCCTCATTACCGGACCGAGCTTCCACGGCCATGTGCCGGCCGGTCTGCGCCGCATCCGCGCGACCTATCAGCACATCTGGCTCGTCGGCCGCACGCTCGTGTACGGCCCCGCGAAGATCGGCGCCGCCCACCACATCCAGGACGGCTTCAAGCTGCTGCCGCTCGCCGCCTACGAGCGGGTCGGGCTGCGCTACACGGCGCCGCGCCCGCACCGCATCATCACCCGGCACACCACGGCGACGCTGCCGACCGGGCTGGCCTTCTTCGACGCTCTCGGCACGGCGCTCGCCAACAACCCGGCGCCGGCTCGTGACCACGCCATCCTCGCCGAGCTCGCCCGCGCCGGCATCGGACCGGGCCTCCACCCGTGGACCGAGCCGCTGCCGGCCGCGGTCCTGACCGGCCTGAAGGCCGCGGTCGTCCAACGGCCCCACGAAAGTGTTCGCGCTTCGCACGACGATCGTGCTCCCGTCCGAGAAGCGCCACAACGGCTGGTACGTCGCGCCCTCGGACATCGGCAACTTCGCCACCGACTACAACCTCCGTGCCGTCGTCGCCACCTACGGCATCGCGGCGAATCTGCCGGTCGAGGCGATGTACCCGGTGGGCAGCTTCGACAACACCGGGACGCTGCTGGGCGGCGCCCACAAGTACGTGATCCACATCGCCAAGGGCGACTTCCCGCCGGTCAACTACTACTGGTCGTTCACCGCCTACAACCAGGACCTGTTCCTGGTCAGCAACCCGATCAACCGCTACGCGATCAACCAGTTCACGCCGGGCGTGAAGTACAACCGCGACGGCTCGCTCGACATCTACGTCCAGTCGACCGCCCCCGCCGGGCACGTCTCGAACTGGCTGCCGAGCCCGTCCTCGGGGCTGTTCGAGGTCATCCTGCGGATGTACGGGCCGAAGGGCCCGGCCATCCACGACACCTACCAGTACCCGGCGATCACCCGCGTGGGCTGATCGCCCGGACGTAACCGCGGCGCGGCGCCCCGGCCTGGCGGTCGGGGCGCTGCGGCGTAGTGGGGGCGGGCCGCACGGTCCGGGCCGTCCTGGCCCGTGCGGTCGCCGCGTCCCGGCCCGTGAGGTCGCCGCGGGCTCGATGGGCGACAGTTCCAGCATCTTTTGCCGGGCCGCGAGGCAAAAGATGCTGCAACTGGGGGCAGACGACAGTTGAGGCATCTTTCGGTTTCCGGGGTGGCCAATGTGTGCGATTTGCCTACGCAGGAGCGATGCGCGACGGCTGGAGCGACTTTTCACCGGGCCTCGAGGCAAACGTCGCTGGAACCGTCCGTAGAGGACAGCCCGGGCGACCTTTGGTTCTCGGGGTGGGCAATGTGCGCATTTGGCGACGCGTGCGCGGTCGCGGGTCGGTCCCCGCTCCGCGCCTTCACCGCTCCGCGCCTTCACCGCTCCGCGCCTTCACCGCTCCGCGCCGCCGGCGCCCGCGCCGCCGCGCCCCCACCCACACCAAAATGCAGATTGTTGACAATCCGCGAGGCCGGGCTTACCGTGGGCGTTGACCCCTATCGACTCTGACGCCGCCGAGGAGCCCCTCTATGTCCAGCGCGCCCGCTGCCGCTCCACCCGCCCTCAACCCCAAGGACTTCCTGGGGATCGATCGCCAGCTGTCCGACGAGGAGCGGGACATCCGCGACACCGTGCGGGCGTTCGTCACCGACAAGGTCGTGCCCAATGTCGGCGACTGGTTCGACGCCGGGACGATCCCCATCGAGCTTGCCCGTGAGCTCGGCCAGATCGGCGTGCTCGGCATGCACCTCGAGGGCTACGGCTGCGCCGGGGCGAGCGCGACCGCATATGGGCTGGCCTGCATGGAGCTCGAGGCCGGCGACTCCGGGATCCGCAGTCTCGTCTCCGTTCAGGGTTCGCTGGCGATGTTCGCCATCTGGCGCTGGGGCTCGGAGGAGCACAAGCAGGAGTGGCTGCCGCGCATGGCGGCCGGCGAGGCGATCGGCTGCTTCGGCCTGACCGAGCCCGACGCCGGATCTGACCCCGGCGCGATGCGCACCCGCGCGCGCCGCGACGGCGCCGACTGGATGCTGCACGGCTCGAAGATGTGGATCACCAACGGCTCGGTCGCCGACGTCGCCGTCGTCTGGGCGCAGACCGACGAGGGCATCCGCGGCTTCCTGGTCCCGCGCGGCACCAAGGGCTTCACCACTCAGGACATCCACAAGAAGCTCTCGCTGCGGGCATCGGTGACCTCGGAGCTGCTGCTCGACGACGTCCGCCTGCCCGACTCGGCGATGCTCCCCGAGGCCACCTCGCTGCGCGGTCCGCTCTCGTGCCTCAACGAGGCCCGCTACGGGATCGTCTGGGGTGCGGCGGGAGCCGCGCGCGCGTGTCTCGAGGCGGCGCTCCAGTACAGCCTCGAGCGCGAGGCCTTCGGGAGGCCGATCGCCGCCACCCAGATCCAGCAGCAGAAGCTGGCCATGATGGCCCTCGAGGTCAATCGCGCGACGCTGCTCGCGCTGCACCTCGGGCGGATGAAGGACGCCGGTGAGCTGCGGCCCGAGCACGTGAGCATGGGCAAGCTCGGCAACGTCAACGCGGCGCTCGAGGTCGCGCGGACCGCGCGCCAGGTGCTCGGAGCCAACGGCATCACCCTCGAGTATCCGGTCATCCGCCACATGAACAACCTCGAGTCGGTCGTCACCTACGAGGGCACGGCCGATGTCCATGCGCTCGTCGTCGGCGGCGCCCTCACCGGCATCCAGGCGTTCCGATGAGTGTGGCCACGCTGTCGCTGCCCTCGACCGAGGAGCTCCGCTCCCGGGCCCGGGCGAGCCTCGAAGCCTGCGGGGTGGGACTCGAGCCGGTCGGCGGTCCACGGCTCGCGGCCCGCTCACCTATCACTGGCGAGGACCTCTTCGACATCGCCGCGGCCGACCGCGCGGCGGTCGAGCGGGCGATCGCGGAGGCCAAGGCCGCGTTCACGGAGTGGCGCGCGATTCCGGCGCCGGTGCGCGGGGGAGTCGTGCGGCGCCTCGGGGCGCTGCTCGCCGAGCACAAGGCCGATGTCGCCGAGCTCGTCACGATCGAGGCGGGCAAGATCCCCTCCGAGGCCCTCGGCGAGGTGCAGGAGATGATCGACGTCTGCGAGTTCGCCGTCGGCCTCTCCCGCCAGCTCGAGGGGCGCACGATGCCCTCCGAGCGGGCCGGCCATCGGCTGATGGAGACGTGGCACCCGCTCGGGGTCGTCGCGGTCATCTCGGCGTTCAACTTTCCGGCCGCCGTGTGGTCGTGGAACACCGCGATCGCGCTCGTGTGCGGCAACACAATCGTCTGGAAGCCCTCGCCGATGACACCTCTGACCTCGATGGCGTGCGCCGCCCTGCTCGAGCGGGCGGCGGTGGAGACCGGCGCCCCCGCGCATCTCCATCGCCTCGTCGTCGCCGATGCCGAGGCCGGGCAGGCGCTCGTCGACAGTCCCGACGTCGCGCTGGTGAGCGCGACCGGCTCAGAGCGCATGGGGGCTGAGATCGCCCCGCGCGTGGCGGCCCGCTTCGGGCGCTGCCTGCTCGAGCTCGGCGGCAACAACGCCGCGATCGTCGCGCCGAGCGCCGATCTCGATCTTGCTACGCGCGGGATCGTGTTCGCGGCCGCCGGGACGGCGGGCCAGCGGTGCACGACGATGCGCCGCCTGATCGTGCACGAGGACGTGGCCGAGGAGCTCACCGACCGGATCCGCACCGCCTTCGGCCGGCTGCCGATCGGCAGTCCGCTCGCCGAGGGAACGCTCGTCGGGCCGCTCATCAACCACACGGCGTACGAGAACATGCAGGCCGCGCTCGCGCAGGCGGCGGCCGAGGGCGGAGAGGTGCTGGTCGGCGGTGGACGGCGCGAGGCCGACGGCCAGGACGAGGCCTACTACGTCGAGCCCGCGCTCGTGCGCATGCCGGCGCAGACCGAGCTCGTCCGCCGCGAGACGTTCGCCCCGATCCTCTACGTGATGACCTACGTCGAGCTCGCCGAGGCGATCGCGCTCCACAACGACGTACCCCAGGGCCTGTCCTCGAGCATCTTCACCCGCGACCAGCGGGAGGCCGAGCGGTTCATCGCCTCCGACGGGTCCGACTGCGGCATCGTCAACGTCAACATCGGCACCTCCGGCGCCGAGATCGGCGGCGCGTTCGGGGGCGAGAAGACGACGGGCGGCGGTCGCGAGTCGGGCTCGGACGCGTGGCGGGGATACATGCGCCGGGCCACGAACACGATCAACTACTCCGAGGAGCTGCCCCTGGCCCAGGGGGTGAACTTCGGTTGAGCGCGCGCAGGCGCTCGCGCCCGCTGCCGGAGGCGGCGTCCGTCGTCATCGTCGGCGGCGGAGTGATCGGCTGCAGCGCCGCGTTCCATCTCGCCGAGGCCGGGGTCGACGTCGTCCTGCTCGAGCGCGCGGAGCTCGGCAGCGGCTCGACGAGCCGCGCCGCCGGCGGCGTCCGCGCGCAGTTCTCCGACGATCTCAACGTTCAGATCGCCCAGCGCAGCCTCGCCGCGTTCCGGTCGTTCGGCGCCCGTCCGGGCTGGGAGATCGACTTCAAGCAGGTCGGCTACATGTTCGTGCTCAGCCGCGAGGCGGACGTGGCGATGTTCGAGCAGACGGTCGCCATGCAGCACGAATACGGCGTGCCGTCACGAATGCTCTTGCCACGCGAGGCCCGCACACTGTGTCCCCTGATCGAGGGCGAGGACATCCTCGCCGCCGCCTTCTCGCCCGAGGACGGCCATCTCACGCCCGAGGCGGTCGTGCAGGGCTACGCCTACGCGGCCCGCGGCCTCGGCGCCGAGATCCGGGTCGGGTGCGAGGTGCTCGACATCGAGTCGGCCGGTGGCGAGATCACCGCCGTTGTCACCAGCGAGGGCACCGTCCGCACGGACACGGTGATCTGTGCGGCGGGCGCGTGGTCGCGACGCTGCGGCGAGATGGTCGGGGTCGAGCTGCCGGTCACCCCGCTGCGGCGTCAGATCCTGTTCACCGAGCCGGTCGAGGGCCTGCCCGCCGAGCTGCCGATGACGATCGACTTCGCCACCACGTTCTACTTCCACCGCGAGGGGCCGGGCCTGCTGCTCGGCATGTCCGATCCCGACGAGAGGCCGGGCTTTCTCACCGAGACCTCCGAGGAATGGATCCCCGGGCTGCTCGAGATTGCCGCCCGCCGGGCGCCGGTGATCGCCGCGGCCGGGATCCGCGGGGGGTGGGCCGGGCTCTACGAGATGACCCCTGACCACAACGCGATCATCGGCGAGGCTCGCGGCACCTCACGCTTCCTCTACGCCACCGGCTTCTCCGGGCATGGCTTCCTCCAGGGGCCGGCCGTCGGCGAGATCCTCCGCGACCTCGCACTCGAGCGCCCGCCGTTCGTCGACGTCAGCGCGCTCAGCGCCGAACGCTTCGACGCCGCCGACCTCCGCCACGAGTTCAACATCGTCTAGGCGCATGCCCGAGCTCCCGACCACGACGACGATCGGTGCGGTGGGGCTCGTCGAGGCGCTCGGCGAACTCGGTGTGGAGCTCGTCTTCGGGCTGCCCGGCGTGCACAACCTCGCAATCTGGAAGGCGCTCGCCGAGTCCCCGATCCGGCTCGTCGGCGTCCGTCACGAGCAGACGGCGGCCTACGCCGCCGACGGCTACGCCCGGGCCACCGGCCGCGTCGGCGTCGCGCTCGTCACGACCGGCCCGGGAGCCGCCAACACACTGGCCGCGACCGGTGAGGCGATGGCCTCAGGCTCGCCGCTGCTCGTCATCGCCACCGACATTCCCTCGACGCTGCGCCGGCCCGGTGTCTACCGCGGCGTGCTCCACGAGACGCGTGACCAGGCGGCGATGTTCGCGCCGGTGACCAAGGCGACGCACACGGTCGCCGCCGCCGAGGAGGTTCCGGGCGCGGTCCTCGCGTCCGTGCGGCTCGCGCTGCGGGCACCGAGCGGCCCGGTTTACCTCGGGATCCCGACCGACCTGCTTTCCCGCGAGGTCGGCGACCACGCTCCGGCCGACGCCCGCGTCCCCACGCAAGACGTCGCCCCCGGGCACGCCTCCGCCCCCACGCCGGACACCCCCGACGTTGCCACCCTCGACCGCGCCCGCACCCTCCTCGCGGAGGCGCGCCGGCCGCTGATCTGGGCCGGCGGCGGCGCGCTGCGCTCGGGAGCGGGCCCGGCGGTCGGGCAGCTCGCCGCGCGGCTCGCCGCGCCCGTCCTCACCACGTACATGAGCCGCGGACTGCTCCCGCCTGAGCATCCCTGCATGGTCCCGGGGCCGGCTCACGATCCTGCCGTCGGGCCGCTGTGGGACGAGGCCGACGTCGTGCTCGCGATCGGCAGCGACCTCGACGGGATGATGACCCAGAACTGGCTGGCGCCCCGGCCGCCGGCGCTCGTCGCCGTCAACGTCGACGCCGCCGACGCGAACAAGAACTACGCCTGCGACGTGACCCTCGTCGGAGACGCCCGGGCGGTCACCGAGCAGCTCCTCGCGGCAATCCCCGCACGCGCGGGACTCGAGACCCTCACCGAGCGCCTGGGCGCGATCGGACGACGGGTCGACGAGGCAGTCCGGGCCGACGAGCCCCAGGCGGCGGAGTTCCTGGCGATCCTCGATCGCGTCCTGCCCGCGGAGGCGGTCGTCGTCGCCGACATGTGCATTCCGGGCTACTGGCTCGGTGGCTATCGTCGCGTGCCCCGTCCGCGGGCGCTCGCCTATCCGGTCGGCTGGGGAACGCTCGGGTTCGGCTTCCCGGCCTCGCTCGGGGCGGCCCTGGCCGGGGTCGGGCCGACGGTGTGCGTCACCGGTGACGGCGGCTTCATGTTCGCCTGCGGCGAGCTGGCCACGGTCGCCGAGCACGACATCCCGCTCACCGTCGTTCTCGTCGACGACGGTGGCTACGGGATGCTCCGCTTCGACCAGCGTGAGGCCGGCGATGAGCCGTTCGGCGTCGACCTCGCGCGGCCGGATTTCACCGCGCTCGCCGCGGCTTTCGGTCTGCCCGCGGTCGCCGTCGACGGGTTCGGCGCGGCCTTCGCCGACGCCCTCGGCGCGGCACTCGGGGCGGGCGGCCCGCGGATCATCGTCGTGCGGGCCGAGCTGCGGCCGCCCCGGACGACGTCGCCCCGGTGGTACCGGCGTGGCTAGCGCCCAGACACCGCTGCCGCTCCGGGTTCGCGGGCCGGCGCCATCGAACGTCGAGCTCGCCGCCGACGCCCTACGCGAGGCGATCGTCAGCGGTCGGCTCGTGCCCGGTGAGCGCATCAAGGAGATCCCGCTCGCCGTGCAGCTGGGGGTGTCCCGCGGCCCGATCCGCGAGGCGATGCGGCTGCTCGAGCACGACGGGCTGCTGACGATCGTGCCCAACCGCGGCGCGGTCGTCCCGAGGCCGACCTCCGCCGACGTGCTCGAGGTCTACGCGATGCGCGCCGCGCTCGGGTCGCTCGCGCTCCACAAGCTGATGCTCGGCGGCAGCGACATCCCCGTAGCCGCGCTCGAGCGCGAGCTCGCCCGCTTCGAGCGCGCCGCCATCCGTGGCCGGGCGCCGCAGGCCGCCGAGGCCGACCTCGCCTACCAGGCGACGATCGTCGCCGGCGCCGGGCTGCCGCGGGTGAGTCGCCAGTTCGAGCAGCTCACCTGGCAGGTGCGGATCTTCATCGGGACGATGGGCATCCGCTTCGACGACAAGCTCCCGATGATGCTCGACGAGGTCGGTCAGCTCCACGCGGCGATCATCGAGCGCGACGGCGCCCGGGCCGAGCGCCTGTGGCGGGAGAAGTTCGAGCGCTGGGTGCGCGACTTCATCGAGCAGATGGCGGAGGGCTTCGACCGCGACCTCTGGGTCGCGCTCACCACCGGCGTCGCGCTCTAACCCGGCTGATCCTGGCGATGCCGGGCGGCCGCGGCGGGTCCGGGCTGCCCGCCGGAATGCGGCGCCGAGCGGGCGACGGCGTCATAGATCACCTCGGTCCCGGCCATGCGATCGTTCCAGGCACGCCGCCGGGAATCGCGGAGGATGGCCAGGTAGCCGAGCCCCAGCGGCACGAGGGCGAGCACGGAGGCGAGCACCCGCAGGAGCGCTCGCCCGAAGGGCATGTGGCGGCCGCCGCCGTAGCGCAGGCGGATGGCCAGGAAGCGCATGCCCGGCGTCTGCCCCGCGAGCGTCCAGAACCCGGCGAAGATCACGCCCCCGACGATCACGCCGAGCACGGCCCAGATGATGCCCGCCGCGAGGGGGAGGGACTTGCCGAAGATCGCCGTCCGCGCCCACACGAGGACGCCGGACACGAGCGAGTAAGCGAGGAACAGGAGGCCGAGATCGATGGCCGCGGCGACGGTCCGGGTAACGAGGCCGGCCTGATCGGTTTCGGAATCGGGGTCACGCGGGCGAACGATCCGCTCGGCGGCGTCGTCGAGTCGCTCGGTGATGACCGTCAGCCGGACGCCGATGTCGGTGAGCAGTCCGGCCCCCTGCGAGGCGATCGCCGCCCGGATCTCGGGCGCGGCCGCGATCCGCTCGACGAGCATCTGGACCTGGTCGCTGCGGAGCACCTCGTCCCACGCGTCGGCGGCGGCGTTCGAGCTCAGCGCGCCGCGGACGATCGCCCCGACCTCCTCCGGGTCGCGGTCGGCGGCGACGGCGTCGCTCTCGACCGCCCGGGCGATCGCGCGGATGACCGCCGGGCTGCGGAGCGCCCGGACAATGGCCTCCTCGACGGCCTGGCTGACGGCGCGATCGACGCCCGTCACGCGCGCGACCCGCTCCGCGCTCCGCGCCCCCGCCGCCATGAGACGGCTCACCGCCGGCTGGTCCTCGGCCCCGGCCCGCTCGGTGATCGGCGGGCCCTCCGCGTCCTGCGATCGCCCGTCGGTCACGTCGACGCGACTCCCCAGCACCGATCAGCCATGGCCATGACCGCAGCTTCGCATACACCATCGCCAGGTGGCAGCCGTGAATCTCGGGTTGCCGGGTCTTTACACTCTGGCCCGCCGCGACGATGAGTAGGGGGACGGACCCGCATCCGTAATCAGCAGTCGCGAAGATGGCCGACCACGACAATCCCGCCCAACCGCGCGTCCTCATCACCGACGCCGCCGAGCGATCGATGATCGCGGCGTGCCGCGGGCTGCATGCGGGCGGCTACGCGGTCGCGGCGGCGGCCTTCGGCCCGCTCGCGCCGGGCCACTGGTCGCGGTGCTGCTCGGAGCGACTGCGGATCACCGATCCGCGTGTCGACGTCGCCGGTTTCGCCGGTGACCTCCGGCGCCGGCTCGAGCGCCGGCCGTGCGCTGCCCTCGTGCCGGGCAGCGACTTCTCGCTGTTCGCCGCGTCGCGTGAGCGTGCCGAGCTCGAGCCGCTGACCCGCATCGGCCTGCCGCCGCACGAGGTCGTGAAACGCAGCTTCAACCGCGAGGTGCTCGCCGAAGCCGCGGAGGTCGCCGGGCTGGCGCCGGCGGCGGCGGTGCGCTGCCGCGACGCGGATCACGCCGCGGAGGTGGCGCGCGGGCTCGGCTATCCGGTCCTGCTGAAATCGATCTCGACCGTTCGCGACCTCGGCGCCACCGTCGCCGCCGGGCCCGGCACGCTGCCCGTGGCCGACGAGCAGGCCCTGCGCGCGGCCGTGCCCGACTACGGCGGCAGCTGGCTCGTGCAGCGCCGCGTGAGCGGGCGCACCCTGTCGTTCGGTGGGGTGATCGCCGGCGGTCAGCTGCTCGGCGCGGCGGTCTCCGAGTACCGGCGGACGTGGCCGCCGTCGGCGGGCAACGCCGCCTTCTCGGTGACGATCGCGCCCGAGCCCGGGCTCGTCGAGCGGGTCGCCGCGGCCATGCGCCACGTCGGTTGGGAGGGGATGTTCGAGCTCGAGCTCATCGAGGAGCCGAACGGCGCCATCACCCCGATTGATCTCAATCCCCGGCCCTACGGGTCGATGTCGCTCGCGGTGGCCGCGAGCGTGAATCTCCCCGCCCTGTGGTGCGACTGGCTGCTCGGCCGGGCGGGCGGGCAAGCTGGCGATCGCCCGACGGTGCTCGCGCCGCCCGGGCGCGTGTATCGCTGGGAGGACGCCGATCTGCGGCACCTCGCCTGGCAGCTGCGTCATGGCCACTACGCGGCGGCGGCGCGGGTCTTGCGCCCCGCGCGCGGGACCGTTCACCCGCACTTCATGCTGTCCGACCCGCTGCCGCTGGCCGTCCGGGCGGCGTCGATGGCCAATGGCAAGATCCGCGCGCGGCGCGCGGCCCGCTGGAGATGAGCGCACATCCCGGATCTCGCTGGGGCCCGGCGTTCGCGAGCAGACGCTGCGCGGCGGCGGTCCTCGTCTACCACTCGGTGGCCGACGTGGAGCACGACCCCTTCGGGATCACCGTGTCTCCCGCTGACTTCGACGGCCAGATGGCCGTGCTCGCGCAGCGCTTCAACCCGCTGCCGCTCAGCGAGCTCTGCGCCGGGCTCGATCGCGGCGAGCTCCCGCCGCGGGCGGTGGTCGTGACCTTCGATGACGGTTACGCCAACAACCTCGAAGCCGCGCTTCCGAGCCTGGCCGCGCACGGCGTTCCCGCCACGCTGTTCGTCGCCACCGGGTACATCGGGGAGCGGCGCGAGTATTGGTGGGACGAGCTCGAGCGGCTCGTCGCCGTCGGGGTCGCCGGTCATGCAGCGCCGTGGCTGGAACTGGTCGCGGGGGAGCGGCGGCTGGGCTGCGCGATGGACGCGTCGGGGCCGGCGGTCCAGGGCATCGCCGAGTGGCTGAAAGCCCAGCCGGTCGACAGCGTCGAGGATGTCCTCGGCCAGCTGCGCGGCTGGGCGGGCGTCGACGGCGTCCCCGCGCCGCGGGCGACCCACCGGCCGCTCACGCTCGACGAGCTGCGCGAGATCGCGGCCAGCCCGCAGATCGAGATCGGGGCTCACACGAGCCGTCATCCTCGGCTCGGGTCACAGAATCCCGGCGTGCAGCGGGACGAGATCGAGCGTTCGCGGTCCGATCTCGCCGCCTGGCTGGGTGCGGCACCGGCCTCGTTCGCCTATCCGTTCGGCAATCCCGACGGCGACTATTCGGCGGCGAGCGTCGCGCTGGTCCGTGCCGCCGGGTTTGCCTGCGCGGTCAGCGGCGCCCCGGGGCTCACCGGCCCGGGCAGCCCCCGCTATGAGCTGCCGCGGTGGTTCGTGACCACGCCGGCGCCCCGCGAGTTCGAGCGGTGGCTGGACAACCGCTTCCGCGTGCTGCCGCTGCGCGCGGTCGGCAAGCTCGCGAACGCCGTGCGCCGCACCGGTTAGGCGACGCCGTCGTGGACCGGTTCGCTCGTCACCGTCCCGCGCACGAGCGTCGCCGCCGCCTCGAGGGCCCCGCGCTTCTGCTCGACGGCGAACATCAGGCCCGCTCCCGCGCTCTCGAGCCGCCACAGGTGAAGGCGGCCGACGAGTCTGGTGGCGAACCGCACTGGCTCGAAGAGGACGGGGAAGCGAAGGATCAGCGTCAGCGCTGCCCGCCCGACCGGGGGCAGCCCGCGATCAACGAACGACGGGTCGATCGGCGGCAGCACCGTGGGATGGGCGCGATGGATGAGGATCCGATTGCGTCCCGCGCTGCGGGCGTCGCGGAGGTAGGCGCTCGCGCCCCGCTCGTAGAGGTGCAGCGCGCGCAGCGACGGGTCGAACCGGGGCCGGAGTCCAAGCTCGATGCAGCGGGCGCCGAAGTCGAGGTCGTAGTGGTAGCCGTCGACGAACTCATCGGCCGTCTCCATCGCCCGGATGTAGTTGGCGCGAGTCATCGACATGAAGCCACCCCAGAGGTTGAGCAGGATCGAGCTCGGGTCGGTCTCGTAGGCGGCGCAGTCGTGCGCGTACTGCTTGGCGTAGATGTAGCGGCTGAAGTCGCCGGGGTGGCGTTCGGCCGGGAAGCTCATCTCGACGTACCCGACCACGACGAGGTCGTCGTGGCCGTCGTGATGGGCGGCGTGGCCGCTGATCGTGTTCGGGGCGAGGATCTCGTCGTCGTCGAGGATTACCACGAGCTCGCCGCGGGCGATGCGCGCCGCGGTCAGGAGGGCGCGAGCGGCGCCGCCGTTGGTGACGTAGTGCGATCGCAGCCGGGGATCGCGCTCGGCGAGCTTGGCGAGCAACTCCATCGAGCCGTCGTCGCAGCCGTCGACGACGACGACGACCTCGTCGGCACCCGGATCGGCGAGCACCGGCTCGAGTACGGCGGGCAGAAGACGGCGGCGGTTGTAGGTCGCGAGTAGAACCGATGTCCTCGGCGCCCCCCTGTCGTTTGACCCCTGGTCGGTCATGACCGAGGAACTAGTATCAAAGGCGCCCAGCATCACGGGGCTTCCTACCGATGCATGACAAGGCGATACGTGGCGTGCCCTGGACGCTCATGTCCTACATGGGCAGCAAGGCCGTCTCGGTCCTCACCACGCTGGTGCTGGCCCGGCTGGTCGCGCCGAAGGACTTCGGCATCCTCGCCCTCGCGGCGCTGGCGACAAACTTCCTGACCTGGATCGCCGACATGGGCTTCTCGGGCACCGTCGTGCTCCGCCAGGACCTCGACCGCCGGGGGCTCGGCAACCTTCTCACGCTGATGGCCATGACCGGCGTGCTGGCGGCGCTGATCGCGATTGCCGTCGCGCCCCTCGTCGCGGCCATCTTCAAGACGCCCCAGCTGACCTGGGTGCTGATGGCCCTCGCGGCGCTGCTCCCGCTCGGCAGCATCGCCGGCTTCTGGGAGGCGCTGATGCAGCGCGAGATGGCCTTCCGCCAGCGCTTCATCGGCATGATGACCCAAAGCGTCGTCATGGCCGCGGTCTCGATCCCGCTGGCCGCGGCCGGCCTCGGCGTGTGGTCGCTCGTCGTCGGCCAGGTCGCTGGGATGCTCGCGCTCGGCGTCGTGCTGTTCATCCTCGCCCCGTACCACGTCCGTCCGGTGTTCGACCGCGAACTGGCCAGAAGCTCGTTCCACACCGGCCGCGCGTTCCTCAGCCAGGGCATGGCCATGTACGTGCGCCAGAACGTCGACACCGTGACGGTCGGGCTCGCCTTCGGCGACCGCTCGCTGGGCTACTACTCGATGGCGAATCGCTTCGGCGACCTCATCTACTGGACGATCGCGCATCCGGTCGGAAAGGTGACCTTCCCCAGCTTCGCCCGCTCGTCCTACGAGGGGGAGGACGTGCGGCCGACGTTCCTGCGGGTGCTCGGCATGGTGGCGCTCGTCTCCTGCCCGATCGGGATCATCATGAGCGGTGCCGCCGAGCCGTTCACCCGCGCGATCTTCGGCGTCAAGTGGCTGCCGATGGTGGGCCCGCTGGCCGTCATGGGACTGTGGGCAGCCGTGCGCCAGATGGATCAGACGATCGGCTGGCTCCTCAACGCGATCGATCGCCCGGGAGCGCTCGCCTGGCTCTCGGTGTTCATCCTCATCCCGCTCATTCTCGGGTGCTGGCTGGCGGCGTCGATCGGCGGCCTGACCGCGGTGGCCCTCGTGCCGCTCGCCGACACGATGCTCTCGGGCACGATCTCCGCCGTGCTCATCCGGCGCTACCTCGACCTCAGCCTGATGCGGCAGTGGCGCGCGGTGTCGCCCGCGGTGCTCGCGTCGATCCCGACCTGGATCGTGACCTGGGGCGTCGGCCAGCTCGTCGATCCGAGCCGGCACGCCTTCCTCGCGCTTGTCCTCGCGGTCGCGGCCGGGGCGCTCACATACGCCGGCGCGGTCTGGCTACTGGCGCCGAGCATGCTGCGGGCGAGCCTCGTCCAGGTGGGGCGGATGCTCGGGCGCGGGCAGCCCGCAGCGGCGGCATCCTAGGAGCCGGCCGGGCGGCTACTCCGGCTCGATGACCTCAACGGCGCCGAAGCCCTCGAGCGGTCCGTCGACGAAGAAGATCTCGACGGCGACATCGGGCTCGACGTGGGCTTGAGAGAGAAACGCGAGCACGTTGCGGCCGGTCAGTTCCTCGATCGTGTCGGTGAACCGCTTCGTCATCATGTGCTGGAAGTCGTGGCGCATCGCGACGACGCGGTCAGGGTCACCCGAGTCCATGATCGTCTTTTCCAGTGGCGTGAATCCGCTTCCGCGCATCACCACGACGATCAAGTCGTCGAGCGCGTATGTCTTGGCCTTCATCGGGCCGCGGCCGTAGTGCTCGCGGAGGATCGCGACGATCCGCGTGGAGATTGCGGCGAGCAGTTGCCCGCCGGCGAGCGGCACTGCGCCGCGCTCGGTTTCGCCTTCCATGTGGTGTGCTCCGTGTCCAGCGAGGCCTGCGAGACCTCTTCCGTCCGACGTCTGGGTTGCTCGACCCGATTGCAGGGGATCCGTGACCCGGGCAACCGTTTCGTCAAGGAAAGCCTAGCGCGGGAACGCCCGTTCCTGCGCCCTGGCCGTGGCTCCGGGTCGCTAGTCGGCTGGGCTAAACGCGTCGAGGATGAACACCTCGACGGAGTCCTCGCCCAGCATGCTGCTGCCGCTGAGGAATTTCCGGACCGAGCGCCCGGTGAGCCGTTCCACGACGGCGACGAGCTGGCTCTCCATCGCGTGCTGGAGGGCGTCGCGCTGCCTGCGTACGAGTTCGTCCTTGCCGGCCGCGATGAGGTGGGTCTCGGCCTTGGTGGCACCGTCCTCGAGCACGCACACGACGACGTCCTGGTCGATGAATGCTCGGGACTTGGTCGCTCCGCGCCCGGTGAAGTCCGCGATCAACCTGCCGAGCTCGTTCGCGAGCGCCGCGTTCAGCCGGCCGCCTTCGAGTCTGTCTTCTGATGTGCTCACGCCAGCCTCCGTCTCTCTAGGGTGAGACCACCGTTGGGCAGAGAGAAGGAGTCCCGACGAGGGCTGCTGCACGGATCCTAGCGGGCGGCGAGCCCGCATCGGTCCGGGGGAGCGCATGTTGGCGAGATCGAACCTGCGGCCTTCCCGTCGCCAGGCGGTCTCTCGCCGGCGCTAGGGTCTGGCGGCCAGCCCGGCGTGCGCGGTCACCGGTGATCGCAACAGGGAGTTGGCGACGAGCAGGTCGGGCGGCAGCGGTTTCGGGTGTGCCCCCTCCCGGCCAATCTCGGATGTTGCACCGGCCAGACCTCGAGGCGTGGGCTTGGCCGGCGCCATTGCGCTCTCTAGTTCATTTGGCCGGGAATGGTGTGGTACCGCAGCGGAAGAAGAACGGAAGCTCGGTTAGGGGCGCGTTCACGACAGCCGAATGCGGGCCGTGCTCGGTGAGGCCGGTCTGTGGATCGCGCCAGCAGCCGCGGGGGAAGTAGACGCTGCGGCTGGTCGCCCCCTCGGTCACGACCGGCGCGACCAGCACGTCGTCACCGAGCGTCCACTCCTGCTCTTGCGCCGCGGCGCGCGGGTCGCTGGGGAACTCGAGCCATAGCGGGCGGGTGGGTGGGATCCCGGTCTGCTCGGCGTACTTCCACAGCTTCAGGATCAGCGGAGCGGCCCGCTCGTGCAGCAGCGACAGCTGGTTGTAGACGTGCACTGTCTGCAGGTCGAAGGACCAGGGGGTGTGGGTGCCGGTGCGGCCGGCTCCGTGCAGGCGGAAGATCGGGCTCAGTGCCGCCCACTCGGCCCAGCGCAGGAACAGCGGCTTGGTCGTGGGTGGTGTGGTGTAGTCGTAGTAGCCGCCGATGTCGGTCGAGTAGCCGAAGGCGCCACCGATCGCGCGGTTCAGCATGTCGGGCGCGAGCGAGGCGATGCCGGAGCCCTGGCCCCAGTAGGTGGCCTCGTCGCCGGGGACGTTGCCGCCCTCATAGGCGGCCGACCCGGGCGTTCCGGAGTAGCCCGCGCGGTTGTAGAACCAGATCTGCCGGTTCGGGTGCGAGCGCTCGTAGGCATCGACCGCCTCGCGCGTGGCCTTCTGGTACAGGATCGGGTAGAGGTTGTGCATGGTGGCGCCCGTCTGCCCGTTGTGGAAGTGCATGCCGGCGCCGACCTCCTCGCCGAAGTCGGCCATGAAGCCGTCGAAGCCCAGGTTGAGGATCTTGGCCACCTCCCGCTTCCACCAGCGCACCGCCGCCGGGTTGGTGAAGTCGATCAGCCCGATCGTCTGCGCGAGCGTGCCGGTCGTGACGTAGGTCTGTCCCTGCGCGTTCTTGACCGAGTAGCCCATGCGGTCCGGGTACGAGCCGGGCGCGATGAACGGCCGCAGGTAGGCGACCGGGTGAATGTGCCGCGCCTGGAGCTCCTTGATGATCTTGGTTTGGGTCGCGAAGCTGACGACCGGAGGGTTGTAGAGGACGATGCCGTCGTTGTCCGGGTTCTTCATCCCCCAGCCCTCGATCCGGTACGCGGTCAGCGGCATGTGGTAACGGTCGATGTTGGCGATGTCCGCGTTGAGGTTCGCCTGATAGTCCGCGAGGGTCTCGACCTTGTTCTTGACCAGACGGTCCATCATCGGACCCAGCGCCCAGAGCGGCGGCGCCGGCTGGCGACCGGTGCGCGAGGTCAGGTTCCCGATCGCCTGCGTGGGCGTTCCGGGAGCGACCACATAGGTGAGCGATCGGGCTGCCGTCGCGACGCTCCACGCGTCGAGTCGATCGGAGTCGAGCCGGAACCAGGAGAGCTGCGGCTGGTCCAGCAGGAACCCGTAGCCGCGAGAGGAGATGAACTGTGCCTGCACGTAGAAGCCGGCGGCAGGACCGTTCGGGTACAGGATTCCCGCGGGTGTGCCGGGCGCCGCGAGCCCGGGGATGTTCTCCTCGTCGACCCAGCTGGAGAAGGCCTGTCCGTGCTGGTTCAGCGCGTTGTGCCGGCCTCCGAATTCGTAGAACGCCTCGCTCGCGGAGGACGCGAACGAGTCGCTCATCATCGCCACGCCGATAGCCGGGTGAGGCATCACGGACACCTGGATCAAGCCGGCGCCGTCCGGCTGGATCGCGACCTGCAGCGTGCGCCCCGACGGGTCGTTGGTCGAGAGGGTGAGGATCGCGCGCGAGCCGCTCCGGTGGGCGGCGATCACCTTGCGCGCCGAATACTGGACGCCGCAATAGGACCCGCTCATCAGGTTGCCGCTCCACACGCCGCCGATGTACTGCGTGTAGGACTCCTGACCGACGAGGAATGACAGCGGCGCGTACAGCTGCTCGCTCTTCGGCGCGTCCGTCCCGGGCGGCAGCAGATCCATCGTGGACGGCACGGCGTCGGGTGCCGGCTTGAGGTTCGCGACCTCCGACAGGGCGGCCGCGCCTGCGGCACCCAGGATCCTGACTTGGAACGGGTTGCGCTGCACGACCGCTGCGTCGGCGCCGAAGCGGACGACGACCCGGCTAGGGGTGATGGTCACGGTCTTGCTCGCGTCCGGCACAGCGGCAGCCGCGCTTGCGGCCGGGGCCAGTCCGGCCAGCACCATCACCATGGTCAGAAGGCGCAACCACGCCGACCGGCGCCCTCCCGAAGCTTGCGCACCCCTCTCGGTCATCCTATCGTCGATCCGTCGCCATCGATACATTTAGACGCAGTATGTCACTTTCTATCAAGCACGGAGCGGACCGAATCGAGGCGCGGATCTTGGACGCCGCGTACAAGCAGGTCATGGCGGTCGGCTTCCGGCGCACGACGTTGACGGATGTGGCGGAGCGAGCAGGCCTCAGCCGCATGACCGTGTATCGCCGCTATCGAGACGTCACCAGCATCTTGCAGGCGCTGATGTCGAGGGATTTCGGCGCGATCCTCGAGCGGGCCGAACAGGACACCGCGGACGTGGTGGGATCCAGGGAGCGGATCGTCTTCTACGCGGTCCGCGTCCTGGATCTGCTTTCGAATCACGAGCTGTTCCTGCGCCTGCTCGACGTCGATCCCCAGCTACTGCTGCCCTACGTGACCACCCGGCTCGGGCGCGCGCCGGCCGCATTCGTGGCGGGGCTGCGCGAGCAGCTCGAGGTGGCGATGGACGAGGGCGCGGTGCGGCGGGAAGACGCCGACCGCCTGGCCCGTTCGATGCAGATGGCGATGCGCGGGTTCGCCTACTCCGCACGCGACGGCACGCGCCCAAAACAGCGCCGGAAGATGCTCGCAGACCTGGCCATCATGCTCGACGGCCTGCTGCGAGCGGACGCGCCGTGACCCGGTGGTGACCGCGTCTCGCAGGATCGCCGGACTGCTCCTTGCCGACGAAGCGCAAGCACGGGCTGGAGGCTGAGGCCGAGTGGTCGACCGACTGGCAGCCGATGATTATTTTGGGTCGGCTGGCTCGAGCTCGCGCCATGTCCGCTCGAGTCGCTCAAGCGCGGCCAGTACGCTCATTGCCTCGGCCGCAATGGTCGCGAGCGTCGGATCGTGTCCGTTGAGCGCGAGCGTCTCGTTGCGCGGCAGCGCTGGGCTCGCCCAGCTGCCGTCGTGGATTGAGGCGGCGATCTCGTCGAAGCTGCCGCTTAGTGCGGTGAGGTACGGGCCTAGCGCTTCGCGCGGTGCTCGTGCGCCGTTGTGGACCGCTGCGGCTAATACCAGGGCAGACTCGCTCACGTCGTCCATCGCGGTCAGCACCGCGCGCAGGGGTCGGGCGTCTGGACGCCGGCGGGGTGGCTCGGCTAACGCGCGGCGCACCGAGTCCCAGGCCTCGACGCGTGCGCGGCGGGCCGCGAGTCGCGTTGGTCGTAGCAACCGCCGGTCGCTGTCGTCCGAGTAAGCGTTGAGGATCGCTGCCAGCCAGCGGCCCTGGGCGGTGACGAACGCCGCCAAGCGCTTGTGGGTGTCGGGCGCCTCGCGGGTGGGCCAAAGCGTGAACGCCCCGAGCGCGATCGCGGCGCCGACTGCCGTGTCGACGAGGCGGTCGATGAGCGCACCGATTGGTGAGCCGCCGCTGAACTCCACCAGCAGCGCGACGAGCACAACTAGGACCACCGAGAAGAGTGCATAGTTGGCGAGATAGACGGCGTATGCGGCGCCGGCCAAGAGCGCGAGCAGGATCACGATCGCGGCGTCGGAGGGCGAGAACAGCGTGACAATGGTCCACGCGATCGTGACGCCGACCATCGTCCCGATAGTCCGCCCGATCCCACGCGCGATCGTGGTCCCGTAGTCGGGCTTGAGCACGAACAGAACGGTCAAGGGAACCCAGTAGCCCGAGCCGAGCGACAAGCTTCGGTATGCGATCACGGCGACCATCAGTGCGACCGACAGCCGTGCTGCGTGACGAAACGCGCTCGAGTGGAGGGTGAGCTCGCCGCGCAACGCGCGGACCGGGTGCGTCGGCGGCTCCGCGTCCGGCGCGCCGACGCGATTGTGGGTTCCTGCGGCCGCGATCCAGACGATGAGTTGCGCTGCACGCTGACGCGCGACGGGCTCGTCTATCCGTTGTGCGCTGCGGTTGAGAGCCTCGAGCGAGGGCGCCGAGTCGCGTCTTGGGGGGACGTTGTCCAGGGCGTTCGCAGCCGCTCGCAGGGTCGCGTCGACGCCGGGCACATGCGAGCGGGCCAGCGCTGCCAGCTCCAGCCGGACCCATTCGCCTTGTTCGACCAGCGTGCGCAGCGCGCCGCGTTCCCCGGTCTGTGCAGAATTCGCACCGACGGTCTCCGTGGCCGCCGCGAGCGCGGCGGCGGTGCTCTGAAGCGCCGCTGTGGTCGGCGCTCGTGCGTAGGCGGCAAGTGCCCGGTAGGCGTCCCCGACAGCGCGTCGCTCGGCGGCGAATGGGCGCAGCGGCCACGCGGCAAGCGCAACCATCGTCTGTACCAGTCCGCCAGCGGTGATCAGCCATGCCTCGTGCAAGACTGCCTGCCCGCGGAGGTTCAGGTCACCCGCCAGCAGCAGCGCCCACGTTGACAGCATCCCGACCAACGCGGCCCTGCTGCCAAGAGCGACCAATAGTCCGCTGGCGAATCCCCACGCGCCCAGCACCACGACTGTGGCCGGGACGCTCGGGCCGGTGAAGCCGCCCACCAGCGCGGCCACGCCGCCGGCGAGTGTCGTCGCGAGCAGCGTCGCCACCCGCACGCGGTAGCCGCCGTCCAGGTTCGCAAAGCCGACAATGAGCGCCCCCGCCGAAGCCGCGACGCCGTCTGCGAGCTGGCCGGTCGCGAGTCCCACAACCAACGGGATCGCGTAGCCGATCGCGCTTGACGCCGCTGCGGCGACCGCGACGCGCGAGCGGTCCAAGCGAGTAACCTCGCGCAGCCGGCGGCCAGGATGGGGTGCCATGAGAATCGCGCCTAGCCTACGCGGGAGATCTTCGGCCTTGACGATGCGACGCCCCGCTCCGTTGGCCGGACCGATCGGAGGGCGGCGCTGAGGACGGCCATCGCCGCGGCAACCAGCGTCGCCGAGCCGCTGGTGCCGCCGTCGATTGCCCAGGTGCCGCCGAGCTCGACTGGCCAGCCGGGAAAGTTCGAGGCCGACGCGGACACGTCCGGAGTCGTGCGCGCATGACCGGGCAGCCCCAGGCCGGGCCGGTACGGGGGTCGGGGCTCGAGAAGCCGCCGCCACTCGCGCCGCCGCCCCGGGCGCTGGACGGCGCCGAGGGCCCGCACCAGCCCTAGTGCGAGGGTCACCGCCGTGGGCATCGCGCGAGCTGCAAGCATGCGTGTTGTCGGTGTGTCGGGCATTCGGCGGACTCCCCGTGGATCGGTGGTGCGGCGGGATGGATCATTCGGTAGCCGCCGCCACCGGTCGTCAGTAGTCCTTACTTCAGTTTCGTGATCGGGCGTACTGAGGCCGCGAGCACATCGGCAAGCCGACGGAGGATGATCCTTGAGATGAAGGTCTGGCTGCACGGTTTCGCGGTGCCCGGGCGCGTGGTGGAGCTCGCGCGCGGCGCGGAGGATTGGGGCTTCACGGGGCTGCTGGTCGCCGACAGCCAGAACCTGACGGCGGACATCTGGGTCGAGCTGGCGCTCGCGGCGGTGGCGACGGACCGGCTGCGGTTGGGGCCGGGCGTGACGAACCCGCTCACGCGTCACCTCGCGGTGACCGCGTCAGCGGCGGCGACGCTGCAGGCGGAGAGCGGTGGGCGGGCGACGCTCGGGTTCGCGCAGGGGGATTCGGCGCTGAGTCAGATCGGGCGCGAGCGCCTGTCGGTGTCGGCGTTTGAGCGCAGCCTGGTGATGCTGCAGGCCTTCCTCCGTGGCGAGGAGGTTGAGCTCGCCAACGGGACGCGCAGCGCGATCCGCTGGCTCGCGGGCGGCGCCGTGTCAAAGGTGCCGGTGCACGTGGCCGGGACCGGACCGCGGACGATCGCGGCCGCCGCGCGTCACGCCGAGGGCGTCGACCTGACGCTCGGGGCGGAGCTCGACAAGCTCCGCTGGGGCGCCGCGACCGCGCGCGGGGCGGGATCTTCAAGGATCACCGTCGGCGCGTATCTGAACGTCGCCGTCGATCCCGATCGGGCCCGCGCCCGCGAGTTGGTCCGCGGCAGTGTCGCGACATTCGCGCGCTTCTCGGCGGACGCCGAGGCGGTCGTCGGCTACGAGAAGGAGCGCCATGGCGAGGCAGGTGCGGCGTTCGCCCAGCGGTTGGAGGACGAGTTCGTCGACCGTTTCGCGGTCGCCGGGACGGCGGAGGAAGTGCGCGACCGGCTGGTGGCGATCGCTCCGGTGGGCATCGACCGGCTGATCATCGTGCCGGGATCGCTCGACAGCAACCCCGGCGACGTGCGACGGTCGCTCGACCGCTTCGCCCGCGACGTGCTGCCGTCGCTCAGGGCGTAACGAGATGCCGCCGGCCCCGACCAACCGGGCGCTCGCGAGCCGTCTGGAGGCCGACAGCGCTGAGCTGCTCGCCGCGCTGCTCGACAGCACCGTCGATGGCGTCTACGCGGTCGACGGCCACGGACGGGTGCTGTTTGCGAACAGCGCTGCGCTGGCGATTCTCGGATACGACGACGAGGCCGAACTGCTCGGGCGCAACAGCCACGCGACGATCCACCACCACTATCCCGACGGTCGACCGTTCCCGGAGACCGAGTGCCCACTGCTGGCGCCGCGGGTCAGCGGCGAGGCGGTGCGCGTCGAGGGGGACTGGTTCATCCGGCGTGATCGGACGTTCGTGCCGGTCGGTTACTCGTCGGCTCCGATGACCGTGGATCGAGAGCGCGGCGCCGTCGTGGTCTTCCGCGACCTCTCTGAGCAACGGCGCGCCGAGACCGAGCGGCAGCGAGCGGACACGATTCACGCCTCACGCGCGCGGTTGGCTGAGGCGCAGCTCGAGGAGCGGCGACGGCTCGGCCGAGATCTCCACGACGGTGCGCAGCAACGGCTCGTCAACGTGCTCGTCGCCCTTCAGCTCCTCGCCGCCCACGCGACCGACGACGACGGGAAGCGGTTGATCGCCGAGGCGGTATCCGAGACACAGCAGGCGATCGAGGATCTGCGCGGGCTCGGGGCGGGCCTGCACCCGTCGGTGCTCACCCACCGCGGGCTGCGCGCGGCGATCAGCTCGCTAACCGCGCGCGCACCCGTCCCCGTGACGCTCGAGATCGCAGCGGAGCGGTTTGCGCCAATTGTCGAGGCGACGGCGTACTTCGTGGTCGCCGAGGCGCTGGCCAACGTCGCCAAGCACGCCAGTGCATCCGAGGCCAGCGTGACCGTCGCCGCTGATGAGGAACGGCTCGAGATCGCCGTGGCCGACGACGGCCGGGGTGGCGCAGCGATCGACCGCGCGCAGGGGTCCGGTCTCGCGGGCTTGGAGGACCGTGTCGCCGCGATCGGCGGCACGCTCTCGGTTGAGTCGCCGGTGGGCGGCGGCACGCGCGTGATCGCCGTGCTGCCGCTGGCGGCCGCGGTCAGGCCGCCTGCAGCAACGTGAGCACCGCGAGCACGCGGCGGTGCTCGAGCGGCTCGTCGCGCAACCCGAGCTTCCCGAAGATCCGCCCGACGTGCTTCTCGACGGCGGCGAGCGTGACGCCGAGCGCCTCGGCGATCCCCAGATTCGACTTGCCCTCGGCCATCAGCGCCAGCACCTGGCGCTCGCGTGGGGTCAGCGCCTCGAGCGGATCGTGCTTGCGGCGGCGGCCGACCATCAGCGCCACGATCTCCGGATCGAGCGCGGAGCCGCCCGCCGCAACGCGGCGGATCGCATCCGCGAACGAATCAAGGTCGGCGATCCGGTCCTTGAGCAGGTATCCGACTCCGCGCGCGTCGTCGCCGATCAGGTCCATCGCATAGGCCTCGTCGCGGAACTGCGACAGCATCAAGACTCCGACTTCGGGATGGCTGCGGCGGATCTCCATCGCCGCGCGCAGCCCGTCGTCACTGTGGGTGGGCGGCATCTGCACGTCGACGATCGCGACATCCGGATGATGCGCTGAGACCTTCCGCAGCAGGTCGGGCGCATCGGCCGCCTGCGCGACGACCTCGAACCCGCTCTCTGCCAGCAGCCGGCTGAGCCCTTCGCGAAGCAGCAACTGGTCCTCGGCGATCATGACCCGCACAGGTTGCATCGGCGGCAACGCTAGCGAGGTAGGGGTAACCCGACATCCCCGGTATGGCCCCCGGCCCGCGTCGGGCCGCGCGCCGGGTCGAAACTCGTTGGCCGGACGGCGATCCTCTGTTCAGGTGGATACACGCCACCGTAAGAGCACGGCAAACATGGAGCAGGACAATGCCTGAATCGAACATGACCAAGCCGGCGCCGGAGCGCGGGCGCCGCTCGCCCGCCCTGTGGGCGGTCCGCTACGGAATCGGCGGCGCGATGGTGCTTGGCGGCATCGTGACGCTGGCGATCGACCCCGGCGGCTTCGGCGTCGACGGCTTTGCGATGGCGGTCGGCGGCGGACTCTCGGTGCTGATGATCAACGCGCTTTACCGCCTCGGTGTGTCCGGTGACGAGGAGCGCGCCCGCCACGAGGATGCGTGGCGGTATTTCGAGGAGCACGGCGAGTGGCCGGCCGATCCACCACCCCGCAAGCGGCAGTGGACGCTGCCGGCCGGAGCCGTGACGTTCGAGGCCGAGCAGGCGGCGCGGACCGCGGGCGCCGGCGCCAGCGCCGAAGCAGGCTGAAGCCTCTCAGTATCGCCTGGCGGGCGATCCGAGCGGCGACAACGAGCCGGTCGTCAGGGCCTCAGTAGGGCCGTCCAGGAAGTGCAGTAGCCGTCTACTGACGACGGCGCGTCTCGCCGGCGGGACGCTCCACTCCCATTCGAACGCGCACTGAGCGTGTGAGATCACGAATAACAGGAGCAGTCATGTCATCAACGCAACACACACCTGAATGTCGTCGCGGGACTCATGCATCCCATGGCCACCGGGGGGCGCAGCCGGCGGGCACTTGGATGGCTCGCCCTTGCGGGCGCGGCGGCGGCCTTCGCCCCGCCGCTCATCTCATCTGCACCTGCACTCGCGGCCTCCGGGTCGGTCGGCGCGGCATAGACGAGCGATCCAACGCTTGTGTACGGCTTCACCGGGTCGCCGGTCACGGTCACGAACTGGCCTGGCTACAAGGGCCTGTGTCCGGCTGATAGATGCGCGCGCTCCAGAGCTCCGTGCAGCGGATCCCGCGCTCGGCGTCCCGGTGAGCCCGCTGAGCCGGTCTCCACACGTACAGGCGAAGTGCCAGCTCGCAGAGCGCCCGGCGCAGCTCCGTCACGTCCTCGGCAAGGGTGCCGACGGCCACCTCGAGCCGTTGCACGTCGTCGGCCAGCTGGTCAAGGCGGGCGTCAATCTTGGTCGTCATCGTCAATCCTTCGTGGGTCGATATTCGGGGGAGCAACGCTGAGCAGCGCCGCCAGGAGGCGATCCACGCGCCAGTTCGCGCGCTGCTCGAGCGCGAGCCGCTGTAGGGTTGCGTCGCCGGCGTTGGGAAGTACGTGGAGGGCGCCGGTCATCCGCTCACCGGCCCGTCGAAGAGTGGGTCGTGGTCCAGGGTTGCGTCCTGCCGGTCGAACTCAGGCACCCACCGACCCAGCATCTGCGGACCGGTCGCCGGGGGCAGTGGCGGCAGCGGCTCGGGCTGCTCCTCGGGATCGACGTAGCCAGCCTCACGCAGCAACTTCTGCGCGGCGAGCGCAGCGGCCTCGCGCCTGGCGTCGTGACGATCTGCGGCCTGACGGCGCCGCTGGATCTGCTCCCAATCCGCCATGGCCTCCCGGTGCTGACGGGCCAGCGCGGCTCGGATGAGCCTCCGCGCCTCCTCGGTCGGCGTCTGGGCCATCATCAACTTGAACGCATATTCCTCGACGTCGGCGCACGACGCCGGGTCCACCCACGGCGTTCGCCGATGGGCACGTTCACGGCCACGCCGGGCGAGCCAGTCCCCCAACACGCTCACCGGTCACCTCCGGGCGTTATCTCAGCCAGCCTCGCCCGCAACTCGTCGCGCTCGACCACGAGTCCCTGAACGGCGACGAACAGCGCGTCGCGCCCAGCCTCGGCGCGCTCCAACGTTGAGAACGGCGCGCCATGAGGTCGCAATGGTCGCCAACGCGGCAGCGTCGGCGGCGACGGCTCGGCGAACGTGACAGGAGCGCTCAGCTTCGGCGGATGAGGCGCGAGGGCAGCGATCCGCCCCTCGGCAATCAACTGCCTGCGGATCTTGGCCACGTGCGAGTGTGCGCAGCCGACTGCTCGAGCGATGGCGCGATTGGATTGGCGCGCATCGTGACGCAGAGCGCGCGCGATGAGGTCGTCAGCGTCGATGTACTCCTCGGTGATCACTCGTCACCTCCCCGGAAGAGCTCGCCGTCTCGATCTCGGTTCCTCGGAGCTTTTTTCACTGCTGAGCGGTCATGACCGGCTCGAAAAGATCGCATCGGGACGCCGTACAGTCGTCGGCCTCAGCCCCAGCGAGGCCGGCAGCGCTGCTGAATACACCGTCATGCCTGTCCGTCCCGCTCGAGACGGGGTCAGCCGCCGTTCTGACGGTGGCCGGCGGCACCGCAATCCAAGGGAATGAGAATCGACGATGCCGCCGCTCGTGGTGATCGGGTGATGGCGCGTCCTCCTTGACTTCTGCGAGATCGCTGCCCGGTAACCGGTACCCCTGGTCGTCGCGCTGACCGCGGCCGGTATGGTCGCCCAAATGATCCAGTTGACCGTCCTCGCCGTCCTGATCATTGCGGCGATCGTCCATTGGCTGCGGCGTGGTCGATCGAGCGATGACCGATGAATGACGGAAGCTCATTACCGGCCTTTCTTGCGCCGACCTGGACCACGTCGTTGCCCCTCTGTGACGCCACCGTTCGCCTGGTCGGTGACCTGCGCCGCGTCCCGAATGGTGAGCTCGTCGGCGAACGGACTCGGCGAGTAGTCGACGATCTCCGCGACATCGAGGGCGATGGTGTCCCCGCCAATGTCGATCGCGATCAGCCTCGGCCCACTGACTACCGGCGCGTCCGCTGTCCCGTCGACCATCGCGCTCATCTCGGCCAGCGAGTACGGGGTAGCCACCGTGCCCACCGTGGTCGTCTGCACGTAGACGGTCACCGATCCACCCCTCGGTCGCCGCTGCGGTAATCGCGGTCCTGGTGCTGACCATCCGCGGCCGGCCGCGCATTACCGCCCGGCGTGACCCACGACACCCTTCACTTTGGCCGGGATCTGCTCGGTTCTCCAGCCACTACGCATCGCGCCCTTGCCGCGGATCGGCCGGCTGACGCGAGCCATCAGCTCCCGTCTCCGGTTCGTGCACGGCGGTCGTCCTGGCGGTCGTCGCCATAACCCCGGTCATCGCTGTGAGCCGCGATGCGGACGGCCTTGGCGATCTCAGCGGACACGGTTGTCTTGTGCTGCGCGGCGGCACGGCGGAGTGCTTCAACATCGCCATGCGTCAGGCGAGCTGTGACAGGAACAGTGAGGCGATCCTTCAGCAAACAATCCCCCCAAAGCTCGACCCGGCGTGTACCTAAAACTGTACACCGCGTGGAAGGTCACGTGAAGGCCCGCTCGCGGCTATATCCCACCCCTGTAGCGGAGCGACCGACGACGAGCGTAGGGGGACGGCAGAGGATCGAGGCGGCGCTCGGCCAAGGCGCGGAACCTCGGCCGAGCGCAGTTCAGGTTTTCGGCCGGCTCAAGGGAATGACTACGCGCGGCGGCTGAACGGGGCGAATGATTGCCCGACGCTCGTGGCCGTCGCGGACGTCGACAGCGACCTCGATGCCAGCCTCGTGACACCACATGAGGGCGTCATGCTCGGTCGAGAACGGCCCGAGCATCTTCACGCGCTCGCGACCGGTGTACACGTCGACTCTGAACGCCACGGCAGGAAGACCTATCGAGTGATCCGGGTCTGAGCTGGAGCGTCCCGGCAGCCGCATAGCCAAAAGGACGACAGTCCGGGCGGCTCGCCTGGTTCACGGCCGGCCGCGATCGAGCGCACGCAACTGCGCCTCGATCACCTGGCGCACCTTCGGATCGGTCTCGACCTCGAGGCGTTCGCATAGTCAGCGGACGCGGGCGCTGCTGGTGCTCAGCCTCGGGCCCGGCGCGCGTCTTTCATTGGCCTGAGACGCCTACGCGGCGGAGGGTCCGAGTGATGCACCCGCGGAACCTGCATCACGGTTTGCATCACACTCGCCCTCTGCACAGCCCTGCACGGCCAAGCATCCTGCCCGCGGCTATTAGGTTTGCGCGGCTGTGCAAAGCTACGCAGAGAGCGGGATGTAATGGGCGATACTGGGCTCGAACCAGTGACCTCCGCCTTGTCGAGGCGAGCCCGCGCCGCCAACGGAGGCTAGGCGTGGTCAACGAAAGCCCACGGATGCAGGCGATCTCGGACGTCGCGCTTTGCGCCGCCGACGCGTGATCTCCCTGGTTCACGACGCAGGGGGACGCACTCGGGACGCACCTCGCGCACGAGTGGCGTCGTCGATCTACGGCAGCCGTCGCCTGAGCGCGCGGACGAGCTCGCGCAGCTGCTGAAGCGCTACGTCGGCTGAGTCAACCTCACGCTGGGTGGATTCGCGGTCGGCGGTATCCAGCACCGCCTCGAGCTGCGCCGCTGCCGCGCCCGCCGAGACGAGCGCGACGTAATCGGTCTCGGTGTCATCGAGCCGGCGTGCCCGCTCGGCGGCGCCACCCTCAAACGCCGCATCATCTGTCCGGCGAAGTACGACCCGCAGCTCGACGAACGCGACGAGCAGTCGGCTGCGCTCCCTGCGGATATCTGCTGCAAGCTGGCTCGACCACGGCCGCGACACGGCCAATCTGCCAGCTCGGCCGGTCAGGAACCCGGTCGGGTCGCTGAGCTTCCCCTGTGGCGCTCGGCGATGATGTTCTCGGCCGCTTCGACGATGATCGGTGGCTCGCCGCGGGCAAGGTCCCGGATCTGCGCATCAGACATCGCGTCGATCCGCGCAAGCGACTCCAGGATGCCGGGATCGTCGACATCGATCAGCTTGAACCCACTCCGAGCGCTGCCCGAACTCATGACCGAAGCGTACCTGGCATGAGGGCGGTACCGGGTGCCTCCGCGCGACCTGCAAAGCTGAGGGTCGTCTTTGCAGATTTTGCTGCCTGCCAAGCTGCCATGACCGACACGCGCGAGCTTCTCACCGTCTCCAAAGCCGCCGAAGCCTTGAGCGCATCCAGCCAGACCATCCGCAACTGGATCCGCTCCGGGCGCCTGGATGGAGTCCGTATCGGCCACAGGTTCCTGATCCCGCGTGCGAACGTCGATCGCCTCCGCGGGCAGGCGGCGACGACGGCGGCGGCGGGGGAGGGTCCCTGGGAATTTGGGGGCGACGAGGAGCGCGTGACGCTTCCGCGCGCGAAGGCCATCGAAGGCGAACCGACCGACCCATTGCTCGGCGGCTGATGTCGCACGCACACGAGCTCTTTCAGGAGGCGCGCCTGCGCTGGCGCGCAGCGCTCCGCGATCACGTGCTTGCGCCTCCAGACGCGGGTTTCAGCGCGCGTCTCGCACATCTCACGGCCGCAGCGGAGCAGCGTGCCGCGGCCTGCGAGGCGGCGTACGACGACGGCTACGACCGGTCGCCGGCGCGCGGCGGGCCCCAGCCGCCGTATGAGCTGCGGCCGGGTACCGGGCGCCGCGGACCGGTCGAGCTGTGGAAGCGCTTCGACGCGGCCGTCGCCGAACTCGACCGCGTCAGCGAAGGACGGAGCATCCGAGCCGTTGGCAGGGCGTACGCCGAGCTGGCGGAGGTCGCCGCAGATCTCGCCGTGGCTGTCAAAGGTGAGGACCGCGCCAGCGGACTCCTGCCGTCTGGCGCTTCGAAGGACCGACGCGCAAGCTAGGCCCGAGTGCCGGTCGACGATCGGTCCTGCATTGCTCTCAGAGGTACTCCGCTCGCTGCTCCTATTAGCCCCCTGTGTCAACCTCCGGCTGCGGTGACACGCTGTAGGGCGGTGTGTCGTTTGGGGTCGTAGGTGTCGTGGTCGTGCCAGAGGCGCCAGATGACCTGGCTCCATGCGCGGCCGAGGATGCGGGTGGCGTGGGTGTGGCTGGCGCCGCGAGCGCGAGCACGCTTGTAGATGTCGGCGGCCCAGGGGTTGTGGCGGCGGCTTGCGTCGGCGAGGGTGCAGAACGCTGCGCGGAGTCGGTGGTCGCAGGCCCAGCGGAACTGTGCGTGTTTGGCTTTGCCGGACTCGACGGCGACGGGGGCCTGCCCGCCGTCGGCAGCGAGCGCGCGGTAGCTGGGGTAGCGCTCGCGGCAATCGCCGATCTCGGCGATCATCGTCGCGGCGCACACCCACGAGTCTGGGGCGATGAACAGCGAGCGGAACGTCGGCCCGTCGGGGTGCTGATCGAGCGCGTGGCGGATCTGAATGGTCAACTCGCTGATCCGCTGAACGACCGGCTCGAGCGCCGAGACGAGCGCCAGGACAATCTGCCGGCGGGCCTGCATCTCGAGCTCGCCGGCGCGTCCCTCGGCGCCGTTGCGCAGCCGGGCGAGCAGGTCGCGGGCGGACTTGCGGCCGGTATAGCCGTGGCGCTTCAGGAACGTGGCGAGCCGCTGCTCGCCCAAACCGCGGGCATCGAGGGGGGTGGGATAGCGGCCCAGGAACGCCAGCGCGATCTGCGAGTCCACCGACCAGAACACGTTGCTGGCGCCGGGCCAGAAGCACGCGAGCTGATCGCGCAGCTGGTTGGCCAGACCGACCCGCGTGCGCACCAGCCCGTCGCGCGCGCGGGTCATCGACCGCAGCGCCTTGGTCCGGTCGCTATCGGGTACCAGCACCCGGAAGCGGTGGCTATCGGTGCGAGCGAGCTCGGCCAGCACGAAGCTGTCAAAGCTGTCTGACTTGCCGCCCGCGACGCTATAGCGCGGGGCGCATCGCCTTGACCTGGTTGGGATGCACCGCGACCACGGCCAGGCCCGCATCGAGCAGCCGCTCGATCAGCAACCCGTCCGGGCGCTCGAGAGCCACCAGCGCCACCTGCAGACCGACCAACCGCGTACACAGCGCCCGGATCCCCGGCTCGCTATGGCGATACCGACGCCCCTCGAGGATCCGACCTCGCTCGTCGACCACGCATACCGCGTGCTCCTCGCTGGCCCAATCGACCCCAGCGAACCGCGCCTCGCTCATCGCCCTCACTCCCTTCATCCGACCTCGTTGAACATAAGTCGGCGCGAGGTACCCTGACGGATGCTTACTGATGGCGCTCTAGGCGCGACCTCCTGTTGCCGCCCTTGGGGCACCTCGACGGAACGTCGGGAGGCGCTGGTCTAAAAGCGGCCCTCTGCACGGGCAAGCCCAAAAACGGCGCTCTCCCGACATCCGCCGACCAGCAAAGTTTGACCAGTAAGACCCGTAGCGACACTCTCGTCTTCGTTGTCCGGTCTCTTGGCCGCGGACGCCTGACTTGGCCCCAGTGCGGACGCTTGATTTGGCCCCACTTCCGTCCGATCGTGGTTCGACCTTCGTCGCTCTATCGAGCGTCGAAGGGAGACCGCGGAAGGGATGCGATCGAGAGTGGAGCTGTTCGAGCAGATCCGCAGGGACAAGGAGTTCGAGGGGCTGTCGACGCACGCGTTGGCGCGCAAGTACGGGGTGCATCGGCGGACGGTCCGGCAGGCGTTGGAGTCGCCGGTGCCGCCGGCCAGGAAGCGGCCGGAGGGGCGGCCGGCGCCGAAGTTGGGTGAGTGGCGGGCGCTGATCGATTCGTGGCTTGAGGCCGATCGGTCGGCGCCGTGCAAGCAGCGGCACACGGCCAAGCGGATCCACGAGCGACTGCGGGACGAGCACGGCGTTGAGGTCTCGGAGCGGCAGGTCCGCCGGCATGTCCGCGAGCGCCGTCAGCAGCTCGGCGAGCTGGTCGACGAGGTATTCGTGCCGCTGTGCTCAGAGCCAGGCGCGGAGGCCGAGGTTGACTGGGGCGAGGCGACCGTCGTGATCGCCGGCGTGGCGACGAAGGTCCACCTGTTCCAGATGCGCGCGTGTTTCTCGGGAGCGTGCTTCGTGCAGGCGCATACGCGTGAGACCCAGCAGGCGTTCTTGGAGGGGCACGTCGCGGCTTTGGAGTTCTTCGGCGGCGTGTTCGGCCTGATCCGATACGACAATCTCGGCTCGGCGGTCAAGCGGGTGCTGCGCGGTCGCCGGCGGGTGGAGACCGACCGGTTCGTCGCGCTGCGCTCGCACTACCTCTACGAATCGAGCTTCACGCGCGTGGGCAAGGAAGGCGCGCACGAGAAGGGCGGGATCGAGGGCGACGTCGGCCGATTCCGCCGCACCTACCTGGTGCCGGTCCCGGAGGTCGGTTCGCTGGGGGAGCTCAACGACCTGTTGGCGGCGGCGTGCATCACCGACCTGCGGCGCACGATCCGCGGACGTCGCCAGACCGTCGGTGAGGCGCTCGGCCAGGAGCTCGATCTGCTGCGGCCGTTGCCGGCCGACGCGTTCGACACGTGCGAGCATGCGACGCCGCGGGTGGACAGCAAGTCGCTGGCGACGGTGCGGCAGAACGAGTACTCGCTGCCGGTCCGCCTCGCCGGGCTGCGGGTGGCGGCGAGGATCGGCGCTCGCGAGATCGTCTTTCATCACGACGGTCGCGAGGTCGCCCGCCACGAGCGGCTGCATGGCCGGTTCGGCACCTCGGCGCAGTTGGATCACTACCTCGAGCTGCTGGCACTGAAGCCGGGAGCGCTCGCCCGATCGCTCGCGCTCAGACAGGAACGCGAGCGCGGCGCTTGGCCGGACTGCTTCGACGAGCTGTGGCGCGGGATCCAGGAGCGTGTCGGCGCGTCCGAAGCGGCGAAGCAGATGGTCGACGTGCTGCTGCTCTGCCGCGAGCTGCCCGCCAGCCAGGTCGAGCTCGCCGTTCGCGGTGCGCTTGCCGCCGGTGCGCTGGACGGCCGCGCGGTCCAGGTCCTCGCCCGGCGCGCTGAGCGCCATCAGCCCGGTCGCCTCACCGGACTGGACGCCCGACTGGCGGCCGCTGAGCGGCCCGAGCCCGACCTCACCGGTTACGACCAGCTGCTCGAGCGGGAGGCGCGTCGATGACCCCGTCACCGAAGATGCAGGCGCTCGAGGCGTTGATCGAGGCGCACGCGACCGAGCTGAAGCTCCCGACCGTCAAACGGCGGTTCCGGCAGATGGCCGCCGAGGCCACCCGCGAGCAGCAGACCCCCGTCGCGTATCTCGCAGCGCTGCTGGAGGCCGAGATGGCCGAGCGGGCCGAACGCCGCGAGCGGCGACGGCTGATCGACGCCCGGTTCCCGATCATCAAGCGGCTGGAGGAGTTCCGCTTCTCCGACAACCCCAAGGTGCCGCAAGCAACCATCGCCGCGCTCGCCGACGGCTCCTGGATCGATGACCGCGAGAGCGTGATCTTCGTCGGCGAGTCCGGCACCGGCAAGACGATGCTCGCCACCGGGCTGGCGGTCTGTGCCTGCCAGCAAGGCCGCCGCGTGCGCTTCACGACGCTCGCCGCGCTCGCGAACGAGCTCCAGGAAGCCGAGAGCCGCAAAGAGCTCGGCCGGGTCGTCGGCCGCTACGCCCGCACCGAGCTGGTGTGCCTTGACGAGCTGGGCTACCTGAACCTGCCCGCCGGCGCGGCCGAGCTCGTCTTCCAGGTCATCTCAGAACGCAACGAGCGCGGCAGCCTGATCGTGACCACGAACCTGCCGTTCGGCGACTGGACCAAGGTGTTCCCCGACCCGCGGCTCGCGAAGGCCGTCGTCGACCGGATCACCCACAAGGCACACATCATCGACACCGGCACCGAGTCCTGGCGCTTCCGTCACGGACTCGAACGCCAAGGACGCAAACGAGCATGACCCCCGCCCGACGACGCGCCCGCGACTATCGCCACGAACGCCTTCGCGCTACGCGCTCAGGCCTTCGCGTCGACAGTCGCGGTGTCATCTCCCCGGGCGATCAGTCAACATCAACACCAACAACAACCGACGTGAAGTGGGGCCACTTCAAGCGTCCGCGGTGGGGCCACTGCAAACGGCCGCGCCCAGTCTCTCAATCTGGGCAGTGCTGATGCCGGTGTGAGTGCGTTGCCCGCCGTGGTTCGGACTGGTTCAGTAACGAAGGCGCTTCTGACAGCGATTCCGTCATCCAACGCGCGGCGGGCCCTGACAGTGTGGGTCCCGCCGCGAGGTTACGATGTGGGTGTTCGGGCTTAGTGGGTGATGATGCCCTGGATCAGCATCAGGCAGCCGTCGACTCCGCCGCTGCTGCGAAAGCCGTGCCCGAGAGCCAGAACCGGGTCAAAGAGCAGCTGGCCGGGAGTGCCATCGGAGCAGTACTCAGCGGTGTTGCTGGTTGTGTCGACCGCGAGCTCCTGGCCCTTTTTGACCTTGAGATGCACGTTGAAGCTCTCGATCACGGCGTCGCCGTTGCTGTCGGTCGCGCCTTGCACGTGGATCGTGCGGCTCTTGACGATCGCCTTGGCCTGCCCATGCTTGTGGTTGGACGACAGGTTGCGCACCTGGACGACCTTGAACACCATCGTCGCGGGACCCTGGGCGAGCAGGCGGATCTTGGTGATCGTGCCGCTGACCGGAGCGGTGGCGCGTCCCGAATTACCGGGATAAAAGGAGCCGACATGGGTGCACAGCGCCGGGCCCATGACGCCGTTCTCGGCGCAGGTGCTGCCGGCGTTGGCCGGCGAGTGGTTCAGGCTGGACCCAAACCACGTCGTCGCGGCCGATGCGCCCGCGGGCACGAGCGCAAGCGCGATGACCGTGCTGGCGAGGGCAGAGACGATACGAGGACTGCGGATGCGGCCGGAAATGCTTGACATATGTTCTCCTTGGAGAGATCGGTGGCTGGCGTGGAAAGCACGGTATGGCCGGTTCGCTGCGGGTCATAGAAACCCTGGGGGTGGTGTTCACCCACCCCCTGTCGATCTCTCTGAGCCCGCCTGGCGCAACGGACGACCGGCCGTGACCACAACCCCCGGCGGTCACGCGGCGCCAGATGGAGCCTACTGGGCCGCCGAACAACCCAGGGGGTTTTCCTGCAAATCAGCGTGCAGCCCCCCGCTTTGAGCGAATACGGCAGTCTCGAGCGCGACCAGCTTGAGCACAATCACGGCCAGCCCGATGCGCTGTCGCTTCTAGCCCGGAGGAGCTGTCTCTCCAGACGCCACGGGTCGCGTCTCAGGAGTGCTGTAGATAGCGTCGGTGCCGTCAAGGCAACGGCGTAGGTTCCCTCAAGTCCTGCGAAGACGATGAAGGAGGCCTACGCCGTGAGACGTACCGTACCGCCGTCGGCGGAGATCGAGGCTCGGATCGAGCACATGTTGTCGGTGGGGGTGGGTGATAATCCTCGCGAGTCGTTGTCTGAGTTGGCGAGGCTCGGCGCCCGGTTGATCATTCAGCGGGCTGTCGAGGATGAGTTCGATGCGTGGCTGGGGCGTGCCCGCTACGAGCGGCGTGCCGGCGAGCAGCGTGAGGAGCCCGGCGAGGAGAGCGGGTTGCGGAACGGGTTCCGAGCTCGGCGGGTGCAGACCGCGGAGGGGGAGTTGGAGATCGAGATCCCGCAGGTCCGTCAAGCGGCGGAGACGTCCGCGTCGAAGCTGTTCCCGCGGACCCCGAAGTTGTTGCGGACCGAGCCGTTGAAGGCGTTGGTGATCGGCGCGTTCGTGCGTGGCTTGTCGATGCGTGATGTCGAGTCGCTGTGCGAGCAGGCCGGGCTCGGGAAGCTGTCGAAGTCCACGGCCTCGCGGATGTGTGAGGAGCTCAAGGACCGCTTCGAGGCGTTCAAGCGTCGTGATCTCTACGAGGTCCGGCTGGTCGCGTTGTTCCTCGACGCGACGTTCATCGCCGTCAGACCGGATGGCCCGAAGGAGGGTGTGCAGGTCGCGTGGGGGTTCACCGAACAGGGCGAGCGGATCCTGCTCGCCGTCTCGTTGGGGATGCGGGAGTCCTTCGAGGATTGGCAGACCCTCGGCCGTGATCTGATCAGCCGCGGGCTCGGCGCGCCGATGCTGATCGTCGACGACGGCGCCCCCGGCCTGACCAAGGCGATCGAGCAGTGCTGGCCGGCATCAGACCGCCAACGGTGCTGTGTGCACCGCGCGCGGAACCTCTACGCCAAGCTCCCCGACCGCGAACGCGAACGCGTCAAGCACGCCTACTGGCAAGCCTTGGATGACGCCGTCAGCGAACAGGACGCCAAGCATCGCCTCCAGGCCTTGGCCGACGACCTCGACAAGGGCGGGTTCACCGCCGCCGCGCGCTGCCTCGCCGACGACCTCGACGCGCTCGTCGTCCACCTGCGCCTCCCGCTCCGGCATCGGCGACGGTGGCGCTCGACGAACCTGCTCGAACGCTCACTGGGCGAGGTCAAACGCCGCACCAAGGTGATGGGCCGCTTCCCCGGCGAGACCAGCTGCCTCACCCTCGTCTGGGCCGTGCTCGACCTACTCATCACCCACCAAACCAACGGCATCCACTTCACCGCGCTCGACCACCAACGCCTCAAACGAGCCCGCTACCACGGCACCGACCAAACCATCCCCGAGGAGGTAACCGCCGCCTAAACTGACCATTCACCGGGAACCGAATTTACAGCGCCAAAGAGACGCCACCAGACGCCAGACCGAGTGCTGCTTTCGTGGCGAAGCGGTCGTGCGGCGCCGGCGCGATCACCTCCTCGTCATTGCGCTCGCGCGCCCGAACGCCGTCTCAGGGGCGAAAGATGATGTGTCCTGGTTGGCGTTCGGCCGGGTGGTGAAGGTGGCCGGTCCTCCGCGTCGAACGGCTTAGAAGGTCTTTCAGAAAGAGGGTTATGACTCCTTGACCTCGAATCCGTCGGCGGTGTCGTCGAGGATTGGAGGTCATGGAGGTGCCGTCACGATTCGAGATCGATGACGAGTTGTGGGCCGAGGTTGAGCCGTTGATCCCGGTCCGCGAACGCCGCTACCGCTATCCCGGGCGTCGCGCGATCCCGGACAGGCTGGTGCTCAATGGGATCCTGCATGTGTTGCACACAGGGATCGCGTGGGAGGACCTGCCGCAGGAGTACGGGTACGGGTCCGGAGTGACCTGCTGGCGGCGGTTGCGGGACTGGCAGTCGGCCGGCGTATGGGACGCGCTGCATCAGCGACTCCTGGTCAAGCTCAACGCCGCGGGCGCGATCGACTGGTCGCGCGCGGTGGTCGATGGTTCTCATGTCCGTGCGCTTTTGGGGGGCTTCTGACCGGGCCGTCCCCGGTGGACCGTGCCCGCACAGGCTCAAAGCACCACCTGCTCGTCGATGCCACAGGCATCCCGCTCGCTGTCGCGTTGACCGGCGGCAACCGCAACGACGTCACCCAGATGATGCCGCTGCTGGACGATCTGCACGATCGGCCGGTCGCCGGCAAGCCGGGCCGGCCGCGCCAGAAGCCCGACCTCGTCATCGCCGACCGCGGCTATGACCACGACAAGTACCGCCGGCTGCTGTGGGCCCGCGGGATCAAGCCGATGATCGCCCGACGCGGCGCCGAGCACGGCTCCGGGGTCGGACGACAACGCTGGGTCGTTGAGCGCGGGTTCGCGCACCTCCACAACTTCCGCCGCCTCCGGATCCGCTACGAGCGCTACCCCGAGATCCACACCGCGCTGCTTGCGCTCGCCTGCTCGATCCTCTGCTGGCGACGACTCCAGTCATTGTGAAAGAGCTTCTTAGGAAGGCGCGCGCGGCTGGTACCCGCGCGGCCGGCCATTCGAGTAGGAGGTACCGACCGTGGGTGACGGTAGGCGATCGGTTGCGGGCTCGTCGGGGCGCTCGGTCGTTGACGGCTGGGCTGACTCTGTGGAGAGGGCCTGATGTCGTTGGTGATGGGGATCGACCAACATCGCGCGCAGATCTCGGCGGAATGGATCGACACGGTCACCGCGGAGATCTTCCGCGCGCGGGTCGCGCCGGCCGACCGAGCTGGTGTGCGCAAGTTCCTCAAGCGGTTTGCCGGTGAGGGTCTGGAGGTCGCGCTGGAGGCCACGACCGGCTGGCGGTTCCTGGCCGAGGAGCTCGAGCGGGTCGGTGCCGAGGTCCATCTCGCCGAGCCGACGGAGACCAGCGGGCTGAAGAGCAAGAAGAAGCGCGCCAAGACCGACTGGGCCGACGCGCGTCACCTGCGCGAGCTGTTGTTGGTCGGGCGGCTGCCCGAGTCGTGGATCCCGCCCGCCCACATCCTCGACTTGCGCGGCCGGGTGCGGTTGCGTCATACCCTCTCGCACCAGCGCACTGAGTGGCAGCAGCGCATCCAGGCGGTGCTCTATCACCACGGCATACCGCAGCGACGGGATCTGCTGACGCTGGAGAAGCGCCAGTGGCTCGCCGCGGTCAAGCTCCCGGCCGCGGCGCGCGAGCAGGTCACGATCGCGCTGGAGGTGATCGACGCGCTGGACATCCAACTCGCGCCGTTCGATATGGCGTTGCGTGCGTATGCGCGCAAGCAGCCGGGATGCCGGGCACTGATCGATCAGATCTATGGCGTCGGGGAGCTGACCTCGGTCACGATCCTCGCCGAGCTCGGCGACGCCCGCCGTTTCCCCAGCTCCCGCGACACCGTCCGCTACTCCGGGCTGGACATCACCGTCTACCAATCCGACCGGCACCGCGCCCCCGGCCACCTCTCCCGCCAAGGACCACCCGCGCTGCGCTGGGCGCTCTATGAAGCCGCGCAACGCGCCCGGTTCCCCGCCAGCCCTGACCGCGACTACTACCTCCAGCTCGCCGCGCGAATCGGCGGCAACCGCGCGTGTCTCGCACTCGCGCGCAAACTGCTCAAACGCAGCTACCACATCCTCAAAGCCCTCGGCGACGACGCCCTAAAACCCGCCGCCGCCTGACAGCCGTGCCTTCCGGGACGCCCCGAAACAACCGATGAACCGCGGCCAGCTCCCGACGATCGCGCCGACCCGTCACGGGACAGGCCTAGAAAGAATGAGCGGCCGCAACCCATCTGCAGGGACACCCAACGACCATCATGTCGCCGGCACCGAACCAATCCGGGCCGAGCTCCAAAGTAAGCATGGGCGCCCGCGCACACACCCCGCTCCGACGCGCGCACGCTCTCCCTAAACCAGACCGCCAGTCAACTCACGACCACCATTGACAAACCCCGCCGGACAAGTAAGCGATCGTCAGCGTGATGCTCGCTTTCCGCGGCGGTCTCAGGCTGTCGCCGCACCATCCGAGAGAGTCAGCGATTTCGCTGACGGAGGGCGTCCGGATAACTGTGTAGGCGGCGGTTGGTCAGATTAACGGCTGCTCTGGGTGGGGGTCAACGGCTCGGTGTCATCCTGCGGTGTCTGGGACGCGGTCTCCGAAGTGGATCTTGAACGCGAGCAGCGCCGCGGTCCAGTTCCGAGTTCGTGTCCACTGTGGCGTTGCGTTCTGGAGTGCGAGGTAGACGAGCTTGCGGGCGGCGTCCTCGTTGGGGAAGTGCCCCTTGGTCTTGATCGCTTTGCGTAGCTGGCGGTTCAGCGCCTCGATCGCGTTGGTCGTGTAGATCACGCGCCGCACCTCGGGCGGGAAGGCGAGGAACGGGGTCACGTACTCCCAGGCGTTCAGCCATGCCTGGGTGATCACGGGGAACCTCTGTCCCCACTTCTCGTCGAAGGTCTCAAGCTCGGCCTGCGCTTGGTCGGCATCGACCGCGGTGTAGATCGGTTTCAGGTCGCGGGCGACCTGCTCACGCTCGCGCCGCGGCACGTACTTCAGGCTGTTGCGGATCAGGTGAACGATGCACGTCTGGACGGTCGTCTTGGGGAAGATCGCCTCGATCGCCTCCGGGAATCCCTTGAGCCCGTCGACGCAGCAGATCAGGATGTCCTGCACGCCGCGCTGTTTGAGATCGGCGAGGACCTGCATCCAGAACTTCGCGCCCTCGGTCTCCTGGAACCACATGCCGAGCACGTCCCGGTCGCCGTCGAGCGTGACGCCCAAGGCGAGGTAGAGCGCGCGGCGCTGCACCGAGCCGCTCTCGCGGACCTTGATCACCATGCAGTCGAGGAACACGATCGGGTAGATGTCCTCCAACGGTCGCTTGGCCCAATCGCGCACGTCGTCCATCACGCCGTCGGTGACGCGCGAGATCAGGTCGCGGCCGACCTTCACGCCGTAGATCTCCTCGAGATGCGCCTCGATGTCGCGCGTGGAGAGCCCGCGCGAGTAGAGCGCGAGGATCTTGTCATCGAACCCCTGGAAGCGGCGCTGACGCTTGCGGACGATCTTCGGCTCAAAGCTCCCGTCCCGGTCACGGGGCGCATCGACCTGAACCTTCCCGTGCTCGGTGATCAGCGATTTGGGCGTCGTGCCGTTGCGCGTGTTCCCCGCGCCACCGGGCGGCTCCTGGTGGGGCTCGTAGCCGACGTGGTCGGTCAGCTCGACCTCCATCGCCCTCTCCACCAGCCGCTTGGTCAGCTCGGCGAGCAGCCCGCCGGGCCCGGCGATCTCCTCCTCCGTGCTCGCGCCGGCGAGCAGCTCGTCGATCAGCTCGTTGCTGATCCGCTTATCGGACGGCATCCCCAGAGCTTGCCGCAAACGGCGGCGGTCAGCGACCCGCTCCAGCGCCTCGTCGACCGCCCCGGCCGACAGCGGCGGGCGGTCAGCGACGGGCGCACCGCGCCGGGGTTGCCCAGCGCCAAGCCCAGCTCGCTCTACGAGCTCGCCGGTCTCGTCGCCGGGCAACCCCGGCGCGAACCCAGCTCCCAAGCCCTCAAGGCCCGGGTCGCGGTCCAGCTCCGTCCCGCTCTTCTCGGTCCTGCTTCTCGTATTCGTAGGCATGAGTGTCTCCATCGTTCATGCCTACACAGATCCTCGGACACTCCCCGCTGACGAGCGACGTGAGGTGTGGATATGCCGAAGGGTCACTATCTGGCCGAGGCTGTGAAGGATGCGATCTGGGTGCTGCGGGCGGAGGGGGTGAGCGAGGCCGAGATCGCCCGGCGGCTCGTGATGCCGAAGCGGACGGTGAGTAAGTACCTGCAGAGGATGGGAGGGATCCGGCCGAGATCCTGTCGTCGGTCGGAGCGGTGCCTGTCGCTGGCTGAGCGTGAGGAGATCTCGCGCGGGATCGCTCGAGGTGAATCGGCCCGCGCGATCGGTCGCACCCTCGGCCGGTCCCACACCACCGTCTCCCGCGAGATCAACCGTTGCGGTGGCCGTGGGCGCTATCGCGCGCACGCGGCCGAGCGGGCTGCCTGGGGTCGGGCCAAGCGCCCGCGAGCGACGAAGCTCGAGCTGTGTAGCGAGCTGCGTGAGCTCGTGATCCAGCGGCTCGAGCAGGATCACTCCCCGCAGCAGATCTCGGGCTGGCTGCGGCTCTCATACCCCGACAATGATCAGATGCAGGTCTCGCACGAGACGATCTACCGCGCGCTCTACGTCCAGGCGCGTGGGTCGCTGCGACGCGAGCTGACCCGGCATCTGCGGACCAGGCGTCAGAAGCGTTTCGCCCGGGCGCACGCCAACCGCGGGCAGGGCCCCGGCTGCATCGCGGGGATGGTGATGATCTCCGAGCGTCCGCCGGAGGTGGCCGACCGTGCCGTCCCTGGGCACTGGGAGGGCGACTTGCTGATGGGAACGCGCGACACGGCGATCGCGACCCTGGTCGAGCGCCAGACCCGCTATTGCCAGCTCGTCGCGCTACCCGAGGGAACCAACGCCGAGCCGGTCTGCGAAGCGCTCAAGGCGAGCATCATCACGTTGCCCGTTCAGCTTCGCCGCTCGCTGACCTGGGACCAGGGAAAGGAGATGGCAGCTCACCGGCGGTTCAGCATCGAGACCGGCGTCGAGATCTACTTCTGCGATCCCCGCAGCCCGTGGCAGCGAGGGTCCAACGAGAACACCAACGGGCTTCTTCGCCAGTACTTCCCGAAAGGCAAGAGCCTCGCCGGCGTGAGTCAGGCAGAACTCGATGAGGTCGCCCGCAAACTCAACGACCGGCCTCGCCAGACGCTCGGGTTCCGGACACCCGCCGAGAAACTCACCGAACTGATCGCCGGGGTCCCACACACGAACCCGTCCGAGCGCTGATCTCGCTTCGGCCTACGGCCTTCGCTCGACAGCGCCCGGACGGAATGACACGATCCGCCACGTCAGGGGTGGTGCACTGACCGGTTGAGGCCAAGGCGCGATCAGGGGCTCTCGCCGCGGACTAGCCCGGAACGTGCAGTAAGCGCGCGAATGTGACCGGCGGGTGGCGTCGGCGTGTCGCTGGCGGTGGTGAGGCCGTGTCCCGGGCTGGTGTGGCGGGTGCTCGGTGTTCCCGCGCAAGCGTTGTGGGCGGCTCAGCCTGTTTCGCGGCAGCGGTGCTCACGGCCGGGTGGCCGGGGTGGTCTGCTCGTCGTGGTGGCGGTCGCTGGCGGCGGTGTCAGCCGCTGGCGGCCGTGAGCGTTTTGAGTTTCTGAAACGCGGCGAGGAGTTCGGCCGCCCACGGCCATGTGTGCTGGAGGTGGAGCTTCGCACGGCGGCCGGAGAACGCGAGCCGGCCAGCGACGTGCAGCAGCCGGTAGCGCAGCCGCTTGGGCTCGGCCTTCGCCAACTCCCCGTCGAGGAGGAGTGCTTGAGTCCAGACGATCAGGTCGTGGGCGAGCGCGACGATCTCCAACCACACCTCGTTGAGCGCGAACGCCTTGAACGGGAACTTGGACAGGCCGGTGTCCTTGTCGTCACGGATCCGGTCCTCGACGTGCGCGTGCTGACGGTGACGGCACTCCACGATGGCGATGTCCTCGTCGGGCTGGTCGGTGAGGATCGCTTGGAAGCGGTACCCGTCGTGGTCGGTGAAGCTCAGTTGCGCTCCGGGGTGGGGACGCTCACGCCGGACGATCAGCCTGGACCCCTCGGGCCAGGCGGACAGATCAACCATGTCGGTGATCTCACAGACCTCGCCGTTCTTGCGCTCGGAGCCGTCCTGATCCAATGCCGGGACCCACGCTTCCTCGGGGATTTGCAGGATCGCGGCACGGACCGCCTCGGTTAGCTCATAGCCGACGGAGAACCGCATGTTCCCCTCACGGCAGTAGTCGAGAAGCCCGTGCGTAGCGCCGGCCGAATCGGCTCTGACGAGGATCTCCAGGGTCTCGATGTACTCGGCCGGGATCTGCCCGAGCGCCCGGTCGATCACCGTCGTGTGATCCTCGGCGGTGTTCGAACCGGCGTTCCCTGGGCGCAACAGACCGCCGAGCGCCTCGGACGTCTCGTCCAGGTAGACCTGCAACGGGTGAAACCCGTAGCCGCCCTTGTAGTTCCCGGCCGCCTTCTCCTTCTCCGAGTGCGCGGTGATCAGCGTCGCGTCAACATCGAGCGTCAACCGCTCAGGCGCGCCATGCAGCTCCCAGAACCGCGCCCGGGCGCGGGCGTGCGCGACACGGACCGCATCCAACAGACCCGGTGTGAAAGCAATCCGATCGACCATCCGAAACGCCGTGGAGTCAGACGCGACCGCGCCGAACAATGCGTCCTGCTCCCGGACCGCGCCGAGGTCAGAGACGCACTCGCCGCCGTCGACGAGCATCACCGCCAGGTCGCGGATCACGCGGCCCGGGTCATGACCACGACGCCGCTGCTTGATCCCAGCCAGCCGCGCCGACAGCGCGTTGCTGAGCCCGACCTTGTCAGCGACCTGCGCGACCAGCGCGGTGCCGGCGTGCGAGACCAAGCCCGCTCCGTCCGCGCTGACTTCTACCGTTACGGAGCGTCCATCACGCATCACCTTCAAGGTGAACCTCCAAGCCAGGGATCAAGGACCTTCGACAAGCCCAGGATCCCTGCTCAGCCGGACGTTTCCGCGCCCCCGCCCGCCGGGGGCGCGGTCGTTACGCAGTCGCTACTGCACGCTCCGGGCTAGCACGGACTCAGAAGCCGCGCCGTCCGGGTGTCATGTCGATGATGGAGTTGACGGTCTGTTTGGCCATGAAGCCTACGGTGAAAAGGTCTCCAGATACGTGTTGGGGATGTTGGTCGCGGTTGGGATGTAAACGCCCATCACCTGGTTCCGGTACACGGTGTTCCCGCTCACGAAGCCGCAGCCACCCGCACACAGCGGACTGGTGCCGACGCCGACGGCAAACCAACGTGCCGGACCGAAAGCGCCGTCGCGGTGGACTGCAATGCGGCCCATCCCTACTTCACGGTTAGCCGTTTCCGCGACGACGTTGAAGCCGCCGGGGACGCCAGTGATTCCCTCGAAGTGGGTGAGCAGTGTCGGCTTGTTGCGGTAGCTGAAGTATCTCCGTGCGCCGAAGATCCCGGTCCGTTCGTTGTAGTTCATCAGGAACGCGCGCTGTAGTACCTTCAGGTGCTGTCGCACCGACGTGCCGCCCGCAAGGGTATAGTTGGGACTGCGCTCCCCGCCGTTCTGCCAGATGCCGTACAGGGTGGTTCCATGCGAGGTGCTCCCACCCAGCTTCAGCAGCGTCCAGCGGCGTGTCCTCAGGTTGTAGATGAAGGCGTTGCCCGACACCGCACGATGCGCGCCACCGAGGTTGAGATCGTAATTGCCGACAACGAGATCGCCCATCGTGCTGTGCGGGATCGTGTCCATGACAAAGCAGTTAGATCCAGATACCCGGCACGCTTTCGTGTGCCCGACCACGTTCTTGCCGTCGGCAGGCACGTCGATCGTCGACCACGTGCCACCGCTTCCGCGCAGCGGTCCGACGTAGACCATCCCCTGGTTCAAGACGTCGGTTTGCGGTGAAGTCTGATAGCTGCCGACGGCTCGCACCTCACCGCTGGGAATGCTCGACGGGTTGAACGCATGTGTGTCGGGGCCATAGAACAAGCCTTCCTTGTACCCGGAGAAGGGTGGGGTGAACGTCGACAGGGCTGGACCGGCAATCGGCCCCGTGAGCCGGGCATCGACGAGGAACGGAATCACGGGGTGCAAGCCGGTCCCCATGTTCACCCCACCAGTCAAGACGACTTTCTGACTAGACTCGCCCCGGACGCCGGTCACGACGTTGCCGGTGAGCAGCGGCGAGATGACGCCTGTGACGCGAGTGCCAGTCCCTCCGAGGGCACTCGTCATCGCCGGAACCATGAGCAGAGCGGCAACCGTCACCCCGATCACGCCAATAAAATGCATGCACCGCCGCTCCTTGGCGATCTGAGGTGTTGCGGCGGACATGCGGCGAGGATCGCGCATGCGCGCTGTGGCCCGCTCGAGCGCAGCCTGCAGTGGAACCGCGCAGCGCACAATCAGGCGGGTCACACCGGACGTCTCAGTCTGTTCAGCAACAGCGCGCGAATCATCATGTGAGCGGCAAGTCGCGTCGACGATGACGTTGTCGTCGTGGCACGGCGCGAGCAACCCGTCGCGTTCGAGTTGCTCGTAGGTCACGCGCGCGAAGGAACAGCTGTAGTGCTGGGGGGCTACGAACGCGTACCCCAGGTCAGGAGCCCGACTCGCCCGGCAGATCCATCGAGACATTCGCTGACTCCTTCGTCGCACTGCCGATTAGTACGGACCAAAGGGAGTGAAGCCATCCGCGCGACCGCCGCCAAGTTCCGCTCTCAACCCCGCAACCCGAAACACGGCCACCGACCCCGTGAGGAGTCCCGGTGACAGCGATCGTAATCTCGACGTGGTTCGATTGCAACTTGACCGCCCGCCAGGCCCGTCGACTTAGATCGTCGAGCGCTGCCGCTTTGATCATGGAGCGACACCGGGGGCGCCGCTGGTTGGTGCCGGAATGGACTTGCCCCGTTTTCGACGACACTTGAGCGCTTCCGGTCGTAAGCCGGGGAAAGTGAGGTTCAGGTGCCCAGAACTCGGCCGCCGTATCCCGAGGAGTTCCGTCGTGAGGCGATCCGTCTCGCTCGGCTGGGTGACCAGCCGCAGCGCAAGCTTGCGAGGTCGTTGGGGATCTCCGAGGTCACGTTGCGCAACTGGCTGAAGGAGGAGAAGGCCGACCGGGGTGAGCGCCCGGGTGGGCTGTCTGGCGATGAGCGCGAGGAGCTGCAGCGGCTGCGGGATGAGAACGCGACGTTGCGATGGAGCGGGAGATCTTGCGAAAAGCGGCGGTCTTCTTCGCGAGGGAGGACGACGGGCGGTAGGCGAGGCGTACTCGTTGATCGCTGCGGAGAAGACGAGCTTTCCCGTCGCCGTGATGTGCCGCGTGCTCGGTGTGAGCCGCACCGGGTTCCACAATTGGGAGCGCCGGGCGCCGTCGGATCGTGCCCTTCAGGACGCGTGGTTGACCGAGAAGATCACGCAGATCCACGAGGCCAGCCGGGGCGTGTACGGGGTGCCGAGGATCCACGTCGAACTGCGGATGGAGCACGACGTCCGCGTCGGGCGCAAGCGGGTCGCGCGGTTGATGAAAGCCGCCGGCATCTCAGGCGTCAGCCCCCGGAAGCGCTGGAAGACGACGATCCGGATCCCGGGGATTACCCCGGCCTCAGATCTCGTCGAGCGGCAGTTCCGGCCGGCAGCTCCGAACGTGCTGTGGGTCGCGGACATCACCTATCTGCGGACCGGCGAGGGCTGGCTCTATTTGGCCGCGGTCCAGGACGCCTACTCCCGGCAGATCGTCGGCTGGGCGATGGCCACGCACATGCGCGCACAGCTGGTCGTCGACGCGCTGAAGATGGCGCTCGCTCGCCGGCGTCCACCGCCTGTGCTGATCCACCATTCCGACCAGGGCTCGCCTTGACTGCCGCGATCCGAATGTGAGACGAGCCGGAAGTCGGCGCCGTGAGCTCTGGTGCCGAGCGCCATCCGCAGCGCGTCGAGGACGAGGTCGGTCCGCATATGGCTGGCGAGCTGCCAACCGACCACGCGGCGACTGAAGGCGTCGATGACAAACGATAGGTAGACCACGCCCTCCCATCAGCGCAGATACGAGAGGTCACCGACCCACAGCCGGTTGGGCTCGCTCGCGGTGAACTGGCGCTGCACCAGGTCCGGGCGGCGCTGGGCACTCGGGTCGGGCGTGGTCGTGCGCCACTTCTTCCCGCGCCGCTTGGCGCCCTGGATCCCGTGGGAGCGCATCAACCGCTGCACCCGGCAACGCGGCACGCTCTCACCGGCACGCACCAGCGCCTTCCAGGTCCGCCGGTAGCCGTAGGCCTCGTAGTTGGCCGTATGCACCTCTCGGATGCGCTCCAAGAGCCGCTCGTCCTCCACCGAGCGAGCGCATCGCTGCCCGGTGCGGCGCTGGTAGTAGGCGGACGCCGACACGCCCAAAGTCCGGCAGATCGGCTCGACACCGAAGCGCTCGCGATGCCCGTCGATGAACGCGGTCACTTCGGTCGGTCTGCGTCGAGCTCGGTCGCGAAAAACACGCTGGCCGCTTTGAGGATCTCGTTCGCGCGACGCAACTCGAAGTTCTCACGCTTCAGACGCTTGATCTCCTCGCGCTCCTCACTGGTCGGCAGATCCGGCCGCAGGCCCTCATCAGCCTCCGCCTGACGCACACGCTTGCGCAACGTCTCCGACGGCAGCCCTAGGTCCTTGGCCACATGCGCAACCGGCCGGCCCGACTCGACCGCGAGCCGAATCCTACGCTGGATCAGCTCCTCGTGGTATTTCCTGGGTCGTGGCATCGCTGGAGGGTCTCCTGTCCCGAGGACAGATCGTCCTCGATTCGAAGCCTCCGCGAAACCCGGCCTGGCTCACGCCCCCCAACCGAAGCCCGCCGCGCAACTGCGCGCCGAAGCCGCCCGCCTCGAAGCAGAACTCGGGCTCACCACCAGCCGCCGGTGACCCAACATGCTGAGATCGGCCGATCCGAGTCGCGATCTTCGATGCCTCAGACCACCAAGGCGAGCAAGGCAAGCAAGGCGGGCGAACCAGCGAACCAGCCAACCAACGAAATGAAAGTCTCAGCACAGATTCGGGGCGACACCACGAACCCAAGCCCTTCACCCGTGGTGCCGCCCGTCAGTTTGCGCCCCTTCACAAGAAGCTTCACGAGCATCGCCCGATGTCGCGCACTCAACATCGGCAAATTGCGGGTTTCTTGGCCGGCGTTGCCGCGTGTCGCCGCCGACCCAGGGATCGTCGGCGTCCCAGGCGACACGGCGCAACTTTTCGATACACCAAAGTATGGCAGGAGCTTGGCGACGGCAAACGGGCTGCACGTCAAGACCGCCGGGACGAGCGAGGACATCGCCACGCCGCATCGAACACTCTTTCCTGGGACGGGCCGCCGTGCGATTGCGGGGGTCTCGTCATCCCTCCCGACAAAGCGAGCGCGCAGCGCCAACAGCGGGCCGCAAGGAACCGCCACTGCGCGCTCGCCGGGAGGCACCCGACCGCGCGACGGGGAGTTGAGCAACGGACACATCCCTGCCGCCCCCAAGGGGCGGGGTCAACCGCCGAAACCCGCGACGTCAGAGAGCGCTCAAGCGCTTTGGGTGCTGAGGGGACCCAAGAGCAGGTCCGGCCTGGGGGACGACGCCGATGGTTAGCCGCCGATCTGACGCCGCCCCCGCAAGCCAGCCTCATGCTGACCCAGTATCGGCACCCTTGGGCCCGAACGTTGACGATCGCGCCTCAGGTTCGGCAGACGGGCCACGAAGGCCCCGAACGTTGGCACGGGAGCGTCGACCCACCATCTTTTTGTGTGTCAGAGAGCGCCGTGTGGCTCAACGCACATGCATGATGCTCAATCGTTCAAATTGCGGGCTGTGACCGATGACTCTCGCTGAGTATGTCTGCCGGATTCGGGATTCGCTGCCGGCCACGCATGTTTGGGATGAGCGCGAAAGGTGGCTGCTCGCGGCGGCGGAGCTGCAGGCGGTGGAGGCTGACGCGTTCGCCGCCGATGTGCAGGCCCGCGGGGTGATGCTGCCCACTGGCAGGCCGAATCCGGCGGCAGCGCAGGCGCGGTTGGCGCGGCTGGCGGTGTTTCGGCTGCTTGGCGGGCTTGCTGTGCCGGAGAGTGTGGCGCCGGCGTCGGTGCATGCCCGGGAGGCGGCGCGAGCACGGTGGGCGGGCTGATATGGCGGGCTGTTTGTCAAGTGGGTGTGCGAGGTGGTGGCCGTGAGCTGAGCGCTTGCGGTCGATCGTGATGGTGTCTCAGGAGGGCGGGACGTCGGGCTCGGTGTCGGCGTTGCCAGTCTGATATGCGGGGATTTGTTCGACCCCAGGGCCCGGTTTCTGCTGCCGGCGGTGCGCTGGTCTAGGGACGAGCGTGACACCTGACGGTGCTGCTCATAGGCGAATCGCGCGTGCCGGCCGCTGTGTCGGCCCGGCGTCCCGGCCTCCTGAGCCGGGTGCTGCTGTGCGAGGGGGTTAGGGTGCTGTTGCGGCGGCCCAGAGGAAGCAGGACAGCTCGCGGGCGCACGCGATCACGGCCACGTTGTGCGGCTTGCCGCGGGCGCGCATCTGAGTGTAGACGCGGTGCAGGCGATGCTGGGCGCGGTTGGCGATCTGCAGCACGTGATCGGGCTGTCCGTCCTGGCGGTTGCGCAGCGTCACGCCGATCCGGGGTTCGCGGGCGTAGTGCCAGGCGGACTCGACCAGCAGCCGGCGGGCGAGCATCGATCCGGTCTTCGTGATCGATCCCGTCCGGTCTGACTCGCCGGACTGCCGGCGTGACGGGGTCAGCCCGAGCCACGACCCGAGACGGTGCGCTTTCTCGAAGCGATGCCAGTCCGCTCCGAGTTCCAAGTGGATCGCGAGCGCGGTGAGGGTGTCCACGCCCCGGAACGCGCGCAACCTGGCGACGGTCGGCCACCACTGCGGGTCGCTCGCGAGCTCACCGATCCGCTCGGCGAGCGAGTGCTTGCGAACGGTCAGCCCGTCCACGCACGCGACCAGGTCGGCGTATGCGAGCTCGCTGACCGGCTCGGGGAACTGTTGGCGAGCGAGCCACCGGCGGTGCTCCTGGGTCCAGGTCGACGGCTCCGGATACACCCGGCCGTGACGCAGCAGCATCTTCGAGACGCGATGCCGCGCGTTCATCAGATCCCTGCGGCACGCGTCATGCGCCCGGACCAGCTCCCGGGCCGCCTCGACCGCAGGCGAGGGAACCACGATCGCCGTCAACGACCCCGCCAACAGACACCGAGCGAGCAACTCCGCGTCCTTGCGATCGGTCTTGACCCGGTCCGAGCGCCCGCGCGGGGTCTTCCCCGGCGCGATCACCTCCATCCCGACACCGGCCGCGACCGCCGCCCGATAGAACCCGAACCCGGTCAGACCCGCCTCATAACACACCCTCACCGGCCCCGGCAGCGACCCCAGCCACGCGACCGGCCCGTCGAACCCCGAACCGAACCGCATCCGCATCAACTCGCCGCTCATCACATCGATCGCCGCGGCATGCGACGACCGAGCATGGACATCAAACCCGACGTAGGTCATCGTTCCGGTCATGGCCGGACCTCCTCACTCATCTGGGGTCAGCCGGAGCCACTCTCCGGCCAGACAAATCCCCGCGAGGAGCGTCCGGCCACTCAGCCCGGCAGGTCAACCCTGCAACAGGCGACCCACGCCATAGGGCCTGATATGGCGAGGCTGGTTGGCTCCGGCGAGAGCGAGCTCGACGTGTTGATCTCGTCGCTGATGGCGGAGGCGCAGGCCGAGCCGCCGGCGAGGTCGTGGCGTGAGCGCGTTTTGGCCGGTGAGATCACACTATCCGAGGACGAACTGGCGGACGTTGAGCGTGTGGTCGTGAGGCGGCCGCGGTTTTGGCCGCGGGCGTGGAGCGTTCGGCGTGGTGGCAGTCAGTGACGACGACCCCGGCGGACGCGCGGACGCGGGCGCTGCGGGCGCTGGAGGCCCATCTCAGGGATGACACCGAGCTTTGGGGCGAGCTTGCGTTGCGGCGGACCTAAGGCGAATCGGTGGCGGCCTGGGCGGGCCGTCGAGCGCGCTGCCGGGCGGTAAGCGACCGCCCGCTTCCGCTTCTAGCCCGGAGCAGCACTCCCCGGTGCGTCATCGGGCGCTCCCGGAAAGGATCGGGGCGTCGCGCCTGAAACCCCAGACCGTGCAGTAGACCCCGAGGAACAGCTCCCACAAAATCTCCGGGATGCTCAGGATCCCTTGCAGTGCGTGCAGCGTGCTACTCGGTTGGTTGCCGGTGAACATCACGGCCGTCCCGGACACGATGATCAGCGGTCCGGCGACGAGCCCGAGCAACGCTGCCTGTCGCGGCACGAGGCCCGAGCGGTACATCAGATAGCCGAGGATCAGCCCGTTCCCCCAACCGACGACCCAGCCCGGGCCGAGGAGGAAAGTCCAGTCCTTGATCGCCGCGAGGGTATACGCGACTGTCCCCTCAGACGGACCTGCAACCTGGTTCCGTAACGTGATGATGCCGAGCATGCAGAGGATGCCGACGAGGATGAACATGCACTCGAACAGGCGCGCAGTCACGTAGCCGAGCGCCAGTTCCTCGCTCTGTCGTCTAACGATCGGGAAGATCACGACCGCGGTGCCGATGTTCGCGATGATGAGCAGCAGCTCAAGCAGAGCCGCGAGCAAGACCTGCGTGTCGTGCCCAGAACCCGCGATGTAGCTCACCGGATGTCTGAGCACGGTCTCGTAAAGCGCCAGCGCCGGGATCGACGTGACGAACGTGATGAGATAGAGCACGCCAAACCAACGTGCTCGCTTCTGATCTCGCGACATCCTCGTGGACCCCTTTCCCCCCGGTGGCAGCGAGCAGGCGAATTCCCACACCGCGACCTCGACCGAGCAGACGCAAACCTAACGTTCAAGGCCCCGTCGTTTCAATCCAGATTCGGGCGCGGGGACCGGCGACTCGAAGCCAGGACGCTGACACGTCCAGGGGCAGCCTGACCTCCACTCCAACACGCGGAGGCGTCGGAGGTAGCATCGCTGCCGCAACGATCGGAGGCTGTCGCGTAAACCCTCGAAAATCGACCGCTCCGCGAGTGGTGGGACGATTCGGCGAAATATCAGCCTGATTGAGGCCGCTGTCCCATCAGACGAACGCCTGCGTGACTCCTGGCATGGTGGTGTCCCACGACCAATTGATGGACCTCCGTCTGGAGCGGTTTGTGCGACAGCCTCATCGACGAGGAGCAGTCTGCTGTCAGAGGCGCAGGCCGGCGCTGGCCGGGATCGCAGGCGGCCGGCGGCCATGCACGGTGTTGATGATCTCGGTCGTCTCGATTCCTTGGAGGTAGGTGCTCGTCACGCCGAGGTGCTGCCCGAGCTGGCGCTGGATGACGGGCAGCGGCACCCCCTCGCGCGCCATCTCGACCGCGTGCGCGTGCCGCAATTGATGCGGCGCGAACCTCCGTCGCACCCCCGCCTCAACGGCGAGCCGCCGCAGCTCGCAGCGGGCGCCGGTCGGTGACCAGATCCGCCCGCGGGTCGCGCCGTCAATGACGCAGAGGAACGGGCCGACCGGCAGCTCGAGGCGGTGGCGCTGCCACGGCTCGATGTGCTCCCACCCCCAATCGTCCATCCCAACCTCGCGTCGTTTGCCGCCCTTACCGTGGCGCACGAGAATCGCACCGCGCCTGGGCTCCAGGTCGGTCTCCGCGAGCGTGAGCGCCTCGTTGATACGCAACCCCGCCCGCCACAAGATCACTACAAGCGCCATGACGCGCGCGCCGTGGATGGTCTCGCCCGCGGCGCGCATGACCGCGATGATCTCCTCGACCCTCGGCGGGTCCGCCGGATAGACCCGGCCCTTGTTCCTCGGCGAGCAGCCCGCCCAGTATCCCGGCATGGTCGCGGGCGAGCGCCGACGGCCGGCAGAGTCAAGCAAGATGGACATGAATCCCTCCAGAGATAGATCGCGCCGCACCACGCGGCCTCGTATCTCGGAGCTTCGTGGCTGCCTGCTGAGGACAGCTCCGTTTCGATCAAAGCACCACTCTGCTCGGCTGCGGGTTGAGAGTGCCGCGGCGTTTCGTTACGACATTCGCGGTTCCCGTCGGCCTCCTCGCTATTGGGCGCAGTAGGGAGTAGGGTCGGTCGTGGACCGGATGGTCGTTCGCGGTAGTGGCGCTTTGGTTTCAGCGGCGGCCTCCTCGCGGCGCCCGCACCCTGGTGCGTGGAGGCGCTCCTTCGCGAGCGGGGCACCGGTAATCAGGCAAACCGACGTGACAATGAGCTACCGAAGGAGAACACACATGTATGTAGTCACTAGAAGCTATTCCGGGCAGGGCGCCTCGGCGTTGTTCGATGCCCTCGCGGAGAGGGAGGATGATGTCAAGGCCCTCATCAGCACCGTGCCCGGGTTCACCAGCTACGTAGCGTTCCGCAACGACGGCGGTGGACAGACCGTGACTGTCTGTCAAGACAAGGCCGGCACCGATGAGTCCTCCCGGCGTGCCGCCGAGTGGGTCAAAGAGAACATCGGCGTGACGGTCGATCCGCCGACGGTCACCGAGGGCAGCACCGTTCTCCACTTCTAGGAGTTCGTCTGTCTGCGGGGGGAAGGAGCCCCGGAGATTGCTGATCCGGGCCCGTTGAGTCGGGATTTCCGTCACGCCGCTTGGCTACTGCGTTACGAATGGGCAGGTGCCCGCCAGCGCTCGGCAGGCGCCTGCTCCTCGCCAGAGCAGGACGCGGCTCCGCTGCTGCTTCGGGCTAGCAGCGGAAGCGCAATCGCGCCGGCCGTGATCGTGCTCAAAGCTGGTCGCGATCGAGACTGCCGGTTCTCTCGATCAAGGCACAAGCCGACGAATGGCGATCGACACGGCCCGAGTTCACGCGCTTGAAGACACGACGACCAAGCCGAAGACGTGGCCTAACCGGGGGCCCCAGCCTGGTCGCGCTCCCGCCCGCACGCGTCGACGCCGAAATGCAGAGTTCGACGATCTCCGAGTGTTAGGTTCCGCGTTGTGGCTGATCTGAAGATCCGAGCGATGACGCAGGAGGAGTTCTCTGTCTACCGGCGACGATCTATCGGCGAATACGCGGCAGAGCATGTCCGCGCTGGTAACTGGAACCCAGAGCAGGCCGAGCAGCGGGCCGCGGAGGAGACGGACGAGCTCTTGCCCGACAGCGTGGACACCGCAGGAATGGTGCTGCTGGTGGGTGAGACCGGCGGTGAGGTGGTGGGACTCGTGTGGGTGGGCCGGGCGCCGGGAAAGCGAGCTGGATGGTGGATCTACGACATTGAGGTGGTCGCCGATCAGCGCGGCCGAGGATATGGGCGAGCCTTGCTGGAGGCAGCCGAGCGTGAGGCCCAGGGCCGTGGCGGCGACTCGATCGGCCTGAACGTATTTGGCGGGAACGACATCGCGCGCGGCTTGTACGAGTCTTCCGGCTATCAGGTGGCGTCAATTCAGATGCGAAAGCGCTTCGCCTCCTAATCCACCCCGGGATCGTGATGACCGCGGCCGACACGGCTGCTGACCGCCGCGCACGTATAAGAGTGGCCGCTCGATCTGGATGATCTCATCGTCATCCAGGGGCTTGCGCTTTGCCGTGACTTCGTCGAGGTCGCTGAAGTCGTCGTTCTCGTTCCCATGACGCATCTCTCTCAGTTGCTTCGCGCGCTTGATGCGGTCCGGGCATCAAGTTTGGCGCGCGCGCTGATCGCAGATCGTCGAGCCGGGAGACGTAGGAGGCCCCCATCAGGCCGCTGGACGCGCGGATGAACGAGTCGCCGGTCGTCGCGCGGCAGCGTGGCTTAGCACAGGTGGGGCGGATCAGCTCTAGCCCGCTGCTTGTCGATTCGAGGCCGGGGCCGTTAGTAGATGGCTGTGCCAGCGAGCTGGAACGTGGTGACCGATCCTGGCTTGCTGCGACTGCCGCCGGTGAACGTCAAGTGGCCGCTCACGCCCTTATAGGCGCCGGTGCCACTCGTGAAGGTCGTCGTACCGCGGAACGTCACGCTGCCGTCCTTGTGGATCGTGGCACGTCCGATGCTCTTGGCCGACAAGGTGCCGGAGAAGAAGAAGAACGTCGCCGTGCCCCTGAACGTCGCGGTGAACGTCGCCAACGACAAGCTTGTGATCGTGACCTTGTCCACGACGGCGCCGCGGCCACCGCCCGTCAGCGAGGCGATCCCAGCATGAACGGTGGTCGTCCCGACGCGGGGAGGCCCGGCGGGGTTCGGGTTTGTGGTCGAGATTTGGTTCTCCACGATCGTCAGCTTGATCTCATGCTTCTGTCGGGCTTGCGCGGCCGGTGTGGCAAGAGCGGCGAACCAACCCATGGTCGACAGCGTCAACAACAGCGCGCCGACCCGGCTGAAGGCCCCGACCGAGCCACCGCCGAGTGCGAGCCATCGGCGGCTCCGCGGCGCGTGGCGCTGGCTCGAGTTCCTCATCGCCAATCGGTACGAATGCGAGCGACAGCCGGTCAAGCGAGTCCTCCAATCATCGGGGTGTGGCACAGCCTTGCCACACCCTGATTGGCGCGTGAGTTCGTTTCTCGCCCGCTCGACGCGGCTTTCCGCCGCAACACTTCCCAACAGGTGCACGTGGCTCCCCTCACACATCCAGTATCGCACCGCTCGGGCGCCCCGGAGCTCTCGCATACCAGATGACGCGCGCCAGCCCACGGCGGAGCGGCAAGGCAGCGACGTCAGCATGTGCGGCCGCGCTTTTCGTCGATCGACGCGTCTTTGACGCCGTCAGTCCCCATGAGGGGCAGAGTCGGTCCGCGGCGAGGCGACTGTCGCGCGTAGTGCCGTCTGCGTTGCAGTCGACCGGCCGGTCGCCGCTCTCGGCCTTGACCCCCCACGCCGCAGCCGACGACATGACACGAGCCGTGGCTCTTGTCCTCGGCCAACGGCTCCTTAGGCTCGTTGCGCGCTAACGCGAACCCGCTTCGCTGCGCTACGCGCAGCTCCGCACACAGTTGCACCGTCTGGTGCAACGTATACGCTGCATACGTGGGTCGACGTAATCGGCAACGGCGGCAGCAACCGCCGAAGGGCACGGTTGCTCCGCGGCGCGCGCCGGACCGGAGTCGAATGGCTCGCGTCCAGATCGACGACGACACGTGGAGCCTGTTCCGGGCGAGCCTCGGGTCGACTCCGGTTAGCGTCGCGCTCGGCAAGCTGGTCGAGCGGGAGGTCGCGGCTCATCGCCGGCGGACCGCGATCGATGCGGACGGCGTGCGGGAGGCGGTCGAGAGCGCTCGGGATGTCGCGGACGAACTGGCAGCGCTGATCGTGCGCCTGGAGCAGATCGAAGGCTGACGCAGCTCCGCCCATCCGTCCGCGGCCCGCGCTACGGTCGCCGACTGTGCCGATTTTGCGGATTGTGCAGAACCGCTGTTGTCCCGTAGGACTTCCGCTGTGGGTGCGATCCTGACGATCCAGGAGGTCGCAGAGCGGATGCGGTGCGAGCACCGCACGGTTCGCCGTGCGATTCGATCCGGCGAGCTTGAGGCTGCGCTGATCGGCGGCAGATGGCTGATCCGCGAGCAGGCAATCGAGGAGTGGTTCCGCCTGCGAGCCGCGACTCCGTTGCCGCGACCTGAGCGCCGCCGACAGCCTCCGCGTACGCCACCGCCGCCGTCAACGGCACGAGGCAGCATCGAGCGGTTGAGGGCAATGGAGGCAGGGGAGAGGTGAGCGTTCGCAAGCGCGGCAAGCGCTTCGAGGTCCGATGGATCGAGGCCGGGCGAAAGCTCTCTCGCACGTTCCTGCGCGCCGAGGACGCCCGTGCGTTCGACGTCGAGATGACGCGCCGCCGTCAGCTCGGCCCGCTCGCCCCGGGGATCATCCAGTCGCGCCAGACACTCGCCGGGTTCATGGAGGAGGAGTGGTGGCCGCGCTACGCGATCCCGAACCTGGCGCCGGACACACGACGCCGCTACCTGGAAGTGTGGGGTACCCACCTACTGCCCGCGCTAGGCCCTATGGCGTGGGTCGCCTGTTGCAGGGTTGACCTGCCGGGCTGAGTGGCCGGACGCTCCTCGCGGGGATTTGTCTGGCCGGAGAGTGGCTCCGGCTGACCCCAGATGAGTGAGGAGGTCCGGCCATGACCGGAACGATGACCTACGTCGGGTTTGATGTCCATGCTCGGTCGTCGCATGCCGCGGCGATCGATGTGATGAGCGGCGAGTTGATGCGGATGCGGTTCGGTTCGGGGTTCGACGGGCCGGTCGCGTGGCTGGGGTCGCTGCCGGGGCCGGTGAGGGCGTGTTATGAGGCGGGTCTGACCGGGTTCGGGTTCTATCGGGCGGCGGTCGCGGCCGGTGTCGGGATGGAGGTGATCGCGCCGGGGAAGACCCCGCGCGGGCGCTCGGACCGGATCAAGACCGATCGCAAGGACGCGGAGTTGCTCGCTCGGTGTCTGTTGGCGGGGTCGTTGACGGCGATCGTGGTTCCCTCGCCTGCGGTCGAGGCGGCCCGGGAGCTGGTCCGGGCGCATGACGCGTGCCGCAGGGATCTGATGAACGCGCGGCATCGCGTCTCGAAGATGCTGCTGCGTCACGGCCGGGTGTATCCGGAGCCGTCGACCTGGACCCAGGAGCACCGCCGGTGGCTCGCTCGCCAACAGTTCCCCGAGCCGGTCAGCGAGCTCGCATACGCCGACCTGGTCGCGTGCGTGGACGGGCTGACCGTTCGCAAGCACTCGCTCGCCGAGCGGATCGGTGAGCTCGCGAGCGACCCGCAGTGGTGGCCGACCGTCGCCAGGTTGCGCGCGTTCCGGGGCGTGGACACCCTCACCGCGCTCGCGATCCACTTGGAACTCGGAGCGGACTGGCATCGCTTCGAGAAAGCGCACCGTCTCGGGTCGTGGCTCGGGCTGACCCCGTCACGCCGGCAGTCCGGCGAGTCAGACCGGACGGGATCGATCACGAAGACCGGATCGATGCTCGCCCGCCGGCTGCTGGTCGAGTCCGCCTGGCACTACGCCCGCGAACCCCGGATCGGCGTGACGCTGCGCAACCGCCAGGACGGACAGCCCGATCACGTGCTGCAGATCGCCAACCGCGCCCAGCATCGCCTGCACCGCGTCTACACTCAGATGCGCGCCCGCGGCAAGCCGCACAACGTGGCCGTGATCGCGTGCGCCCGCGAGCTGTCCTGCTTCCTCTGGGCCGCCGCAACAGCACCCTAACCCCCTCGCACAGCAGCACCCGGCTCAGGAGGCCGGGACGCCGGGCCGACACAGCGGCCGGCACGCGCGATTCGCCTATGAGCAGCACCGTCAGGTGTCACGCTCGTCCCTAGACCAGCGCACCGCCGGCAGCAGAAACCGGGCCCTGGGGTCGAACAAATCCCCGCATATCAGACTGGCAACGCCGACACCGAGCCCGACGTCCCGCCCTCCTGAGACACCATCACGATCGACCGCAAGCGCTCAGCTCACGGCCACCACCTCGCACACCCACTTGATGCCATGAAGGGGCGGGCGGCCCCGGCGGTCCGGGCGCGAGCCCTGGTCGGGAGGTGGTCGGCCCTCTCGCCCGAATTGCAAGTTCAACGCCGCGCGGATTCCGGCCGCGCGGCTGGACAACCCAAGAGGAGGACCGACCGTGGATAACGCTACGCGTTGGATCGGCATCGATCTGCACCGCCGCCGCTCACAGATCGCGGTGATCAACGAGCACGGCGAGCTCGCGCTCTCCAAGCGGATCATCAACGACCGCGACACGTTCTTGGAGCTGCTCGGCGACCCCGACGGCGCGCACGTCGTGCTGGAGGCGACCTACGGGTGGGAATGGCTCGCCGAGCTGCTCGAGGACGCCGACTACGACGTGCACCTCGCGCACCCACTGCGCACCCGCGCGATCGCGGCCGCGCGCGTGAAGACGGACGCGATCGACGCCAAGACGCTCGCGCACCTGCTCCGCGCCGGGTTTCTCCCCGAGGCGTACATCGCGCCGCGCGAGCTGCGCGATCTCCGCGAGCTGCTGCGCCACCGCGCGACGCTGACCCGGATGCGCTCGGCGGTCAAGAACCGGGTGCATGCGATCCTCGCCAAACACGGCATCGCCAACGAGCACGCTGACCTGTTCGGGAAAGGCGGCCGCGCGTTCCTCGGCTCACTCGAGCTGCGCGACGCGCCGCGCCGGCGGCTGGACAGCCTGATCGCGCTGATCTGCGACTTCGACCGCGAGATCGAGACCACCACCCGCGAGATCGAGCAGCGCGCCAAAGCCGACGACCGCGTCGAGGTGCTCTGCCAGATCCGCGGCGTCGGGCGCTACACCGCGATGCTGATCATCGCCGAGATCGGCGACATCGACCGCTTCCCCACCGCACGGCACCTCTGCTCCTGGGCCGGCCTGACCCCCAGCGTCCGCAGCAGCGACGGGAAAGCGCGCTACGGGCACATCACCCACCAAGGCTCACCCGCCTTGCGCTGGGCGCTGGTCGAGGCCGCGCAGAAGATCACCACCGGATCCGGGCCCCTGCGCGACAAGTTCGAGCGGATCGCCAAACGCCGCGGGCGGAAGATCGCGAAAGTCGCTATCGCCCGCGAGATCCTGACCCTGGCCTACTACGGACTACGCGACGGAGAGATCCGTTGCCTAGCGCGCCGCAGCCGCGCGAGCGCGAAAGCAAAGCTGGCGGACGCCGCATGAACCCGCCGCGCGCTCACAGCAGCAAGGCTTGCGCCCACGACCACGGCGCGATGCGCACGCTCGGGCGAGCTCGACGTTTGTCATGGCCTCGCTAACACAGGACGGCCGCCCACTTGATTGAGCCCCCGAGCACCGCACGACACTCTGGTCCGCCCCGCGCGACCGGATGGATGACTGGAGCAAAGTCCCAGGCCGGACCCCGGTCAACGAACCGGCCACCAACCACCCGAGCACCATGACTTCCCGGCCGGCATCACGCCGACGGCGCACCCCAACCCGAACTCCCCAGCAACGCCGGGGGCAACCCGGCGCTGATCAAGCCTGCCCCGAACGAAGTCGTCCATCGCTACCCGTCACCGAGCAACACGCGCCAGATCAACCCCCGAAATCCCTTTACCCATCAGGCAATCCGATCAATGACCCGCCAGCAGCCAGCAACCGAACGTCAAAAACGGCCAATCGCCCTTGACATCCCCGGCCCCTTCATGGATGACAAACAGCCCGCCATATCAGGTGACGTCGAGCTGCGCCAGATCACGCCGAACGTCGTCGAGGATCTCCGCGAGCGGCTGACGCGCGCCGGCGTCGGTGCGCCGACGCAACGCAAGACGCTGATGCTGCTCCAAGGGATCCTCAAGAGAGCGGTCGTGCGCGGCCTTGTACCCGTGAACGCCGCCCAGCTGATCGACAAGCCGAAGCAGCAGCCGACAGTCCTCCCGGAGCCGCTCCCGCCGCTGACCGTCGAGCGGATCCGGGCGATCATGCTCGAGCCACGCATCCGAACCGTTCCCGCCTCAAAGCCGGGTCAGCGGCGCAGGAGCGCATACGAGGCGCCGGTCGCCAGCGAACGTGAGCGTCAGCGCAACGCACTCGTCGTCGCGATGCTCGCCTACGCCGGGCTGCGTCCAGTCGAGGATCGCGGCTGCACCTGGCGCGACCTCCGCGAGCGCAGCCTGCACGTGTTCGCGACGAAGACCGGCCGGCCGCGCGACGTCGACCTCCTCGCGCCCCTTGCCCACGACCTCGCTGAGTGGCGGCTGGCGAGCGAGGGCGCACAAACAAACGGCCTGATCGTCCCGCGGCCGTCCGGTGGGCCGTGGACCCGTGAGGACTGGGCGAACTGGCGTCGTCGCGTTTGGCGGCCGTCCGCGATCGAGGCCGGTGTCACCGGCGACCTCCGTCCGTACCGCCTCAGAGGCCGTTCGTCTCGCTGCTTCTGTGGGAGGGGCGCAGCCTGACGTACGTCGCCGAGCAGGCTGGGCATTCGGTCGCGACGCTCGCGCGCCACTACGCCGGGACGATGCGAGAGCTCGAATCCCAGCCGCGCGTCCCCGCCGCCGAGGCGATCCGGCAGGCCCGCGCCGTGGTCTTCGGGACGCACTCAGGACGCACCCTCAAAAGAAACGCCGCCCCGGAGGCGGCGGATCCTGAGCAACTACAGCTATGGGCGATACTGGTTCAGACCCGCGCAGATACAGGGGTTACGCGACCTCTGCGTCACGCTTTGCGTCACGGACGAACGCCGCGTCGATCTCGTCGAGGCGGCGTTCGTCGACGGCGTGGGCGTAGGTCGCGACCATCTTGGTGACGGCCGCCTCCGACCAGCCGGCCTGTGCCGCGATCGCCGCGTCTGGCAGTCCGAGGATCACCTTCATGTACCAGACGCCGTAGTGCTTTGTGGCCACGTAGAAGTCGTGGTCAAGCCGGGCCCGAGCTCGAACCTCCTTCCAGTAGGCGGTCAGCGTCGGCGCGGTCAACTGGCCGCCCGTCTTGTTGCGGAACACCAGTCCGTGCGGGTAGTAGCCGGGGAGCTCGAGCAGCGAGTCGAGCGCTGCCCTGGCCGGTTCCACGATCGTGATCGTCCGTTTCCGGTTGGACTTCGGCAGGTCCGTGCGCCCTCGGTAGAAGCGGCGCTGGACGTACGCCCGGCCATGGCTGCCCGCCTCGAGGTCGATGTCCTCCCACGACAGCGCCATGAGCTCACCGGGCCGCATGATCGTGTAGGCGGCGAACTGGAAGAGCGCCCGCATCATCGGCGCGTAGTCGTCGCCCAGGGCGCCGCAGCCGTCGAGCAGGAGCACCATCTCGTCCTCTGAGGGTGGCCGCTCGTCGGCGCGACCCTCGGGGCGGCGGCTCAGGCCCCCGAAGCGATTGCGGTCGAGCTCCTCGGCCCGACAAAGATCACTCATCAGCTGGATCACAATCGGCAGCTTCGACGGGGCCACCCGCGCCGCCCAGTCCTCGGCCTCGACGCGGGTGATCGATCGCGGCGAACGGTGGCCGAACTCGTCCCTGAACGTCTTGAGCTGGCTCCGGGCGGTGTCGATGCTCGAGGCCTTGTACCGGCGTCCGGCCCTCGTCCGGAGCGCCCCGGACTCCATCCGGCCCAAGAACCGCTCGGCCCACTCGTCACAGGTCATCTCACCGGGTGCCGCCACGGTGTCCCACGGGCGTTCGGTGCGGGCGCGGGCGACCGCATCATCACGCTCGCGCCGTGTGGCGAACCGGCCGACCCACCAGAAAGGTTGCCGGCCATCTTCGTCGCGGCCAAGGTACACGCGGCCGGGCCACGTCTTACTACGCTTCCTAGCTGGCATGAGGGGTTCCTCCTCGTGTCCGGGCCCGGGGCGTTCCAGCGCCGCCGGGCCGCTCTATGTCCGTACTCAGCGTATCGCCAATATCGTCGTCGAATCGGACGAGATAGCCGTGAGCCGCGAGCCACGGCTCGACCTCTGTCACCCGGAACTTGACGCGGCCGAAGATGATGGCGTGCGGCATGCCCTCGGCGAGGGCGGTCTGGATCGACCGCAATGAGCAGCAGAGATGCTCGGCGAGCCCGCGCTTATCGAGCCAGGGCTCGAGCGTCGTACGGGTGAGCTCGCTCATCAGTAGGAGGCCAGCCCGATGATCTCGCCGCCGATTCGTTGCCCGGGCCAGGTGGCGAGCTGGCGATCCTCATCCCGCACCCGCTGTGCGCCGGGGCGCGATCTGCGCAGGTAACCCGGATCGACCCCGATTTTCGGGAAAGTCCCCTTACGCGCGTATGCATCAGGAAGTTTTCCGATTCTCGGGGTAGATCCGCGCATCCGCGCAACTCGGTCGATCATCGCCCGATCCCCGACCATCCGTGTACCGATCCCCGTCGCTCGCGGCTGCAGCCGTGGGCCTTGAGCGCGTTGCCCCACGGGCGGCTGCCGTCGATCGGCTTTGTGCCGGCGTCCTCGCACCAGAGCTCGTATGCGCTGCGGAGCTCTTTGGCGCTGGTCCAGAGCGTCGCGCCGAGTTGGCACTCGTCGTCGATCCATTCGGCCAGCGGGTCGTTCTCGGCCCGGTATTCGGCGGTGTAGTCGCGCACGCGCGCGGGGAGCTCGAGGCCGCGCTGCTGCCACTCCAGGCAGCCTTGGACGGCCCACGCCAGGATCGCGGCCCTGATCTCGGGATCGCTCCTGAATCGCGCCTTGAGCGTCGCGTCCTGCTCGCTCTCGGGGATCGTGTTCGTGAACGGGACCTGGACGATTCGCCGCCACATCGCGCCGTCGTCGGCGCGCACCCGAGGCCGGGAGTTGGCCGCCAGCCACAATTTGAATCGCGGGCGGAACTCGAACGCCTCGTGGTACATGAAGCGCGCCGTGACGGTGTCCCCGCCGGTGGGCGTTTTGATCAGCCCCTCGGCGAGCGCCTTGCCCTCGTCGACCTCGACTGAGATCACCATCCGCGCGCCGGCCAGCCTGGCGATGTCGTTGCGGATGCCGGCGTCGCCGCGCCGCCGCAAAAATGTTTCGAACTCGGCGGTCGTTGCGTACTCGCCGAGGGCGGCCTTCATGCTCTCCAGGAATGTGCTTTTGCCGCTCGCGGTTGGCCCGTGTGCGAACAGCAGCACCTCCTCGCTGGTTTCCCCGGTGAGTGTGTAGCCGGCGAGCCGGCGCAGGCACGCGGCGAGCTCGTCGTCGCCACCGGTCGTCGTGCGGATGAAGGTTCCCACTCGAGCGAGCGAGCGTCCGGGTCATAACGGGCGGCTGCGACCTTCGAGATCAGCTCGGCGCGCTCGTGCGAGCGGAGCTGGCCCGTCCGCAGGTCGACCGTGCCGTTCAGGACGGCGAGCGCCCACGGGTCGGCGTCGAGCCGCTCTGGGAGCACGACCACCGGCCGTTCCGTCGCCGCCAGTGCCACCAGCGCCCGTAGCCGCGATTCGGACTCCGACGCGCGTGCCCAGCTGACGATGCGCTTGCGCTCGTCGTCGTCCGCGCAGCCGGCCGCCTCGCCGTAGATCGCTCGAGCGGTGCGCTTGGCGAGCCGCTGCAGCCCCCCGGTCCGGTCAGGCGCCCAGCGTCGACCGTCCCAGACGAGCCAGCCGATCCCCGGCGCGTGGTTGATCTCCTGCCCGTAGCTCGCGACGAGCCGCTCGGCATTGCCCAGGTCAGTGAGCGGAGGCGCGTCGCCGCCCGCCGCGGTCCGGCGCTGTTCCCAACCTTGCGAGTCGAGCGCGATCCGTCGCACCTCCTCCTCGGTGACGGGTGGCTTGCAGTTGCGTCGGTTGAAGTCGGCCAGAACGGCGCCGATCTCCTCCGCACCGAGCCCGCGGTTCTTGAGGTGGCCGGCGTAGCTGACGAGGCGATCGTGACGCTGGCCTTCTTTGACCTCCTCGCCCTCGGTCGGCGGTGGCAGCGCCCTGACCCTCGGCCGCAGCCGCTCAGGCAGCTCTGGCAGGCCCCCGTTGATCCCGACCACGAACGTGTAGAACCGGCCGCTGATGTGCTGCGATGGCGGGGCGATCACGTACGTCCCGGCGCCCTTGACCTCGATCGCGTTCGCGTCGATCCTGCCGCCGCGCCCAGTGCCGCCAAACCACAGGTGCCACCCCTCGCCGCCGGTGGCGACCCGGGGCGCATCATCGGGGATCTCACCGAGCGCGCTCAGCTGGCCACCGTGCCGCGGATCAACGTCGATCACCAGCGGCGGCCCGCACGCAACGGCCAGGTTCGCGAGCGGCCACCGATGCCACCACTCTCGAATCTTCTCCGCGTTGCTAGTCGCGTCGTCCACTCCGCACCGTACAAGCGGGTGCTTGGCGGGGGTTCGGCAGTCCGCTTGGCCGCAGGAGCATCTGTACCCCTTCGATTGATCCTCGACGGGGTAGTGGACCGGAAACACACGGAATCCTGCGGCCGCGAGCTCGAGCGCGGCAGCTTCGATCGCACTCATCCGTCAGTCCACCAACCCCGCTCGTGCGCTCCGGTCTGGAACGCCAGAGGGTCGAACAAAATGGCCTGTCGACTCCGTCACGCGCGAGCGGAGACCTTGCGCTTTGCCTCCGCCGTGGCCTTGGTCTCGGTTTGCAGCTGGAGCGAGTCGCGGTGGCGCGCGCAGACCGGGACTCTGCGCTCGCGGAACACGAGCTGATGCCCCCGACCATCGCGCTCGACGTGGCCGCGCTCGAGCGGCAGCGTCCCGACGACGGCCACGGCGCCGCACCAGGCGCAGCCGTCCCACCTCATGATGTCGCCGTAGGTCATTCTGGAGCGCCTTACTCGAACTGCATGCCCTCGCCGAGGAGCTCGGCGAGCTCCGGTGGGGTCGCGTCCCGCTTGAGCACCTTGCGCCCAGCGGCATCCGTGAAACGCATGTCGCCCGGGCTGGGACCCCACGCCGTGCTCATCACCCTCGCCGCGATCGACGACATCTCCGCCGTGGTGGTCCAGTCGGTCCGGTCGATGGTGGTGCTGCCTGCCCCGGTCATCGACTCACCTCCTTGACCGTCGAGCTCACGGCCGAGCTCGAGTCCGCCCCCGCCCGCGTCGGCCGCTCGTCGTCGGCGTGGTTACTGATATCGTCCCCTTCAGAAAGTGAAGTGGCCATTTAGGTCCTCCTTGCCGGGCCACGGCGGTCACCGGGCCCCGGCGATAGTCGGTCTGAGATAGGTCAGTCACCGAGCGGCTTGTGAACTCGCCTCCTTTCCGCCGCTCGGTGACTCGGTCGTGGTCGTGCTCTCGATCAGCTCCAGGACCGACTCGAGCGTGAAGCGCACGGTCCCCGGCCCCGGGCGAACGGCGGGAAGCCGCCCCTCCCGCGCCCACTTCTCGACGGTCTTGACGTGGACGCGCAACAAACGCGCAACCTCGTGCCTGGTCAGTAGTGGCGCGGGAGCGATTGGGAGCATTCGAGAGCTATGCTGGCCCTCGTGCTCCCTCGCACAAAGAAACGCGGAATATCCGCGCGAACGGTCCGGACGCAGCCTCCTCTTCGTCTAGCCGTCTATGAGCGCGCGCGACCAGCTGGCGCTGTTGCCCATTTCAGACCGGCTCGCGTGGCTCCGCAACGACCATCCCCTGTACCAGTGCGCGGCGCTCGCGTACTTCCGCCCGGACCCGGAACTGCTGGTGGCGCTGCTGGCTGGTTGGCCCGAGAAATCCGGCAAGCGGATCGCGGCTTACCGCAATCACGTCATGTCGACGTTGAGCACCGCCGGCGCAACCGATGAGCAGATCGGAGCCGAGTGGGGGATCGGCGCGAGCGCCGTCCGCGGGAGGTTGGCAAGGAACATCACCAGGTCCCGGAACCCGGCCGATGGCTTCGACGCCGTCGTGCGGATCGAGGTCGTGCCGCCCGTGGAGCACGGGGATGATGCGCTATTCGAGGAGCCGCTCGATCCGCGGTCCCTGGAAGTCGCCCTAGCGGCGATGGATCTAGCTCCCGTGTGGGCCGGTGTCCCCGATGACGAGCTCGCCGCGGATCGCGAGCACGCAGCCGCGGTGATCGAGGAGCTCGAGCGTGCGGGGACGGTTCAGGTTCTCGGCCACGGCCCCGCGCGCCTCGAACCCGACCAGTAAGCGACCGGGCTCAGCGCGACCGGGCGGCCGCGGCGCGGAGCGCGTAACCGTCCGGCTGGTCGGGGCCTAGCTCTACCCCGGATTGCCCGGCGGAGCGGCTGCTAGCCGCTCCCCTCTACGCGAGAGGCCCCCGCCGGGAAGCGAGGGGCCTGGGTCGGGCGATGCGTCGGGAACTACTTGCTTGTCCGCCGCCGTCCGCTTCCCGACCGTGAACGCGAACGTCCCGTCGGCCTCGATGATCCGTTCGATTTCGGCTTTCCGGCCTCGCCGCGCGTCAGCTTGGGCACCTCGGGCGCCCGGCTCGCGGGCGCAACCTCGAACGAGTGACCCGCCCCACCGTTCGAGAGCATCCCCAGCGGCGACTCTTTGGCGACAGCCTCGCCGAGCATCGGCCGCAGTAGCGCGGCGATGCTCAGGGCGATCGCCGCCGTCCCCATACCGTCGAGCGCGGCGCCGGCGGCCACGCGGACCTTGTGCTCCGGGTCCCGCGTCGCCTGCAGCAGCAGCTCGACGGCCGCAGGGTCGCGAAACTTGCCGAGCGCGGAGCAGCTCTGGCTTCGCACCCGGGCATCCGGATGAGAGAGCGCCGCCACGAGCGGCTGCAGGCCGCGGGCGTCCTTGATCTCACCAATCAACGCGGCGGCACGGTCAGGGGTGGCGCCGCCCGCGAGTTCGCGAACGAGCGTCTCGATGCTCGCGGGTCCCAATCGCACCAGCAGGGCCTCGGCCCGCTCGGCCACGATCTCCTGCGCATGACCGAGCGCGGAGATCAGCAACTGCACCACCTCCCCTGCGGCCTCCGGCCGCTCCTCGGCCCGAAGCAGCGCCGGCACCAGCGCCACGTCCTCCTCGCTGAGCGGATAGTGGTCGCGCCTGTAAACGAGTGCCTCCGCCAGCCTGCTGCTGCTGCCGGCGTTGTGCAGCTCAAACAGGGCCTGCACAGCGGTAGCGCGCGCCCCCTCCCCGGCGGGCAAGCTCGCGACCGCTTCCGCGAGTCGTTCCGAGTCGCCCTGTTGATAGAGCGCCAAGACGGCCGCGGTCCTGACCCGCTCTGACGAATCGCCGAGCGCCGTGACAAAGACCTGTCCGGCACGATCGGGAGCGACGTCAAGCAGGGCGAACAGCGCCTTCTCGCGGATCGGCACCCCGACGTCCACGGGAGTGCCGCCGTCAGGCCCAGGAATAAACATAAGCTCGGTGTAACCGGCGGCCTTGATCAGCCCCTTGACGTCGCCTTTGCCGGCGAGCGCCTTTACGTCGGTTACGTCGGGATTTCGCTTGGGGAATAGACGTATCACGGCAGGACGGCCGGACGGCAGGACGGCAGAACGGCAGCGGCGCGAGACTGGCCGCTGCCCGAATAACGTGCGAGCCGATACCCGGCTTCCATCGTCACCGAGGCGCCACGTGGATTGACCCTGCAGACCCGCGCGGCGCCGTCCGTCGCTCGGACGAGGAGGATGGAGGCCCGCCCAAGGTCATCGCCGCCTGCGCCTGCGCCTGGCCTGGCCTGGAGGCGGAGCCGTTCGCGTTCCAGCGAACACGCTGGAGGTAAGGTCCCGCGCCAAGTTCTCTCGGCCGTAGGACGGCGATGTCGATCAGGCGCGAGGCTGCGGATCGGGCGGGATGCTTGAGTCCTCGCCCGGCGCGGGACCTTCGACCGACTCGACCGCTGGGTCTGTGAGCCGGGGGCGCAGGTTGTACCCGATGGCCGGATCGTTGGAGCGAAGCTTTCGGATGAACTCGACTTCCATCCGCCTCACTTCGCTGTCGGATGCCGAATCCGACTCCCACAGGATTTCCTTGCGGACGGTGAAGTCCCGCCGCTGCTCGCGCGTGAAGTCCCGCTCAATGATTTCGCTGTCCGCGCTCCCGAAGTAGTTGAGCGTGTCGGTGACGTCCGAGCCGACATAGAACTTCCCGTTCGGGTAGGTGATCTTGTAGATGACCTTGTACGCCGGGCTCACCGGGACAGCCTAGCCACCACCGCGGGACCGCTGCCACCCCTGAACCCTCGCCCTACGCTCGGTCAACCTCTCCCGGGACCGGCGAACGCGAGCGCTGTCGCCCAGCGAATTGCCCCGTCCGGGCGGGATGGGAGCATGCGCGCGTGCCCGAGTACACCTTCACGCTCACCGAGCATGATCCCCAGCGGCCGTGGATCGTCGTCGGTCAGGAGCAGCGCATCGTCTGGCTAGACGACAGGGCGCGCTTTGGCGAGTGGGCCGCGGAGCAGTGGCCCGCGCCACGCTGGACCGCCGAGCTTGACCCATGGCAACTCAGCCCGGAGTGGCCGGGGAACGAGGGCCGAGCGGATCGAGCGGCCTAACCGCCGCCGATCCCTCCGACCGGCCTCCACCCCCGACTAACGGCTCCGAGCGGCTCCTAGCTGCTTGCGCGAACGCCAAGGCCGCTGTCGGATGCCGGTGCTTATCCAGTCACGCGGATTCGCGTCCTTGTCTGGTTGAGTGAGCGCCCACCCTCGCTCGCCACCACTCACGCTTGAGTGAGTACTCGTCCGGGAGCTTGTACCCGGCTAGTTCGAGCGTGCACAGCCACGCGAGCGCCTCCGATAAGTCTCCCTCTCTCGCGGCCTTATCAGCCCAACAGAGTGTCTGCGCGATGGCTCGTGCCCGCTGATCCCAACGCCTGCTCATCTCCATGTGCCCCCTCATTCGGTTCTTCCTCACACCCGCTGGGTCGTTCACTCTGCCCTTTGCTACCCAGCGTTCAGCAAACCTATCGCCAGTCAGGAGGCGAACTCAAGGCAACCCAGGTAGTAGGGCCCCCGATCCCTCCGACCGGCCCTACCCCCGACCATCACCTCCGAGGCCCTGCTAGCCGCTTCGGCGAAGCTGAGAGAGGACGTCTAGTCCTGGGTACCGCCGGGTCTGAGGCTCCGAATTTGAGGCCACACCGCTGGCCCCTGATTTCCGGTGGAGATCAGTGCGAGGACATCGCCACACCGCGTCGAACGCCTTTCCTGGGACGGGCCGCCGCGCGGTTGTGGGGGTCCGATCATCTGCACCCCGACACCAGGCGAGCCGCGCGCTCGGCTCGTCCCCCTTCGATGGCGTGAGATGGGTTAGGCGGCACCGCCACAACCACAGGCGAGGGGTTCGACGGTGCCGCCATTTCGTGAAATCCGCTGGTCGAGCGTCTTGCCCGCAGGGCTCAGGCGACACCATGATCCAGCCCCCATGTCATGGTGCCGCCCCTCGTCCAAGTGCTCCCCTCAAGACATTAAACGCGGGCCGCGGCAAAGAGTTGGCATTCCCTCGCAATATCTACCGAAATGCGCTCGACCTCCACTGGGACCGTCGATACAGCGCCCGAACTGCCTCGCAGAGCCCCCGGCTAGTCAACTTGTCGCCCCCCGGCTGCTCGGCGACCTCTCCGACGCGATCCGCTGGCGGGCCGTCAGCGGATCGCCGATCGGCAGCGGGTGCATCTTGGAGAGCAGGATCGCCTCCGCGCCGAGCACCGCCAATTCCGTGCGGACCGCGTCAACGTCGCCCTCACGCCAGGCGCGGCCAACCTGCTTCACCCGCTCGGCTAGCATCTCGACCGATGACGCCTGCCGGTCGCGGATCGGAGTGTCGGGTCCGGCCGGGCCGTCGTAGCGCCTCCGCTTCCTTGCGGGCGAGTCCTTCGCCCCAGGCGGCGTGGCGGGCAGTGCAACTACGGAGATGCAATGTCAATCTGCTTCGTGATGGAGATTGCTGAAAGCGTCGGCTGACCGGTCTTTGCGGTGCTCTTCGCCGTGTCGGCCTGCGACATCGCGGGCACTGCCGCCGACGCGAGGCTGATGCTCGCCGCGAGGGCGGCGATGGTGCGAACGGTCTTGGTGAACATGAGGCGGCTCCTCTCGGCGTGCTGTGTTGTACGCCGTGATCGTCCGCGAGCACCGTTCATCCGGGAAGAGACCCTAGGGCTGAAGCTGACTCACCCTGGACGCCGCTGAGCGCCCCAGCCGGACGGTCATGGCGGGAGATCGTATGCCGCTGAAAAAGTTCTTGTCCAGATTGCGGTGGATAGTTCTCGGCGGGTGTCGCGATCCTCACCCCTAGGGGGGCTATCCGGCGCGGCCTCCGGCGCGGAAGATGGCCTGGAAGCCAACCCGCGCTAAGGAGTCAAACGAAATGCTCAGCATCAAGGCCCGCACAACCATCGCCAGCCTCGCGGCTGCCTCCGCCATCGCGTTCGCCACCGGGCCGATCACATCCGCCCACCACGAGGGACAGACCCTGATCCACCCCAACCAGAGCGCCGACGTGAGACCGAACGTGGCTAACGAGACCAGCGTCCAGATCGCGGCGGCAAGGGTCCCGAAGTTCACGGCGGGCTCAGCGCTCAAGAAGGCCATCAGGTAGCTACCGGAACGCGGCCTTGCGCGTAGCGCAGAGGTAGCTGAGCACCTGACCCGCGGCAGCCCGGCGGGGCTAGCCGTCCGCGTCGATGCGGATCTGCTGCCGCCTGAGCGGGGTCTGCCGAGCGAGCAGGAGCGCCTCGGTGCCCAGGTCCTTCGACACCGCCCGGATCGCGGCGTCATCGAAGGACGCGAGCGCCTCGGCTTCGAGGAATTTTGCGATATGCATACTTCAGGATGCGATCGAGCTCGCACCCCTGTCTCGGATCGGATCCTTGGCACTAGGCGCGAGGTCTTCGCGCTGGCGCGGCGGCGTTCCGTCCTTACGAGGTCTCCCCCGGGGTCGTCGCTCGGTCGCTGTCACTGGGACGGGTCCCACTCGCTGGCCTCCGGTGGGCGTGGCGGCCGTCCGCCTTGATTTCCGGCCGCCTTGCGGGCTGCCCGCCTTCCTGCTCGCGCTCTGGCCTTCGCCGCGTTTCGACCCTCGCGCTGCCGTCCCTCGGTCATGCCCGGCAGGAGCGTCGTGACTGCCATCCATTCGCCGTCCCGGGCGACCAGCGGCAGGCAGACCTCGCCGTCGGCCAACAGTAGGTAGGCGGTCGCGATCGTCTTCCTGGCTGCGTCCTTCCGGTCCGCCTCTTGTTTTCGCAGCCATTCCGGGGGTGTGCGGCTGACGACGGCGGTGCTGAGCAGATGGCACAACTCCTCTCGGACCCGGTCGATGTCCATGCTCGGGCGGATCCGCTCGGCGTAGCGCTGGAGGGCGTGCGGGCTCCACTCGACGGCGACGCCGTCCCCGCGAAGACGCCACCCGCGCCGGATGTCCTCGAGCACGCTCACCGCTGCTCCAGCCTGGCGATGTAGCCAAGCAATTCGTTCGGGACCGATGCGCGAATCTCCTGCGCTGTCGTCTCCCCGTCGCGGACGGCCTGTCGCAAGTAGGACATCAGGAGCGCTCCCAACTCGTGCGCGGCCTGCTCGCGCTCGGGCAGGCGGCAATCGCTCCAGAACCGCATCGCCCATCGGCTCGCGTCAGCCTCGCCCTTCCAGCCCGTCTCCGTCGGGGCCTTGCGACGATGCAGCGCGATGTGCCCGAGTTCATGCAGCAGGCGGGCAACGGTGCCTGCGGAGGTCGGCCGCGGCGCGATGACCCGTTTGTCGGGGCTGAACACGTGAGCCATCGGGGCTGCATCGTCGCGCCAGATGACATTCGCGCCGACCGAGCGGACCGCCAGGCTAGCCGCCGCTTGCCACACTCGCGCTCGCGGTTGGGCGGCGATGCGGCGGCGGATGCTGTCCTCTCGAAGCCACTCGGCCGTGGTCTCCGTGACCCGCCCCAAGCCCTCGCACGTTCCACACTCGGCGTTGTCGTATCGACCGGCGCCGTCGCACGTTCCGCAGATCGGGGCTTCTCTCGCGCTCGGTGTCAGCTCTGCCGTTCTGGTCATCGCCCACCCCCTGGATGGCTCGGCGTCACGTCCCCGGACAGCGCCGCCTGCCTATAGTGATTCTTCTTCGCCTCGCGCTGCCCGGCGTGCCGGTCGAAGACCGCGCCCTCGCTCCTGCCCTGCTCAGCCGCAGCGTGGACGGCCCGTAACTCCTCGGCCTTCCGCTGAACCGCGGCCTGCCACGTGTCCTCGGCCGCCAGGTAGGCCTCGACCATCGGCACCAGGCTCGGCATGATGCGGCGCAACTTGCCCTGAACATGGGCGCTCCCGCTGAGCGGGTTCGTTGGCGCCAACGCAGACACGTCCTCGCTAACCGCCAACGCCAACTCGCAGAGCGCGCGGCGAAGCTCGGCGTTGTCCGCTTCCAGCTTCGTGAGCCGTTCGTCGGTCCCGCGGGCGGTCATGGGAGCACCGCCCCAGCCGCCCCGGCCTCGATGGTCCTCGGGCCGTCCGGCGTCTGCACCGTGACATCGCGGCCGCCGTAGCTCCGTCCCGCGTGCTCGGTGACCAACGCCTGGACCTCGGCCACCGGCGAGAGCACCGTGACCGACCTCCCGGCGATCACGATTGTGCAGGGCCTCGATTCCTTCTCGGCGGTATCGGCCTCGGCGGTCTTGCGGGCGGCGGCGCGCTTCATCGGTCCCGCGCTGCCCTTCTTGCGCCCATTATCGGGTGGTGTCGGGCTCATCTTCGCTCCTTAGTTGCGTCGTCGTCTTGCGGCTCGGCCAGCAGGCGCCGTAGCTCGTCCTCAGCGCGTCGGGTCCGGGCGTGCTCGTTGATCAGCCGTCGCAGCTTCGAGTCCCCGGCCTCGTCGGCGACGATCAGGGCGACTAGCTCACTGGGCATGTAGCGGGTCATCCGTTCCTCGGCCGAAAGTTCGGGTCCTCGTGAACCGTCGGGTCCAACCGGTCGAACTCGGGCACCCACGGGCCCAACATCGACGGGCCGCTCGACCGCGGCGGCGCCGGCAGCGGCTCGAGCTCCCCATCGGGGTCCGCATAGCCCGCCTCCCTGAGCAGCTTCCCCGCCGCGAGCGCAGCGGCGTCCCGCCTGGCCTCGTGGCGCTCCGTGGCCTGACGCCGGCGCTGGACGTGCTCCCAGGCCGCCGCGGCCTCCCGGCGCTGCCGGGCCAGCGCGGCTCGGATGAGCCTCCGCGCCTCCTCGGTCGGCGTCTGGGCCATCATCAGTTGGAAGGCGTAGTCCTCGACGGAGCTGCAGGCCGCCGGGTCCACCCGTGGCGTCCGCTCGAGGCGAGCATGGTCACGCTGCCGCCGGGCAAGCCAATCACCGAGGTGGCTCATTGCAACATCACCCGCATCGTGTCGGTCTCGCGTGCTTCCGCGATAGCGGCGATCACGTCGGCCGCCGCCTGGGCGAGGTGCTCGCGCTGCTTGGCGCCGGTGGTGGTCGGCACCCTGAGCCATCCCTCGGCCTCGAGCTGCCGGCGAACCTTGGCCACGAACGGCCCCGAGCAATCGCACACCCGCGCAACCTCCCGATCGGACTGCATGTGATCCTGGCGCAGCTCGGCAGCCACACGCCGACGCTTGGCAGCGATCAGCCGGGATCTTGGAGTCGTTTTCGCTCGCGTCGCGGTCATGCTCGTTTTCGTTTGCGACGAATCAACCGCGACAGGTTGGCGGTCGTGGCCGGCGGCCAATAGATCGCGTGACGGCGCCATACTGTCCCCAGCCTCAACCCCAGCGAGGCCAGCAACGCTGCTGAATACACCGTCATCCCCTCCTTCCTGCTCGGGGCGGGTCAGCGGCGATCGGTTCATCACGACCACGGTGCCGTTCTGACGGTCGTCGTGCTGATCGCGGCCGGTATGGTCGTCGAGTGATCCAGCTGACCGTAGCCGCCGTCCTGATCATTGCGGCGATCGTCCATTGGCTGCGGCGTGGTCGATCGCACGATGACCGGTGAAAGACGGAGGCTCATTACCCGCCTTTCTTGCGCCGACCTGGACCATGTCGTTGCCCCGCTGTAACGCCACCGTTCGCCTGGTCGGTGACCTGCGCCGCGTCCTGAATGGTGAGCTCGTCGGCGAACGGACTCGGCGAGTAGTCGACGATCTCCGCGACATCGAGCGCGATGGTGTCACCGCCGATGTCGATCGCGATCAGCCTCGGCCCACTGACTACCGGCGCGGCCGCTGTCCCGGCGAGCATGGCGCTCACCTCGGCCATCGAGCAGCTGGTCTCCAGCACGCCCACCGAGCTCGAGAGAATGTAGGTGATCGTCATCGTCGATCAGCCTCTCGATCACCGTCTCGATCACCACAGTGATCGCCGGCGTCGTGGCGCTGATCATCCGCGGCCGGCCGCGGATTACCGCCCGGCTTGAGCCGCTTGACCGTGACCGGCGAGACGATCTGCTCGGTTCTCCAGCCACGACGCATCCCCGGTGCGCCCTTGCCGCGGACCGCCCGACTGGCCCGGGCCATCAGCTCCCGTCCCCGGGTTGTACATGGCGGTCATCCTGGTGGCGATCGCCGTCGCGATAACCCCGGTCATCGCTGTGAGCCGCGGTGCGGACGGCCTTGGCGATCTCGGCGGACAGGGTTGTCTTGTGCTGCGCGGCGGCACGGCGGAGCGCTTCAACGTCGCCATGCGTCAGGCGAGCTGTAACAGGAACAGTGAGGCGATCCTTCAGCAAACAATCCTCCCAAAGCTCCACACTGCGTGTACATAAAACTGTACACCGCGTGGAAGAGTGCGTAAAGGCCCGCTCGCGGCCGTATCCCACCTGCGGAGCGATTGACGACGAGCGTAGGGGGGACGGCAGAGGATCGAGGCGGCGCTCGGCCAAGGCGCGGAACCTCGGCCGAGCGCAGTTCAGGTTTTCGGCCGGCTCAAGGGAATGACTACGCGCGGCGGCTGAACGGGGCGAATGATTGCCCGACGCTCGTGGCCGTCGCGGACGTCGACAGCGACCTCGATGCCAGCCTCGTGACACCACATGAGGGCGTCATGCTCGGTCGAGAACGGCCCGAGCATCTTCACGCGCTCGCGACCGGTGTACACGTCGACTCTGAACGCCACGGCAGGAAGACCTATCGAGTGATCCGGGTCTGAGCTTGAGCGTCCCGGCAGCCGCATAGCCAGAAGGACGACAGTCCGGGCGGCTCGCCTGGTTCACGGCCGGCCGCGATCGAGCGCACGCAACTGCGCCTCGATCACCTGGCGCACCTTCGGATCAACCTCAGTCTCGAGCCGTTCGCGCGACTGCGAGCGCTACCCAACCGCCACCGGGCCCGACGAACTGCTGCTGGTCGACAGCACGATGGTGAGCCCGCCTCGGCAGTTACTTCAACGCGCTCAGTCGTACCCACCTCGTGGCGGCCGCTCAAACGCCGCCAACTGCGCCTCGATTACCTTGCGCAGCTTCGGATCGCTCTCAGCCCTGAGCCGCTCATGGAGCCTCGCGACATGAGTCCGGGTGGAGTAGCGCGGTCGATAGCCGGCTTTGCGCTGTCGCGGTTTGGTCAGGCCCATGATGATCCCCGGATCGAAGCGTGCTCCGCCGGCGATACGCGGCGTGTGGTGCCAATGGCGGGCCCCATCCGAATTCGGCTGTATGGGTCAGGCCGGCAATTCGCCACCATTGGCAAGGAAGCTAATCGAGTGATCTGAGTCCGAGCTTAAGTGCTGACAAGAACCTGGCTCGACACGGGTTGCACTCGGGCTCGTCGAGCGCGGCGGGCGGAGTTAGAAGGCCAGCCACGCCGAGTGACGCACCCTCGGAACCTGCATCACAGTTTGCGTCACACTCGCCCCCTGCACAGCCCTGCATGGACGAGCATCCTGCCCGTGGCTATTGCGTTTGCGCGGCTGTGCAGAGCTATGCAGAGGGCGGGATCTAATGGGCGATACTGGGCTCGAACCAGTGACCTCCGCCTTGTCGAGGCGAATCGACCCGGACAGCAAAGGTCAGCTCACGCTCTGGTAAGCCCTGTAGGCAAAGGGGATTCGGCGGTTCGCGTTTTGCGATTGAGGCGTTCCTAAGCGGCGATTTCCGGGTGAGGTGTGCGCAGAATGTGCGCACGGTTCTGGTGCTGCGCTGGACAGAATGCTTTCGCTAGCGATAGGATTCTGTCATGTCCAGCGATCTTCAGCTGAGCGTCGGCGAGGCCGCCGAGCGACTCGGCGTGAGCCCGGCTGCCGTCCGGCTGCGGATCGCCCGAGGGGAGCTGCCGGCGGTGAAGCTCGGGCGTGATTGGCGACTCGACGAGCGTGAGGTTCTCAGGCTCGCCCGTCGCGGGGACCGATCCGGGCGGCCCCTTTCGCCGGCGATGGCCTGGGCCGTGCTCCTGCTGGCATCTGGAGACATGTCTGCGGCCGATCGGCTGGCCGGTGCGCCCCGTTACCGAGCGCGAGCTCGGCAGTGGTGGCGGGAGCATCCACTCGCCGATCACGCGGCGCGGCTCCGCGAGCGGGCTCGTCGGGAGCTGTTCGAGGCTCATCCGTCGGAGCTGGCTCGGCTGCGGGACCGGACGGACGTCCTGCTGACCGGAGCATCGGCCGCTGAGGCGGTCGGACTCGTCGGGGAGGCCCAGGCGGTCGAGCTCTACGCGCCGGTCGCGAAGCGGGATCCCATCATCGCCAAGCATGCCCTGCTCGAGGGCGCTGGAGATGTCACGGTGCGGTGGGTGCCTGATGACGTCTGGCGGGCGCTCAATTCGGCCGGTCACATTGCGCCTCGAGCGGCTGTGCTCGTCGACCTATTGGAAAGCGAGGACCCGCGAGCGCGCCGTGAGGCGGCGCGGGCATTGGCGTCGTGATCGAGATCGTCATCGACGCGACGGACCCGGCGACACTCCAGCTGTGGGGTGCGGTGGCCGAGCTGAGCGAACGCCTACCGGTGGGTTGGGTGCTGATCGGTGGGCTGATGGTCCAGCTACATGCCATGGAGCACGGCGTGGTCGATGTGCGCCCGACGCGGGACATCGACGTGCTCGGTCAGGCGCGGCCTCGCGGCGCGCTGCCGGCGATCGACGCGGCACTTCGCAGCGACGGCTTCGCACTCCACGACCCGGACCTGGACGGCTACGGGCACCGCTACGAGCGGGACGGAATCGTGGTCGACGTCTTGGCGCCCGATGGAGTCAAGCCGCCACCGACGCTCGGTGGCGGTGTGACCGCTGTCGGTGTGCCCGGTGGCACCCAGGCACTGGGGCGCTCGGAATCGGTCCTCGTGCGCATCGGGGAGCGCTCGTTCCAGCTGAGGCGGCCGACGCTGCTAGGCGCGATCCTTATCAAGGCGAGATCGCTTCTGGTGCACGACGACCCAGCCTCTCAGCGGGAGGACCTGCTCCGTCTGCTGTCGCTCATCGACGAGCCGCGTAGGCTGGCAGCGGAGCTCCGGGACACGGAGCGGGGGTGGCTTCGGCGGGCAGAGGAGAGGCTCGAGCTTCAAGCTCCTAGCCTCCTCGTCGCCGACCTGCACCGCCGAGCGGAGCTGGCCTTCCGGCTTCTCGTTCGCGGCCCGACCGAACCGCGCCGAGGGACCGCGGCACTTGATCGGAACGTGCGGCCTTCGCGCCGCGTGACGCGACCTCCTGACAAAGGACACGGCCTCGACCGCTGATGACTCCCGCCTGGCGGCGAGTACGTCTGTCAAGGCCAGGGGCGGGAACCCGCGTTGAGCGCAACGCGGGAAAGAGTGTCGATTGTGGATCTGCCCTGCTTCCGCAGACTGGGCGTCGCCAGATTCGGTCAGCTCGCGCGCCCCACGGCGGCACAGGCCGCGCCTACGCAGCGCATCATTAATGACGCCAGAGCTCGTCCCGCGCTGACCGTCCAACGCGGTCCGCTGCCAAGGCATTCCGTCGCGATCGAGTTCGTGGCAGAGCGCTCTTCCGATGCCGGCAGCCGGCGTGATCCAGATGTCGCCAACGCGATCGCGCGCCGCGGGGCGGCGATACGACGAAAGGGATCGTCCGACGCCCTGGTCGCGAGGCATGCCGTGGGCGGTTCCGCAAGCGCGAGCCGCGCCTCTGCGGCATGAGCTCGAGGATCGCTGTGTGTCGCCGGCGGGTCGTGGGTGTTCGTGGAGTACTGTCCCGTCGGGCGTTTCAGGCCATGGCCACGACACGGTATGCGCGAAGCGGGGACGCGAGCATCGCTTATCAGGTGACTGGTGAGGGTGCGGTCGATCTGCTGTTTGTGCTGTCTTGGGTGTCCAACGTCGAGCATTTGTGGGAGGCGCCGGCGAACCGTCGATTCCTTGAGCGTCTAGGCGCGTTCACGCGCTTGATCCTGTTTGATCGCCGTGGATCGGGACTGTCTGACAGCGCCGAGGCGTATACGGTCGAGCAGGACGTGCGGGATGCTCTCGCGGGTGCTCGATGCCGCTGGTAGTGACCGTGCGGCGCTGCTGACGTATGGGTTGGGGGGTCCGGTCGGGGCGCTGCTCGCCGCCGAGCACCGTGAGCGTGTCGAGGCGTTGATCATGTACGCGTCGGTCGCGCGCTCGTCGTGGGCTCCGGATTACGACTGGGCGATGACTCGCGAGCAGCGTGAGGCGCTCGCCGAACGCAGCGTCGCCGGCCGCGGCGTGGGCGACCGCGCGGTGCTGGCGGTGCACGCACCGTCGATGGCCGATGATCCAGCGTTGATCGGATGGTTCGGGCGCCTGGAGCGATTGACTGCGAGCCCGGGGCAGGCGCGCGCGAGATGGAAGGCTGCGGCCGAGCTCGATGTGCGCGACGTGCTGCCGCGAATCAGTGTGCCTGCATTGATCATGCATCGCCCCGATGAGCGCGTTTGGGATGTGCGCCACTCGCGGTATCTAGCCGAGCACATTCCGGGCGCGCGCTATGTCGAGTTGGACGGGATTGATTCGCTTCCGTTTATCGGTGACAGCGACGCGATCATCGACGAAATCGAGTACTTCCTTACGGGTCAAAGCAGAAGCCGAGAGCTCGCGCGCGCTGCTGACGCTCATGTTCACCGACATTGTTGCTTCCACCGCGCGCGCGTCGGCTCTCGGTGATCGGCGCTGGCGTGATCTGCTCGCTCAGCACGACGAGGCGCTCCGCGGAGAGATCTCATTCTTCGGCGGCCGCGAGGTCCAGACGACTGGCGATGGCTTCCTCGCGGTGTTCGATGGGCCGCCGTCGCGAGCGTTGCTTTGTGCGCGAGCAGTTACCCTTGCCGCGCGCGAGCTTGGCGTCGATATCCGCGTAGGCATCCACACAGGTGAGTGCGAGCTGGTTGGCGAGGATGTCGCCGGGATGGCGGTTCACATCACTTCGCGCGTAAGCGCGCTCGCCGAGCCCGGCGAGGTGCTCGTCTCGGCCATCGTGGCCGGGACCGTCGTCGGCGGCCCCTTTGTGTTCAACGATCGAGGCTCCCACGAGCTCAAGGGCGTCCCGGGCCGCTGGCCGCTACTTGCCCTCGGCAATTAGGGCTCGAATGCTCGGGCGTCGAGCTTGCATGCGCCGGTTGCGGCAGGCCCGCTTGGCTTCGATAACCCCGAGCACGGCGGACTACCGGGGACCGCGCGACGGAGACGCCCGCGCCCGGGCGGCGAGTAGCGACCGCTCCCATGCGGAACTCGATCGCGGAGCAGCCGCCGATGACGGCTTCGTTCGAGCGTCATGTCGCCGAAGAGCGCTCGTCCGCATTGCGGTGGGCGACCACGCAAATGCGATCGTCCGGGCGGCGACCGCATGCGCCGGGATCTGAAAGCCCAGGCGAACCTACACCGTGAGCTCCGTCGTGGTCCAACGGTCCGCGTCTGTCAGGGTTTCGAAGTACCCCGCGCACGATGCCGATGGAATTCACGAGCGCGTCCAGTTAGCCGGTCGCGGCCACCCTCCCCGGGCTCGTCGGCGAGCGCCGCAGCATCGGTTATGTCGACCGCGAGAACGTGACGTGCGCGCAGGCGTTCGGGCGAGGATCGCGACGCGTGCCGCCGCGGATCTCTCGCGGTCCCGCGCCTGCAGCGTGATGCACGTGGTCTGCGAACGCTCGCGCGAGAGCCTACACACCTGCCTCCGAGGGCCAATGCCCGCCACCGTCCCACTCGCCGGTCACGAGCCACAGCTCGTAGAAGAACAGCCACTCCACCGCCCACGGAACCGTGGTGTCGGCGATCAGCATCCTCGGGTTCCAGTCGTCGCGCTCGTGCAAGCAGAGCACGCGGTAGCGGTGGTTCCACACGTGGGGCAGCGACTCTCCGGTCCGCGTCCGCAGACGGCTGACGACGCGTACGCGTGGCCTGGCGCCGAGCTGGTACATCATCTCGACCAGGTAGCTCCGGCTGCTCGGACTCGGCTGCATCCGGCCGCGCCAGACGAGGGTGCGGCCGTCGCGACGCAGCCTGGAGTCCGGGAACCGGCGCGCGAGCGCGAAGGCCTGCTGGCTGACGCTAGCGCAGCGGGCGGCGGGCGGCGCCATGGAACGTGTGCCGCGGGTTAGGGTGAGTGGGCGCCCGCGTCCCGAGCGCGCCGGTTAGCGGCGTCGTGGCGAGCAGACCGGCAGGCGAGGTCGTGAGTCGGCCCGCCCGCTGCCGGTCCCGCATCCGAGCCCCATAGCCACGCGCTGCCCGGGCCGCCGGTTCGAGGCCCAGGTTCGCCCCGAGGGCTTCTAGTAGCCGGTCGAGTCCGAGACGATCCCCCAAGCCGACGACGTCGGCGTGGGCGGCCTCGGCCCAGTCGAAGAACGCCTCGGCCCGCTGGGGCATGCTCCGCCAGCGATCGGCGAAGTTCTCCTCGGGGAGCACCGGGTTAGCGACGACGTATATGTCCTCCTGACGCTGGACGAGTTCGGGCATCAGCGCGGTCACCTCGGTCAGCACGTCGAACACGCTCGCGCCGCCCGTGTACGCCTGGGCGGCGAGCGTGGTGAGGATGATCGACGCCGGCGCGAGCTCGGGGTCGTCCTCGAAGTGCAGGTCGCGGTGACGCTTCAGGGCCTGGACGGTCTGCTGCAACGCCGTCTTGACCGAGTCCGGCGGCACCTGCTCGACCTCGATTCCCCGTGCGGCAGCCTCGGCCAGGAGCAGGCGCCTGGTCTCGGCCGTCATCCGGCCCTTGAACCAGTCCGCGTATCCGATCGGGTTTGAGGGCTGCCAGCGGACGAGCTGCCGGTCGGTGAGCCAGATCGCGTCGCGGGAATCCTCGACCTCGTCGTTCGGGATCGCCGGCAAGACGTCCATATGGAAGCGCTGACCCGGGTAGATCAGCGTCCAGCAGCGTTTGCCCTCCTTGAGCCGGATGCTGCCCGGGGCGCGGGTCGCGATGTAGTCGCGCAGGGCGGCGCCGACGATCCGCTTCAGCTCGCGCTTGGAGACGTCCTTCGTGAGCCACAGGCGGCAGACGAGGTCGAGGTCGTAGTCGCAGCTGTCGGTGACCGGAGTGACGATCGTGCCGAGCCGCATCGAGCCCTGCGGGTAGATCTCGCCGGCGACGCCGGGCCACGAGTCGCGCAGCCAGGCGGCGACCCCCTCGTACTCAGCCACCGCCGCGGCCCTGATCTCCGCCGGGATGTCGAGCGCGGCGACCGTGAGCCGCAGGAGTTCGTCGAGCTGCGTGGAGTGCTCACGTGTGAGCATGCGTCACCTGCCTTGCGTTGGGACCGTAGTGGGGGTGGTATTGATCCGGCCGGTGGCCGGCGAGAGCCGACTGGAAGACGGGGCTGAACAAGCGGCTCTCGTGCGAGGCGCGGGCGATCAGCTCCGCCGGATCGCACCGGTCAAGCGCGAGCACGTCGTCGGGCACGATCGCGTCGAGGCGGAACAGGCGGTCCTTCCCGAGAAGATGTTCCGCGAGGCCGAGGGCTCCTGCCCCTTGTGCACCGAGGAGCACCGAGATCAGGTTCGGGCTACGACCCCAGGCGAGGAAGCCGCCGCCGTCGAGTTGCGAACGGCGCGTGTCGGTGCCGGTGAAGCTGCCGACGCTGAGGACGGCGACCTCGGCGAGGTCACGCCCGAATAGGCTCACCGCCTCGGCGATACCGACCAGGGTGGGGTTATTCGCCCATAGCCCCCCGTCGATTAGCCGATCGCCGTGGTCCCCGGCACGGACGGCCGGGAAGAACGTCGGCGCGGCGGCGGTTGCCAGGGCCGCCTGCCACATCGGCAGGCGATGATCCCGGCGCAGCCTGTTGTGGTGCGGCGTCTTGATCAGATAGACGGCGTTGACGCCGATGTTGTAGGTAGGGATGGATCACCAGCGGCACCCGGCTCTCCCCGACCAGCCGGTCACCGAAGACCTCGCGCAGCGGCCGCTCGAGCCGGCCGGCCGGGTACTTGGCGCGCCACAACCTGCGAACGGCTCGCCACCCGAGCGGGTTAGCGAAGATCCGACTGTGGTGGTCGAGGTAGAACTCGAGGATCTCGGCAGGCGACATCCCCGCGCCCAGGCCGAGCGCCGCGATCCCGCCGGTCGAGGTCCCGACGACGAGGTCGAAGCAGTCGACGACCCGAACGCCGAGATCGAGCTCGAGCGCCGCCAGGAGGGCGACCTCGAAGATGCCGCGCACGCCGCCGCCGTCGAGCGCGAGCACCTGGAAGCGATTGCATGACGGGTCGTGGTCGCGATTCGCGGCAACCGGGGCCAATCCCGGCGCTGCGTACTCGGACGTATGTCCAGTCGGAGCTTGATCGGACGCGTTCACGGTCGATTACTTAACCAGATCGGTACAGGATTTCAAGCCATCCTGAGAAATCAATAACCTATCCGGTCTAGAGTTCTTCAACGTCATGGAGGTCTCATTTGCCAATGCTCGCGTGAGGCGGCTCTGTTTGTCCTACGCGGCGCTCAGTGATTTGCTCGGGCCCGAGGTTGCTCGGTCCGCCATCGCTCAGCTGGCGTCCTTGCGCGCAGCGAGCTCTTTGGAGGAGTTCCGCTTCCTTCCGGGCCGATGCGGCCAACGGAGCCGCGAGTTCAGGCTCGAACTCGCGTGCGGGGCATACATCGACTTCGAGCCATCAGACAGACCGGTGGCACGCCGTGCACCAGTCCGGTCAAGTATCCGATCCATCCGCATCCTCAGAGTCGCCGAGGGATGAACAACAGAAAGCGAGAACACGTGCGCAACTCCCGCAGCAGCGAATTCGCTCCAGACTGGGCGAGCCCACCAGGCGACACGCTTGCAGAGCTGCTTGAGGAACGCTCAATGACCCAGACTGAGCTTGCCGACCGGCTTGGCGTCACGCTCAAGCACGTCAACCGAGTCGTCAAAGGCGTGGCGTCGATCTCGGCAGACCTCGCGCTCGGCCTCGAGAAAGTGCTCGGCGCGCCAGCGTCCTTCTGGATGACGCGAGAAGCGCACTTTCAAGCTGACCTAGCACGCCAAAGGCAACTGGAAGCCTTCTCGCATCGCATCGACTGGGCGACGCAATTTCCGCTCGCGGAACTGCGCGCCCGACGACGGATCTCCCGGACATCGGACGGGGCTCAGCTTGTTGAGGAGATCCTCCGGTTCTTCGGTATCGCATCGCCTGACGACTGGAAGGAGCCAGAGGTTGCTTACCGGAAATCCCGAAAGTTTCAGAGTGACCCGTTCGCCCTTTCGGCGTGGCTGCGCGAGGGCGAGATCGAAGCAGAGGCGCTCGCGTGCCAGCCCTACAACGAAGCGACGTTCCTCTCAGCACTTGTCCAGGTGCGCTCCCTGACCAGACTCGATCCCGAAGCGTGGTGGCCCGCCCTGCAGCAGCTGTGCGCTGATGCAGGCGTCGCGGTCGTGGCGGTCCCCGCCTATACAGGCGCAAAGGCCAACGGCGCGCAGCACTGGATTTCGAGCGAGAAAGCGCTCATTCAACTGAGCCTCCGACACAAGTGGGAAGACATCTTCTGGTTCAGTTTCTTCCACGAAGCCGGCCATGTCGTCTTGCATCGAAAGAAGGAGGAGTACGGCGATCTCTTCGTGGAGCGCTCGCGTGGTCCCGCTGACCCACTAGATCAACGAGTTGAAGACGAAGCGAACCGGTTCGCCGCACGAACGCTGATACCGCCGCCGCACGACAAGCGTCTGCCAACTCTCGCCTTGGCAGACGTCGAGTCGTTCGCCGCTGTCCTCGACATTGCTCCTGCGATCGTCGTCGGCCGACTGCAATTCGACGGATACATCGGCTACAACCAGGGCAACAGTCTTCGACGCCGCCTCAGCTTTAGCCAATGAGCGCATCGAGCGCGCTCAAGGAATGCACGCCGGGTCTGACACCCTCTTAACTCAGTCCGGACTAGCGCATTCGTCACCGGCCGGGCGTGGAACCCTACGAGCGCCTTGGCGACATCTGAGTGGCGATAGCCGTCCCGGCCCGTCATCGCTCCTCCACGAACAGGATCGTCGTCGCCCGCTTCCGGGGCGACCCGCTCTGGCCAGGATGAATGAGAAGCGGGACGCCCTTTTGGCGAGGAGCAGAACGCCCACAGTCCGTACGGTCGAGCCCTGCTGTTGTTTTGGCGCGAGCATCGTTCCGCCGAATCAGGGCCGATTTTCGTAGCGTCGGGCGTCAGACCGAGCGGTACGGGTATCGGATCAGGTTCTCGCACGCTGTGATGACGTGCGTAATGGGAAGCGTCTGCACATACACGAGTGCCGGCTGGGAGCCGGGTCGAAGGAGCTCCTCGGTCCGCGCCCAGTCTGTGCCGGTCGTCTTCATCGGCATGGTTGCAAGGTGATGGATGAGGAGTTCCCACGCTGCGCGGGAGCGGGCAACAGGGTCCGGAAGCGGCGGAATGTGCTGCGGTCTGAGCTTGTTGAACTCCACGTTCGCGATGCGGATCAACTTCCAGACCGTCAGGTCGCGCAACAACTCGACGGTCAGGTCAGCCGCGTCAGGATGCAGCGCGAGCAGTGGCGCCAGCTCACGCATTTGCCGGGTCGCCGACACGTTCCGGTCGAGCACCTTCATCCACCAGGCACCGACGGTCGATGACGAGGGACGCACCGCCACGGTCGCCGGATCGCCACGTTCCGCGCGGTCCGTCGGAGGCGGAGAACGCGTGTCCGGCCCAGATGCAGCGATGGTTGATGCGACTCGTGCGCGAACCTGCGGTTGTCGATCGGGGCGTGGCAGCGCGCCTGAAGCGACGCGTCTGGCCTGGGCAGCCACCCGGACGATGTCCTCCTCCGGAACGCCGAAGCGCGGGTGGGGAAGATGGATCGCCCAAGCTCGATGCTCACCGATTTCGACCTGCCAGCGGCCGTCCTCCCGTGCGACCGTGTGCGCGAAGAGGTAGTCCCGAGGCATCGCGCCGACTCCGATGATCAACTGGGGCTTCACGTGGGCAACCACTCGCCCGAGGTATCGGTCCGCACACGGTCGGTCCCGTGGCAGCAGCTTCGAGTCGGCGCTCGCGCACAAGAACAGCTCGGTGACCGCGGCGTGATCCTCGAACGCGGCCTGGTCGCCGAACGCTCCGGTCACGATCTGCGCGTGTGGTCTGTAGTGCTTCTCCTCGCCTCTCGGCGAGACGTAGCGCGGACCGCCGGCCTTGCCGTTGTACGGCACATGGTTCCCAGCGAGGATGTCGAAGGATGCGCGGTGCTCGGCGAGCTCCTTGTGCAAGCGCATGTTTGTGGTCATGCGCGGATTGATCCCGATGAACAGCAGTGGCGCTTCGCCGCGCGCGCCGATCGTCGGCGGGAACTTGTAGAACCCGTTCCCGTTCGGGCGGCGCGTGAAACCGAACAACGGACCCGGGCAGAGCTCGCAGCTGTAGACGTAGACCTCGTCGATCAGTTCAGAACCGGCCATCGGCTCGAAGTCTCCGACATCTGGATCGCGTAACGCAAGACGATCCACGACGAACACCATGGGCGCCGGGCTTCGATCATCAGCCACGCCACACAGGGCAAGTGGTCTGACGAGACACGCCAATCCGGTTCGAGCGGTGTCCGCCGCAGTGGGCGACGGCCCGCGCGAATCGCGACGCTAGAGGGCCATCGCGTCGGCAATCATTCGAACCCAGGTCTTGACGAGCGCCTCGTCATCGACCTGGAATGCGACGCCGAGAGCGTCGGGAACGAGGCGGCTCGACAGAAGCGCTCCCAGCCCAACCGTGGCGATGGCGGCTGCCTGATCGTCTGGGACTCGTCGGTCGGAGCGTTCGGCGATCCATGAGGCTAAGCCAGCGAAGGTTGAGCTGACGAGCTGGTATACGGCGTTGGTGAGGAGCCGGGGGCTCGTTGCGGGCTGCGGAGGCGAGGATGCGAAGCAGCTCGGATTCGCTGTCGAGTTCGGCGAGGATGTAGCGGGCGGTCAGTGTGAGCTCGGCCTGGAGGTCGCCGAGGGGGGTGAGGACGCGGCGGATGTCTCGCAGGGTTTCGAGTCGCAACGAGGTGGCGTTCGATGCCGGCCGCGAGGACGTCTTCCTTGCTCTTGAAGCGCTTGTACAGGCCGCCGGCTCCGGGTGTGAGCCCGGCGGCGGCCTCGATCTTCGCGATCGCTGCCCCTGGTAGCCGTGCTCGCCTGCAACGCGCGGCATCGAGTCTGGCGGCCGCGTTAGGTCTGCGATCAGGATTCTGCGCCGGCAGGAGCGCTGAGCTCAGTGATCAAGTCCCGCAAGGCAGCTATTGCGTGCTCCAACTGCCCGATCCCGGCCTTGAGATCGTCCTCGTCCTCGGCAGGGATCGGGGCCGCAAGCGTGACGTTCTCGTTCAGTTCGCGGAACCAAAGATATGCGTCCGATACGGGTTCGTACACGTCAGGGCGCTTCATCAGAACGTCCTTGTACGTCTCGAACACGTTCCAGACGAGGACGTGGCGCCAATATTTCCCGGTGCGTACCGCATGCGCGATCCTGCGCCTCAATTCGTCGATGTTGTCCTTCAAGCTCAATGCGGCGGCTAGCAGCTCGGTCTCGCCGTCGGAACCGGAGCCCGCGGTCGTGGCTGAGGCGCCTGGGCCCGCTTGCCGGCGAATGGACTTCACCAAACCCACGGCTACATCGTTGACGGTACCCGTCCCGTAGTAGGCGCCTGCAATCTGACCGTTCTCTTCATGGGCACGGTCCACGCGGTCCAATAGCTCTGCCGTCCAAGCTTCGGTCGGGATGGATTTGAGCAGGTCCACGTTCCGCTTCGCCGCAGCAAAGTTCCCGCTGTCCTCGTAGCGTTGGACGAGTGCCGATGCCATTGGATTCCGGCTGCGCGGGTTGTCGCGGAGCACCTCGTAGATCGCTTCGTATAAGGCCTTGTCGTCAGCGTACTTGCGCGGATTGAAGCCCTGGAACTTGCCGATGAAGCCATACGGGGCAAGTCCATCGCCGAGTGACAGCACGAGGACGTCCCGACCGAAGCAGAAGCCAACCTCCTGGTCGCACCACTTGCTCTCGTTGAAGCCGTCGCTCAGAATGGCGACGCAGCCGTCGCACGTCGCCAGCGCATCCTCAATCTCCTCCTGCCAGAGTGCTGTCGGAGCGATGTCTTCGTGCGCTACGAAGGCGTCGATGTGGTGATCCCACAAGCCCTCACGCAACGCTCCAGCCATTTCCTTTCGGGCGCTGATGTGGCTGATGAAGAGTCGGAAGTAACCCGGAGTCCAGGCGTGTTGGGTCATCGAGATGTCTGGGCGCCCGTCGGAGTCGGGGGAGCGGAGAAGCGATCCTAGTCGGCCAGATGGCGCGCGAGCACCGCGCGACATCCACGCTGTCAGCAACCGCGCCCGACGACTCCTTACTTGTGCAGGGACCCACGTCAAGCGGGGGTCCGGGGTTGTTGGGGTTGAACTGCCCGTTCGGCTTGCCGAACGGCTGCGGGCCGAGCTCCGCCGCTAGAGCCGAACTCGTACCAGCAAGCGACGCCGTCGTACGGTCGTGTCCCGTTTGCCGCTCGAGCAGAGGACCGAGTGGCCTTCGTGGCATGCACGACGTCCGCTTCGTCGCCGTTGCGGCCGCGCGATCAAGACTGCCGCTCCAGGCGTCAAGCGGCATCACATGATCAACCGGGCGCGACGATGACGAACCCTGCATCCGTGCCGGCACTGGCATCTTGGAGCTGGCGCGGCCAGTCTCGCATCGTGCGGAAAGCGGGCATGTCGCCAGCGATCGGTTTCGTCATTGGATCAGGCTCGGAGCTCGTGATCGCATCGGCGAGAGGCCGTCGGAAAATGCGCAACGAGCGAGAAAGCTGACCTTGCGTGCGGCGTCGGTGGAGCGGTAACTCGGGGCGCGTGGGTCGGCGACCCGCGGTGTCAGGCCGGGGTGGCGATCCAGTGGCTGTGGAGCTTGAGGAGGTTGTGGGTCGCTGTGACTAGTCGCCACTCTGACCGGGCGGCCGATCTGCCTCTTCGCATGAACCGGTCGATGTGCCGGTTGTATTTGATCTGCCCGAATACCGGCTCGATCGTGATCTTCCGCTGGGCGTAGAGCTTGCGGCCGCGATCGGTGCTCAGCTTGTCGCGCATCTGCTGGTAGACGCCTTCTTCCCAGCCGCGGCGTTTGCCCTCGCGCATGTTGCCGTCCGGCGGGACGAGCACCTCGATCCCCTGCTGCTCGATGGTCTGCATCTGCGGGTGATGCCAAAAGCCGGCGTCAGCCAGCACCACCTCCGGGGTCTCGCTCACGCCTTGCTCGGCGAGCTGGCGCATCGTTGCTTCGAACATCGGCGCGAGCTGTCCGAAGTCCGGGGCGGCGTTCGTGATCTCCGCCGCCAGGATCACCTGCTGGTCGTTGACGGTGGCTTGCGCGTTGTAGGCCTGCCGGGGTGGGGTGCCCTGGGTGCGCATCACCCTGGAGTCCGGATCGGACAGGTTGATCACTCCTTCCGGTAGCTCCGGCGCCGTGAACGGTTTGCTGTTGCCCTTCAGCACCCGACCCTTCGTATCCCGCGCCGTTCTGCGCCAACGCTCATAGGTCTCGACCGCGGCAAGGTCCACCCGATGGTTCTCCTCGAGCCGCTCAAGCGCGTCGATCATCCGGTCATCGCGATCACGTGCGACGGGCGCTGCTTGGCGTGTGCGGAAGGCTTCCAGCTCGCGCCGCGCGACCCGGAGCCACTCGATCCGGCCGCCGCGCCGTAGCACCGGACGGCCCATGACCGCAGCCTCCAGATCCATCTCCAGCTCCTCGGGCTCCGGCTTGGGCTCCTCACCAGCCGGACGCTGTTTGCGCTCGGCCAGGCGACGCTTCGCGTCCGCCAATGCCTGGCGGCGGGTCTCTGGGTTGCGCAGCGGCTCGGGCAACTCATCCCCGCGATCGTCGCCGTAGAGCTCGTCCTCACGGCGGTCGGTCTCCTCGGCTTCGCGCAGGATGTCTTTGACCAGCCCGCTATAGCTGCGGTTCTGATCCATCGACGCGTTCGCCTTGATCTTCGTCCCATCGATCGTGATCACCCCGACCGACACCAGGCCCGCCTCCCGACACAAACCAAGGACCTCGTCAAACAGCCCGGCGATCTCCGCTTCATGGCGCCGGCGGAACTCCGCGATCGTGGAGTGATCCGGGCAGCGCATCCCCGTGATCACCTTGAACGCCACGTCCTCCCAACACGCCCGCTCGATCCCCCGCGAGGACCGAATCCCGCGCGCGTACGCGTAGAGCAACAACGCCACCATCACCGCTGGATCGAACGGCGCGCGCCCCGCCGCGCCCAGCCGATACCGCTCAGCGAAACAGCCGAGGTCCATCTGATCGACAGCACCGAGCACCGTCCAGACCAGATGATCCTCAGGCAGCCACTCGACCAACGACGGCGGCATCAACAACAACTGACCACGGTCAACCCCAGCGAATTCTCGAGCCATGCCAGAAGTGTCTTAAACCCACCAGACAGCACCGATATTCCGACAGCCTCGCGACGACTGAGTCGCCGGGCGCGGCGCCGGCGCGTAATCCCTGCGCCACGAACTCGATCGCGCTCGCCCACGTCGCCGACGACTGGCTCCGATCCGTCAGGGTAGCCAAATAGACGGGCTGTTTGCGACGAGCGGGTCCGCTGCAAGCTCAGGGTCAAGATGCACGTTCGCGGCCGGGCGAGGCCTCGGAAGCTGGTGCGGATTCGCGACCGCATCTGGCCCTGGGCGGCGACGGGCCGCACCCGGGTCGGGAGTCGAACCACCGCTCGCCGCCGCGGATACGGAAGCTCGACCGTCGCAGGCTGCGCACGGTGGGCTGGCAGAACCGCCAAGCTCCCAGCGCGTGCGTTCTTAAGCGCGCGATTCTTAGCCGGCCGCCCCGCGACGGCGAGTGCCCCGTACCGATCCGAGCAGTTGATTCAACCGGTCTTGCCCTCGGATGCCTGCGAGGGCGGCATGGGCAGCAGCGAATGAGGATGATTTGGGCTCGGCCGGGTAACGGTCGATGAGGCGTGGGTCATCGATGAGTGCGGATCGCTGTGTTTCGTCGAGCCGATGGTCGGGGCGACCGGGAATTGCCAGCTGACCGCCATCAGGGCGAGGGTCGCTATGGCCACGATGAGGAGGGCGAGGGTCAGCATGTCGCTGGCAGTGAGCGTCCGACGGCGACGCTCACCGTCCATCGTTTCGATGAGCTGGTGAAGTAGCCGGTTCGTTTCCGAGAGCTGGTTGGCTAAATCGTCCGGCGTTGAGACGTCCGCGGTGGCCTGGGCATGAGCGAGGTGCTCCTGCGATTCAGCGAGCTCTCGTCCAGCGGCAAGGTCCGCCCTGGCAGTAGTGAGATCCTTTCGCGCAGCAGCATTGACGCTCCGCAATAACGCGTCGACGTCGGTGTCAGTGCCGTCCAGCACTCGCCGGACGACGCGCTCGGCGTCCTGGGCGACTGACTCCGCTGCGTGCAGCGCGGCCGGATGCGGCGCCGGGATGTCGGCGGCTGGGGCTGCGAGGCTCAGGAGCCGAGCGTAGATGCGGGCGACGGTCCCAACGAGGTACGGCGGGGGGTCGGAGCCTTTCGCGGCGGCCTCCAGCACGCCGAGGAGGTCTGCAAGTTCACGGGGGTTGTCCGGGGCCCGGGTCAAGTCCACCGGGGCGCTTTGGCTCAGATGACGCCGGACCGTGTCGAGATTCGGCTTCTTCATCCCGAGGTCCGGAAGGTCGCCGGGGCTGGCTCGTCGCCGCGAGCGCGAGCGGCCAGGGTCGCTCACGATGAGAAAGTCGCGTGGCGGCGAGCCAGGTATCACCCGCGCTAGCGCTGTCCGGGCGATCGGGTCAAGAGGTTCCAGCTCTGACTCGTCGTTCGCGTCGTGAGGCGACCGCACGCGAACAGCCTATCCGTCAAAACGGGGCGTGTCCCCGTCCGGCCCGTCGAGGTAAGTCTGTTGGTTGTGGCTCGCATCCGTGCAACCGCGGGCTGAACCGCTTGAGGCACGGCTGCGCAGCGCCTGAGCGCCCCGCTGGACGCGCGCGCTTACGCGCGCCAGACTGTCCCCTTCTCCGATCTCCGTCGGACTTCGGCTTTGGCCGCGGCACACGCATCTCGAGCACGGCGGCGCGCGCCCTGCTTCGCGCTCGGAAAGCGCATTTCGCGGGCGATCGCTTTGGTCATCCCGGCGATCACGGAGCTGGTGATCGCCTTGGCGACGAAGGGATTACGCGGCCCGACGATCGCTTCGCTGCGGAAGGGGGCGCCGGGCGTCGCCGTGCCTGGTGGGCGTTATTGGGGTTTTTGCAGGGCTGCCCGGGCGAGCTCTGCCGCTTCGGGGCTGATCGGGCAACGATCGGTTCGTCGGGGGGGCGCGTGCGAGCTGTTGCGGAGAATGTCGAGAGCGCGCAGCCGGTACAGGTCGTAGCCGACGATCGGCGCGCCATCGCCGCTCTGCCAGCCCAAGTGGGTCAGCGCTGCCGCGATCGTGTCGAGTGGGAGCTCGGTGGCCGGTGATGTGGCCGCGTAGGCGAGCAGGAGCAGCGTGGCGTCGGTCTCGAACCCGTCAGCGCTCGGGAGGAGTCGGTCGGCCAACCGGTTCCAGAGATCCTGCCAGGCGGCTCGTGCATCGCTTCCGGCGCGGGTCAGCTGCAGCGAGCCCTTGTGCTTGCGCAGCAGCCCCAGTGACTGCAGCGCCTCGCGGAAGTGCAGGACCGGCGTCGTGTCGTGCTCGCGGTTGGCCTTGCCGATCCACCCGCCCATCGCCGGCAGCACCTCTGCGGCGGCCGCCACATCGGCGGGCTTCAGATAGCCGTTTGCGGTGAGCGCGATCCCGCCCTCGGCGGCTCGGTCAAGGAACCAGATGACCGGCTTCAGTGCAGCGCGAAACGCTTCTTCGGCCGGGACGGGGCGTTCCTCGAGCAGCGCGAATGCGCGGGATGTGAGCTCCTCGCCCAGCGGGCTGTAGGCCAGACGGTCGATTACGTCCACCAGTCGCGGGTCCAGGCCGTGCTCGCGTAGCACGAGGAACGGACCTTGGAGTGCCTCGTTCACCTCGTCGAGGTCGAACCGAGACGGATCCTCAACGACGTCAGCCAGCTCATCGGCGGTTCGGCATCCGCCGCAGTCTTCCGGAGGTCCGGCGCGGCGACCGTCCACGGCGGCGGCTGACGGCGTGCCAGGAGCCGCCGGCAGAACGCTCTCCAGCCGGAGCGTGAGCTCCCAGTTATCGCCGTAGTCGTAGACGTAGGACAGGATCTCGCCCGGCACCTGGAGCGTCTCGTCGAGACGGACCGTGGCGGCAGCAATCCCACCGTCATCGTCCCACTCGCCCTCCTCGACATCCCAGGGACACAGAAACACCTCAGAGGAATAATCGAACGGATCTCCGCCGAGCGAGAAGCGCCACAGATGCGAGTTGGTCCAGCCAAAGACGGCCTGCAGAACCCGGCGAAGGACGTCGAGCGTCAGATCCGAGCGAACCTCGAGACGACGCCAGATCGGCGGCTTCGCATGCTTGAGATCAACCCTGATCCGGAAGACCTGCAGCTCTGAAAGCGGTCGCCGTCGCAGCTCAGGGCGGCGGAACCGCACGCATTCACGTGCCTTTGCCGCACCGAGAAGGGAGAGACCATCGGCGAGCTGCCGAAGGTCATCAAGCTCGGCTCCCCCGATCACCGCCTGAAACTGGCGGAGCACCTCCGCCTGGCGGTCGTCCTCGCTCACCCGGGGAACCGTACCGCGATCCCCCAGACCAACAGCAACGACACCGAACCAGGCCGCGCCCGGTCACCTCACCCTGACCTTCGATCATCGCCTCAGCTGCCGCCAGCGTGCGCTGCCCGGCGCGCCGACCGTCCTCGGCCGGGCTGTATCTCCGCGCGTGCGCCGGACGCCACGAGGATCCGCCGTGTACACCATCGTCCAGAGGAGGACGTCATGGAACCTGTGCCGTTGCTGGATTGCGCCGGGCGGCGCCGCTCACCCGCGACGCTGTCCAGCTTCCACCAGGGGCGCGCGCCCCGCAACAAGGGCCTGCGCTACCCACCGGACCCGCCCAGCGTGGAGGAGATCATCGCCGTGATGCGCGCGTGCGGCAGCCGCCCGGAGGGCGTCCGGCTGCGCGCGATCGTCGTCGTGCTGTGGCGCGCCGGTCTGCGTATCAGCGAGGCGCTCGCCCTGACCGAGAGCGATCTGGACCGTCGCCGCGGCGCCGTCCTGGTCAGAAGCGGGAAGGGCGGCAAGCGTCGCGAGGTCGGCATGGACCGGTGGGGCTGGGAGCAGCTCGACCCGTGGCTGGAGCTCCGCGCCGGCCTGCCCGTCGGGCCGCTGTTCTGCGTGCTGCGCGGCCCGACCCGCGGCCGACCCTGCGCGCCGGCCGGGATCCGCGCCGAGCTGCACCGCGCCGCCGCCGCAGCCGGAGTCCGGCGGCGGTTCGCACCGCACCAGCTCCGCCACGCCCACGCAGTCGAGATGTCCCGCGAGGGCATCCCGCTGCTGGTGATCCAGCGCCAGCTCGGGCACGCCGACCTGGCCGTCACCAGCACCTACCTCAGAGGGATCGACAACACCGAGATCATCCACGCCGTCTACGAACGCTCCATCCCGATGATCCCCGCCAGCCCCCGGCTAGCGCCCGCACGCTGACCGTCGACCAGCGCGAGCAGACCGGGCAAGCCCGCCCGACGGCGGGCTCGCCCCGGTTCTGCGCAGCGGCTACGCTGCGCGCGGCATCGCCTTCGTAGAGAACCGCTCGTTCGTCCGCATGAGCCTGTTGTCGCCAACTCGATCGTGAGCTCGGCGACGTCGGGGTGAGGAAAGCGGCCGTCCGGCGCGTGGTGGTCAAGGTCGGCTGCTCCTGACCGAGAGCAGCTGCGGCCTACGGCGCGGCAATCCTGCGGACTCGCGCTGGGGCCTTCACGCGATAGGGGTGGCGAGGCCGCCCTGCGAGACCGTTCCTTCTGGGCGAATGTGAGCGTGAGCTTAGGCTGGGGATCTCCCGAGTCGGATGTCAGTCCCTCAGGCTGTGGTCGGCGTCCGACGTGGGGAGCCCGTGATTGGACCCGCGGTGACGTGACCGCAACTCTCGTCTCCGGGCAGTGTTGGGATCTCTTGGCTGCAGAGGGCCGAACGACAGCTATCTCTTAGGAGTCCGTCTTGAAGAAACCGGAAGCCGCTCGCGTGTTGCGGGCATCTCTAACAGCAGCGGCGGTGCTTGCCGTCTCAGGCACGACGGCGGCCGCGGCCGCTGCGAAGACGCTCTACGTCGCCAAGAGTGGAAGCGACGCGAACGCGTGCACCAAGAAGGCGGCGTGCGCGACGATCGGCCACGCGGTTGGCAAGGCCCACAGGGGAGACACCGTGAAGGTCGCCGCAGGCACCTATGCCGAGATGGTCACGGTCAGCGACGACATCAGTCTCGTCGGCAGCGGCGCCACGATCGACGCTGCGGGCCTGCCCAATGGGGTCCTGATCGACGGGATCAAGGGGAAGCCCGCCGGCGCGGTGGTTCGCGGCTTTAAGGTCGAGAACGCCACCTTCGAGGGCATCCTCGCCCAGCAGACCTCCCGCCTGGACATCTCCGGGAACGAGGTCAGCCACAACGACCAGGGCATGTTCGCGCAAAGCCCGACGGGCGAGTGCGCGCCCAATGGCCAGATTCCCGGGGACTGCGGCGAGGGCATCCATCTGATGTCGGTCACCAACTCGCACGTCACCGGCAACCGCGTCAGCGGCAACAGCGGCGGCATCCTGCTGACCGATGAGCTCGGCCCGACGGCCCGCAACACGATCTCGAGGAACAAGGTCCTCGACAACCTGTACGACTGCGGGATCACCGTCGCCGGCCACAGCCCGACAGCCATTTCGGCGAAGACGGGCAAGCTCGCGCCGAGGGCCGGCGGCATCTACCGCAACACGATCAGCAAGAACATCTCCAACGGCAACGGCATCAAGGGCGAGGGCGCGGGCATCCTGCTCGCCGTAGCCGGTCCCGGCGCCGCCGTGTACGACAACGTCGTCGAGGGCAACACCGCCAACGACAACAACCTCGCCGGCGTGACGCTTCACCTCCACGCTCCGGGGTCCTACCTCAACGGCAACAAGATCATCGGCAACCGCCTCAGCAACGACGGCCTCGGCGGCGACCCCGACTTTGGCGTGAAGAGCACCGTCGGCATCCTGGTCGGCAGCGTTGCCAAGCTGAAGGGAACCGTGATCTCGGCAAACTCGATCAGCAACGTCCACTTCGGCATCTGGACGGACAACGTGCCGAAGATCAAGCGCAACTCAAACAAGTTCCACCACGTGGACGTCCCGCTCACGCAGACGAACACCTGATCGCGGCCGACACCTACGTCGTTCTGGAAGCCGGCTGGCTCACGTCAGCCGGCTTCCGGCATTCGGGCGATCGCGCTGCTCGTTAAGCCCCTATACCCCAGCATCATGCAGTCGGTGCCGGCCGTTAGCAGTCGAGTCGAGCACTGAAGCGCCTGACGGCCTGATACCGGTCCGTCCTCTGCCGACACGGTCCGGCCGCCGAGCGCTGCTTTCACGGCCAAGCGCTCGTCCGGCTTCGGAGCCGCCGGACCACTCCACGTCGCCAAGGCGATCGTGCCATCTGCGGCGCCCCAACCGTGGAAGCGATCGTCGGCGACAGTCGCGCGTTCCGCGCGAAGCGGGGGACGTGATCGGAGATACCGTGATGCTCGTGCCTGCATGGGAGCAGGTCTCGCTGCGCGGGCCGTCGCGAATCCAACGAGCGGTGTTCGGGTCGTTCTACGAGGCGAACCTGATGGCGAGGGACGCGCCTTTGTCGATGTTGTACTTCGTGGCGTTGCCCATCACGACGATCCCGACTCCGAGCGACGGGTAGATTCGCATCACGTTGAAGAAGCCTCCTCCGCCGCCGAGGTGCTCTGCGAATGGAGGGTTGGCGTCTCGTTGGCGTGCGGGGACAAACCATCCGAGCCCGAGGTCGTATTTCTGGCCCCGCGCGGTGATACGCCGCATTTCGACCGCGTGGTCTGGGGTGAGGATCCGGACGCCATCGAGCTTCCCATCGTTGAGGTGCATCTGCGCCAAGCGCGCGGCGTCGTCCGCTGTCCCGACGAGCCCTCCGTACGGCGCGCCGTCGACCAAGAAGCGCCGGAAGCTCATCCATCGGCCGCTTGACCGGCCACGCACCCACCGAGGGAGAACGAAACGCATCGGGCTGTAGCGCGGATGATGTCCGGTCGCCGCCGCGTCACCCAGCGGGAACGTAAAGCTCGTGCATGACATGCGGAGTGGCGCGAGCACTTCATCATCGACGATGGATTCGAAGGGCGCATCGAGGGCGTGACTAATCGCGCTGCCGACGGTGAGTGCCCCGAGGTTGGAGTAGCTCGAGCGGGCTCCTGGCTCGAACTGCAGCCTTCGATGCCTTCCGAGCAGCCGCTCGAGAAACGCGTCCAGTTCGGGGCCCGGCTGGTCGGGGGGGTGGATCCAGGTGATCGGAATCGGGTTCGAGAGGCCCGCGCTGTGCTGCAGCAGATGCCGAACGGTGATCTCTGCTGCCCATCGGGGTGGCCTCAGCAGCCGCATGGCGGGAACGAGAGGAGCGATCGGCACGTCAAGCTCCAGCACTCCTCGCTCGACGAGGCGCAGCGCCGTGGTCGCCGTCGCGATCTTGGTCATCGAGAACCACGGAAAGGCGTCGTCGATGCGCATTGGCTCTCGCGAGACCGCATCCGCAAACCCGGTCGCGCACCGGCCACGGACGCCCTCGGCCCCCACAACGACCACGACGATCCCCGGCGCAGAGGCCCCGACCGCATTGCGAACGGCCTTCTCGAGGTCCACATCGGCCATCAACCGCTTCAGTCTGCCAAGGTCGAGCAACCCCGTTCTCGACCATTAGCCACGTTCGACCGTCTCCTCGGACGCAGACACGCACCCAGCCCGGACGCGGCTGAGACACCACTCTGCCATCGAGCAGCGCCCCTCCAGCGATTTCCTCGCTTCTCTCCAGCTTGGCCACCGGTGGGTCCGCGAGCAGGCGCTGGACGCCGGCCCGGAACGACCTCACTGCTGACCGACCGCGCGGAGCGAGCGAGAACTCTCTGTCCGACGCGATGCGGGTCGCGCGGCGAATGCGGTAGCGGAACCGCCCAGGGGCCGGTGGCGGAGCACCGCCGTCCACGTTCGGCTTGATTTCGATTCCACTCCGGCGGGAGGATGGCGTCCCCCGCTTGCGTCGCCCGGGGCTCGCCATGGTGAGTGAGAAGCATCTAGAGCTATCAGACGGCCGGCATCTCGCGTATTGCGAATACGGGGCAGCCAAGGGCGCTCCCGCCCTCTTCTTTCACGGCTGGCCGGGCTCGCGGCTCGACTTCGCCGCCAACGATGCCGCAGCAGCAGGTGTCGGCGCCCGCGTCATCGCTGTAGACCGCCCTGGCATCGGGGGATCCGATCCGCAGCCAAACCGCACGGTGCTGGATTGGCCGGTCGACGTCGCGGCCTTGGCGGACTCTCTCGGGATCGAGCGATTTGCGGTCCTCGGTTTCTCGTTCGGGGGCCCGTACGCTCGAGCCTGCGCTTACGCGCTGCCGGACAGAGTCAGCCGTGCTGGGCTCATCTCGTGCCTCGGCCCGGTCGACGATCCCGCAGCCAAACGTGGCATGCCACCGCCGACCCGTTACGGACTCGCAGCCGCGCGGCTCTCGCCACTGCTCGCACGGCCGATGGTCTGGGTCACCGCGCGTCAGGCCCGCAGCGGGAAGATGATCGGGCAGCTCTCGAAGTCAATGCCGCCCTCTGACGCGGAAGTCCTGCGCCGACAAGACGTCGCCGACGCGCTCGGAGAGAGCCTCGTCGAGTCCTTCCGACAGGGCATCGGCCCTGCGACCTGGGACCGGGTGACGGTCGCGCGCGGCGAAGGGTTCCAGCTCGAGGACATCCAGCCGGAGGTGCTCATCTGGCACGGAGAACAGGACCACAACGATCCGGTGGCGATGGCGCACGTCCAAGAGCAACGCCTACCGCACGTCCGGGCGCACTACTACCCCGACGAAGGTCATCTGATCTTCTTCAGCCGAATCGAACAGATCCTCAGAGAACTCATCGCCCACCGATAGATCTCGGCTCGCTCCGTCGCGACGCGCACCTGGCACGACCAACACCGCGGGTTCCGCCATAGCGAAGATCGCCGCGCAATAGGACCGGCAAGGCGAACCCGCAGCTGAACGAAAGCACAACCAGCCACCCAAGCTGCGGCTGGTCCGGCAATTCGCCAATAGCGCTCAGTGAGCGCCGACCAGCCGGGTGAGAAGCGCCACGAGCATGCACGCTCCGATCATTTGGCAAGACCGAGCGCGTGGTCGCGCGAGCACGATCGCCACGGCCGGCCCGACCTGCCCCACCAGCTCGCTCATTGGCATCCCAACGGAGCCTCGCACGCTTCCCTCACCGTGGGATGCGCCGCCCGATGCCCGGCGTCGCCGCTGGTCCCGTTAGCGCGACTTGGGGAGGGCGGCCGGCGGCGGCCGATGATCCGTCTATGCCGGGCGATAAGCCCCTCCCGCCGGGCTCGCAGGAGCAGCATTGGTCGAGCCACTGATCCGCGACCACACTTTGCGTTTCGGAGCGTTCCGCTGGTGACCGGACGTCGGAGGGGGCGTGCTGGAGGGAGTGCGGTCTTCTACGTAACGCGGTCCGGCGTGTGAGCGGATGCGGGATCCCGCGGTACGGCCGGATGATGTCCTCATGCGAACAGACGTTCCCCTGATCGTGCGTGTCGACCGCAACCCAGCGGGCGGTTGGGAAGTCGAACTGCCCGACCAACACGCGCGCGTTCGATGCGAAACACTCGACGATGCGACACGGGTGGCGTTCCTACGCGCCGCACACAGCCACGCTTGCACCGTCGTGGTCCGAGACGCATATCACCGTGTACTCGACCAGGAGTACATAGCTGGCGACAAGCTCGCACCCCAGTCGCCGACACAAGGTCGCGGTCCGGTTACAGCCGTTCGCCGTAAACGCCTAGCTGCACGACGTCGGGGACAGCGGCGGTGAGCACAAAGGATTCGTCGGCCACATATCCCGCCGGCGGATGTAGCACCCTCTCCTCCCTGCACCGCCGGGGCGTCTCATCACGCCGCCCCGGCGGTTTCCTCTGGGGCCCGGGAACCTGAGCTGCTCGCCGCCGGCGTCGACGCGACGGGCGCGGACCACCGACGCATCTACTCATCGCAGGAGCCGACTCCCGGTCAGGAACACGCGTATTCGACATTCGCAACGGCCCGCATCAGTCTGGATCCCGTGGTCGGCCGTTTGAGGCTCTCGGCGCGCCTTCGGCTCACTTGGGCCCCGATCTCGCGTGCGCCGCCTCGCCTACACAGCGATCGTCAGCTGCGACGACTGCGCACGACAGGAGCCGCGCCGGCTGTCCAGCGCCCCTTGCTCAGAAAGTGCATCGGTTCGCCCTATTTGCGTCCTTTTGGCGCGTCACGAGCGGCAACTCAGGTTCACGAGAGGTGACGGAGGGCACGGCCGCTATCGCACGGCGCATCTGGCGGCGTCTTTCGGGAGGGGGACCGGGACGTTTGATCGTACGCTCCAGGCGATGTCCTCCCGATCGCGCCGGCCAGCGTCTGCGCGCTACCTGCGCGTTGATTAGGCGAGAGCTCTCGGTCGGTCCCGCGGCGCTGCTATCGAGGTCTGTGCGGAACTTGCCGCAGACAGGTCGTGGACGGATCGCCACGCGTTTCTGAGATTCGGGCGTCGCCGAGAGCACCTGAGCTCGCGGCCGCCGCGACGGGCGCGATAGCTGCCGGAGCTGGAGTCCACGAGCAGGGATCTCGAAGTACGCGCGGGCTGTGGCCTCATCGCAAGTGTGCCCCGCACCTCGTGCGCTTCGGGCGTCGCCGGGGTGGCCAGGTAGAGCCGAACTATGGCTGGCCTACCGCTGTGCGCCGAGGACGCGGGCGACCGCTTCGGCTCGGTTGGAGGACGCGGTCTTGGTCAGGATCTGCTTGACGTGCCACTTGACGGTGGCCTCCGTCAGGAACAGCCGCTCGGCGATCTGCGCGCTGGTCAACCCCTTGGCCACCATCTGGAGGATCTCCAGTTGGCGAGGGGTCAGTGGCGCGTGGCCTACGGCCGTCGGCTCGGCTGAACTGCTGAACGCGAGCTGCTGAAGCTCGGCCGCGCGGCGCTCGAGTTCAGACGAGGTGTTCTGGAGCGCCTCTCGGGTCAGCTTGGCATCGGTGATGTCCTGTGCGATGCCGACCACGCGGATCGGCTCACCGGCTTCGTCCACGACGACCTCGGCTCGGTTGCGCAGCGTTCGCACTCGCCCGTCGGCTCGTACCGCGCGGTACTCAAGCGTGAATGACGACCGCGCCGCGACCGCCTTCTGGACGGTGTCGCGGACACGCTGGCGATCATCCGGGTATACGCGGTCCTCGGCGCCGGTAAGGGTGGGATCGAACCCCTGAGAGGTCAGGCCATAAATGTGGAAGAGACCGTCGGACCAGCTGACGCGGTCCTGCACGATGTCCCATTCCCAGCTGCCGATCTGCGCCACGCGTTCGGCCTCGGCCAAGCGCTCACGGCTCTCGCGAAGCTCACGCTCGATCCTCACGCGATCAGTGACGTCGCGGATGATCGTGCAGGCGCGCTGAGCACCTCGGGCGTCGCGGAAGATCCTGGCGCTCATCTCGACCTCGATCGCCGCGCCGTCGCCGCGGAGCATCCTCGCGACACCGTGAGCACGACCGCTGAGACCGCGCTCCTCAAGCAGCTGTGTCCAACGCGTGTCGGTGCGATCGGCCAGGCCCTGCCGGCCACGTGAGCAGATCTCGGCCTCGGTCCGGCCGAGGATTTGGCATGCGGCTGGGTTGGCGGCGAGAACCGTTCCGTCGGGCACCGTGAACAGGACGCCGTCAGGACTGTGGATGTACAGCGCTCGATACGCCTCGGGACCGATCGCCCCACCCGTGAGGTCGTCGTGAGCGGTCTGCCGGTGAGGTGTTGGTCGCATGGGTCTAGAGCGAGCGGGCGAGATAGGGTCTCAACGGCAGTCGCCGCGATGGCACCCCCTCAGGATAGTGATGACTATCCCTAATGGGGGTTGCCCGCTGACCGTGGGTCCAGCCAGAATGGCGCTGCGCCATGAACCAGGCAACAGGATCCCAGCACGGCTCGATGCACGCCATCAGCGCAGACGACAGCGACCCAGCCGCATACGTTGCTGGGCTTGAGGCGGACGTCAGGAAGCTCGGACGCCGTTGTTTGGCCCGCGAGCAAGCGATCGAGAGCCTCTCCGCCGCGGTGATTGCACTGCGTCGCGCGAACCGTGCGTTGTCCGAGGAGCTCTCGTTGCTGCGCCTTGAAATCGAGCGCCTTCGCGCCCACGAACCAAACAGGGCGGCGGATGTACCGCAGGTGGCGTGATGATCCTCGGTCTGCTTCGACTGGCCGTCTACCACCTCCGCGGCGCGGGGCCCGAGCCGCGTGCCCAGCCAGCGTCGATCACGTTCGTCTCGACTGCTCGCCGGCGAGACTCCGAAGCCCAGCGGTAGCGTGGCGCTCGCCGGGCCCATCGCCGCGGCGCGGTGAGGACTGCTGAGCTGCGGCCGGCCGGGCTCATCCCACGGGCAGCCGGTGCATCGGCTCAGGCCGATCTCAACCCCAGGTGGCGCGTATGGAGCTCACCGGACTCGAACCGGCAACCTCTCTAATTAACTCTCGTGGACGATCGCGTTCGCGTTCGCGACCTCCGATGGCCGGCGATCGGATTGGCGACATCTGGATCACGCCGGCTGCCGGCATCGGAAGAGCGCTCTGCCACGAGGCTGTCGGAAAATTGGGAGGTAGTGGGCACCATTACCTCGAATCTGGCCGATGTCACCTCAGGATTGGGACGGCACCCGCAATCAGCCACGACACGGAAGGTCTGTCTCCCACTTTGAGTGTCTGACCCGGAATTATTCGACAGCCTCCCACGAACTCGATCGCGACGGAATGCCTTGGCAGCGGACCGCGTTGGACGGTCAGCGCGGGACGAGCTCTGGCGTCATTAATGATGCGCTGCGTAGGCGCGGCCTGTGCCGCCGTGGGGCGCGCGAGCTGACCGAATCTGGCGACGCCCAGTCTGCGGGAGCAGGGCAGATACCGGCTCGACGCTCTTCCCGGCAATGCCGGCAAAGGGAGCCGCGCGTGAGGGGCCTGTCTCGTCGGACTCGGCCTCCGCTGCCGGCCGAAGGGCGCGTCCGGCAAGCCCTGGACCGGGTCTACGGGCTCGATTGGTCCTCACGACCGCGTCGGCGCGGCCGGCCGGCTTCCCACCAGTCCGGCTCCTCTTCCCCGCGTTCGTGGATCCACTCGATCGTTATGGCAGCGTGCTCCCAGTCAGAGCCGCCGGAGCCGCAGAAGCTCCAGAGCTTCTGTGTCGAGCGCTTGTATCGGTGGATGAGGTCGTCGAGATCGAACGGATCGATCTCTCCGGCCTCGAGGCGGCGGAAGCCGTCGCGGACGTGAGCAAGGAGCTTGCGTAGCTCGGTCTCGTGATACTCGCCGATCAGCGCCCGGGCCGCACGCCGGCGCTCGCGCCGGCTCTCGATGTCCCGGATCCGCGTACCGGCATCCACCTCGAGCAACGTACTCCGCGTCCAGGCCTCGCGCAATGCGATCGACAAGCAGCTCAGGCATCCCTGCTTCGGCTCGCTTCGCTCACCTCCGCACACAGTTTCACCGTCCGGTGCGTCGTATACGGTGCATACATGGGTCGCCGCAGTCGGCAGGTGGAGGAGCAACGTCAGGACCGCGAGCGAATCCGCGTCGTCCGGGACCGGATGACGCGCGTTCAGGTGAGCGACGAGACCTGGGCTGCGTACCGGGTCGCCTTGGGCGCCACTCCGGTGAGCGTCGCGCTCGGGCAGCTCGTCGAGCGTGAGGTCGCGAGCCACCGCCGCCGGACGGCGCTCGATGCGGATGGGGTCCGCGACGCGGTTCGCGATGCTCGCGCCGTCGCCGGCGAGCTTGAGCATCTGATCTCGAGGCTGGAGCAGACCACGGCGCACGAACCCGCAACGCACTGAACGGGCGGGCGGAAGCTTTTCCGTCCGGCGCCCGCGATACGTTCAACGGCCCTTTGCGTATTTGGCTGATTTTGCGATGCACCATCTGTAGGAGGACCGCGCGTCTGAGCCGGTAGCCGGGAAGTGAGCAGTCCGTACCTGACCGTCCAGGAAGTTGCCGAACTGGCGCGATGTGAGCACCGGACTGTGAGGCGTGCGATCAGGGACGGTCAGCTGCGGGCGTCGCTGGTCGGCGGGCGCTGGATCGTCAAGGACACGGCAGTTGAGGAGTGGATCGACGGCTGCGCAAACGGGCACCGTCCGGCCACTACTCCGTCGCCCAGGCGACTCCCGCCCAAACGTGCGCAGTCGGGCTCGGCATCGCGCCCAGGCAGTGTCGCCGACCTCGAGGCGATCCGCGAGAGAATGCTGAGTCAGTGAGCGTCCAGAAGCGCGGCAGCCGCTACGTGGTCCGCTGGCGGGAGGGAGGCCGGCAGCTCGCGCGCACGTTCACCAAGCGAGGCGATGCCGCGGCCTTCGAGGTCGACGTCAAGCGCCGGCGCCAGCTCGGCGCCCTCGCGCCGGGCGTGATCCAGTCGCGGATGACGCTTGCCGAGTTCGTACGCGAAGACTGGTGGCCGCGACACGTCGTGGCGACGCTCAAGCCCTCGACTCAGCGGCGCTACCTCGAGATATGGGGCACGCACCTGCTGCCGCATCTCGGCGACTACGAGCTCCGGGCGATAACGCCCATGCTCGTGGAGGACGTGCGGGCTCGCTTCGACCAGGAGCACTTGGGAGTCCCGAGCCAGCGTAAGGCGCTGATGGTGCTGCAGGGCATCTTGCGCCGCGCCGTCGTACGCGGCCTGATCCCGGCCAACCCCGTGACCGTGGTCGGGAAGCCGCGCCAGCCACCCACGCGCCGCCCGGAGCCGCTGTCGCCGGCCTCGATCGAGCGCATCCGCGCGCAGCTCTCGCAGCGCGACGCCACCCTCGTCAGCTTGATGGCCTACGCCGGCCTGCGACCGGACGAGGCGACGAAGGCGCGCTGGGGCGATCTAGGCGAGCGCACCCTCCACGTCCACGCCTCCAAGACGGAGCGCTCGCGCACCGTCGACGTCCTGGCTCCGCTCGCTCAGGACCTCGCCGAGTGGCGGCTGGCCTGCGGCCGCCCGCCGGACGACACGCTCATCGGCCCGACCCACGACGGCGACGAATGGCGGCTTCACGACCGGCAGAACTGGCGCCGGCGCGTCTACCAGCCCGCGGCGAAGGCGGCGGGGGTGACGGGCGACCTTCGCGTCTACAGGCTTCGCGGCTCCTTCGTGTCGCTGCTGCTGTGGGAGGGGCACAGCCTCACCTACGTCGCCGAGCAGGCCGGCCACAGCGTCGCCACCCTGGCGAACCACTACGCCGGCGTGCTCAAGGAGCTCGAGGACGAGCCCCGGATCCGCGCTGCCGACGCGATCAGAGCAGCCCGCACTGAAATCAGGTGTGCGCAGAATGTGCGCACCGAGGAAACGGGGGAGGGGGGCGAGTCGGGCGAATCCCCTGCAACTACTGGAGTGGGCGATACTGGGCTCGAACCAGTGACCTCCGCCTTGTCGAGGCGGCGCTCTCCCAGCTGAGCTAATCGCCCGGGAGGGCTCGTAATGTAGCGCGTGAGGACGGGGTCAGGGCGGCGCGCGGGGGGGACCGGAAGCCGAGTCGCGGTGGCGCGCGGGCCGGCTGAGTCGGACCTGCTTTAGGATCGCGCCCCATGGCGGACTTCCAGCTTCCCGATGGCCGGACCCTGTCGCTCGAGGATGGCGCCACCGGCGCCGACGCCGCGGCGGCGATCGGCGCCGGCCTCGCCCGGGCGGCGCTGGCCGTCAAGGTGAATGGCGAGACGCGTGACCTGGCGCGGCCGCTGCCCGCCTCGGCCAACGGGCCGGCGAGCCTCGAGGTGATCACCGATCGCAGCGGCCAGGATGCGCTCGACCTCATCCGCCACGACACCGCGCACGTGCTCGCGGCCGCGGTCATGGACCTGTACCCCGGGGTCAAGATCTCGATCGGGCCGCCGATCGAGAACGGCTTCTACTACGACTTCGAGTTCCCCGACGGGACCTCGCTCACCGAGGCCGACTTCGCCCGGGTCGAGGAGCGGATGCGCGAGCACATCACCGCCGACGAGCATTTCACGCGTGAGGATGTGCCGGTCGCGCAGGCGATCGAGCGCTTCCGCGACGAGGGCCAGGACTACAAGGTCGAGCTGATCGAAGACCTCGTCCGCGACCAGGGCGTCGAGACCGTCTCGCTGTACACCAACGGCCCGTTCACCGACCTCTGCCGCGGCCCGCACGCGCCGAGCACGAAGCGGATCAAGGCGTTCAAGCTGCAGTCGGTGGCCGGCGCGTATTGGCGGGGTGATGCCGACCGCACGATGCTCACGCGCGTGTATGGGACCGCGTTCTTCTCCAAGCAGGACCTCGAGGAGTTCCTCGAGCGCCTCGAGCGGGCGAGGGCCAACGACCACCGGCGGCTGGGGCCGGCCCTCGGGCTGTTCACGTTCTCCGACGTCGCCCCCGGCGCCGCCTTCTGGCTGCCGGCCGGCACCGAGGTGTTCAACTCCCTCGTCGCCCTCAGTCGCGAGATGGGACGCGAGCGCGGCTACGTCGAGGTCAAGACGCCGCAGCTCTACGACAGCTCGCTGTGGGTGACCTCGGGCCATTGGGAGAAGTACCGCGACAACATGTTCGTCACCGAGTACGAGGACCGGGCGATGGCGATCAAGCCGATGAACTGTCCCGGCCACTGCCAGCTGTACTCGCTCCAGCGCCACTCCTACCGCGATCTGCCGGTGCGCTTCTGGGAGCCGGGCCTGCTCCACCGCCGCGAGCCGGGGGGAACGCTGCACGGGCTGCTCCGCGTCCGGCACTTCGCCCAGGACGACAGCCACATCTTCTGCACCGAGGCACAGATCCAGGACGAGGTCGCCGGCGTGCTCGAGTTCGCCTTCGCCACCTACAAGGTGTTCGGTCTCGACGTCCGCCTCGAGCTCTCGACCCGTCCCGAGCAGCGCATCGGCTCGGACGAGCTGTGGGACCGCAGCGAGGCGGCGCTGACGAGCGCGCTCGAGTCCCTCGGGCTCGAGTACGACCTCAACTCGGGTGACGGCGCCTTCTACGGGCCGAAGATCGACATGCACATGACCGACTCGCTCGGTCGCTCGTGGCAGCTCGGGACCTGCCAGCTCGACTACAACTTCCCCGCGCGCTTCGACCTCAGCTACACCGGCGCCGACAACGCCGAGCACCGTCCGGTGATGATCCACCGCGCGCTGATGGGCTCGTATGAGCGCTTCATCGGGATCCTGCTCGAGCACTTCGCCGGCGAGCTGCCGCTGTGGCTCGCCCCGGCTCAGGCGATCGTGCTGCCGATCGCCGACCGCCACCTCGGCTACGGCGGCGAGGTCGTGGAGCAGCTCCGCGCCGCCGGCCTGCGCGCCGAACTCGACGATCGCGGCGAGTCGGTGGGGCGCAAGATCCGTGAGGCGGAGCTGCGCAAGATTCCCTACATGCTCGTGCTCGGAGACCGCGAGCAGGAATCGAGGCAGGTCGCGCTCCGCGCCCATCGGCACGGGGACCTCGGGGCACAGCCGATCGCGGCCGTGGTCGAGCGGTTGCAGACCGAGGTGCAAACTCGCGCCCTCCCCTGAATGCGCCGCTATACTTGCTCCCGTTGATTCGACTGACTCACCAGACACGGCGCGTCGCCGCTTGACGTCTCGCCTCCAACACAGCTAGTGCCGGTTCCCCGTAGGTTCGACCGGCGCCCGCCCGAGCGGGACCAGACTCGTATCAACGACCGGATCCGCGTGCCCGAGGTCCGGCTGATCGGCGAGGACGGCAAGCAGGTCGGCGTCATCAAGACGTCCGAGGCGCTGTCCTACGCGCAGCAGCGCGATCTCGACCTCGTCGAGGTCGCCCCCGAGGCCCGGCCGCCCGTGGTCCGAGTGCTCGACTACTCGAAGTACAAGTACGAGCAGGCCCAGAAGCAGAAGGCCGCCCGCAAGCACCAGCAGCAGATCACCATCCGGGAGATCAAGTTCCGGCCGAAGATCGCCCAGAACGATTACGACACCAAGAAGGGTCACGTGACCCGCTTCCTGCTCGGCAAGGACAAGGTGAAGATCACGATCATGTTCCGCGGTCGTGAGGTCACCCACCCCGAGCGCGGCACCGCACTGCTCGACAAGCTGGCCGGCGAGCTGTCCGAGATCGCCGTCATCGAGCAGACGCCGCTCCAGGATGGCCGCAACATGACGATGCTGCTCGCGCCGTCGAAGGCCGTGCTCGCCGGCGAGAAGGACAAGACCAGCGACGGCGAGACCAAGGCTCAGGGCAAGCCCGCGGACGAGGACACGTCCGGCGCGGCGAGCGAGGCGAGCTCCGCAGAGGCCGAGACCGCTGACGGCGAGGCCGAGGCGAAGCCGACCGCGACCGGCGACACCGCCGCCCCGAGCGACACCGCCGCCACCGACGCCCCCGGCACGGGCGACGCCGCTGACGCCCCCGGCACGGGCGACGCCACTGACGCCCCCGGCACGGGCGACTCCACTGACGCCCCCGCAACGGGCGATGCCACCGACGCCCCCGCCACCGGCGACGCGGCCCCCGGGGCCGACGACGGCCAAGCGCCGTCGAAGCAGCGTCAGCCCGCCTGATCGGCGACCGTCCCGGCGTCCCCACCCCCTCTGCAACTTGTTGGGGTCGCGAGCGTCCGGACGCGGGCGCGGTGGTCTGCTTTACTAAGCCACCGGCCATGCCCAAGATGAAAACCCATTCCGGCGCCAAGAAGCGCTTCAGGCTGACCGCCACCGGCAAGGTGCGCGGACGCAAGGCGTTCTCGAGCCACATCCTCGAGAAGAAGTCGCCCAAGCGCAAGCGCCGGCTCGGCCAGCCCGCCGTCATCTCCAAGCACGACGAGGAGCGGGTCAAGGTGCTGCTCGGAGCCAAGCGCTCATGACCCGGGTCAAGCGCTCCGTCCACGCGCGCAAGAAGCGTCGCGCGACGCTCGAGATGGCCAAGGGCTATCGCGGCGACGCCAGCCGGCATTACCGCACCGCCAAGGAGGCCGTGCTCAAGGCCGACCAGTACCGCTACCGCGACCGGCGCAACCGCAAGCGCGACTTCCGCCGCCTGTGGATCGTTCGCATCAACGCCGCTGCCCGGCAGAACGGGCTCTCCTACTCGCAGTTCATCCATGGCCTGCAGCAGGCCGGGATCGAGCTCGACCGCAAGATCCTCGCCGACATCGCCGTCCACGACGCCGACACCTTCCGACGCTTTGCCGACCGCGCCCGCGAGGCGCTGGCGGCCGGCTGAGCATCAGCCACAGGCAACCAGCACCACCCGGGCGCCGCTCCAGCAGGACGGCGCCCTTTTTGTCGTTCCGATGACCATCACCAGCTCCCAGAACCAGAAGCTCAAGGAGATCCGCAAGCTCTCCGGCCGTCGGCGCGAGCGAGACCGGGCCGGCCGGTTCGTGGCCGAGGGCGAGGACCTGCTGGCCGCGGCCGACGCCGCCGGCTGGACGCCGCTCGAGCGCTTCTGCGCCGAGGGCAGCGGCCTCGCGGGCGTCGGGGTCGAGCCGCAGCTGCTCGCCGAGGCCTCCGGGCTCGGCTCGGGGACGCGGACGCTCGCCGTCTATGAGGAGCGCTGGGCGCCGGTGCCGCTCGGTCCGCTGTGCCTATACCTCCACGGCGTCCACGATCCGGGCAACGTCGGCACGATCCTGCGCTCCGCCGAGGCCTTCGGGGCCGACTGCGTCGCGATCGGGCCCGGGAGCGCCGATCCCTTCAGCCCCAAGGCGGTGCGGGCGAGCATGGGAGCGATCTTCTCCGTCGCGCTCGTCCGGGCGGTGGACGGCGTCCCGCTGCCCGGCGCGCGGGTGGCGCTCGATGCCGACGCCCCGGTGCCGCTCGCCGCGGCCACGCTTCCCGCCGGGGAGCTCACCCTGATGGTCGGCGCCGAGCGCGAGGGCCTGCCGGCCGAGCTGATCGCGTCCGCCGAGCTCGCCGTGAGGATCCCCATCGACACCCACTCGCTCAACGCGGCGATGGCCGCCACCGTCGCCCTGTACGAGGTAACTAGGATGGCCCGCGCATGATCGAGCGGATCGAGCAGATCGGGGCCGAGGGCCGGGCGGCGATCGCCGCGTCCACGACCACGCAGGCGCTTGAGGAGGTACGGATCCGCTACCTCGGGCGCAAGGCCGAGCTGCCGAACCTCCTGCGCGGGGTGGCCGAGCTGCCGCCCGAGCAGCGGGCCCAGACCGGCAAGGCCGCCAACGCCACGCGCCAGGCGCTCGAGCGAGCGATCGAGGCTCGCGCCGCCGAGCTCGCCGCCGCCGAGCTCGAGCACGAACTGATCGTCGCCCGCGTCGACGTCACCCTGCCCGGCGACCCGCTGCCCGCGATCGGGCGACTGCATCTCATCACCCAGACGAGGCGGGAGATCGAGGACGTGTTCATCGGCCTCGGCTTCAACGTCGCCGAAGGCCCCGAGGTCGAGCTCGCCTACTACAACTTCGACGCGCTCAACACCCCGGTCACCCATCCCTCGCGGCTCACCACCGACACCTTCTACGTGCGGCCGGCCGAGGATCTCTTCCACCCTGACACGGTCCTGCTGCGCGTCCACACCTCCCCTGTGCAGGTCCGCTCGATGCAGAGCCAGCCGCCGCCGATCTACATCATCGTGCCCGGCCGTGTGTACCGCCCGGACTCCGACGCGACCCACACCCCTCAATTCCATCAGATCGAGGGACTGGCGATCGACACGGACATCACGCTCGCGGACCTCAAGGGGACGCTGCTCGCCTTCGCCCGGGCGATCTTCGGCGAGGAGCGCGAGCTGCGGCTGCGGCCCCACTTCTTCCCGTTCACCGAGCCGAGCGTCGAGGTCGACGTGTCGTGCTTCAACTGCACCGGTGGGATCACCGCCGACGGCGCCCGCTGCCCGCTGTGCAAGGGGACGGCGTGGATCGAGATCCTCGGGGCCGGCATGGTCGATCCGAACGTGCTCGCGCACGTGCGCGACTACGGCTACGACCCCGAGAAGGTCCAGGGCTTCGCCTTCGGGATGGGCATCGAGCGGATCGCGATGCTCAAGCACGGCATCCCCGACCTACGCCTGTTCTACGACAACGACGTCCGCTTCCTGGAGCAGTTCGGCTGATGCGTGTCCCGCTGCAATGGCTGCGCGCCTATTGCGCCCCGGAGCTCGACACGGCGGCGATCGCCCAGCGGCTCGCTCTGACCGGGACCGAGGTCGAGCGGGTCGAGCACCACGGCGTCGATGCCCTCGAGCGGTTCGTCGTCGGACGCGTGCTCGAGCGCCGCAAGCATCCGGACGCCGATCGGCTCAGCGTGTGCATGGTCGACATCGGCGGCAGCACGCCGTCGCAGATCGTCTGCGGGGCGCCCAACGTCGCCGCCGGCCAGACCGTCGCCGTCGGGATGCCGGGCGCGGTCATGCCCGACGGCACGAAGCTCGGCAAGGCCAAGCTCCGTGGCGTCGAGTCGAGCGGCATGATCCTCGCCGAGGACGAGCTCGGCATCGGCGCCGACCACGCCGGAATCATCGTGCTCGACCCCAAGGGCGGCGAGGGCTCCGACGGCGCGGTGCCGAAGCCGGGGACGCCGCTCACCGAGGTGCTCCCGATCGCCACCGACGTGCTCGTGCTCGAGATCACGCCAAACCGCCCCGACTGTCTCGGCATCTACGGCGTCGCCCGCGAGCTGCACGCCGCCACCGGCGCGCCGCTGTCCGCGCCGCCGTGGCGGGAGGATGCCGGCAGCGATGGCGGCGTCGAGGGACTCCGCATCACCGTCGAGAGCTCCGATCTGTGTCCGCGCTTCACCGCCCGCGTGTTCGACGACGTGACGATCGGCCCGAGCCCGGCATGGCTCAAGGCGCGACTCATGGCCGCCGGGCAGCGCCCGATCTCCAACGTCGTCGACATTACGAACTACGTGATGCTGCTCACCGGGCAGCCGCTGCACGCGTTCGATCTCGACCGGATCGCCGGGTCCGAGCTCATCGTCCGGCGTGCGCGCCCGGCCGAGCAGGTCGAGACGCTCGACGGTCAGACGCGCGAGCTCGACGCGCAGATGCTGCTGATCGCCGACGCCGACGGCCCGACGTCGATCGCCGGCGTGATGGGCGGCGCCCGCTCCGAGGTCGCGGCCGACACGACCCGGGTCGTGATGGAGGCGGCGAACTGGAACGGGCCGAACATCCACCGCACCTCGCTGCGGCTGGGGCTGCGCAGCGAGGCCTCGGGTCGCTTCGAGAAGGGACTCCAGCCCGAGCAGGCGATGGAGGCTCAGGCGATCGCCACCGCGCTGATGATTGAGCTGTGCGGCGCCAGCGTCCGGCCGGGCACGATCGACATCGGCGGCGCCGGCCCGGCGCCGGTCACGATCCGGCTGCGCGACGAGCGGATCGCCGGCCTGCTCGGCGTCGAGATCCCTCGCGGCCGGGTGACCGAGGTGCTCGAGGCGCTCGAGTTCACGACCGCCGGGGCCGCGGGTGGCCTCGACGTCACCGTCCCCGCGTTCCGCCGCGCCGACATCACCCGCGAGGCCGACCTCATCGAGGAGGTCGCCCGCCTCGACGCGCTCCAGGACCTGCCGGCCACGCTGCCGTCGCGCCACGGGGCCGCGGGCCGGCTGACGCCACGCCAGCGGCTGCGCCGTGCGGCCGCCGATGCGCTCGCCGCCCAGGGTTTGCACGAGATCGTCGGCTGGAGCTTCACCGGGCCGGAGGTCACGGCTCGCCTGCGGCTGCCCGATCGGCCGGTCGTCGAGCTCGAGAATCCGATGTCCTCCGACCAGTCGCAGCTGCGCACGACGCTGCTCGGGTCGCTGCTCGACGTGGCCCGGCGCAACCGCTCGCGTGGGATCACCACGCTGCGGCTGTTCGAGGCCGGCGCGGTGTACCTGCCGGAGGCGGGGGTCGACGGCGGGGGCGCCCGCGGCGCTGGGGCCGGGGCCACGGCCCGTGCCGGGGCCTCGCAGCCGGCCGAGCCCTATCACCTTGCCGCCGTCCTCGCCGGGGCGGTGCGACCGCCGGGCTGGCACGATCCCGACCCGCGCTCCGCCGACTTCTTCGCCGCCAAGGGCGTGCTCGCCGGCCTGTTCGGCCGGCTCCGGGTGGCCTGGAGCGTCGAGCCCGCGACCGAGCCGTTCCTCCATCCCGGCCGCAGCGCCCGGGTCCTCGTCGACGGCGCCGCCGTCGGCTGGCTCGGCGAGCTGCATCCCGCCGTCGCCGCCGACTGGGACGTGAGGGAGAAGGTCGCCGGCTTCGAGCTCGACCTCGACGCGATCGCGATCCCGGCGACCGCGATGTACGAGGATCTGACGAGCTTCCCCGAGGTCCGTGAGGACCTCGCCGTCGTCGTCCCCGACGGCGTCAGCGCTGCCGAGGTCCTCGCCGTCACCGAGCAGGGCGGTGGCTCGCTGCTCGCCCACGCCGAGGTGTTCGACGTCTACCGGGACGCCGAGAAGCTCGGGCCCGGCAACGTTTCGCTCGCGCTGCGGCTCGCCTACCGGGCGCCCGATCGCACCCTCACCGATCAGGAGGTCGCCCAGCGGCGCGAGGCGATCATCGCCGCCCTCGCCGACCAGCTCGGCGGGAGGGTCCGTGGCTCCTAGCGTCGCGGTGTTCGGGGCCGCCGGCTTCGCCGGCGCGCTCGCGGCGCGGCTGCTTCAGGAGCACCCGCACTTCACGCTGACGACGATCACCTCGCGCTCGGACGTCGGCACGCCGCTCGACCGTCTCTACCCCCAGCACCGGGTGGCGCTTGAGCTCGAGGAGCTCGACCTCGACCGCCACGGCGACGTCGACGCGGCAATCGTCGCCTACCCGCACGGCGCCGCCGCGGAGGTCGTGATCGAGCTGCGCCGCCGCGGCGTCCGGGTCGTCGATCTCAGCGCCGACTTCCGCCTGCGCGACGCCGCCGAGTACGGCGAGTGGTACCGCGAGCATCCCCAGCCCGAGCTGATCGCCGACGCCGTGTATGGCCTGCCCGAGCTCTACCGCGAAGAGATCCGCGGCAGCGAGCTCGTGGCCAACCCGGGCTGTTACCCGACGGCGACGATCCTCGCGCTCGCGCCGCTCGCCCGGGCGGGGCTGATCGAGCAGGTCGTCATCGACGCCAAGTCCGGGGTGTCCGGGGCCGGCCGGGCGGCGACCGAGAAGACGCACTTCGTCGCCGTCGACGAGAACGTCAACGCCTATGGCGTGCCGCGCCACCGCCACACGCCGGAGATAGAGCAGGAGCTCGCCGCCCTCGGGGCGCGGGTGAGGATCACCTTCACCGCCCATCTGCTCCCGCTCGACCAGGGTGAGCTCGTGTCGTGTTACGTCACGCCGGCCGAGGGGGTGGAGAACGGCGACCTGCGGGCGCTGTATCTCGACGAGTACGCCGATGAGCCGTTCGTCGAGGTCGTCGCCGACCCGCCGGGGGTCCGCGCCGTGCGGGAGACGAACTACTGCCGCGTGTCCGTGCACCGCGACGAGCGCACCGGCCGGATCATCGCTTTCGGGGCGATCGACAATCTCTGGAAGGGGGCCGCGTCGCAGGCCGTCCAGAACCTCAACCTGATGTTCGATCGCCCGGAGGGGGAGGGGATCTCGTGACCGAGTTCTTCTCCTCGCGCTGGATCAGCGCGCCCGAGCACGCGATCGTCCTCGGCGAGGACGCCCCGCTGCCCCGTGGCTTCCGCGCCGCCGGGGTGCCGTGCGGGATCAAGCCGAGCGGCGGCTCGGACCTCGGTCTGCTGGTGTGCGACTGCGAAGCGGTGACGAGCGCCGCCCGGTTTACGCGCTCGGGGACGCTGGCGGCGCCGGTGCTGCTCAACATGGAGCGGGCCCGGCTCGACAACCTCCGCGCCGTCGTCGTCAACTCCGGCAACGCCAACGCCGCCACCGGCGTGCCCGGGATTGAGAACGCACTCGCCATGGCCGAGGCCGCGGCCGCCGTGGCCGAGGTGCCGTCCGAGCACGTGGCCGTCGCCTCGACCGGCGTGATCGGCGTGCCGCTGCCGATGGACCGGATCGGGGAGGGCATCGCCGCGGCCGCCGGCGAGCTGTGCCCCGAGGGTTGGGTCGACTTCGCCGAGGCGATCCAGACCACCGACGCCTTCCCCAAGCGAGTCTGCCTCGACGTCGAGCTCTCGGGCGGCGCCGTGCGGCTGTGCGCCGAGGCCAAGGGCGCGGGCATGATCTCGCCGGGCTTCGCGACGCTGCTCGTGTTCATCCAGACCGACGCCGTGCTCGCCGCGGAGACGTGCGAGCTGCTGCTCGGCGTGACCGTCCGGCGCTCGTTCGAGCGGATCAGCGTCGACGGCCAGCTGTCGACGAGCGACACCGTCGTGCTCCAGTGCAGCGGCGAGTCCGGCGTCGCGGTCGCGCCCGAGAGCGCCGACGAGCTCCGTTTCGGCGAGACGCTCGACGCCGTTCTGCGTCAGCTCGCGCTGATGGTCGCCCGCGACGGCGAGGGCGCGCGCCGTGTCGGCCGGGTCCACGTCCGCGGCGGCGACGAGGACGCGGTGCACGCCGTCGCCCGGGCGGTGGCCAACTCACCGCTCGTGAAGACCGCGCTCTACGGCGGCGACCCCAACTGGGGCCGGATCGCCCAGGCGGTCGGCATGGCCCTGCCCGGCACCGCTCCGCTGCTGCTCGACATCGCGATCGAGGGCGTCACGGTGTGCGAGCGGGGGGCGTTCAAGCCCCACGCCGCCGACGCGCTCGCCGAGGCCGTCCAGCGCGACGAGGTCGAGTACGTGATCGATCTCCCCGGCCAGGGCGCCGAGACCGAGATGTTCTTCTCCGATCTCGGTCACGAGTACGTGACCATCAACGCCGAGTACACGACGTGATGCTCCAGCCGCCGCGTGACGTCGCGACGCTGCTCGAGGCGCTGCCCTACATCCGCGAGTTCCACGGGCGCACCGTGGTCATCAAATACGGCGGCGCGGCGATGATCGACCCCGCGCTCAAGGAGGAGTTCGCCCGCGACGTCGTGCTGCTCAAGTACGTCGGCATGAACCCGGTCATCGTCCACGGCGGCGGGCCGGAGATCACCGGCTACATGGAGCGCCTCGACCTTCCCGTCAGCTTCGTCGAGGGCCTGCGGGTGTCCGACGCCGAGACCGTCGAGGTCGCGAAGATGGTCCTCGTCGGCAAGGTCAATAAGGACATCGTGCTGCTCATCAACCGTCACGGGCAGCCCGCCGTGGGGCTGTGCGGCGACGACGGGCTGCTCTTCCGCGCCGCCCGCCAGAGCTCGCCGAGCGGTCAGGACATCGGCTTCGTCGGGCGGATCGAGCATGTCGACACCGGCGTGCTGCGCCACGTCGCCCAGGACTACATTCCGGTCATCGCCAGCGTCGGCGCCGACGCCGAGGGCCACTCGTACAACATCAATGCCGACGAGGCGGCCGGCGCGGTCGCCCGGGCGCTGCGCGCGCACAAGGTCATGTTCCTCACCGACGTCGCCGGCTGGCTGCGCGACCCTGCCGACCCCGAGACCCGGGTTTCCGAAGCGCGCGCGTCGGAGGTCGTCGGCGCGCTGCCGGGCATCGGCGGCGGCATGCGACCGAAGCTCGCCGCCTGTCTCGACGCGATCGAGGGCGGCGTGGCCGCCGCTCACATCGTCGACGGGCGTGTGCCGCACTCGCTGCTGCTCGAACTGTTCACCGATGCCGGTCAGGGCACCAAGATCGGTCCCGGGTAGGCGATGATGGGCACCATGTCCCTCCGCGAGCTCCAGGCCCTCGAGCACGAGTACGCGATCCCGACCTACGCCCGCAATCCGGTGCAGTTCATCCGCGGTAAGGGCTGCCGGCTGTGGGACGACGAGGGGAACGAGTACCTCGACTTCCTCGCCGGGATCTCGGTGCTCAACGTCGGGCACTGCCATCCGCGGATCGTCGCCACGGTGTGCGAGCAGGCGGGCCGGCTCATGCACGCGACCAACCTCTACTACACCGAGCCCGCGCTGCGCCTCTCCGAGCGGCTCTCGGAGACCTCACTCGGCGGCAAGGTGTTCCTCTGCAACTCCGGCACCGAGGCCAACGAGGCGGCGATCAAGCTCGTCCGCCGCGCCCACCCCGGCGGCAACATCGTCGTGCTCCAGGACGCGTTCCACGGCCGCACCTATGGCTCGCTGTCGGCGACCCCGCAGGAGTCCAAGCAGGCTCCGTTCGCCCCGCTCGTCCCCGGCTTCGTCGTCGTGCCCAAGGATCCGGCGGCGCTGCACGCCGTGGTCGACGAGCAGACCGCGGCGGTGCTGCTCGAGCCGATCCAGGGGGAGAGCGGGATCCACGTCCTCTCCGACGATCTGCTGCGCGCCGCCCGCCAGGCCTGTGACCGCGTCGGCGCGGCGCTCGTGTTCGACGAGATCCAGACCGGCATGGGGCGGACGGGGACGCTGTGGGCCTACGAGGACACCGACGTCGTGCCCGACGCGCTCACCACCGCGAAGGCGCTCGGCGGCGGTCTGCCCGTCGGCGCGCTCGTCACCGGCCCGCGGCTCGCCGACACCTTCCAACCCGGCGATCACGGCTCGACCTTCGCCGGCGGTCCGCTGACCGCGTCGGCGGCGCTCGCGGCGATTGACATCTGCTCCGATCCCGAGCTCCTCGCCCACGTGCGCCGGCTGGGGGCGCGCCTGGCGACCGGGCTGGCCGCGCTCCCCTATGCGACCGAGGTCCGTGGACGAGGCCTGATGCTGGCCATCGACGTCGCCGAGGACGTGTCGGCCCCCGAGCTCGCGCGGCGTGCCCTGCTCGAGCAGCGCCTCGTCGTCAACGCCACCGGCCCGGCGACGATCCGCTTCGAGCCCCCGTTGATCGTCAGCGACGAGGAGGTCGACGACGCGCTCGGACGACTGGCGGCGCTGACCGCGTAGAGGGACAGTGGGGACCGTCGAATATCTGCCGCCGGACGTCATACCGCTCAGCTCGGCCGCGGACCGGCTCGCCCAGCATCTCTCGCTGCGCGACGGGGTCGTCGGCCACAGCGACCGCACCTACTTCGACACCTTCGACGGCCTTCTCCACGGGGCCGGGCTCGCCGCGGTCCATGATCACGGCCGGCTGTCGGTCATCGAGCGCGCGAGCGGCGCCGAGGTCGCCGGCGCTTCGCTCGCGCTGCCGACCGGACCGGTGCTGCCCCTCGAGATGACGCCGGGTCCGCTGCGCGATGCGCTGCTGCCGGTCGTCGACGTCCGGGCGCTGCTGCCGCTCGTCCGCGTCCACGTCCGCGAGCGCCGCCTCGACGTGCTCGACGACGAGCGCAAGACGGTCGTGCGGATGGCCGTGGAGGAGCCCGAGCTCATCACCCGGACCGGGCGACCGGTCCGCCTGCGGCCCCGACTGCGGCTCTCGCCGGTGCGCGGCTATGACGACGAGCTCGCCTCGGTCCGCAGTGTGCTCGAGCGCGACGTCGGCTTCCGCGCCGCCGACCAGCCGCTCGTCGACGAGGCGGTGCGCGCGTCCGGGGGCGCGCCCGCCGGGATCGCGGCCAAGGTTCACGTCCCGCTCGAGCGCACGATGCGCTCGGACGCCGCCGCGGTCGCCGTGCTCCATCGCTTGCACGAGGTGATCGAGGCGAATTTCGACGGCACGCTCGCCGACATCGACGCGGAGTTCCTCCACGATCTCCGCGTGTCGGTGCGGCGCTCGCGCTCGGTGCAGCGCGAGCTCAAGACGGTGTTCCCACCCGAGCCGCTCGCCCACTTCCGCGCCGAGTTCCGCTGGCTGCAGCAGATCACCGGCGACGCGAGGGACCTCGACGTCTACGTGCTCGACTTCGACACGATGTCCGCGTTCGTGGCCGAGGACGTCCGGGGGGACCTCGCGCCGCTCCTCGCCGTGCTGCGCCGCCACCGCGACGCCGCCCACGCCGAGATGGCCCGCACGCTGCGCTCATCGCGCAGCCGTGGGGCGCTGCGCGACTGGGCGGCGTTCCTCGAGGAACTCGTCGAGCAGCCCCTCACCGACCGCCCCGGGGCGACCCGGCCGATCGTCGATCTCGCCGCCGAGCGGATCCGCAAGGTCTACCGTCAGATGGTGCACATGGGCCGGGCGATCGGGCCCGAGAGCCCGGCCACCGACTACCACGAGCTGCGCAAGAAGGGCAAGGAGCTGCGCTACCTGCTCGAGCTGTTCGGCACGCCGCTGTTCGCCTCCGAGGTCGTCAAGCCGATGGTCAAGACCCTGAAGGGCGTGCAGGATGTCCTCGGACGCCATCAGGACCGCGAGGTGCAGGTGGCCCGGCTGCGCGGGATGGGCGATGAGGTGGCGGCGGAACCAGGGGGGCCGGCGGCCCTGATGGCCATGGGGGTCCTCGTCGAGCACCTCGGCCGCGACGAGCGCCGGGCGCGCAGCGAGTTCGCCGAGACGTTCGCCGCCTTCGCGAGCAAGCGGCAGCGGCGCCTCGTCGCCGAGACCTTCACCGCGGACGCGTGATGAGCCGGATCCTCGCCACCTACAACATCAAGGGCGGGGTGGGAAAGACCTCGGCGGCGGTCAACCTCGCCTACCTCGCCGCCCGCGGTGGCGCGCCGACCCTGCTTTGGGACCTCGATCCCCAGGGCGGCTCGACGTACCTGTTCCGGGTCAAGCCGCTCGTCCGCGGCGGCGGTCGCGAGCTGATCGGGCTGAAGTCGCCGGTCACCGACCAGATCAAGGGCACCGACCACGAGCGGCTCGACCTGCTCCCGGCCGACTTCTCCTACCGCCACATGGACCTCGCCCTCGACGACTACAAGCGGCCGACCCGACGTCTCGCCCGGGTGCTCGAGCCGCTGCGCGAGGAGTATGAGTACATCTTCCTCGACTGCCCGCCGAGCATCTCGCTCGTCTCCGAGAGCGTGTTCGAGGCCGCCGATGCCCTGCTCGTGCCGATCATCCCGGCGACGTTGTCCGCGCGCACGTTCGCCCAGCTCGAGCAGCTCGTCGACACCGACGACGGTCCGCAGGTCCTCGCCTTCCTGTCGATGTTCGACATCCATCGCTCGCTGCACCGCCGCCTCGTCAGCCGGCTGCGCACCACCCATCGCGTGACGATGCTCGGCGCGGTCATCCCCGACGCCGAGGAGGTCGAGCTGATGGGCGAGGAGCGCGACCCGGTCGCCGCCTTCGCGCCCGCGAGCGCGGCGGCGATGGCCTACGAGGCGCTGTGGTGGGACGTGCGGCGCCGACTCGCCTGAGTCCCCGCCCGGTGCCACGCCCCGTGGGGAATCCTGTTCCCGCATACGGGGACTCAGATTCCCCACGTCCCCAATAACCTACGCCGCCATGCCCGAGCCGCACGAACCGAAATCAACCAAGCCGATCGCGTCCTACCAGGCGCACCATGCCGACGTCCATCGCGTGCTGCTGCTCTACAGCGGCGGGCTCGACACGAGCGTGATGCTCAAGTGGATCCAGGACGAGTACGACGCCGAGGTCGTCGCGCTGACGGTCAACCTCGGGCAGCCCGGCGAGGACTACGACGTCGTCCGCGGCAAGGCTCTACAGCTCGGGGCCGTCGAGTGCCATGTCGTCGACGCGCGTGAGGAGTTCGCCGCGGAATACCTGACCCGGGCGATCCGGGCCAACGCCGTCTACGGCCGCGGCTATCCGCTGTTCACCGCGCTCGGCCGGCCGCTGATCGCCAAGCTCGCGGTCGATTATGCGCGCGAGACGGGCTGCGACACGATCGCCCACGGCTGCACCGGGAAGGGCAACGACCAGGTGCGGATCGAGGCCACGATCGCCACGCTGGCTCCGGAGCTCAAGGTGATCGCGCCCGTGCGCTCGTGGCGGATGGGCCGCGAGGAGGAGATCGCGTACGCCCGCCAGCACGGCATCCCCGTCAAGGGCGGCACCGAGACGGCGCCGTACTCGATCGACGACAACCTCTGGGGACGCTCGAGCGAGGGCCGCTGGATCGAGGATCTCAGCCACGCGCCCAAGGACGAGGTCTTCCAGCTCGTCACGCGGCCCGAGGAGGCTCCCGACGAAGCGGAGATCATCACCCTCGAATTCGACGCGGGCGTGCCGGTTGCGGTCAACGGCGAGCGGCTTGGTCTCGTCGAGCTGATCGAGCGGGTGGCGGAGATCGGGGGCCATCACGGGATCGGGATCGTCGACCACATCGAGGATCGGATCGTCGGCCTCAAGGTGCGCGACATCTACGAGGTGCCGGCGGCGGCGCTGATCCTGCTCGCCCATCGGGAGCTCGAGGCGCTCGTCTCGACGATCCATCAGAACCAGCTCAAGCCGGGGCTCGATCAGCAGTGGGCGTTCCTCGTCTACGCCGGGCTGTGGTGGGAGCCCGTCCGCACCGACCTCGACGCCTACATGGAGGCGGCCAACGCCCAGGTCACCGGCGCGATCGGGATCAAGCTCTACAAGGGCTCGGCGCGAGTCGTCACTCGATCCTCGCCGTTCGCCGTCTACGACGCGCAGCTGGCCGGGTTCGCCGAGTCGGGCGGGCTGTTCTCCCACGAGGCCGCCCCTGGGTTCATCGAACTGTGGTCGCTGCAGTCGCGGCTCGCGTGGCGCGTGCGGCAGTCGGACCCTGGATAGGGCTTGTCGCGATCGGCTGCGGCCGGCGCACCGTCTCCGCTCGGGGCGATAGCTCCCCGCCGATCCGGGTAGGCCCCCTGTTATGGGTTACAAGTTGCTCGGATACGTCACCTGGCAAGGCATCAAGCTGTACGCGCGCCGCAACGTCCCGAATGGCCGCCGCAACCTGGCGATCGCCGGGGCCACCGCGGCTGTCGTGACGGGCGCCGTCGTTGCTACGCGCCAGCAGGGCCACACCGACTAAGTCGCCGCAGAATCCACCAATTAAGGGTTCCAACCGGTACCCTCTCTGTTGCCTGGATGGCGATAGCGACCCCTGGGGGGCAAGTTGGCGGACCTCACAACCGGCGCACGGGCGCTGGACATCACTCGAGTGGACACCTCTCCGCTCGAGACGGACAAGATCCTCGTGCACCTCGACGGTCGCTGGCCGGGCCGCCCGCGCCGAACCCCGAGCTTTGCCGCCCTCGTCGTCGAGGTCGACGGTCGCCGGCACCGCTTTCCTGAGCTCGTCGCGCCGCAGAAGGGCTCGCTCGTGCGCCGCACTGCCTGGGGCGCGAGCTTTGCGCTGCCGGCGTGGCTGGGACCGCATCTGGCAGGATCCGCGGCGTTGGTCGTCGGCGAGGACACGATCCCGCTGTCGGCCGCCGAAGAGCTTGACGCCCCACCGACCCCATCCGCACCCCGCCCCGCGGCCCAGCCGGCCCGCAAGCGCCCCGAGCCCGTGAGCGACGCGACGCCGAATGAGCCGGCCGTGAACGAGCCGCGTGGCGGCGAGTCGCCTTCCACTGAGTCGCGTGCCGTCGAGTCGCGTGCCGTCGAGTCACCTTCCGGCGCGCCGCCGGCGGTCGAGCGCCCCGCGGCCGAGGAGTCCGCGTCCAAGCCGGCCGCGTCCGATGCGGTCCTCACCGGCGAGGACGCCGTGTTCGCCCTGCGAGCCGAGCTCGACGCACGGGCGTCCAGCGAGGCCCAACTCCGCGGGCGCCTGGCCGACACCCAGTCCCAGCTCGATGCCCGCTCCGCGACGCAGGAGCGACTCGAGTCCGCCCATGCTGAGCTCCGCCAGGAGCTCGAGGGGCTGCGCGAGCGCGTGGCCAGGGGGGAGGAGGAGCGCGCCCGCGCCCTCTCCGAGATGCGGGCGGAGATCACCGCGACCGTCGTCAGCCGGGACGCCGCCCTCAGCGAGGCGACCGCCCTGCGCGGCGAGCTCGAGCGGCTGACCGGCGAGCTCGCCCAGGCGCGCGAGCAGGCCGGCCTGCGTGACGCGGGCGTCGATGAAGCCGAGCGCCTGCTCGCCGAGGCCCGCGCGCTGAGCGCGAGCCTGCGCAGCGACTGAGTTCCCGGGCCCATCCGTCCGGGTCTCGCCCTACCGTCGCGGCGATGACCGATCCGCCTGCGTTGCCCACTGCGCTCGGGATCGAAGCGGTTGAGTGGTCAGGGCACGGCGAGGAGCACCTCACCGTCAGCATCACCGGGCGCTGGTGGCGCCGCCGCCCGACCTGGAGCGGCCAGCCGGTCCTGATGATCGAGACGCGCGGGCAGCGCCACCGCTTCCCGGCCATGCCCGAGCCGCCGAGCCTGAGCGGCACGCCGCCGGGAAGCTGGCGCTTCAGCTTCTCCGTCCCGGCGCCGCTTGCCCCTGAGGCCGACAGCCGGGTGCTGCTGCAGCTCGGCGGCGTCGTCGTGCCGCTTCCGGTCACCGATCCGGGCGGCGGCTCGCCACCGGCGCTGATCGACCCCGAGACGCTCTCTGAGCGCCGCGTGCGCAGCGCGGAGCTCGCGCTCGAGGCCGCCCGGAAACGGGCGACCGAAGCCGAGAACGAGGCCGCGCGCCTCGCGGCCCGGATCGAGGCGCTCGAGCATGACCTCGCCGAAGCCCGTCGCGAGCCTGAGCGGCTGCAGACTGAACTCGACGACCGCGACCACGCCCTCCGGCGGGCCGAGCAGCGTGCGCACGCCGAGCGGCTCCTGCGCGAGGAGCTCCAGGAGGAGCTCATGCGCCGCGCGGAGGACCGCGGAGAGGCCGAGGCGCTCACCGCCGAGCTCGGGGAGGCGGGCGACCGAATCCACGACCTCGAGGAGCAGCTCGCGCAGCTGCGCCGTCGCGTCGACGAGGCCGAGCACGCCGCCGACGCGGCCCGGGCGGCGCGCGAGCAGTCCGAACGGGAGGTGGCCCGCCTCGTCGAGGCCGCCCGGCTCGCTGAGGCCGCTCGGCTCGCCGAGGCCGCACCCGAGCCGGACCTCGCCGTCGCCGAGCCCGAGGTCGCCGCCCCGACGGGCGCGGGGTACGGGCAGCCCGAGGTGCTCCTCGCCGAAGCGCAGCTCGCGGCGCGGTCCGCCGCCCCGGGCATTCGCGGCCCAGCGCCCACGCCTCCCACTGTCCGGGCGGTCGCGGTCGACGCCACGGCGATCGTGATCGAGCGGGCGATGGTCGGCCAGCGCACGGTGCTCGTTGCCGCGCCGCCGCCGGCTGTCGCGCCGGCCCCCGAGACCGCCTCTCCGCCCGAGACCGCGACCGCCCCTCCGCCCGAGACCGCGGGGGCCCCCGAAACCGGGCCCCCGCCGGCGCCCGAGGCGCTCGCCTCGCCCCAGCTCGCCGCGCTGCGCGCCGAGTTCGCCGAGCTCCGTGCCCTCACCGAGCGCGAGCGCGAGCGCCGCCGCGACGCCGAGGCGCGGGCGACCGAGCTCGAGCGGCAACTCGACGAGCAGACCCGGCGGGCCCACCGGGCCTTCGATGCGCTCGACGGGCTGCGGATGCGCCTGCACGAGGTCCGGATCGCCGCGGCGGGCGGGGTGGAGTTGGACGCGCCCGAGGAGCCGGAGCCCACGGCGCCCGCGCCCGAGGCGGCGGCCGCCGAGCCCGTGCCCCCCGCGCCCGAGCCCGCGACCGCGACCGCGACCGAGCCTGCCACCGAGACCGAGCCTGCCACCGAGACCGAGTCCCAATCCGAGATCGAGACCGTCTCGCCCCTCGCCGGCGGCATCGAGCCCGAGCGCCTCGCCGCAGCCCTCAGCCGCCTCCGCGAGGCCGCCGAGGCCGCCGGCGACGCCGGCCGAGGCCACGCCTGAGCAGCCGGCAGCCCCGCCCCTGCGGCCGTGGCTCGAGCCCGTCTTCCGCACCCTCACCGAGCGCGATCCCGCTGCCGCCGGACGCCTGGCCCTCGCGCTGCTGCCCGTCCAGGCGCTCGTCCATCCGGACCCGGTCGCCTACGACCTCGTGCTCGACGAGACGGGTTGCGTGGCCGTCACCGTCGCCGGCGGCGCCACGCGCGTCGCGCTCATCCCCTCGCCACGCGCTTCGCAGGACGTCGCGTTTCAGGTCCGGGGAGATCTCGCCGGCCTCGCGCGGCTGCTCGCCGCCGGGCGGCCGCGCTGGTTCCGGCGCGGCCTGGCCCGGGTCACGGGGACGCGCGCCGCGCTCGAGGCGCCCGCTCGGCTTGTCCGGCGGCCGCTGAGCCTCGCCCAGCTCCACGCCGGGGGGGTGCGGCTGAGCCCGGGGACGACTTTCACCCTGGCTGCCCTGCTGATCCCGCCGACTTGGACCGCCGGCGAGCGGTTCACGATCGCCCACCGGGAGCCGTCGGCGACCCACTCCGGAGCACAGATCCACGTGCGTGGTGGGTCGTCGCTGACGGTCACCGAGGGCGCGGCGCTCGAGCCCGCGGCGACGACGGTCGTGTGCCCGGGGGACGATCTCCTGGCCGTCCTGGGCGGAGCTCCGGTCGCCGGGGCGGAGGTCGCGGGGGACGCGCGGCCGCTCACTGTTCTGCGCGAGTGGCTGAACCGCGCACAGAGCGGCTGAATCCGCCCCGGCCCGCGCGCGGGAGGGCGAAAATGTCCGCCCCGGCACCTATGCTCGGAGGGGTACGGCATGGCTCCTTCCTGCGTCCATCTCCACGTCCACTCCGAGTACTCGCTGCTTGACGGCGCGTGCAAGATCGACGCCCTCGCGGCGCGGGCGGCATCGTTCGATCAGCCCGCGCTCGCCCTCACCGACCATGGGGTGATGAACGGCTCCGTCGAGTTGTTCTCGGCCTGCCGCAAGCACGACGTCAAGCCGATCCTCGGCTGCGAGATCTACGTCGTCGATGACCACGCCCGGCGCGCGCCCGGCCGGCGGGAGCGCTTCCATCTGACGCTCGTGGCGGCGACGCCGACCGGCTATCGCAACCTCGTCAAGCTGTCCTCGGCCGGGTTCCTCGAGGGCTATCAAGGCGGCAAGCCGGCGGTCGACATGGCGCAGATCGCCGCGCATGCCGAGGGCGTCATCGCGATGACCGGCTGCCTGCAGTCGCGGTTCTGCCAGGCGCTGCTGAACGATCGCGACGCCGACGCCCGCACCTACGCGGACGAGATGCTGAACGCCTTCGGCCCGGACAACGTCTACTTCGAGGTGCAGAAGAACGGCCTCGCCGCTCAGGACAAGGTCAACGAGGGCATTGTGCGGATCGCGCGTGAGGTAGGGCGGCCGCTCGTCGGCACCGGCGACGTCCACTACCTCCGCCGCGAGGACTATCACCACCACGCGGCGTTGCTCTGCGTGCAGACGAAGTCGACCCTCAGCCAGCCGAAGATCACCTTCGACACCAACGAGTTCTACCTGCGGTCCAGCGACGAGATGGCCCAGGCGTTCGCCGAGTGGCCGGAGGCGATCGCCTCGACGGTCGAGATCGCCGAGCGCTGCGACGTCGAGATCGCGCTCGGCGCCCAGCTGATCCCGCGCTACCCCACCCCGAACGGGGAGACCGAGCCCGACTTCCTACGGGCGATGGTGCAGGAGGGGCTGCGTCGCCGATACGGGGACCCGATCCCGGCCGAGGCGATCGAGCGGGCCGAGTACGAGCTCGGGGTGATCGAGCGGATGGGCTTCAGCGGCTACTTCCTGATCGTCTGGGACTTCGTCACCTACGCCAAGGACGCCGGGATCGCCGTCGGTCCGGGGCGTGGCTCGGCCGCCGGCTCGCTCGTCGCCTACTGCCTGCAGATCACCGACGTCGACCCACTGCGCTATGACCTGCTGTTCGAGCGCTTCCTCAACCCCGAGCGCGTGTCGATGCCGGATATCGATATCGACTTCTCGGTGCGCGGCCGGGAGCGGGTGATCCGCTACGTGACCGAGAAGTACGGCAAGGAGTCGGTCGCCCAGATCGTCACCTTCGGCAAGATGTTCCCCCGCGCCGCCACGCGGGACGCCGCCCGCGTGCTCGGCCACGACTACGGGGCCGGCGACCGGCTGGCCAAGCTCATCCCGGACCCGATCATGGGCCGGCCGCCGAGCTTCGAGGACTGCCTGCGCCCGGGCGAGCCGCTGCGGGCCGAGGTCGACCGCGATCCGAACGCCAAGCAGATCGTCGAGGTCGCTCAGGGCCTCGAGGGGATCGTCCGCAACTCGTCGATCCACGCCGCCGCGGTCGTCATCGCCGACCGTCCGCTCACCGACATCGTGCCGCTGCAGATCGCCGAGGCGGGCGTGGACGAGAACGGCGACCGCGTGTTCCGCACCGTCACCCAGTTCTCGATGAAGCCCGTCGAGCAGCTCGGCCTGCTGAAGATGGACTTCCTCGGCCTGCGCAACCTCGACGTGATCGAGGACGCGCTCGACATCATCGGGCGCTCCACCGGCGAGCGGCCGGACATGACGACGCTGCCGCTCGACGACGCCAAGACGTACGAGATGATGGCCATCGGCGACTCCGTCGGCGTGTTCCAGTTCGAGTCCGAGGGCATGCGCGAGACGCTCAAGAAGGTCAAGCCGACCGAGCTCGAGGACCTGATCGCGCTCAACGCGCTCTACCGGCCCGGTGCGATGGACCAGATCCCCACCTACGCCCGCGGCAAGCGCGATCCCGAGTCGGTCTCCTATCCCGACGAGCGCCTGCGGCCGATCCTCGAGTCGACCAACGGGGTCATCGTCTACCAGGAGCAGGCGATGGAGATCTCCAAGACGCTCGCCGGCTTCAGCGGCGCGAAAGCCGACGACCTGCGCAAGGCGATCGGCAAGAAGAACCGTGAGGCGATGGCCAAGCTCAAGCCGGAGTTCGTCGCCGGGTGCCGCGCCTCGGGAACCGCGGAGGCGGTCATCGACTGGCTGTGGACGACGAACGAGAAGTCGGCCGACTACTCGTTCAACAAGGCGCATGCCGCCTGCTACGCGCTGATCGCCTACCGGACCGCGTGGCTGAAGGCCAACTACCCCGCCGAGTACATGGCCGCCCTCATCTCCTCGGTCATGGACACCAAGGACAAGGTGCCGTTCTTCGTCGCCCAGGCCGAGCAGATGGGGATCGCCATCCTGCCGCCGGACGTCAACCTCTCCGACCATGAGTTCGTCGTCGTCGACGGCAACATCCGCTTCGGACTCGATGCCGTCAAGGGGGTCGGATACGCCGCGGTTGAGGCGATCAAGCGCGCCCGTGAGGAGGGCGGCCACTTCACCGACCTGTGGGATTTCTGCGCCCGTGTCGACGGCCGCGCGGTCAACAAGAAGGCGATCGAGGCGCTCATCAAGTGCGGTGCGTTCGGGTCGACCGGCGACTCGCGCAAGGGCATGCTCGCCGTGCTCGAGCAGGCGCAGGGCGCGGGCCAGAAGGCCCAGCAGGACGCGCTCATCGGCCAGGGCTCGATCTTCGACCTCGGCGCCGACACCGGTGGCAGCGGAGCCTCGTCGGCCGCCGCCGCGTTCGCCACGCCGAATCACGCGTCGATCCCCGGCGAGGAGTTCGAGCGCGCCGAGCTACTCGCCGCCGAGAAGGAGGCGATCGGCCTGTTCATCTCCGCCCACCCGCTCAAGGAGGTGGGGCCGGCGCTGCGCGCCGAGACCGACTGCTCACTCGCGGAGCTCTCGAACCGCCGCGACGGCGACTGGGTCACGGTCGGCGGGATGATCACCCAGGCCAAGCGGATCCGCACCAAGAAGGGCGACCCGATGATGTTCGCGACGCTCGACGACCTTGAGAGCGCGGTCGAGATCATCGTCTTCGGCAAGGCGCTGGCCGCCAACGACCAGGCGCTCGAGACCGACTCGATCGTCCTCGTCCGCGGCCGGGTCGACCATAAGGACCGCGAGAAGACGTGCATCATCGTCCAGCAGGTCGATCGCTTCGAGCCGACCGACGAGGAGGTGCAGAAGGCTCAGGCGGAGGCGGCCAAGGTGATCGTGCCGCCGAGCGCGCTGCGCGTCCGCCTCGACGCGACCGCGGTGCCGGCCACGGTGCTCGGCGAGCTCAAAGAGCTGCTGGTCAGCTTCCCCGGCGACTGTGACGTCGTCGTCGAGCTCAGCACCTCGGTCGGCAACCGGCGGCTGCGACTCGGCAGCGACTTCCGGGTCACCCGCAGCGCCTCCCTGCACGCCGAGCTCGACGCTCTGCTCGGCAGCGCGATGCTGCCCGCCGCCGCCCCGGCGGTCGAGACGGCCAGCGCCGCCGCCGGCGCCTGAGCCAAGCGCCGCGCTGCGGGGCGCCAGACCCAGGCACACTGCGCATCCCGCCCGCGCTCGACAAGCGACCGCCGACAACGCACCGAGAACCGGAGCCGCGTTGCGGATGGATTTCCTCCCCATACCGACACGTTCACGACGGTGAACACCTCGCGCGTCCCGGCGGGCAGTAGCGTGCCGGAGCGTGAAGGGGCCGACTCTCGGCTCGCGCCCCGGGCCGGAGCGCTTTGTCCGATTGAGGAAGGAATCGGGACATGATCACTTTCGGGAAACTGTTCCGTTGCGGAGGGATCGTCACCGGGGCCAGCCTGCTGCTGCCCGCCAGCGCCCTCGCGGCCACCGCGACCGTGACCGGCACGCTGAGCGGCTCGAACCTGTCGTTGAGCACGACGGCCGCACCGAGCTTCTCGGACAACCTCGACCTCGGCGATCAGACTCCGACCTACACCGTGCCCGCCACCGCCCAGGACTCCCGCGGTAACGGCTCGGGCTGGAACCTCACCATCACCTCGACGCAGTTCTCGACCGGCGGCGCGACGCCCAACACGCTGGCCGCCAATGCCTCGTCGCTGACCGGCGTCACGTCGGCCTGTATCACCGGCACGTGCACCAACCCGACCAACGCGATCACCTACCCGGTCGCGATCCCGGCCGGCGCGACCGCCCCCACCGCCGTCAAGTTCTTCAATGCTGCAGCAGCCACCGGAATGGGGAAGTTCACGATCACTCCCACCATCGGGGTGTTCGTGCCCGGCAACAGCTTCGCCGGCACATATACGAGCACGCTGACGCTGGCGATCGTCAGCGGCCCGTAGCTCGGTGAGGGCCCGCGCAGAGCGGCGTCGAGCGGTCCGCCCCCGACTGCTCGACGCCGCGTGTGCGGTCCCCGGCCCGCGGGCGGCGACGTCGCTCGCGGCGGCCGCGACTGCCGTTGTTGCGCTGATCGGGGCACCGTCGCCCGCGCACGCGGCGGCTCCGATCCTCGCCCTCCAGGTGGCGGGATCGCAGGCCCCGTACTTCGTGCTCGCCGCCCGGCCCGGCGCGAGCACGCGGGGCGAGGTGGCGGTGATCGACACCGGCCCGGTCGGGGGCGGACTGTCGCTGTACGCCGTCGACGCCGCCACCGGTCAGACGAGCGGCGCCGTCTACCGCTCGCCGCAGGAGCCGCGACGAGACGTCGGTGCATGGATCACGCTCACCCGCCATCACCTGACGCTCGGGCCGGGCCAGGAGACGACGGTGGGCTTCGCGGTCACCGTGCCGCCCGGTGCGCGGCCCGGCCAGCATCTCGGCGGCATCGTCGCCACTCCCGACCAGTCGCGGGCCCGGCTCTCGAGCCGGCGCGGTAACGCCAGCTTCCACATCCGCGTGCTCGAGTTGACGGTGATCGCCGTCGAGGTCAATCTGCCCGGGCCGCGGACCCAGCAGCTCACGATCACCGGCGTGCGGCCGGGCAACCAGCCCGCCTACCAGACCCTGCTCGTCGGGCTGGCCAGCACGGGCAATGCGCTCACGCACGGGACCGGGACGCTCACCATCACCGACGGGCACGGCCGCCAGCGGCTTGCTCGGTCATTCCCACTCGACACCTTCGTTCCCGCCACCGCGATCGACTACCCGATTCAGGTGACCGGGCGAGCGCTGCCCGCGGGCCAGTACCGCGCCACCGTGACGATCCGCTATGCGGGACGGGAACAGACCCGCGTGCTGCCGCTGACGATCACCGGCCGCAGCCTCACCGAGTCGTTCGGCTCACGCCGGACGGCGCCCCCTGCGGGCGGGGGACCGAGCCTCATCCCGTACGTCGTCGCGGCACTCGCGCTCGCGCTCGTCGCCTTTGCCCTCGGCGCGCGCCTGCGTCCCCGGGTGCCGCCGGCCAAGCCGTGATGCGATGGTGTGCCGCCGGACCGCACTCGCCGTCATTCTCGCTCTCGCCGCCGTCGCCGGGGCTCCGCCGCGGGCACTCGCGGTCCTGTCGCTGAGCACCGGCGCCGCGCCCGTCTTCACCGACAACCTCGACCTCGGCGAGCAGACCCAGACCTACACGCTGCCGATGACCGCCAAGGACACAAGCAATGGCAGCAGTCCCGGCTGGCATCTCACCATCACCTCGACGCAGTTCGCCACCGCCGGGCCGCCCGTCCGCAACCTGCCGGACGGCAGCTCGAGCGTGAGCGCGGTGAGCAGCAGCTGCGCCCAGGGCAACTGCGTCGCGCCGGTCAACTCGGTCGTCTACCCGCTCGCCATCCCCGCGGCGGGCACCGCACCGGCCGCGGTCAAGTTCTACGACGCCGCGGCGAACACCGGCCAGGGCATGTTCACGGTCACGGCCACCGTGCGCGTGGCGGTCCCGTCGAACAGCTTCGCGGGCACGTATACGAGCACGCTGACGCTGGCCATCGCGAGCGGTCCGTGAGCGCCGGTGGCCACCCACAGCGTTGCCCGGCGCGAGCAGTGGTGCGCACCCGCCCACGAGGCCACGCGTACGCCACCTTGCCTGTACGCGGCCCGCAGGCGAGACTGTCCTCGCTGTGACACGCCCACGCCGTTGAGGACCGGCGCCCCGACTCGCCGGATGCGAGCAGCGGCCCGGAGAGGAGAGAGGCCATGAAGCGCCACCTAGCCGTGCTGTTCGCCCTATCGGTCGTACTCCTGACCGCGGCCGCGGCCCAGGCGCGCGTGTTGCGCGTCGGTAGCTACCACGGCAAGCGGGGCCAGTACACCTCGATCCAGGCCGCGGTCAACGCCGCCCATTCCGGGGACTGGATCCTGATCGGTCCCGGCGACTACAAGGAGCACTCGGGTCGCCATCCCGCCGGCTTCCCCGATCGCACCGCCGGCGTGCTGATCACGACCGCGCGGCTGCGGGTCCGGGGCATGAACCGCAATACGGTGATCGTCGACGGCACGAAGCGGGGCGCGAAGGCATGCAGCGGCGCGGCTGGGGACCAGGAGTTCGGCCCGGCCGGTCTCTCGGCGGGCGCTTCGCCGCTCGGTCTCAACGGGATCATGGTGTGGAAGGCGACCAACGTGTGGGTGCAGAACCTGACGGCCTGCAACTACCTGCACGGTTCCGGGGACACCGGGAACGAGATCTGGTGGAACGGCGGTGACGACAGCGGCCAGATCGGCGGCTGGGGCTACCTCGGGTCCTACCTGACCGCGACGAGCACGTACTACAAGGACGAGGCGACTGCGGCCCAGTACGGGATCTTCTCCAGCAACTGGGACGGCGGCACGTGGGATCAGACCTACGCCAGCAACTTCAACGACTCGGGCTACTACATCGGGGCCTGCCAGCAGCAGTGCAACCAGGTCGTCGACAGCGCGCACGCGGAGTACAACGCGCTCGGCTACTCGGGCACCAACTCCGGTGGCTCGCTCGTGTTCAAGAACTCGGAGTTCGACAACAACGAGGACGGGTTCGACACCAACAGCCAGAATGCGGACTTCCCGCCCCCGCAGAACGGCACCTGCGCCCATAACGGGATCAGCCCGATCACCCACACCCATTCGTGCTGGGTGTTCATGGACAACTACGTCCACGACAACAACAACCCCAACGTGCCCTCCGCCGGTTCGGCCGCCGCCGGTCCGGTCGGCACCGGGCTCTCGCTGTCCGGCGCGCGCAACGACACGGTGATGAACAACCGTTTCGTCAACAACCACGCCTGGGGCATGATCCTCGTGCCCTATCTCGACTCGGGGGGACCGTGCACGGGCGGCACGCTGAACTCGCTCGGTCCGGGCAGCTGCCTCTACGATCAGTTCGGCGACGCGGTGCTGAACAACTCCTTCACGAACAACGGCTCCTTCGGCCATCCGAGCAACGGCGACATCGCCCAGCTCAACTTCGAGTCCGGGCATCCGACCAACTGCTTCCGTGGCAACCACAAGAGCAACGGTCAGCCGGCGACGACGAGCCCGTCGAACCTGCAGACGACGCACCCGCAGTGCAACGGGTCGGCGATGGCCGCCAACCCCAACCCGACGTTCCTCGACGAGGTGCTGTGCAACTCGCAGGTCGAGCTCACGCCGGGTGTGCCGGCGACCTGCCCGACCGGCCAGTACCCGCGTCGGACCGAGGTCATCATGCACCCGCTGCCCAAGGGTCTGGCGACGATGCCCAACCCGTGCAAGGGCGTGCCGGCCAACCCGTGGTGCCCGGCTCCGGTGCACCGCCATCCGTATCACCCGCCGACCCCGCCGATCGGGCTCGGCTAGGACGACATCCGGCCAACGGGCCTCCGGCCGTTCGCGGTCGGGGGCGCGTTCGCCGTTAATTGCTCGGGTAGTGCGCGCTCAGCAGGTGGGGGATCTGGCCGGGTTTCGCTCCCGGCAGGGTGGGGGCGACCCAGCACGCCTGGTTCGTCGCCGTCGCCGGCTGTGACCCGTTGCCGGGGGCGCCGGTCGGGTGGCAGTCCCAGGACGGGAGGGCGAAGCTGCCCGGATACTTGCCGCCGGCCGTGAAGCTTTGCGGGTCGGCGAGCCACAGCGACGGGGGATAGGTGTTGCCGCGACTGTTGGCGTCCCGGGTGCTGGCCAGGCCGCTCGTCTGGGGGCCGACGGGCGAGAACTGCCGCAGGTAGTGGCCGCACGGCGTGCCGCCGCAGGTGAGCCCGTTGCCGCCGTAGGCGCTCGTCTTTGCGGCCACGCCGACTGCCCCGACCGAGATGAAGTCCGAGAGCAGCTGCTGGTGGCCGGAGAGCCAGCCGAGGATCGGATTGAGCTCGCCGAGGAACGGGCCGAGCGCGCCGAGCAGCGGCTTGGTGGCGAGCAGCACGTCGTGGAATGCCGGGAAGCCGGTCTGCGAGGCGGTGATGAGCGGGTTGAGCACGACGAACAGGGTCCGCAGCTGCGGCGAGAGCGCGCGCACGGCGGTCAGCGTCGGGCCGAGCTCGTCGGCCACCGGGATGAGCTCGGAGACGAGCGGGTTGGTGTCGAGCGCGAACGCCTTCAGCCGGGCGAACGTCGCCCGCGTCTCCCGCAGGAACGTCGGCAGCACCTCGACCGTGCTCGTGAGCGCGGCGTTGTTGGCCGCGGTCGTGGCGAACGTCGTCCCCGCGCTCGTCACGAGGTTCTGAAGCGCCGCACGATTGTGGCTGAGCGCCGTGAACACGATGCTCCCGTTGCCGATCAGGCGGACGACGGCGGCGTGCTCGACGTCGAGCACCCCGAGCACGTCGCTTGCGCCGCCGGTGAAGGCCGGCAGGTTGCCGAGGGCGTTGTTGAGGTTCGTGCCGTTGCCGCTGAGGGCGAGGGCAAGCTGCTGCTGCCAGGCCTGGAAGGCGCGGCGGGTAGCCGGGTCGAGCGCGTCGAAGATCTGGTCGAGCTGCACGGCGGGCTCGACGTTCGTGCGGGCGAGCGTGCCGCCGTCCGGCAGCGCGGGACTGCCCGCTGATCCGGGTGTCAGCTCGACATAGGTCTCGCCGATGATCGTCTTCTGCCGCAGGATCGCCCGCGCGTCTGCGCGGATCGGCGCGTATTGGTTCTGGAGCTGGATCGTGGCCAGCGTGCGGTTGCCCTGCGGGTCGAGGGACTTGGCGACGACCTTGCCGACCGAGACGCCGGCGACCCGCACGTCGGCCTGGATGGCGAGCTGCTGCGCGTTGGGGAACGAGGCCTGGAAGCGGTATCCCTGGGCGGCGAAGGGGATCGTTCCCCCGAACGAGAGCCACAGGAAGAGCAGCAGCCCGACGCAGGAGAGCGCGAACAGGATCATCGAGATGATCTTCGCCGTCGACGGGGGACGGGTGGTCATCGGCCGGTGGCTCCGGTCTTGACGTCGCGGGCCGGTAGGGACGGGCAGAACGCCCGCAATGGCGCGATGTTGAGCAGGCCCCCGACGAGCGCGTACGGCGAGCCCGGGTTGCTGAGCAGCCCGACCTGGGAGCAGCTGAACTGGATGAACAGCGGGCGGTAGGAGCCGTTGGCGTCCTGCACCGAGAACAGCGTGCGCGTGTTGTGACCGAGCCAGGCGAGCCACCAGAGGTAGCCGTGCTGGGGGCTCGCCGGCGAGTAGCCGAGCATGTTGACGACATGGCCGAGCACCCCGAACACGCGCTGCAGGTTCGGAGTGGCCGTCGCGAGGTTGGCCGCCGCGGGGCTCAGCTCGTGCACGACCGGGGTGGCCGCGACGACGAACGGACGGATCTGATGCTCGACGATCGGGGTCGAGGGGATGGCGAGCGCCGACAGCGCGCGGTCGGCCGCGGGCAACGCGTGGGCGGCCGGAAGCAGGCTGCTCGCCGTTGGCCCGAGCTGTTCGGCGAAGGTCTGCACGGCGCCGAGCGTCGCCGTCGTCTGGCTGAGCGTGCCGGGCAGGTCGGCCACGGCCCGGCTGACGTTCGCGTTCTCGGAGGCGAAGGCGTGGAACACGGCGGCGCTCGAGTCGATCAGCCGCACGACCTGGCCCTGCTCGGCGGCGACCGCGGTGTTGAGCCGCTGCAGCGAATTGACGACGCGGCGGAGCTCGGTGCCGCGCCGGGCCAGCGCGGTGTTGACCCGGGCGAGGTCACGATGGGTCGGCTCGAACCGGGCGAGCACCTGGGCGAGCTCGAGGCCACCCCCGCCCTGGAGCGCCTGACCGCCGCCGTTGATGAGCAACGTGAGATAGGACCGGGTGTCGGCGTCAAGCGACGCGAGGATCTCGTCGACGTTGACGTCCGGCAGCGTGTTGCCAACCGGGATCGTGAACCCGGGCTGGACCACCGGTGCCGGGGCGCTCCCCGGGTCGAGCTCGATGAACATGTCCTTGAGGCCGGTGCGCGGGCGCAGCAGGGCGGTGGCGTTGGTGTGGATCAGGCGGCGGTACTGATCGTCGATGTCGAGCCGCACGATCGCCCGGCCCTGCGTGAGCGAGACCGCGCCGATGTCGCCGATCTGGACGCCGGAGACGCGGACGGTCTGGCCCTGTCCCGGCGCGACCGCCTGCGCGGTCGAGAACTCGGCGTTGATCGAGAACGGCGCCGACTGGATGATCGGGAAGCGCAGCCGCTCGTGGTGGAGGATGTATCCGGCCACCGCGATCGAGAGGACGAGCAGCGCGATGATGGCCACGAAGTCCCCGAGGTGGTTCTTGATCGCGCGCTTCATCGCTCGCCGGTGGTCGGGGCGGTCATGGCTTGGCCTGCTGCAGGGCGGCTCCGGTCGCCGCGGACAGCGACCGGATCGGTGTCTGGGACTCGCACGGCACGGTCGGGGCCAGCGGCGGGCGCTCGCCGCCGGGCGGCAGCGTCGGCTGGCTGGCGATCAGCGGCGCGACGGCTTGGCCGAACACGCCCCGGGACAACGAGTAGGTGAGCGACCCGGCGGTGAGCAGGACGCGGATGTAGGCGCCATTGGCGTCGAAGGTGCGGGACTCGCCGGCGAGTCCGGGCAGGTAATCGACCGCCTCGACGTACACCTTGTGGGGCGGGAACCCGTTGGAGGCGTTGAAGTGCGGGTCGTTGACGGTCAGCTGCGACCACGGGTAGACGACCGTGGCCAGGCAGCTCGAGGTCGGCCGCACGCCGTCCGTCATCAGCGGGATCGTCGCCTGGGTGAGCCGCGCGAGGGCGGGCACGGCCGTGGCGAGATTGTCGGCGAGGCCGCCGAGCTCGTCCGGCCCGACGAGCAGCCGCAGCTGCGTGAAGAACGGCACGCTGGCGTCGAGCGCGGGGCCGGCGAGCACGACCCCCGGGATCAGCGCCCGCGAGAGCGTGCGCACCGGCGGGAAGGCGGCGTTGAGCGCGTTGAACGTCGGTGTCGCCTGGGCGAGGGTCCGTGGGAGCTCGGCCACCGAGGCGGCGAGCGCGGTGTTCTCCCGCGCGAACGCGGCCGCGGTGGAGTTGAAGTCGGTGACGAGGGCCTGGAGCGTCTGGGGATGGGCGTTGATCGCGCCCGCCACGGTCGCCTGGGCGGCGATCCATCGCGAGAGGTCGTGGGGCTGGAGCCCGAGCGCGTCGCGGGCGACGATCGACGTCGAGGCGTAGGCCGGGACCCAGTAGGGGATCGAGGCGTTGTAACCGGGGCCGCCGAGCTTCACCGCGATGCCGTACTGCTGCAGGAGGATCTGAAGGTTGCGGCGGGTGTCGGCCTGCAAGGAGGTGAGGACCTGATCGAGCTGGACCGGCCCGCGTCCCTGCTGGACGGGGAAGGTGTAGCCGCTCGGCGCCCGCGGGGCCGACGGCGTGCCGGGGCTGACATCGACGAAGAAGTTGCCCTCGAGGAAGATCCGGGGCCGGATCCAGAACGTCGCGTCGGTGTGCAGCGGCAGCCCCTGCTCGTTGATCGTCATCGTCACCGCGGCGGCGCGGCACGCGGGCCGCTCGGGGCCGTAGGGACGGCAGCCGGCGACCCGACCGATGCTCTGCACCGTGCCGACGTTGACGCCCGCGATCCGCACGAGCGAGCCGGGACGCAGGCCGTTGGCGCTGGCGAACGTCGCCCGCACGGCGTAGGGGTTCGCGAACGGGTTGGCGAACTTCGTGAACGCGAGGTAGCTGATCAGGGCGATGACGGCGATCCCGATCAGGCCGGCGGTGAGGTTGCTCATGCGGCGGCGCCGGCGGGTCATCGGCCGCTCGTGGTCGGGAGCTGGGGCCCGGTCGTCGGGTTGCGGCTGAACGTCTCGCCGGCGGGGACGCGGCTGCGGCCGGTGAACGTCGGGCCCTGGTTGCCCGGGGTGTGGGCGTCGACGGCGAAATTGCGGCCCTGCGGGTCAAACTGGTTGAGCTTCTTCGGCCAGCCGCGCTGCCCGGTCTCACAGTCGGCGTAGCCCTGGTTGTCGACGGCCGCGCCGTAGGACTGAGCGTGGAGGAACTCCTGGCCGCCGAACACGCTGAGCGGCGGTGCGTCGCTGCCGGAGGTGCCGTTGACCGGCGTCGTCGCGCCCTGCTGGCCGACGCCGCCGCCGCTCGGGGCGGCGAGGTTGATCATCGCGCGCTGGGCGAAGCCGTAACTCGTCTGGGCGCCGAGATGGTCGGAGAGGTAGGTCCACCAGTAGTTCCAGTCGTTGCACACCGTCTGGAACGGACCGAGGTAGCGGACCATCGGGTTGAGCGTGTCGACGGTCGAGGTGAGCGCGTTCAGCGCCTCGTTCGTCGTCGGCGCGGACGCGAGCGAGTCGAGCGCGCTGAGCACGTGCTCGAGGTTGACGTTGAGGATCGGGGTCCGCACGAGCGTCGGGATCGCGGTGGCGATCGTCGGGTTGACGACCTGGAGGGTCGGCGCGAGCTGCGCCGTGGCCGGAGCGAGGTGCTGTCCGAGGGTCGTGAGGTTGACCAGGAACGGCTGCTGGACAGCGAGCGAATCGGTGCCGACGGCGAGGGTCGAAGGCGACTCGGCGATCGACGCCTCGAGCGCGGCGGGGTCGGCCGAGAGCGCGGCGAACGTCGTCGCCATGTCGGTGAACAGCCGTGAGGCCGTGGCCGAGACAGGGGCGAGCGTACCCATCAGGTTGTTGAGCGACCGCAGGAAGCCGGTCAGCCCGGTACGGGGATCGGACAGGTAGCGGGCAACCGGCGCGAGATGGCCGAGCAGCCCCGGAAGGTTGGCGAAGGTGTCGTTGAGCGCCGAGCCTCGACCGGCGAGTGTGTCGGAGATGCCGACCAGGTTCTCCTGGATCGCGGCGCGCGTCGGGGGGTTGAAGGTCTGGAAGATCTCGTCGAACTGGACCGGGACATGGGTCTGGGTGATCGGCAGCGTCCCGCCGTCGGGCACGAGGGTCCGTGAGTTCCCAGTGTGGAGGTCGACGTACTTGGACCCGAGCACCGACAGCGGCCTGATCGACGCCGTCGAATCGATCGGCACGGCGCCGTAGGCCTTGTCGAGTCGCAGGGTGAGCCGGGCGCCGACGAGCCCGCTGGGCAGGCGGATCGGGGCGAGCGCGGACACGAGACCGACCCGGAAGCCGCCCTCGCGGACGTCGTTGCCGATGACGACGTTGGCGCCGTTGGAGACGTCGATGTTGAGCACCTTGACGGGGATGAAGGGCAGCCCGGCGTTCGCGTTATAGGCGAGGAACACGCCGGCGAGGACGACGAGCACGGTGACGGCGCCGATCAGCACCGGATTGCCGAGTGCCGACTGTCGTCTGCGTTTCATCGTCCGGCCTCGGTCATGGCGCGAGCAGGTAGGAGAGGAGGCGCTGGGCGGAGGTGGCGGCGCCGTTCGACGTCGCCGATCCGGGTTTGTCCGAGGTCGTGCCGTTCGCCGCCGTCGCGGTCGTCCCGCCCGCCGCACTCGTCCCGCCCGTCGCCGCCGGGGTCGAGCCGCCCGCTGCCGCGGCCGTGCCGGTCGACGCCGTCGTGCTGTGGACGTCGGCCGCGCTCAGACGGCACACCGTTGTCTTCGGTCCGCGCTCGCCGGGCGGGGCACCGCCGGGGTCGGGCACGCAGGCCCCCGGATTCGACGGGTCGGGCTCGTTGACCGCCGGCTGGTTGGGCCCGAGCCACGCGTAGCAGCGGCGATAGGCCGGGCCGTACTGTTTGAGGCTGAGCGCGATCGTCGCCGGCGTCGCGTATGGCGAGCACATCGGGTCGACGAACGAATCGACCGCGAGCAGGTGTCCGAACGGACCGAAGGTGTTGATCGCCAGCGTCTGGTTGAACACGTACTGGAGCAGCGCCTCGAGCCCGGTGTAGCCACGTCCGCCCGGGCTCCGCGTGTTCGGCTCGACGGCGCGGCTGCGGTCGTCGAGGTCATGCAGGACGACGGCGAGGTTCTCCGCGAGCTCGGGCGTCGGGCCGGCCACCGCGGCGAGGTTGTCGACCGTCGGCGCGGCGGCGGTCACCGCGGCCTGGCCGGTCACCGACGCCTGCCCGAGCGAGCGGATCGCGGGGATGGCGGCATCGGATAGCGGTGGCAGCTGGCGGAAGAGCTGGGTGAGCCCGCCGGCGGAGGCATCGAGGTGGACGAGCACGGGCTGGTTGGCGGTTGCCGCCGCCCCGAGCTCGGCCATCGCCGGTCGGAGCTGCTCGAGGAAGCCGGGGAGCTGCGCGAGCGTCGACTGGAGGTTGGCCTGCTGGGTCGCAGCGGCGCCGGCGGTGTTGCCCGCCGCGATGATGAAGCGCTGGATCTGGCGGCGGTTGTTGGCGAGCGCCGTGATGAACGTGTCGGAGTTGACGACGATCTGCTGCAGGGTCCGTGAGTCGTTGGCGAGCAGGCCGAGCAGCTGGTCGGTCTCGGTGAGCGCCGGCACCGCCCGGCGCAGCGCGGCCCGGAGGTCATCCGAGCGCCCGGCCACTCCGGCGCCGAGCTCGTTGATGATCAGCGCAAACCGCTGGCGGTAGGGGAGGCGGAGCACGTTCTGCAGCAGGTCGGCGGGGATCGTCGACTGCGTGTGGGTGACGGGGATCGTGCTGCCGGGCGGCAGCGGCCGGCCGCTCGTGCCGGGTTGGCAGTCGATGAAGTACTCGCCGATCAGTGACTGCGGCCGTGACTGGCAGAAGACGTCCGAGTGGAACTGGCCGAAGCCGGACTGCGTCACCTGCACCGTGACCACGGCATGCAGGGTCCGCTGGTCGAGGGTGATCGACTGGATCGTGCCCGCCCGTACGCCGGCCACCTTGAAGTCAGCGCCGGTGACGAGCCCGAAGGCGTTGTCGAACTCGATCCGGTAGGTGCCCGCCGCGCTCGAGTCGTTGCTCGCCGCCAGGGCCACGAGGGCGCCGGCGAGGACCACGAGCACGACGAGCGTGCTGAGCAACAGGCGCCTCATGGGCCGGTCGGCACCTGCTTGGGGTTACACGGGAACCCGCTCTCCGGGTAGAACAGCCCCCCGCGCTCCATCGACCCCGGGCAGCGGTCGCCCTGGAAGGCCGTGAGCCCGCCGCCGGGCCCGGTGAGCTTTGCCACGATGAAGGTGAGCTGCTGCGCGAGCGGGAGCGCGTCGAGCGTCGCGGTGTCCGCGGCCGAGAGCACGCCGAGCGTCGCCGCCACCCGGCTCGCGCCGCCGTTGGCGTCGATCGTGCCGGGGTGCGAGAAGCCCTCGAACCAGCCGGTGAGGTCGACCGCGTAGGGACGCGCCGTGGCGAGCTCCGGCGTGAAGTCGTTCAGGGCGGTCGCGCTCTCAGGGAACGCTCCGGGACGCTGTTTGCCGTTGGCGTGGACGGGGCGGATCGTCGCGGCGGCAAGCGGAGCTCCGAGACGGGTGAGGTCGGTGAGGTCGTTGGTCGGCCCCGGGCGGCTGATGACCGTCGAGAGCACGCTCACCGTCGGCAGCGCCTCCTGGGCGAGCGGCCCGAGCTGGGCGAGGAGCGCCTGGAGCTTGGGGGCGACTGGCTTGGCGACGTCGACGAGCGGCGTCACCTCGTCGAGCGCTCGCCGCAGGTTGACGAATGTCGTGTTGGCCAGGCGCATGAACGGCGGCAGGCGCTGGATCGAGGCGGCGAGGCTCGCCGGCTGGGCGGCGAGCGCCTGGGTCGTCGTGGCGAGGTTCTGGACGAGCCCGCTGAGGTCGCCGCTGCGTTGCGCGAGCGAGGTGACGAGGCCGCTCGACTTGACGATGAAGGCGGTGAACTGGCCGGTGTCGCGGTCGATCTCAGCGAGCAGCGCGCTGCTCGAGGCGATCGCCGGGTTGAGGTAGGCCCAGCCGAGCCGCGCGAGGCGGCCACGCCCGGCGTATTGCGAGGCCGAGCCCTGGATGACGTTCTGCAGCCCGCGCAGCGTCGGCGAGTCGAGCGTGTTGAACAGCTGGTCGAGATCGACCGCGCTCGTCGTGTCCGTCGTCGGGATGACGCCGTTGTCCGGGATCGGCGCTGCGCCGCCGGCCCCGAGCCGGAGGTCGACGTAGCGGTTGGCGATCCCCGACAGCGAGGTCTGCCGGACCGTCGCTTCGGTCCCCTCGCGCAACGGCGCATACGTCGGATCGGTGATCGTCAGCGTCAGCTGCGCCTCGCCGCGCGGGGTCAGCGAGATGTCCGACACCGAGCCGATCGGGATGCCGGCGAACTGGACCTGGTCGCCGGTGACGATCTGGCTGGCGTTGATGAACACCGCCCGCACCTGGTAGGTGCTGCCGCCCGAGAGCAGGATGAACACGACCGCGACGAGCACGATGACGAACGCCGCGAATGCGGCGATTCGACCGACCGGGGATATGTTGCGCACCGCCAAGGACCCAGCCCCATGGTTTGCAGTCCCGGGACGTTGCTCTCGTTTGTCCTGAAGGGCATCACCCGCATCGGGTGACGCCCCGCCCGCTCGCGGAGCGGTGGTCTCTGACGGCACGCCGAGCGAGGCGGTTTGCGCTCAAGCGTGCCCGCGGGCACGCCGACACAACCGTATGGACGCCCCGCCGCATGGCCCCGTGCGTGAGATCAGCGGATCACTGACCACGGTCCTGCTGCGGATGGTGAGGGCGACCGGCGGCCAGTCCGCGGTCGACGACGTCATCACGAGGGCCGGCTGCCGTGAGGCCGCGACGCGGCTTGAGCAGGTCGACCAGTGGGTGTCGCTCGATCAGGCCGTGGCGTTGCTGCAAGCCGGGACCGAGGTCACCGGTGATCCGCAGTTCGCCCGGCGGGTCGGCGAGGACGCGATCCGCCAGCACGCCGGCTCCCCGGTGGCCACCGTGCTGCGGGCGCTCGGCTCGCCCGAGGCGGTTCTTGACCAGGTGACGACGGCGGCGACGAAGTTCAGCGCGGTCACCGACATGCGCTGTCTGGAGACCGGACCCGGCCGTGCCGTCGTGCGCTCGACGCCGTTGCCGCCGTACGCGCGCCACGAGGTGCTGTGCGACTGGGCCAAGGGCCTGCTGTCGGCGCCCCCCGAACTGTTCGGTCTGCCGCCCGCGCGCGTCATCGAGAGCGAGTGCGCCGCGCACGGTGGGAGTGCCTGCGTTTACGAGGTCAGCTGGGACGCGGATGGAGCCGCGCGAGCGAACGACCCCGAGGTGCGGGTGTCGGCGCTCGAGGCGCAGCTCGCGGCGATGAACGAGCGTCTCCAGAGCGTGTATGCCACCGCTCGTGACCTCGTGTCTCCCGACGACGTGCCGACCGTGCTCGACCGCATCGTCGAGCGGGCCTCCCGCGAGGTGCGCGCGCCCCAGTACGTGCTCGTCGTCACGCCGAGTCCCGGGCAGCCGATGCACGTGTTCTCCCGCGGCATCGAGCCCGCGGAGGCCCGCGCCGTCGCCGAGGCGGTGCTCGCCGATGAGCAGGCGCTCGCCGACACGCTGCTGTGCGTGAGGATCGCCTCGAGCCGCCGCGACTACGGCCGACTCATCGCCCGCTACCCCCACGGTCAGGAGTTCTTCCCCCAGGAACGGCTCATCCTCGGCCTCTACGCCCAGCACGCCGCCGCCGTGCTCGACATGGCGGTCGCCCTCGAGGAGTCCGCGCGGCGCCACGAGCATGTCAGCGCGCTGCTCTCCCTGGCTCACGCCCTCGCCCAGGCCGGCACGACCGCGGAGATCGTCCAGCGGCTCGCGACGGCGCTGCCCTCGGTCGTCGACTGTGAGCGCGCCAGCGTCTGGCTATGGGACGAGTGCGAGTGCTGCCTGCGCTCGGCCTACACCGTCGGCTACGACCCGGTCGCCGCGGCCGAGCACGAGCGCACGGTGATCCGGCCGAGCGACAGCCCGATGCTCGCGAAGATGCTCGCGGGCCCGGCGCCGGTCTTCCTTTCGCCGGACATGAAGGACGGATACCTGCGCGCGCTGCTCCGGCGCCTGGACCTGGCCGCCTCGGCAATCGCTCCGATCACCGTCCGCGACGAGTTCCTCGGGGTGCTCAGCGTCTCCGTGCGCGAGCGTCCCGAGCGGCTGCGCGAGGCACCTGAGCTCATCGAGAGGATCAGCGGCATCGCCTCGCTCGCCGGCCCGGCGATTCAGAACGGGCGTCTCGTCGACGAGCTCGCGCACAAGGCCACGCACGACGCGCTCACGGGGCTGCTCAACCGGATCGGTTTCGGCCAGCTGTTCGAGTCGGTGCTCAGCGAGGCCCGCGAGGACATCGGCCAGGTCGGCCTCCTGTTCGTCGACCTCGACGGGTTCAAGGAGGTCAACGACCTGTTCGGACACGATGCCGGCGACGACCTTCTGCGACTCGTGTCCGGCCGTCTCGGCGAGGTCATTCGCGGCGGCGACACGGTCGCCCGCCTCGGGGGCGACGAGTTCGCCGTCATCCTCAGCCAGGTCCGCTCCGAGGCCGAGGTGCACGCGGTCGCCGAGCGCCTCCGCGATGCCTTCAGCGAGCCGTTCTTCCTGGCCCCGGACCGGGCCGGGATCTTCGTCGGGGTGAGCGTGGGGGAGGCGGTATGGCCCGACGCCGCCCAGTCGATCGAGGCCCTGCTCCGCCACGCCGACGCGTCGATGTATCGCGACAAGGCCCGCGCTCAGCGAGAGCCGGCGCACTGATCCGGGGCTCGGCCCCAGCCAACGGCGTGGCGCCGGACCGCCCCACGCGAGCCCGGGCCGCTCTCGGTCTCTGGCCTCGGCCCCCGGTCAGTCGCGCTCGGGCAACCACGGCCCGTGCCAGCCACCGAAGCCCTTGACGAGCGTCTCGGAGGCATCCGGTCCCCACGAGCCCTTCGTATACGGATGGACCGGCGGCGCGTCGTCGAGCAGTGGCTGCATGATGCGCCACGTCTCCTCGACGTTGTCCTGACGGGTGAAGTGTGTGCTGTCGCCGGTGAGCGCGGCCTCGAGCAGCACCTCGTAGGGGGTGGGCGCCTCGCCGCCCTCGGCGGCGAACTCCATGTCGAGCTCGATCGGCGTCGGGCCCGCCTGGTCGGCCCGGTGGGCGTCGAGGATCACCCTGATCCCCGTGCCCGGATCGAGCCGGAAGACGATCTGGCTCGGCTGGGGGCGGCGATGCTGGAAGCGCAGGAACTGCAGCTTCGGCGGGTGCTTGAACACGAGGCGCAGCTCGGTCTGGGTGACCGCCATCTCCTTGCCGGTGCGGACGAAGAACGGCACTCCGGCCCAGCGCCAGTTGTCGACCTCGAGCCGCATCGCGGCGAACGTCTCGGTCGTCGAGTCCTTGGCCACGCCGTCGATCTCCCGGTAGCCGTCGTACTGGCCGCGGACGTAGCGGGCGGGGTCGGCGGTCTGGGTCGCCCGGAACACCGCGAGCTTGGCGTCCTTGATGGTCGCCGGGTCGCTCCCGGACGGCGGCTCCATGGCCGCGGCCGAGAGCAGCTGCATGAGGTGGTTGACGACGACGTCGCGGAGCGCGCCGACCGGGTCGTAGAAGTGCCCGCGGTCCTCGACCCCGAAGTGCTCGGCCATGGTGATCTGCACGCAGCCGAGGTAGTTGCGGTTCCAGACCGGCTCGAGCATCGAGTTAGCGAACCGCAGGTAGAGGATCTCGTCGAGTCCCATCTTCCCGAGGAAGTGATCGATCCGGTAGATCTGCATCTCCTGGACGTAGCGGTGAAGTTCCTGGGCGAGGTCCCGGGCGGACTCCAGGTCGTGGCCGAAGGGCTTCTCAACGACGACCCGGCGATCTCCGGAGACGAGCTCCGCCTTCGCCAGGCCGGAGATCACCGTCGCGAACAGCGACGGCGGGATCTCCAGGTAGAACACGGGCTCGACGGCATCGCCGAGCGCCTCGGCGACCCTCTCGTATGTGCTGGCGTCGGCGAAGTCTCCGCTCACGTACCGCAGCCGTCCGGCGAAGCTCGCTGAACACCTGTTCGTCGAGCGTCTCACCGGCCTCGGTGATCGCGGTGCGGGCATGCTCGCGCAGGCGATCGACGCTCCAGTCGTCGACGGCGACCCCGATCACCGGGCAGTCAAGGAGCCCGCGCCGCTCGAGCCGGTAGAGCGAGCGCAGCGTCATCTTGCGGGCGAGGTCGCCCGTGATGCCGAAGATGACCAGCGCGTCGGCGTCGTGCTTCGCGCATGGCCGGGGAACCTACCGGCTATTTCGAGCGCGCGCGTGAGCTGAGTCCGCGCCGCCGCAGCTTGCGGGCGGTGGCGATGTCCTCGGCGCCGACCCCGCCGTCCTCGCGACCGGTCTCGAGCACGCAGGGGAGCTGATCGAAGCGGGGCTCGGACAGGAACGTCGCACAGCCCCTCGGTCCGAGCTCGCCTTCGCCGAGCACGGCGTGGCGGTCGCGGTTGGAGCCGAGCGGGGTGAGCGAGTCGTTGACGTGCATCGAGTGCAGGCGCTCGAGCCCGACCACCCGGTCGCACGCGTCGAGCGTCTCCGACAGCCCGGCCGGAGTGCGGATGTCGTACCCGGAGGCGAGCAGGTGGCACGAGTCGAGGCACAGCCCGAGCCGCGCCTCGCCGCCGGCGGCCTCGATCAGCGCCGCGAGCTCCTCGAACGAGCGCCCGAGCGTTCCGCCGGCGCCCGCGGTGTCCTCGAGGTGCAGGGCGCAACGCTCGGTCTCCGCGAGCGCCTCGCGGATGACCGTCCCCGCCCGGGCGATCGCCTCGCCGACGTCGCCCTGCTTGGCCGAGCCGGGGTGGAGAACGACGCCGACGGCACCGATCCCGTCGCCGATCCGCAGCGATTGGGTGAGCGAGGCGAGCGACTTGCGGCGGATCTCCGGGTCCTCGGAGGCGCAGTTGAGCAGGTAGACGGCGTGGATCAGCACCGCCTTCACCCGGCTGCCCTCCATCGCCGCCCGGAAAGCGGCGAAGTCGTCCTCGTCGTAGGCGGTCGGGCGCCACATGCGCGGCGACTGGTTGAAGATCTGGATGCAGTCGCACCCGCGCTCGACGCCGCGCTCGATCGCCTTGGGCAGGCCACCGGCCGGCGATACGTGGGCGCCGATTAGCATGGGTGGTGATTCGTCATGCGGGTTCGCTTTGCTCCATCCCCGACGGGGGCCCTGCACATCGGCGGCGCCAGGACGGCGCTGTACAACTGGCTGCTCGCCCATCGCATCCTCGATGACACCGGGCAGCGGGCGGGGACGATGGTGTTGCGGATCGAAGATACCGACCGCGAGCGCTCCACCCCGGAGAACGTCGAGCAGATCCTCGACGCGCTGCGGTGGCTGAAGCTCGACTGGGACGAGGGCCCGATCTTCCAGACCGATCGCTCGGACCGGCATGCCGAGGCGCTCGCCGCGCTGCTCGCGCGACGGGCACGCCTACCGCTCGACCGCGACCGCCGAGGACGTGCGGGCCTACAAGGACCGGCACGGCGCCGAGCGCGGCTTCCGCGGCGAGATGGAGGGGACGGGCGCGGTGCGACTGCGCGTGCCCGACACCGGGGAGACGATCGTCGACGACGTCATCCGCGGGGCGACGCGGTTTCCCAACGCGAACATGGACGATCCCGTGATCGCGCGCGCCGATGGCTCGGCGCTCTACAACTTCGCCGTCGCCGTCGACGACCTCGATGCGGGCATCACCCACGTCGTCCGCGGCGAGGACCATCTCTCCAACACGCCCAAGCAGCTGCTCGTGCTCGAGGCGCTCGGCGCGGCGCCGCCCCGGTACGCCCATCTGCCGCTGCTCCACGGCCCGGACGGGCGCAAGCTCTCCAAGCGACACGGCGCGGCGTCGGTGCAGGAGCTGCGGGCCGCCGGCTACCTGCCCGAGGCGGTCGTCAACTACATCGCCCTGCTCGGCGCCGGCTTCGCCGCCGACGAGGAGCGCTTCACCGTCGAGGAGCTGGCGCAGCGCTTCCGGCTCGAGCGGGTCTCCCGCAACCCGGCCGTGTTCGACGAGCGCAAGCTTCGTCACCTCAACGGCCGCTACCTCCGGGACCTCGGGATCGATGAGCTCACCCGCCGCCTGGAGGAGTTCACCGGGCGCGAGGGCCTGCGCCCGGCGGTCGAGCTCGCCCACGAGAAGATCCAGACCCTCGACGAGTTCTGGCCGCTGGTCTCCTTCCTCTACGAGGGGCCGGTCGACGATCCGGCGGCGTTCGAGAAGGTGATCAGCGCCGACGGCGGGGCGGACACGCTCGCGCAGGCGCGGGCCGCGCTCGCCGCCGCCGAGCCGTTCACCGTGGCCGAGATCGAGCGTGCCCTGCGCGGCGTGGTCGAGTCCCGTGAGCTGAAGCCGGGCAAGGTCTTCCAGCCGGTTCGGGTGGCGATCGCCGGCACCACGGTGTCCCCGGGGATCTTCGAGAGCGTCGCGCTGCTCGGCCGCGAGGAGACGCTCGCGCGCATCGATCGCGCCTTGGACCGGCCGCCACTGCCGCGGCGTGAAACGTTCGAATCAGCATGAACTACGGACCCGCAGCTCTAAACAGGCCTCGAACATCTGCCGATAGATGCGCAGGCCCTTATCGTTCTGGCCCGCCCCAGCCAGTATCAGCCCTTCCGCCCCGCAAACCCGCTACATAAGGTAACCGACCCAGTGGCACAACTGGCAGTGGTGAACACCATCGAGCCTGACCTGCACCAAGTCCGCGAGCGTCATCACAATGAAGGTCACGGGCGCCGCCTGACCGCCGCCTTCGAGGCCCTTGAGGCCTTCCCGGTGCTGGTCGAGTCCCGCAACCGGGTCCTGCGCCTGTTCGAGTCCGGCGAGCCGTCGACGGCCGACGTCGTCTCCGCCGTCGAGGCCGACGTCGCCCTCGCGGTCGCCGTGCTGCGGCTCGCCAACCAGGTCGACGGTCGCACGCGGGGCAGGGTCGAGACGGCCGTCGAGGCCGTCGAGGTCCTCTCGCCGCGCACCGTCCTGGCCATCGCCAGCCGCGCCCGGACGTTTGACTTCTTCGAGCGGACGGCCGTGTGGCAGGGCATCCCCGAGCGCTTCCGCCTGCACGCCGTCGCCACCCAGCGCGCCGCCGACCGCCTCGCCCGTGAGCTCGGCTACGAGGCCCGCGACCGGCTCATGGTCACCTCGCTGCTGCACGACGTCGGCAAGCTCGTGCTCGTCCACGCCTATCCCGGCTATCCGCGCCAGATCCACGGCGACGCCCGCACGCCCGAGGAGCGCATCCAGCGCGAGCGCCGCGAGCTCGGCGTCGACCACGCCCTCGTCGGCGGCGTCCTCGCCCGGCGCTGGGGTCTGCCGAAGGCGGTGGCCAGCGTCATCGAGCGCCACCACGCCGATGAGACCGACAGCGAGGCCGCGATCGTCCGCCTCGCCGACATGCTCGCCCACTACGTGTTCGGCGGCGCCGTCTCGCCGGCCGAGCTCCTGTCCGTCGGCCGCGCCGTCGGCGTCAAGCCCTCCGACCTGCGAGCGGTCATGTACGACCTGCCGCTCCAGGCCTCGAGCGGGCGTCCGCGCCAGATCGACCCGTGCCCGATGTCCCAGCGTGAGGTCGACGTCCTGCGACGTCTCGCCAAGGGCATGGTCTACAAGCAGATCGCCAGCGAGCTCGGGCTCTCGACGAGCACGGTCCGCACCCACCTGCACAACGTGTACGGCAAGCTCGGCGCGATGGATCGCGCCCAGGCCGTGCTGATCGCCACCGAGCGCGGCTGGATCTAGCGGGCTGGCCTGGGCTGCGGGGCGCTCTCGCGCTCCGTCCAGGCGGCTTCGGCTGGCGGTCGGCGTCGGGTTGGCCGGGGATTTGACGGTGGGATTCGGGCAAGCACGGGCCAAGATTTGCCCGTCCGCGAGCCATTCGATGCCGGATCTGTCGCCAGACAGCAGTTGCAGCATCCTTCCCCTCTCGAGGGCGCCGATTCTTGGCAGTTGTTGGCGGTCCCGAGGCGCTACCGGCCCATCCTGCGCACGACTCCCACGGGCACGCAGCCCTTCTCCAGCCAAACCGAGGCGATCCGTCCTGCGCGCCCAGCTGAACTGAACGCCGGCTCCGTCCAACAAGTCAGATGCCTAGGCGCTACTTATGCAACAATTCCGCGCCATGGCGGAGAGCTTGAGCCTTGGAGAGGCCGCGCAGGCGATCGGGGTGAGCATTGACACGCTGCGGCGCTGGGACCGCGCCGGCAAACTGCGAACCGAGCGCGATGCGCGGAATCACCGTCTCGTCCCGGCGTCGGAGGTGCGGCGGCTGAGCCGTCGGCACAGCCGGCACGAGACGGGGGCGAGGCTCTCGGCCCGTAACCGGTTCCCCGGTGTCGTCAAGTCCGTCGAGGTCGACGGGGTGATGGCGCTGGTCGAGATCGAGGCCGGACCGTTCCTCGTCACCGCCGCGGTCACGCGCGACTCGGTCGAGGAGCTCGGACTCATGGAGGGCGTCGCGGCCACCGCGACGGTCAAGGCGACATCGGTGATGATCGAGCGAGGTATTGAATGAGCAGACGTCGGCTGGTGGGACTTCTGGCCGTGCTGACGCTGGTGATCGCCGGCTGCGGCAGCTCGAGCTCGAGCTCCAGTTCGGGTGCCGGTTCCGGGAGCTCCTCGAGCACCAGCTCGGCAAGCACGGGCTCGGCGAGCAAGCCCGACCTCACCGTCTCTGCGGCCGCCTCGCTCAAGGAGGCATTCACGAAGTACGGGCAGCAGTTCTCCGCCGCCAACGTGCACTACTCGTTCGGCGGCTCGGACATCCTCGCGGCCCAGATCGAGCAGGGCGTCAAGCCGGACGTGTTCGCCTCGGCGAACACGAAGCTGCCGCTGATGCTCTACGCCAAGGGCCTCGTCGAGAAACCGACAGTGTTCGCCGCCAACAAGCTCGTCATCGCCGTTCCCGCCGGCTCGACGAAGGTCAGGAGCATCAGCGACCTCGAGAAGCCCGGGGTGACGATCGCGATCGGCTCGGCGACCGTGCCGATCGGCTCCTACACCCGCAAGGTGCTCGCGAAGCTGCCACCGGCCGAGAGCAAGGCGGTGCTCGCCAACGTGCGCTCCGAGGAGGCCGACGTGAGCGGCATCGTCGGCAAGCTCAGTGAGGGCGCCGTCGACGCCGGCTTCACCTACGTCACCGACGTCGAGGCCACGCACGGCAAGCTCACCGCGATTCCCCTCCCGGCGTCGCTGCAGCCGGTCGTCGCCTACGGCGCCGCCGTCGTCAAGGGCACCGCCCATCCGAGCGAGGCGCAGCAGTTCATCGCCGGGCTGCTGAGCGGTCAAGGGCAGGCCGACCTCCAAGAGGCCGGCTTCCTGCCACCGCCGAAGAAGTGATCCGGCGCGTTTGGTTCCGGCTGCTGCTCGGTGCCGCGCTCGCCGTATCGCTGGTCTTTCTCGTCCTGCCGGTGGTGGCGATCTTCACCAACACCTCGCCCGGGACGCTGATCGACAGCCTCAACGACCCGACGGTCACCGATGCGCTGAAGCTGAGCCTCGAGACGACGACGATCGCCGTCGTGGTGATCGTGCTGATCGGCACCCCGGCCGCGTATCTGCTGGCTACGCGGGCGTTTCCCGGCCGCTCGGTGGTGATCACGCTGATCGAGCTGCCGCTCGTCCTGCCCCCGGCGGTCGCGGGCATCGGCCTGCTCGCCGCGCTCGGCAACGACGGGATCCTCGGCGGCGTCCTGAAGAATCTGCACATCCAACTCGTCCTCCAGACCGCGGGCGTCGTCGTCGCCCTCATCTTCGTCTCGGCGCCGTTCTACCTGCGCCAGGCGCAGTCGGCCTTCCAGGCCGTTGATCGCTCGCTCACCGACGCCTCCCGGACGCTCGGCGTCAGCGAGGCGGCGACGTTCGTGCGCGTCGTCGTGCCGGTCGCCGTGCCCGGTCTCCTGGCCGGACTCGCGCTCGCGTGGGGGAGAGCGCTGGGAGAATTCGGGGCGACGCTGATGTTCGCCGGATCGTTCCAGGGCATCACCCAGACTGCGCCGCTGGCCATCTACGACCAGTTCGCCACCAACTTCCCCGGCGCGCTCGCGCTCTCGGCGATCCTCGTCGCCGTCGCCGGCGCGCTGCTGCTCGCGGTCAAGCTCGTGCCCGGACAGGCGCTGAGCGATGTTGCGCGCTGAGCTCTCAAGGGCCACCGGGGACATCGAGCTGGCCGTGCGCTTCGAGGTGGCGCCAGGGCGCTGCCTCGCGCTTGCCGGGCCCTCCGGGGCGGGAAAGACGACGATCCTCCGCTGCCTCGCGGGCACGTTGCGCCCCGATGCCGGCCGGGTCGTCAACGGCGACGAGGTCTGGATCGACACCGAGCGGGGGATCTTCCTCGCCCCCGAGGAGCGCCGCTGCGGCTACGTCTTCCAGGACTACGCCCTGTTCCCGCACCTGAGCGCGTGGCGCAACGTCGCCTACGGGATGCGCGCGATCCCGCGCCGCGAGCGCCGAGCTGCCGCCCGGGCGCTGCTCGAGCGCTTCGGCCTCGGCGAGCGCGCCGACGCCCACCCCGCAACCCTGTCCGGCGGCGAGCGCCAGCGCGTTGCCGTCGCGCGGGCGCTCGCACTCGAGCCGCGGGTCCTCCTGCTCGACGAGCCCCTCTCCGCGCTCGACGCCCGCAGCCGCTCGGCGGCCACCCGCGAGCTGCTCCAGGTGCTCAAGGGGCTCGAAGTACCGGTGGTCCTCGTCACCCACGACTTCAACGAGGCGGCCCTGCTCGGCGATGAGGTCGGCGTCATCGATCACGGCCGGATCGTCCAGCAGGGAACCCCGAGCGCGCTCGCCAGCGCTCCGGCGAGCGCCTTCGTGGCCGACTTCACCGGCGCCGTCGTGCTCACCGGAACCGCGCGGCCGAGCGGCGAGCTGACCGAGGTCGCGCTCGATGGCGGTGGCGTCGCGAGCAGCACCGACCCCGCGAGCGGGCGGGTCGCGCTCAGCGTCTACCCATGGGAGATCACGATCGCGCCGGGGTCGGGCGATAGCGACGAGTCGGCCCAGAACCGGCTGCGCGTCCGCGTCGTCTCGATCACCGCGATCGGCAACCGCGTCCGCCTCAGCCTGAGCGCGGCCGGCGGCACGGACGCCGGTCAGGCGCTCGTCGCCGAGGTCACCGGCAAGGCGGCCGAGGATCTCCACCTCGAGGTCGGCCGCGAAGTAACCGCGAGCTGGAAGGCAACGGCCACCCGGCTCGTGCCGCTATGAGTACGATCGGGTCCGCCGATGATCTCGATCACCACCAAGTCGCCGTATGCCCTGCGCGCGCTCGTCGAGTTGCATCGCCGCGGCGACAACGGGCCGGTGCCGATCGCCGAGCTCGCCCGCCGCGGCGACATCCCCGTGCAGTTCCTCGAGCAGCTGTTCGCGACGCTGCGACGGGCCGGCGTCCTGCGCTCCCAGCGCGGGGTCAAGGGCGGCTACAGCTTCGCTCGGCCGGCGGCCGAGGTGACGGTGCTCGAGGTCGTCGAACTGCTCGACGGCCCGCTCGGCCGCGATGCCACCGGGATCTTCGCCGACGCCGCCGCCGCCGCGCGCAAGGTGCTCGCCGGCTCGACGATCGCCGAGGTCGCCGAGGCCGAGGCGCACACGGCGGGCTCGCCGATGTACTACATCTGACGGACACCCCACCGTATAAGGGGATTTCCCGTGATTCATTGGGTTTTGACCGCTGGGGGACCGCTCAGAACCGCCCGGATCGGGATCTCGAGTGCAGCGCAACTGCAGCGCAGCTTGAAACTACGGTGGTGTAGCATTGGTGCTCCGGAATGAGAACTGCCACGAGCACGGAACCGACGATCCTGGTGCACGTCCAACTCCCGCGGGAGCTCCACGGACAGCTGTGGGAGGTCGCTCGTCGTGAGGACCGCAGCCTGAGCGCCGAGCTGCGCCGAGCCTGCGCCGCGCACGTTGAGCGCCACCAGGACGGCGACGCACGATCTGGGGACGGCGACTGATGGCCCACGTCAGCCGGCCGATCCGCGGCAAGGGCACGGTGCGTCGCGGCTGGAGAACCGAGCAGACCCCCGCCAAGGTGAAGGTGTCGTGGGTTACGCCGGGCGGTAGTGCGCGGCCGGCCTCCGATAACCAGCACCAGGACAGCGATTACCGCAGCGGCGACCGAGGGATGAATCGGTGACCGTCTACGTGCAGACGACCACGGTGGGCACAGTGGCGACCCCGTACTCGATGGCCGAGATGAGCGCGATGCTCGGCGGGACAGCGGCCGCGCCGGTGGTTGGTGGACCGAGGCTAGTCGCGGTCGACGTGGGCGGTGACACCATCGCCCTCGATGTCGCGGACATCGTCGCGTACTCGCCGAGTCCGTTCGCCGACGAGCTCACCATCGGGGATGCGCTCAGCGCTGCGGACCAGGCCGCGGCAGCCGCACCCGAGGCCAGCACACCGCGCCGCAGGAGGACCCGGCGATGAGTGGCACGATCATCTACGGCGCAGCATCGCCCGCGGCGCCGACAGGGGGAACGGCGCCGTGACGTTCCGAGGGCACGCCGTCGCCGGCGACGCGGCGGCTGGTCGAGCTCGTCCGCGACGCCGTGGATCTCCTGGAGCGGACGTGAGCGCTCTGGTCAACGCGTCTGAACTCAGCCGGCCGCGCCGGGTCATGACGAACCGATCGCCAGTACGGCGTCCCGATGCGATCTTTTCGACCTCGATCATGACCGCCAACCTGTCGCCGTTTTCGTCGAGTCCCGGGACCGCGGACCTGAGCGTCTGTCCCGGGACCCCGGACTCGGGGCCCGATGACGCGCCCGGGGCCGAACACGCCGCGAACGCGCCGGAGCCGGGCCAACCGCCGCCGCGTCCTGAAGCTCGTCGCCGAGGACCCGACGCGCACCGCGCGGAGCATCGCGCGTGAGCTTGGCACCGGCCACAGTTGGACGGCTGCCATCGTCCGCGAGGCCGACTGGGACGGCCCCGACCTCGTCCGCGAGGAGTGGGCCAGGCGCGAGGCCGCCGACGAGCGCATCGTCCTAGCCGCGGCCGCCGTCGTTGAGGCGGTCGAGGCCGCCAGGGGGCCGGTCGAAGTTGAGGACGCCGACGACTTGATCGAGACCGATGCCGTCGAGGCGGTAGCGACGTGAGCGACTTCCGCGAGGCCGCGGAGTCGATCCCGGTCGCGGCGATCGCTGACGAGATCCGCGCGCTGCCGCCGGAGGGGGTCGCGGCGTTCCGGTGCGCGCTCGAGCTGGCGACGCGCGACACGTCCAAGCCGCTCGGGCGCGGTGTCGTGGCAACGATGGCGATCGCGGCGATTCGACTCGCCGGCAGTCAAGCCGCGAGCGAGGTCTCGGTGTGGGACCGGATCGCCGCCAACCGACCGGGAGTGGCGCCGTGATCGGGCTCGAGCGCAGGGGTCGCGGCGACTTCCACTTTGACGACGCGACCGCGGACCGGGAGGCGTGGCAGCTCTTCTACGCGCTGAAGCAGGCTCGAGCCTTGCAGCGGACCATCGAACTGCTGCCGCTGGCCCCGGGCCAGAGGCTCTCTTGCGCGCGGGCTGTGGAGCACGTCGTATCCGGGCTCGCGCGCAGCGTCCCACCACTCCGAACGGAGAAGCGATGACCAAGACCACCGCCGACCTCGACGCGCGCTTGCAGCGAGTGGAGCGCATCCTGCTCGCGCTGAGCGCGCAGACGTACGGGGTCGCGTTTGGAACGGGCCAGGGGATCAGCTGGGCCGCCATCCGCCGGCAGGCACAGCTCGACGCCGCGCAAATCCTCGCCGAGCAGACCTCGCCGATGGAAACGCGAGGCGCAGCATGAGCGGCCATGGTCTGCGCGACATAGCCCCCGAGATGACGCCCGGCCTCCGCGAGGCGGAGCGACTGAGTGACGTGACGATCGCGCTCGACGCTGAGATGCGCCGAAGCGAGGCGATGGCGGAGGTGCTCTGCGTCATCGCCGAGGCGTTCGCACAGATGATGGAGCCCGAGGATCGCGAGAGGCTCGCGAGCGCGCTCTCCGTGCTCCGGGCACCCACCACCGAGGCGGAGCAGCGCGTCTCCGAGCACGCCGCGCGGTCTCGGGCACTCGGGAGCGATGCTCTCGACCGCTTCCTCGAGGAGCGCGAGGCAAAGCGCAGGGCTGAGCCGTGGATCGCGCCGAGGGGGATGAGGAGGCGGCCCGGCGACCGGCGCGTGCCGGCGGGGACGTCGGTCATCGAGGTTGCCAAGGACACCGGCAGGGTTTGGGGGCAGAGTCCGGATCGGCCGCCCGATCCGCTGGACCTCATCTAAGGACCACGAAGGGAGAAATACGATGTCTGCACTCGAACTAAGGGAGAGTCGCGATGGCTCTAGCTGGCACCTGACGGGGGTCGCAAGCGCGTACGGGAAGCCCTACGCCGTCGACGATCACCGCGGCCACTATCGGGAGACGGTCGCGCGCGGCGCGTTCGCGGGCGCCACGAGCGGGCGCGACTCCGTGGAGCTGCACGTGCAGCACATGGCGGGGGCGCCGCTGGCCGCGACCGGTCCCTCGAACACGATGACGGTGCTCGACGCCGACGCAGGGCTGATCCTCGACGCGACCCTGCCGAAGGCTGACCCCGATGTCGTGGCGGCGATCACGAAGGCGCAGCGCGGCATCTTCAACGGGCTCTCGGTTGGGATGGTCGTCACCCGCGATACGTGGTCAAGCGCGCAGGACTCGCGGACGATCCACGCCGCCACCTTGCACGAGGTCAGCCTCGTGTCGAAGCCGGCAAACCCGCGCGCCCTCGTGACCGCCGTCCGCGGAGCGCGCGGCGATCAGCTCGAGGTGCGCTACGTCGGCAGCCTCGCGATCGTCGGCCGGCAAATGGTCGCCGAGACGATCGACGACGGCGACGAGGACGGCTGGGTCACGTGCCCGAGCTGCGGCGGTGACGGCGTCGCCAGCGACGGGTATCGGTGTGCGCGCTGCAATGGCACGGGCCAGGTCCCACCGAGCGATGATGATGCGGACGGGGACGGCCGGGCGTCCGGTAAGTACACCGCGGCCCAGTTGCGCGAGATGTTGAAGGAGGGGATCGCGATGGCGAACGCGAGCGGGCAGCCGAGCTATCCGTGCGCGGACCGCGAGGACATCCGTCGGGCGGTGCACGCCGTCGGCCGGGGCGGGCGAAGCGCGAACGCGATCAGGCTGCACATCCTCCGCAACGCCAAGCGGCTCAACGCGATGGACCTGATCCCCGACTCGTGGAACACGTCGGACGGATCGTTGAAGCGGTCGCGCCCGAGCACGGTGGCCGAGTTGAGGGTGCGCGCCAGTGGCGCGAAGCTCCGGCAGCTCGAGGCCGAGGTCGCCGAGGAGAGCCGGATCGCGCGCAGGCACCGCGGCGACACTGAGCGGGACCGGGCCGAGCGGCTCTGGCAGGCATCGCGCATGGCGGCGGAGGCTCGCTCCCGTGGCGACTTCCGTGGAGCGCGGGCGTGGAGCCTCGCACAAGAGAGCGAGCCCAGGGCACAGAGCCTAGGACTGTGAGCACACTCGCCGACCTCCGCGCCGGCTGGACGCTCCCCGCAGATTGCGTCGCGCTCCAGTTCTCCCGCCACGCCCGCGACCGCTACGCGCAGCGGGTGAGGCCCTCACTTCAGCGGGACCACATCGCCGCCGAGCTGAGCGCGCTCCTCGCAACGGCACGCGTCACCCACAAGCGGCCCGAATGGCTCGCGTCGACGGAAAACGCGAGCGCGTGGCTGATCCTCACCGATGACATCGTCGCCCCGCTCTGCGCACACGGGGACGAGCTGATCGCCTCGACCGTGGTGATGCGCGGGATGGTCGAAGGCAAGCGCCGCAGCGATTGGAATTCGGCCGCGGCCCAGAAGCGAGCAGGCCGGAAGGGCGCCCGGAAGGCCAAGAAGCACGAACGCGGCCGCTCACACGTCGGGCCGTCCGCGAATGAGTGGTGATGACGGCGGCCGAGCCGCGACGACCCCGAGGGCGGCCCCGCAAGGGAGAGCCACCGCGTAGGCGATATGACACCCCAAACCCCGACGCACCGATGCCCGACCGAGGCGCCTCCAGCGTGAGCATCCTCGCGGAGCGCGTCCGTGCGGTGGGCCGAGCGTGGCACGCCGGAGACGAGGCCGCGACGAGGATGGAGCTGCAGGCCCTCGCGGCCGAGGCGACCCTGTGATGCACCCGCTGACTCTCTCGCGTTGAGGGGAAGATCTCTAGCAGGGCACGAGTGGGCTGAGCGCGGGGTCAGCGGCCCGTGGCAGGGCTCAGCGCTTCTAGGAGTCGATCTCCGGCGGCGAAAGCTCGGCCCGACTCCCGCTTGGGGTGCCGGGCATGGTGATGCCCCGTCCGCTCCACACCGCCCGATGCGGGCCGTGGTCGTAGCCGGGGCCGGGGCCGGGGTCCGTGGGGTGCTCGGCCAACACTCCAACCGCTCGAGCAAGATGCCCCGCGGTGCGATGAACACCCCGGGGGGCCGACCTCGACTACGGCTGCGGGCGTGTCGACCTGGGTGATCAGGATTACCGCCGCGGGCGGCCATCTCCTCCCGCCGCAGACTCGGGTGTAAGGTCGGTGCCGAGAGCGCTTGTCGTGGCACGGTGGCAAGCGAAACCCAGAGGGGAGGACCTATGGCGCACGCTTTCCGCAGTCGAGCGAGGATACTTGCGGTTCTGGCAGCTTGCGCGCTCGCCGTCGCGGCGGTGCTGATCGGCACCGCGTCCGGCGCGTCGGCGGCACGCGCACACACCGCCTACCATCACCACGGCAACCATCACCCGGGGGGTGGGGGCCTGAGCATCAACAGCCAGCCGTGGGGCACGGCGCACGGGAAGAACGTCGAGCTGTTCACGCTGACGAATGCCCGCGGCATGGTTGTCAACATCACCAACTACGGCGGCGTTGTCCAGTCGATCTGGCTGCCCGACCGGCGGGGCCACCGAGTCAATGTCGTGCTGGGCTTCCCGAAGCTGAGCGACTACGTCAATGACTTCGAGAACCAACCGTGGCCCAGTACGGGCGGCTCGGGCGACACGTACTTCGGCGCGATCATCGGCCGGTACGCCAACCGGATCGCAGGCGCGTCGTTCACGCTCAACGGTACGTTGTACGGACTGGGAGGCGGCGCGAATTCGTGCGGTACGACTGCCCACCCGAACAACGGGCCGAACCTGCTGCACGGCGGCCCGCTGTCCTACAACACGCAGGTCTGGGACGCGACGACGATCCCCGGCGCGCATTCCGTGGCGCTGAAGCTCACCTACACCGATCCGGATTGCTACAACGGCTTCCCGGGGACGGTCCAGAACACGGTGATCTACTCGCTCAACAACGACAACGCGCTGGAGATCGACTACCACTCGACGACGGACAAGCCCACGGTCATCAACCTCACCAACCATTCCTACTTCAACCTGGCTGGTGAGGGATCGGGGACGGTCGAGGATCAGTACCTTCAGATCAGCGCAGACACGTTCACTCCGGTGGACCAGAACCTCATCCCAACCGGCGTCTTTGCCTCGGTCGCAGGAACGCCGTTCGACTTCCGCAAGGCGAAGCCGATCGGCCGCGACATCCGCGATGCCACGGCGCCGTACGGAGACCAGCTCACGATCGCTCACGGCTACGACCACAACTGGGTCCTCAACGGCTCAGGCGATCGGCTCGTGTCTACCGCGTTCGACAAGCAGAACGGGGTCACGCTGTGGACCTACACGACCGAGCCGGGAGTTCAGTTCTACTCGAGCAACTTCCTGGTCGGAGATCTGGTCGGTACGAGCGGGAACACCTACCGCCAGACGCAGGGGTTCACGCTCGAGACCCAGCACTATCCCGACTCGCCGCATCACCAGGGTGAGTCAATGTGGCCGTCGGTGGTCTACGACTCGACGCATCCGTACACGTCGACCACGATGTACAAGTTCGGGGTGACAGGCGAGCAATTTCGCCCGAATCGCCACGCGCACCGGTAGCAGGCAACGGCTACACGCAGCACCAGCAGTGACTCGCCCCGCCCCTTCGGGTGGGGCGAGTCGTTCCGTGCTAGCCCGGCTCACACCTCGCCGGCCCTTCCGCTGACCGTGCGCGAGTACGCGCAAATGTCAGAGGAAGATGGCGCGCGGTCTGTTCCGCGATCCGCCGCTCCGGCGCGCGTGGGGGCTGCTGTTCTGCGTCGACGCGAACGGCGACTACTGGACGCTGCTCGGATCGCCCGAGTATGTGCGTGGCCTGAACGCACCGAGCGAGTCCGCGCCCTCCCCTTCCGTGAGGTCTGCCATCTCAGTCTCCTCTCTCTTCCAATGCAACGATTCGCTCTATCGCCTCACGTACCCGCTGCTGATCGCGCTTGAGGTCTTCAAGTTGCGTGGCAGCTCCGGCAGCCTTGGCGGCCTCAATCCGGTGGTTCAGCAAAAGCACCGCAGGGCCGCTCAGCTCCTCCGGCGTGACCTCCGCCACAAGTGCGGGCACGTTCGCAGGGGCGCGCCGGGCTCGGCCCTTCTCGCGGCGATACTGAGCAGGCCGGTCGGAGTGCTCGGCGCAGAAGTCTCGGCCCCTCGCGACCTCGTCGCAGCGCCACCATTTGTGGCCAGCCTCCGGCTCCTCATGCGCGCAACACTGTAGCCCACGCTTGCCCCGGTGACTGCGCAGACAGCCGGCGCAGACGACGAGCAATCGGTACCCCGCCCAGCCATCGTGGTAAGGCGAGATAGCCAGCCTGTCACCGACGTCGCTTGACGTGGCCTGCATCGCCGTCGAAACGCGCTCCCCGTCCGGAAAGAACACCCATGGCACGGCGACGACCCTTGGTTGCGATTGCGGGCGGACGTGGTCATTCTCGCCGCATGCCTCGCAGCTAAACGCGATCCCCTTTCTCGGGAGCCTCACATCCTGCCCGCGGAGCCCGATCTGCAGCAGCAGATCGTGGCGGTCTTGATCGGACAAGGGTTCACCGTCGGCGAGCCGATCCACCTCCGCCTGAAGGTCCCCGACATCCCATCGCCCGGGCTTGTAGTTCCGGTCGCCGGGGATGAGGCCGAATGGGCGGCGGGAGCTTTCGTCGAGGTCAGCCACTGAAAAGGGTCTTGCCTCGACAAGTCGTCCCACGAGTGTTTGACGGCCTGGCGGATGGGCCTGATATTGCTCGTATGGCATCGATTATCCCAGCATCCCCGGCGCTTCTGACGCCCGCCGAGGTGGCCGACCTGCTCCGTGTGAATCGGAATACGGTTCTTAGGTGGGCCGAGTCCGGTCGGTTGCATCCGATCCGGCTGACCGCCGGGACGTGGCGGTTCCGCGCCGAGGAGGTGCGGGCACTGCTCGACGCAAACCAAGACTTCGGCGCCCCGTCGGGCGCGGAGAGCGCGGCCGACACAGCCGCATAGCAAGGGAGCCCGGCCTCCGACACGGGGACCGAGCTCCGAAACCCACTACCAAAACCCAATCAAGCGGCCGACACGGACGGCCAAACCGGCGTGCCCGTGTGCTCTTTTGCACGCCCGGAGGAGGTCACTACATGACCGCCACTGACGAAGTACAGCGTACCAACGATCTCGCCGGCGACGAGCTGGTCCGCGCGTTCCGCGCGCGAGTCGACGAGCTCTGGGCCGAGTATCACGCAGAGCTCAGCCAGCGAGGTATTGCGGGCCCCTCACTCGAGCACACGCGTAAGCGTGAGCAGGCGACCAAGCTCATGGCCGCGATTGGCTTGCTCGAGACCGCGATCGGGGCGGTCACGGATGCCTGCCGCGCGCTTGACGAGGTGGGTGATGAGTAGGCCCGCCGCGATCACGCCCGACGTGCGCGACGGGAGGGAAATCCTCCTCGAGAGCCTGCGCGATATCGGGTTTGTCGAGACCACGATCCTCGGTGCCCTGACCCAGAGTTTCCGGGGGCTGAAGAGTGGCGGGATTACCTCCTCGACACCGAGGGCGGTTGGATGACGCTGGACGGCTACATGCTCGGCTCCGGCCGCTGGATCAAGGATGCCAACGGCCGAACGCTTGAACTAGGCGACAACGTCAGCACCGGACTGTGTGGGGAAAGGGGCGCCTGGATTCGGGAAATGCCCACGGCCTCCGCGCCGGCGCCAGTCGACGACTCCGGTCAGGGTGGGCTGGCGCAGCGTCGGGTTTGGGTAGTTGCCGGCGAGATCCCCCCCGGCGGGGCCTATCGCCGGTCCCGTGTTGCCCTTCGCTCCGTTCGGACCCTGCTGGTTCCACGCGATCGGCTGCTCAGACCGCGAGCACCTCGATCGGGCCGCAACCACTCGCAGGATGCCCGTCTTCTTCTGGTAGCAGCCGTGGATCACCCCGTTGGCTCCGGGGATGGACGTGATCGCATACGCACCACCGCCCATCGCGAACACGAGCGCCACCACCGACGTGACGTTGGAAACGTCAAGGCCCCGCGCAACCGCTCCGACATCATGATCCTCCTCGCAGCACAGATCCCGATCCCGCTGGGCCGCCGAGACCAGATCGAGCGAGCGCTGACGGCCACCCGGTCTCAGCCACCCATGCGGGCACAGTCTCGTTAGCCGCCACGATCAAATCAAGCCCGCCGCAAAGGGGGACGGGGCGCCAGTCCCCGAGCAGACCCGGCCACCGTCGCCCAGGGGTGGTCGGCTTCATCCCTTGGGTTTCTGGTTGGCCGGCCGTCGCGGGCGGAGACTGATCGCGTCCGAACCACCTCCAATCAAGGAGCAGACGATGATCCGCCACCTCACCCGCCTCGGTCTCACCTCCGTCATGCTGGCCGCCGCGCTCGTCCCGGCCTCGCTGGCGCAGGCCAAGACCAAGCCGAAGTGCCAGCCCAGTCACTCGCACACCCTGGCCAGCGACTCGTACGCACGTGTCTACGGCAAGCTTGGACGCGCCTACGTGTGCATCCGCGCCACGGGCCGGACGACGCTGCTCCAGAACGCCTCGCCGGCGGACGACCAGTTCGCCCTCGGAGGCAAGTACGTCGGCTGGAGCTCGAGCGATCCGTCGGATCCCTCGATCCCGCCCCATTCGATCGTGACCGTCATGCACATCCCGGATCACTCCATCAACGATCAGTGGTATCCCGGTCTGCTGAACCAGCGCGTCGAGAAGATCGTGGTGATCAGTGACGGCGCCGCGGCCTGGGGACTGGCCGCCGACCCGAACGATGACGCCACCAACGCAATCATCCAGGGCACCGATCGTTACGGCCACCCGGCTGACCAGTTCTCTGACGACCACACGACGGTCAACCCCGGTTCGCTGCATCTAGATGGTTGATTCCGCGCGGTTAGGCGCAGTAGTTGACAAGAGCACGGCTGGGTCGTCCGAGTTGGTGGTTGAGGGTGATCGCGGCGGCGAGGCAGCAGAACCGCTGAAGGACGCGTTCTCGGAGGCCTTGGAGGGTGCGGGCGCCGTGGCGTTCGAGGGTGAGGATGTCTTTGCAGGTCCAGAAGATCGATTCGACGCGTTGGCGGATCGGCGCGAGGTGCGGTCCCTGGCCAGGCTCGTCTGCGCGGCGGGGGCGGATGATCACCGCGTCGCGCTCAGCGACTGCGGTGGCGAACGCGAGTCCGGCGTAGCCCTTGTCGCCGATCAGCGTCACCGGCCCGTGACGACGAACACGATCCAACATGATCAGGCCGATCTCGCGCTCATCGCGCTTGGGGGAGCACGAGCTCCAATGCTCGGGGGGTGCCATCGGGCGCGAAGATCGCGTGCAGGCGCATCCCCCAAAAGAACCGGGAATGGCTAGCGCAATACCCGTAGTCCGCCGCGTCGGCGATCGCGCCGGCCAGGCTGCAGGAGCCGGCTCGCTTGACCGTTTCGCGGCTGCGAGCGCACTCCACCGGCGTCGAGTCGATCAACAACATGATCGTCCTCAGAACCCGGGGCTCTGGCTGGCGAACATGCCCATCAGCCACTCCAGGCGACTCGGCCAGCCGTCGCCGGCGCTTGAAGTACCCCGACTGTTGGGGCAGAATCCGGGAACAGGTGCCCCAAGCGCTTGGCCGCGACCGCCAAGAACCGGCGGTCAGACGGGATTCCCATGATCGCCTGGGCCACGCACAGCGTGACGACCTCCGCGTCTGTGACCCTTCGGGCGGCGTTCTGTCTGCTCTCGGGCAGGAGATCGTCAGCCGTGACGAACACGGTTGTGAGCAGCTGGTCGAGGTCGGCGTCCATCGAGGCCCCCTGGGGTCGGCGATGCTTATGAGCACCGCCGACTTCGACCCAGCTGCTCGCTTCTCCTCGAAAACACCCACAAACACGGTCACCGCCGTGGAATCAACCATCTAGTCGGCGGCAAGACCGTCGGCTGGACCTACAGCGACGGTACGACCGGCACCCAGACGCTGTACTGAGCCCGATCTGCCGCACACGCGGTCCGATCAGCCTGAGGGCCTCCGCCTTTCCCGCGGAGGTCCTTTGCTGTCCGAGGCCGTGAAGGGGCGGGGTGGGCGGGGAGCCGCCGGGCCCAGAGCGCCGCTACTCGCTGCCCCAGAAGTCGGCGACCATCCCATTCCCGCCGTGCTGCGCGACCGCCTCGCCGCCACCGCTACGCAGCACTGATGATCGCCGCCGGCGTCAACGTCAATGTGCTGAGCACGGTCACGGGGCACGCGAACACATCGGCATCACATCAATCAGTACGGACACCTCTGCCCGGCGCTGAGGATGAGGCGGCCGAGCTGCTCGACGCCTTCCTCGCCCGGCGGGTTGGTGGGACGAACACCGAGCCAACTTCACCGCCCCCCGCGAATCGCCAGTAATTCCGGGAGTTTGTCTCGATGTGCGACATCTGAGCCACGGCGCGAGCCGGCTCGTCCTCGCTCCGACCGGCCGTCGCACAGCTGGCCTGAAGCAGGAGCACACCCTTGCGCGTCGCCAGCTCCGGCTCCCGCGCCAGCGACGTCGTCCGCTCGCGGTCATGCTCGAGCACAACCGCCGGCTGGTAGACGCCGATCACGTTGTCGTACGGCTCATCGGCGGTTGCTAAGCAACAACGGCCGACCGGCAGCACACGGTCGTCGGCTACGGGCGACGCCGGCGAGGTGAGCAAGAAAACTGGGCCCGCCTTCTTCGACGGGCCCGGTCCCTGCTCCAAACTTGCGCCGCAGTGGCGGTACCCGTAAGCCCGCTGTTAGCGCTGCGACGCCAATGACCCTTGCTTTCTACCTGCTCCAGGCATCGTTCAAACGTCACTTTGCGCCGTTGGCGGCTTGACGATTAAACGGGGCGGGGAGGACGTAATTGCCGGCGAGCAGGCGGGCGGTGGCCCGAATCTTCCGGGAGGGTGGGCGAAGACCACACCAAGGATGCCTCCTCAAACCGCCGCCATCGGGGCACGATCTACGACGTGAAGAACGCACGAACCCAGGGCACCGCGGCAGACAAACCCGCACCTCGGCCGACCGGGCCAGTAGCCGAAAGCTCCCGGGCGGCGACGTCCGACCGGCCGAGGGATCGACGTGGAGGAGCGCTGACGGCGCGAACTCGCGTGGCCCTGTTCCTCCCCGCCCGGGCCGGCGGGCATCGGGTCGCCACGATTCACTGGGCCCGCCCTCGGCCGGGCGGCTCACAAGACCGCGCGTAGGCTCGGACGATCAGGAGCACCGGTTGGCGGCGTGAACTCTCGCTGCCGATCGGCGCCGATGACGTGCATCACCGCGTTGATGAGCGCGAGATGGGTGAAGGCCTGCGGGAAGTTGCCGAGATGGCGACCGGTCTCCGGGTCGATCTCCTCGGCGTAGAGCTGCAGGGGGCTCGCGTGGGAAAGCAGCTTCTCGCACAGGCGCCGGGCACGTGGAACCTCGCCGATCTCGCACAGCGCTGACACCAGCCAAAACGAGCAGATCGTGAACGTCCCCTCTTCGCCGGTGAAACCGTCGTCGGTCTCGTCCACGCGGTAGCGCTGCACGAGGCCCTCCTGGGTGAGCTCGTCGGCGATGGCCAGTACCGTGTCGCGAACCCGCGGGTCGGAGGGCGGGAGAAAGCGCACGAGCGGCATCATCAGCAGCGAGGCGTCGAGCGCCGTGGTGGCGTAGTGCTGGACAAAGACGCCGCGAGCGTCGAGAGCATGCGCGCAGATGTCGGCGTGGATTTCGTCCGCCGCCACCTGCCAGCGTTCGGCACGCCGGGCGTCATGGCGCAGCCGCGCAAGGCGCGCCCCGCGGTCGAGCGCGACCCAGCACATCAGCTTCGACGAGGTGAAGTGCTTGGGCTCGCCCCGAACTTCCCAGATGCCGTGGTCGGGCTCCCGCCAGCAGCCCAGCGCTGTCTCGACCTGGCGGGTGATGATCGGCCAGAGACGGTCGGGCAGCTGGTCGCGTGACCGCGTGTGCAGGTAGATCGAGTCGAGTACGGCGCCCCAGACATCGTGCTGGTTCTGCTTGTAGGCGCCGTTGCCGACGCGGACGGGCCGCGCGTGTTCGTAGCCGGACAGGTGCTCGAGCTCCTGTTCGTCGAGGCGGCTCTCGCCGCCGATCCCGTACATGACCTGAAGCTGGCCTTCCTCCGCCTCGGCGACATCGGAGACGAAATAGAAGAAGTCGTTCGCCTCCTCGTCGAAGCCCAGCGTGTACAGGCCCCAGAGCATGAAGGTCGAGTCACGGATCCAGCTGTAGCGGTAATCCCAGTTGCGGTCGCCGCCGGGGGTCTCGGGTAGTGATGCCGTGGCGGCGGCGATCATCGCGCCGGTCGGGCGGAAGGTCAGACCCTTGAGCGTGAGCGCACTGCGCTGGAGATAGGACCGCCACGGATGATCGGGGAAGGTGCCGTGCTTCAGCCACTCCTGCCAGTAGCGAGCGGTGCGCCGGAGCCACCCATCGGCCTCCTCATAGCTTTGCGGAAGCGGATTATTCGACCACCCCAGGGCGGCGAACGCGACGTCCCCCTCGTGCAGAATCGTTCGGGCTCTGGCCCGGGGCCCCTCGATCCCGAGCCGCAGGTCAGTCACCAGCTGCAGCTGCGTGTCGATCCCCTCCGAGGAGGCGAGCGCCTCGTGGTAGCTCGGACCGGCGTAGCTCCACTCGGCGGACAGACCCCCGTAATCGAACGCCGGCTCGCACTCGAGGTTGATCTCCGCCGAGCCCTCCACACACTTGATCAGCCGCAGCAGAACGCGGTCCGCGTCATAATCGGTGGGCGAGCGACGGTGGCTCTCGAGGCGCTCCTGTCTGTGATGCCACGGACCGATCGATAGGGCGTCGCGGACGATGACCCAACCCATCCGGGTCTCCCAGCTGGTCTCCAGGACCATCGTCCCGGGGATGTAGCGCCGGCCGGCGGGGACGCTGACGTCGGCCGGACCGAGGCGGAAGCTGCCCGCGTCACGGTCGAGGATGGCCCCGAACACGCTGGGGGAGTCCATCCGCGGCAGGCACATCCACTCGACGGTGCCGTTGGGTGCGACGAGGGCGGTTGTCTCGCAATCGGAGAGGAACGCGTACTCCGCGATCGGCGGGAAAGCACTTTGTCCGTTTCCCTGGTCGGGGGCACCCTTCACGGGGCGATTCTTGTGCGGCGCCCAACCCGTGTCAAGGTATGCTCAGCCCCCGGCGGCGCACCGAATCTCAGGAGTTCCCGATACCTCCCACCTCGCTTGATCGCATCGCCTCGGCGCCCGAGCCCGCGACACTTGGTCCGCGCGGCATGACCTCGCCGGACGGCGCGATCACACTGATGCTCGGCGATATCGCCGATGCACAGGACGTGGCGCAGCGTCTCGGCCCAGAGCGCTGGGAGCAGCTCGTGGGCTCGCACCGCGTGCTCGTCGAGGAGCTCGTCAGGACGTATCGCGGTCACGTCGCCCGCTTCGAGGGCGACGGCTTCTATGCCTCGTTCAACAGCGCGCACGCTGCGATCCGCGCGGCCATCGATCTGCAGCAGAGCTTCACCGACGTGGCGGCGGCCGCCGGGGACGGGACCGTGAGCCTGCGGATCGGCCTGCACTCCGGGTTCGTGCTCGCCAATCCCGACCAGCCGCAGGGCCGGAACGTCGTGCTCGCCGCCCGCATCGCCGACCGGGCACACGGCGGGGAGATCCTCGTCTCCTCGGCGCTCAAGCAGTACACCGAGCGCGACCGCAGCCTGCGGTTCGAGTCCCGCGGCGAGTATCACCTCAAGGGGCTCGTCGGGGAGCACGCCGTGTACTCCGTGTCCCATCGGTAGCGGTCACCTCACGCCGCTCGCTCGGAGCGGCGGCCGGGTGCTACGCCGGCGACGGCACGCGAGGATCGGCGGAGGTCGGCGCGCTTCCGGCCGGCAGCCCGGCGAGATGGCACAGCAGCGCGAGTGCGGCCAATTGCGTCGCCCCATCACCGCCGAACCTGTCCAGCGTCGCGGTGTAGACGACTCCGGACCGCTCGCCATCCCCGATGCTTGCACTCGGAGAGGGGAACAGGGCGCCGCACAGCGCTGGTGCTGCAGCCTCGCCTTCAGGACCGAGCGAGTTGTCGTACACGCTGTTGCCGTTGTAGTCGATGCCGTGGACGACGATCACGGCGAGGCCCTCACGCATCTCCGCCGCGACACCCGGGGGCAGGGTGAGCGTCCGCGTGTAGCGGATGTTCCCCGTCGCCGGGAAGAGGCTCGCGATGCCGTGAACCGCCGGGCTCGTGGTGCCGTGCGTCGTGAGCGAGGTGACCACGCCCCCGTAGACCTGGTCGCCCGCGCTCGCGGGGATGAACGACGCGCCGTTGACGCGTTGCGCAGCCGACGCCGTCGGACACTTACCGCTCCCACCGTGGATGTGCATGAGATGCGCGGCGTCGAGGAGGCCGTTCGTGTCGACGGACACGGTGGCGATGTTGCCGTGCACCACGACGGTGGCGGCGCCGGCGCCGGTCACGCGGTTGAGCGGCACCGGACTGGCCACCACGCTGTAGCGCTGCGCCACCGTTGAGGGCGATGAGTTCCCCGAGCCGACCAGGATGATCGTCGCGACCACGGCCGCGACGAGCAGGACTCCGGCGAGTGCGAACCAGCCGAATCGCCGGTTGTTGCGCGGTGGCCTCGGCGACGGCGGAGGGCTCGCCGGGGCGGCGGTGGGACCGCTCGATGATGGGTGAGCCGGGCTCGCCGGCTCGGACCGCGGCGTCGGGGGCGAGGACGGGTGCGCCGCCGGGGTCGAGGACCGGGGTGCGTTGGCACCCTCTGTCGGCGATGCCGGCGCCCCCGCAGCCGCCGACAACGCCGCCGCGCCAGCTGCCCCAGCGGCGGACGCCCGGGCCGCTTCTGCGTGCTCGGCGCTCGTGAAGATCGGTGGCGGGTCAGAGGCTGAGGCGGCGGGGGAAATCTCCGTGGGGGGTGCGGCTGGGGCGCGCTCGGCCGGCGGCGCGGTTAGCTTCGGCGGGCTCGGAGATAGCTCGGTCGGGGATGCTGTGGGTGGCACCGGCGGCGTTACCGTGGGCGGCGGCTGGGCCGTTGGCTCCGCGGGAGGCACCACGGTGGGCTCGGCACCGGGCCAGGCCGCGGACTCGGAGCTGTCGAGCGGCTTCGCCTCGCCGGTCGCGACGACAGTCGACGGCTTCGTGTACGCCATCCCTCTCAGTGCGGCCGTCGCCGCGGAGGCGAGGTCTCCGGCCGAGAAGTAGCGATCGGCTGGCGCCTTCGCCATGGCCTTCTCGACCACCTCGCCGAGGGCGGGGTACGTGTCGGCCAGCGGCGCGTCGATCGGAGGCGGCGCCTCGTGTACATGGGCAAACAGCGTTGCCACCGAGTTCTCGCGTTCGTACGGAACGTTTCCGGTGAGCATGTGGAAGAAGGTGCAGCCCAGGGCATAGATGTCGGTGCGGGCATCGGTGCTCCCGCCGGTGATCTGCTCTGGGGCCATGTAATCGACGGTGCCGACGACAGCGCCCTTACGGGTCATCGCGCCGACCGTGTCCGAGCGTTTGGCCAGCCCGAAGTCGGTGAGGTAGGCGTGCTCCTCGCCGTCCCGGACGGTGATGAGAACGTTGGCGGGTTTGACATCGCGGTGCACGAGGCCTTTGCGGTGGGCGGCATCGAGTGCCGACGCGAGCTGAGTGAGGATCTCGACCGCCCGGTCCGGCTCGAGTGCGCCGCTCTTGCGCAGCAGCTGGCTGAGATCGGTCCCGTAGATGAAGTCCATGACGAGGAACAGGAGACCCTCGTGCTCTCCGGCGTAGTGAATGCTGACCACGTGCGGGTGGTGCAGCGACGCCGCGATGCGGATCTCACGCCTGAAGCGGTCGCGGAACTCCTCGTCATCACTGAGCTCGGGCGCGAGCACCTTCAGCGCATAGATCCGGTTCAGCGCGACGTTCGTGGCCCGATAGACGATTCCCATCCCGCCACGGCTGATCATCTCGTCAATCCGATAGCCCCCGATGATGGAGCCGCGGCCGAGTTGACCGTTTCTGAATTGCATCTCCCGATCCGCCTCGGTCAACGGCACTCAAACCGCTGAGCCAGTCGCATTTGTGCGCCCCGCCAGCTGAGCATGACCGCTGGATACCGCAGTGTCAAGGCGTCGGAGCGGCCCGTCGAACGGTGTGTCGGCCGGCCCTAACGCTCGCGGCGAGCCCGGCGAGACTACAGGTCGGTGTCGCGCACGAGACCGAGCTGGAACGCGCGCTCGACCAGCCGCATGCGCTTCTCGTTCTGCGGCAGGTCCTCGACGTCGAATTTCGCAAAGAGCACGCGCAGGTGGCTCTTCACCGCCTCGACGCTGAGGACGAGTTCGTCGGCGATCTCGCGGTTGGACGCGGGCCTGGCGAAGGCCGACTGGTGTTTGTACGGCCGGCAGAGGGCGACGAGCACGTTGCGTTGCGCCGCGGACAGGGTCGGGGGAGCGAGCTCTGCCCCCGCGACCATCGTGCGTGTCCGCCGGGGACCGGGGTCCCGGAAGCAGACCTCGGTGGTCCCGAATCGGAGCTGGTCGAAGTCGTTGAGGACCCGGTGGCCCTGCACGCGTTCCGCGTTGAGGTACGTCCCATTGCGCGAGAGCCCGCCGTCATAGACCGTCCACGCGCCGCCGCTGCGCTCGAGCCGCGCGTGCAGCCGGGACACCATGCCGTCCCAGTCGAGGCAGACGTCGCAGGCGTGATCCCGTCCGATGCTGAGATGGTCACGGTCCAGGCCGAGTGTGACGATCCGCTGCTCGCCCTGACCGTCACGGAAGTGGACGAAGGGAACGCCAACCCGCTCGGCCTCGAGCCGCTGCTTGAGGTCCACGGGGCTATCCAGAAATTGGGGATCCGCCATCGGTCCGCTCTGCCTGGGGAGGGGAACGGCGACTCTAACCGATGCCGGAGGCCGGTCGCCGGGGGAGCCTGGGCCGCATGGGGGGCCCGGGTGGTCGACTCCACCCCTAGGGTGCCTGGCCGATCGAGGTGTCGGCGGCGATCGTGGCTTAGGTCAGATCACATCATCACGGAAGGAGCAGCATGCACCTCTCACGCCTCATCACCGCGACCGCGACCGCGGCTGCGCTGTTCGTCGCCGCTCCGGCGGCGCTGGCCAGGACGTCGACGATCGGAGACGTCTCCGGCACGCCGGACAACAACGTGTGCCTGTTCATGGTCGACTGCACCTACGTCAACATGGCGCATGGGAAGCCGACCGAGGTGGTCAGGCACCGCGGTTGGGTCGTCAGCTGGAGCGCACTGCAGTGCGGCGCTCTGCAACTACGCGTCCTGCATCCGGTCGGCGACGGCCGCTTCAGGTTTGTCCGATCGAGCGTGGTCCGGGCCGCGACCGCGCCCGGCATCAACACCTTCAGCGCACATCTCCCCGTGCGGGCGGGCGACGTGCTCGCGCTCCGCGATGCCGGCTCGAGCACCCAGTCCAGCTGCTTGATGTTCGCCGGCGCGGGCTCCGGACACAGCGTCAGCTACTACCGGCCCTCTCCGCTCGGCGGGGTCGTCGCGCCACCAACGGCGAGCACGCTCAGCGACGAGAACTCGGGCCAGGGCGACGCGGCCACACCACATCTCCGCGTGCTCTTCAGCGCGACGGTGAAGAGCTGAGTCGACTTCCACCCATCCCGTTTGACATCTCAGGAGGATCCATGTCACGCATCACCCATCTAGTTCGGCGCCACCACGCCCTCCGCGCGCTCATCGCGGCCACCGCCGTCCTCGTCATCGCGCCGGCCGTCGCCTCGGCATCGACGACGTGGTTCGGCTCGAGTCTCAACCACGATCCCGCCAACGCCGGCATCAGCTGCGCCGACGACGGTGTCCTCGGTTCAGCGCTCTGCACGCATGTCGGCTCGTACTACCCGGGCACCTCGGGCCGGGCGCGGGCCACCCTAACCGGCACGATCACGGCGATCCGCGTACGGGCCGAGGGCCCGATGACGATGAGCGTCAAGGTCGTCCAGGTCCGCAACGTCTCGTCGGATCACCGGCAGGGTCAGGCGAAGGCACTCACCCAGAGCCGCCTCATCAGCGTCCAGGGGCCGAGCCAGAGTGACCTCGACAACGGGATCTACCCGGTCGAGACGTTCCGTGTCCGTCTCCATGTCCAGCGGGGCAACGAGATCGCGATCGACACGACCGGCAACACGGCCGAGTACTGTAGTGACGGCACTCCGGGTCAGTTGCTGTTCGACCCCGTCCTTGGCCGTGGCCAGCACTTCCGGTCCGCGACCGGCGTCGACGACTGCCTGATGCTCGTGCAGGCGGTCGTCAGCCATTGATCGGCCACCTTGCCACGCCCACGGACTGCGACGGACCCCGATGAGGGGTCCGTCGCAGTGTCGACCGCGTGTGGCCCGAGCGGTAACGTGTCGCTCGCGGGCCGGTCATGCGGCGCGCTTGGAAGTGATGCTCTCGTCGTCGAGTCAAGCTGAGGTGCCTGCCGCCGCCGCGCCCCGGGGGCGGACGTCGCCCGCGCCTGACGCCCGCGAGCCCCTCGACGAGCCGCCGAGCCAGGCCCGGCCGTGGGACCGGGTCTCGCTGCTCTGGCGGGTGTTCGCGGCCAACACCGTCGTGTTCGTCGTCGCCGTAGCCGTCCTCGCCTGGACGCCAGTGACCGTTCATCGCGTGGCGACTCCGGGCGAGCTCGTCGTGCTCGCGATCGGGCTCGCCCTGATGCTCGCCGTCGATCTCATGCTGCTGCGGCGAGTGCTCGGCCCCCTGCGCCGGCTCACCTCGGTGATGACCGCGGTCGAGCCGGGCCAGCCGGGACGGCGCGCGGAGCTGCCGCCGGAGGGTGCGGGCCGCGAGGTCGTCGCGCTCTCAAGCGCCCTCAACGCGATGCTCGACCGGCTCGAGGGCGAGCGGCGGGAGAGCCGCCGGCGGGCGCTCGCCGCCCAGGAGGCCGAGCGCACGCGGATCGCGCGGGAGCTGCACGACGAGATCGGGCAGACGCTGACCGCGATCGCCCTGCGCGCGCAGCGCGGGGCGGTCGACCCCGCGGTGCAGGCCGAGACGCTGAGCGAGATCGCCGGCACCGCCCTGCAGAGCCTCGACGACGTTCGCCGCATCGGCCGCGAGCTGCGGCCGGAGGCGCTCGACGACCTCGGGCTGATCAACGCGCTCATCGCGTTGTGCTCGCGCCTTGACCGGACCGGCGGCGTGCGCGTGCGACGCGAGCTCGACTGGCACGTCCCGACGCTGCCGGCCGACGTCGAGCTCGTCATCTACCGCGTCGCACAGGAGGCGCTCACCAACGCGGTGCGCCATGCCGAGGCCGGCGAGGTGACGGTGGCGCTGCGCCACGCCGACGGCCGCGTCATCCTCACTGTCTCCGACGACGGCCGGGGGCTCCCCGCGGAGCGCCACGAGGGCGGGCTGAGCGGCATGCGGGAGCGGGCGCTGCTGATCGAGGCCGAGCTCGAGGTCCACTCGGATCCCGGCCGAGGAACAGAGATCACGCTCGGCGTGCCCGCGGGAGTGACGCAGGCATGAGCACCCCGCTGAAGACGCGCGTCCTGCTCGCCGACGACCATGCCGTCGTCCGCAGCGGGCTGCGCGCCGTGCTCGACGGCGAGGCCGACATCGAAGTGGTGGCCGAGGCGGTCGACGGGGCCGAGGCGGTCGAGAAGGCGCTCGCCGGCGATGTCGACCTCGCCATCCTCGATGTGACGATGCCACGGCTCACCGGCCTGCAGGCCACGGCCGAGCTGCGGCGGCGCAATCGGGATCTCCGCGTGCTCATCCTCTCCGTGCACGACAACGAGCAGTACTTCTTCGAGGCCCTGCGCGCCGGCGCCTCCGGCTACGTGCTCAAATCGGCGGCGAACCGCGACCTCGTCGACGCCTGCCGCGCGGCGATGCGGGGCGAGCCGTTCCTCTACCCGCAGGCCGTCACCGCACTCATCCGCGAGTACCTCGACCAGGCCCGCCGCGGCGAGGCGGCGCCGGAGGATCCGCTCACCCCGCGTGAGCTGCAGGTCGTCAAGCTCATCGCCGAGGGCTACACGAGCGACGAGATCGCCGAGGAGCTCGTCATCAGGCGCAAGACGGTTGATCACCATCGCGCGAGCATTCTCGACAAGCTCGGCATGCGCAACGTCGCCGAGCTCACGCGCTACGCGATCCGTCGCGGCCTGCTCGAGCCTTAGCACCGCCGGACGGGCGCCGGCCCCGGCCATGCCGAGGCGAAATAGGGACTACTACCTATGGCCGGACGCCCGGCCGGCTGCGATCGTCACCGCCTATGGCTGAGCTGCGGATCCGCTTTCGCCGTCCCGAGTCGATGAGCGACAGCGAACTGGCCGACTGGGTCCGCCGCCGCGTGCGGGGGCGCGAGCTCTTGCTCGCCCGGGCCCGGCTCGACGGGTCCGACAACGACGCGCTCGTCTTGCGGGTGAAGGTCCCGCGAGCCAACCGGAAGCGACCGCGGAGCGACTCGGCGACGTGATCGCGGACAGGCGGCGGGGCGTCTCCCTGTGCCCCGCCGCCCGCCGCGCCGGCCTCGAGGGGCGGCCACGGCGCGCGGCGATGATCCGCCCACGGGTCCAGTCCCGCGCCGAAGATAGGTAGAAGTACCGATGGCCGGTCTGGGGAAATTGAGGTTGGCTGCCCTCGTCCCCTTCGACGAGACATCCGGAGACCCGTGCATGGCTGACCAGGATGGCGCCGCCATCGCGTCCCTGAGGCCCTCTCTGGCCGAGGGAACGGTCCGATGAGCCCGCCGGAGCGGCGGCGGACGTTCAACGAGGCCGCGCACAAGCTCGCGTCCGACCCGCCCGACGGCGTCTCGGTGCCGCCGCCCGCCGGTCTTCGTCGCAGCTTCAACGAGGCGGCGCACAAGCTCGGCTACTGGCCGGTCGCGACGGTGCCCAAGCCTGCGCCCGTCGGCGCGCTATCCCAGGCCAACGGAGACGGCGAGCGTGACGTCGTTGCCCACGCCGGGCGTATGGTCCTCGCCCTCGGGGCGCTCGGTGTCGTCTTCGGGGACCTCGGGACGAGCCCGCTGTATGCCGAGCAGGTCATCTTCACCCAGCACGCCAACGCGGCCCACCCGACGGTCGCCGGCGTCTACGGAATCGTCTCGCTCATCTTCTGGACGCTGGTGATTGTCGTCTCGGTCAAATACGCCGGCGTGGTGATGCGCGCCCACAACCGCGGGGACGGCGGCGTCATGGCCCTCGCCGCGCTCATCCAGCGCCGCCGGGTCGGACGCACGGCGCTGCTCGTCACGCTCGGCATCTTCGGCGCCGGGCTGTTCTTCGGCGACGGCATGATCACGCCGGCGATCTCCGTCACCTCCGCGGTCGAAGGGCTCAACGTCGCCACGCCGGGGCTCTCCCATCTCGTCGTGCCGATTTCCCTCGGGATCCTCGTCGGGCTGTTCGCGATCCAGCGCCACGGCACCGGCGCGGTCGGTTGGCTGTTCGGACCGGTCATCCTCATCTGGTTCCTCGCCATCGGGATCCTCGGCGCCCACGAGGTGATCGCGCATCCTGCCGTGCTCGAGAGCCTCTCGCCCGTGTGGGGCGCCCGGTTCATCGTCGATCACGGCGTCGCCGCCTTCCTTACCCTCGGAGGCGTCGTTCTCGCCGTCACCGGCGCCGAAGCGCTGTACGCCGATCGGGGCCACTTCGGGGCCACTCCAATCCGCATGACCTGGTTCGGGATCGTGTTCCCCGCCGTGCTGCTCTCCTATCTCGGCCAGGGCGCGCTCATCCTCACCCACCCGCGCACAATCACCAATCCGTTCTACCTGCTCGTCCCGAGCTGGGGCCGGATCGCCATGGTCTTCCTCGCCACCGGAGCGACGATCATCGCCTCGCAGGCCGCGATCACCGGCTCCTTCTCGATGGCGCGCCAAGCGGTGCAGCTCGGGTTCCTGCCCCGCCTGCGGATCACCCACACCTCAAAGGTCGAGGGGCAGATCTACGTGCCGCTGGTCAGCTGGGGCCTCGCCGTCGGGGTGGCGGCCCTCGTGCTCATCTTCCAGAAATCGTCGTCCCTGGCCGACATCTACGGCGTCGCGGTGACCGGGACGTTCATCCTCGACACCGTCCTCTTCCTCGCCGTTGCGCGTGCGCTGTGGCACACCGCCACCTGGAAGCTCGTCCTGATCGGCAGCGTGTTCCTCACCGTCGAGATCTCGTTCTTCAGCTCGAACCTCACCAAGATCGGGCATGGGGCCTGGATCCCGCTCTGCGCCGGGGTGATCGCGGCCGCGGTGATGGTCACCTGGCGCCGCGGGCGCGAGATCGTCACCCGCAACCGTGACGTCGAGGAGGGGCCGCTTGAGGACTTCCTCTACCAGGTGCGGATGGCCGATCCGCCGGTCCACCGCGTCCGCAACGTCGCCGTCTACCTGAGCCCGGGCAAGACGACGACGCCGCTGGCTCTCAAAGCCGACGTCGAGCACCACTCCGTCCTGCACGAGAAGATCCTGATCGTCTCGGTGGACTCGGTCAGCGTTCCGCACGTCGATATCGCCGGGCGCTTCGTCGTCGAGACGCTCGGTAGCGGCCTGTTCAAGGTCATCCACGTCACGCTCCGGGTCGGCTATCAGGACGAGGCCGACGTGCCCACGGCCCTCACCCTGGCCCGCAAGCGTGGTCTGCTCGAGCGCAACCTCGACCTCGAGCACGCCTCCTACTTCGTCTCCCGGATCACGATCGCGGCGACACGCGCCCCGGGCATGCGCCGCTGGCGCAAGCTGCTGTTCACGATGATGGCCCGTAACGCGGCCAGCCCGATCAGCCACTTCGGGCTCCCCGACGACCGCACGGTGATCGTCGGGTCACACATCGGGGTGTGACCCCGGGGCGCGGGCAGCTGAGCGCAGCTGCGCGCGGGCCTCCAACGCAGCTGTCGACGGCGGTATCTCGTACCGTTGTCAACAATGGCGCGAATCCCGACCAACATTGCCGAGCATGTCGGGCGCACGCCGATGGTCCAGCTGACCCGTGTCACCGCGGGGCTCGACGCCGAGGTGTACGCCAAGCTCGAGGCGCTCAACCCGGGGGGCAGCGTCAAGGACCGGATCGGCGTCGCGATGATCGAGGCCGCCGAGCGCGAGGGCCTGATCGAGCCGGGAGTGACGACGATCGTCGAGGCGACGAGCGGGAACACCGGCATCGCCCTCGCCTTCGTGTGCGCGGCCAAGGGCTACGAGCTGGTGCTCACGATGCCCCAGGGCATGAGCAGAGAGCGCGAGAGCCTGCTGCGGCTCTACGGCGCCCGGGTCGAGGTGACCGAGTCGCTCGGCGGGATGGACGAGGCGGTTGACGCCGCCCGCGGGCTCGCCGACAACGGCAACGTCTTCCTGCCCGATCAGTTCTCCAATCCGGCCAACCCCGAGGCCCACCGCCGGACGACCGGCCCGGAGATCCTCGATGCGCTCGACGGTCGGGTCGACGTGTTCGTGGCCGGCGTCGGGACCGGCGGGACGATCACCGGTGTCGGGGAGGTGCTCAAGGCGCGCAACCCGGACTGCCGGATCGTCGCCGTTGAGCCGCGCAGCTCGGCTGTGCTCTCCGGTGGCCGTCCCGGGCCACACAAGATCCAGGGTATCGGAGCCGGCTTCGTGCCCAAGGTGCTCAACCGCGAGATCCTCGACGAGATCCTGCCCGTCGACGACGAGGTGGCGATCGAGACCGCCCGGCTGCTGTCCAGCCGCGAGGGCGTGATCTGTGGGATCTCTGGGGGCGCGGCGCTCGCTGCGGCGCTCGAGGTCGCCCGGCGCCCGGAGTCCCGCGGTGCCCGGATCGTCACGATCGTGTGCGACTCCGGCGAGCGCTACGTCTCGACGCCGTTCTTCGCCCCGTAGCCGCAGACGGGCGACAGCTACGCTGTAGCCAATGGGCCTTGTCACGCGGACCCTGGCGGAAATTCGGCGCGACGTCGCCGCCGCTCAGAGCCGGGATCCGGCCGCGGCGGGCGTCGGCGCGTTCGAGATTCTCGCCGCCTGGCCGGGCGTGCATGCGCTGCTCGCCCATCGCCTCGCCCACGCCCTCCAGCTCGCGGGCGTCCCCGTGCTGCCCCGAATGATCGCCGCCGTGGCCCGCAGCGTCACCGGGATCGAGATCCATCCCGCCGCCGAGATCGGCGACGGCTTCTTCATCGACCACGGGATGGGCGTCGTGGTCGGCGAGACCGCCGAGATCGGCAATGACGTCACGCTCTACCAGGGCGTGACGCTCGGCGGCACCGGCTTTGCCACCGGTAAGCGCCACCCGACGGTGCAGGACAACGTGACGATCGGCTCGGGCGCCAAGCTGCTCGGCCCGATCACCGTCGGCCACGGCTCGAAGATCGGCGCCGGCAGCGTCGTCATTCACGATGTCCCACCGAACTCGACCGTGGTCGGCAACCCCGGACACCCGGTGCGGGTCGAGGGGCGGCGCCCCGAAGGCCCCGACGCCGACTGGGTCCATCTGCCTGACCCGATCGCCGACGCGATCAAGGGCCTCGCCGGGCGGATCGCCGCGCTCGAGCGCGCCGTCGACGAGGTCGCCGGCCGCTCCGGCACCGAGATCACCCCCTTGCGCCCGCCCCAGGACGACGGCGAGGACGTGCTGCGCAGCCCGGACCGGGCCGTCGGTCCCAACCCCGCCGGCGGCTGAGACAGCCGCCAGACGCCCGCGCTCAGCGCGGCGCCGTCTCGTGCGGCGGCTCGACGCCCTCAAGCGAGGATGAGGGCAGCGTGTGGAGCGACGCGTCGGGATCGGGCATGTTGCGCCGGGCGCGGACGAGATACAGCGGCCGGCCCTTGACCTCGTCGTAGATGCGGCCGACGTACTCGCCGATGATCCCGATCGCGATCAGCTGGATCCCGCCGAGCAGCAGCACGGCGATCGTGACCGCGCCGAAGCCCGGCAGGTAGGAGCCGACAATCCGGAGCACGATGACGACCGGGATCGCCACGAAGGCGAGCGTCGAGATCATGAAGCCGAGCAGAGTGGCGAGCTGCAGGGGCCGGTGCGAGAACGACGAGATCGCGTCGAGCGAGAACTTGAGCATTTTCGGCAGCGTGTACTTCGTCTCGCCGGCGTAGCGCGGGTCACGCTTGTAGGGGACCGCCGCCTGGCGGTAGCCGACCCACACCGTCATCCCGCGCAGGAAGCGGTTGCGCTCGCGCATCGACAGCAGCGCGTCGAGCGCGCGACGGTCGAGCAGCCGGAAGTCGCCCGAGTTGTGCTGGAGCTCGACCTGGGCGAGCTTGTCGAACAGGCGGTAGAACCAGTGGGCGGTCGCGAGCTTGAAGCGGGACTCGCCCTCGCGTTCCTCGCGGACCGCGTAGACGACGTCACAGCCCGCCCGCCAGTGATCGAGCATCCGCGGGATCAGCTCAGGCGGGTCCTGGAGGTCGGCGTCGAGCATGACCACGGCGTCGCCGCAGGCATGGTCGAGGCCGGCGGTGAGCGCAGTCTGGTGACCGAAGTTCCGGGACAGGTACACGATCCGGACGCGCGGGTCCCCGGTGGCGATCCGGTCGAGCACCTGCGGGCTGCCGTCGCTCGAGCCGTCGTCGACGAGCACGATCTCGAAGTTGAGCCCCTCGAGCGCGGTGCACACGCGGCCGTAGAACTCGTCGATGAGCGCCTCCTCGTTGTACACCGGCGCCACGACGCTCAGAAGAGTCAGAGAGCGCGGTACTTCGGTGGGGAGGGGGGGAACGCTCATGACCGCATACTACGTCTCAGGCGATCACAGTCCGAAGACGGTCGTTGCGTGGGGTATGAAGCCGAGGAACTGGATCGCGGTGACGACACCGGTGATGATCAATGACGCGCGCCACAGTCGGCGGTCGGTCCCGAGCGCGACGAGCGGCATCAGCCACGCGACGTACCAGGGCAGCACCGAGCTCGCGGTGACGAGCATCGCGAGCGCCGCCCAGGCGGCCCCGTCGATCCAGTCGAGCTCCCCGCGCCAGACCTTGAACAGCACGTATCCGAGCACGGCGACGAAGGCGAGCCCGAGCAACAGCCCGGTGACGTGACCGATCGCGCCCAGGCCGAGGCGGGTGCTGATGAAGCCCGGGATGCTGTGCCAGTCGCCCTCGTTCTGGGTCTTCTGCAGCGTCGCCGGAAGGTGCAGCGTGCCGCTGCCGAACTCCGCGATCCCAAGCGCGAACAGCGCGAGCGCGGCGCCGCCCGCGCCGACGAGCAGGTCCCGCCGTCGCCGGCTGCCGCCGAGGCCCTCGGGGGCCGCGGCCGCGAAGGGGAGGAGTAACCCGGCGGTGAGCTTCACCCCGGCGGCGACCATGAGCAGCGCGCCGCCGGTGCGCTGCCGGTGGAGCAGCAGCGCGTAGACGCCGGCGGCCATCCCGGCGAGCATCAACAGGTCGTTGTGGCCGCCGCCGACGCCGTAGACGACGATCAGCGGGTTGAGCCCCACGAGCGCGGCCGCCTTGACCGGGTCGACACCGCGCAGCCGGGCACTGTTCCAGACCAGGGCGACAGTGGCGAGGCTCGAGAGGACGGCGATCGCCTTGTAGGCGAGCGCGCTGGCCGCGATCGACACGGGGCCGAGGAAGTAGCTGATCGTCGTGAACACCGGCCCGTAGGTGCTCGGGGTGTTGACCCACTTGGCCCCGATGAACGGGTACACCGGATCGAGCGCGATCAGGTGCGGCCCGTGGAGATAGGGGTTGGCACCGTACGTCGCCCACATGCGGGCGTAGGCCTGGTAGCTGAAGACGTCGGTCGAGAGCAGCGGCGGCGCGAGCAGGACGACGGCGTTGAGCGCAGCGATCGTCATCAGCACCGCTCGCCCGGAGAGGCGGTCGGCGGCCCGCACAGCGAGCACGTAACAGACGAACATCGCCGTCATCGCCGCGGTCACGCCGCCCCAGCCGATGTTCAGGCCGGTGACTCCGAACGGCCCGGCCAGCCAGTTCGGGATCGGCCGGACGGACTCGGGCAACAGCGAATCGGTGCTCGAGCCGGCAAGCGCGATGAGCAGCCCGGTGAGGAGCAGGCCGGCGAGACCGACGACGCCGAGGCGCGCACGGGCGCCTGCGAGCGGCAGCGTGCCGTCCGTGCGGGGGGCGCGAGATCGGAGATCGAGGGCGCCGGTCTGAGGCGTTGCGCCTAGCGGACCGTGGACGCTCACGTTCGAGATGATGCCCGCAGGGCAGGCGGATGCGGTTTCAGCAACATTGAGATCAGGTTAGGACGCCGACTTTAGTGGGCCGAAGCCCGTGCGGGCGCCGGTGCGGAGCGCACCGCGGCGCGGGCGCTGCGTCGCAGCTGCGGAACGAGGAACATCGCCTCGATGGCGATCTTCGACGACATCTTGCTCGAGCCTGCGGTGCGGTCGCGAAACACGATCGGCACCTCGACGACCTTGAAGCCGGCAAGAATCGCGCGGTAGGTGACCTCGATCTGAAACACGTAGCCCTCGGCCCGCACGCTCTCGAGGTCGATCGCCTCGAGCACGGCGCGGCGGATGCACTTGAAGCCGCCGGTGAGGTCCCGGACGGGGACGCGCAGGATCGTCCGCGCGTACACCCCGCCGCCGCGTGAGATCAGGCGCCGCGTGAGCCCCCAGTCGCGCACGCCGCCGCCGCGCACATAGCGCGAGCCGAGCACGAGGTCGGCGTCGGCGGCCGCGGTCAGCAGGTCGCCGAGGTAGCGCGGGTCGTGGGAGAAGTCGGCGTCCATCTCGATCACGAACTCGGCCCCCGCGGCGAGCGCCGTGGCGAAGCCCGCGAGGTACGCCTGGCCGAGGCCCTCCTTGCCGGGACGGTGGAGCACCTCGACGACGGTCAGCTCGGCCGCGAGGCGGTCGGCGATCTCGCCGGTCCCGTCGGGGGAGCCGTCATCGACGATCAGCAGCCGGTAGGCGCCCGGGGCGACGCGATCGAGCTCGGCCGACACGGCCCGGACGATCGGCTCGACGTTCTCGGCTTCGTTGTAGGTGGGGATGACGACCCAGACCCGCGCGGCCATGACGTGGGAGGGTAGTGGCAGAAGTCCCGCTAGGATGTTCTGGGCTTCTCCGGGAGCGCGTTCACACGCGCGCGCGGGGAGGCGACGAGCCGGGGCGACGACGCTCGCACGGCTCCGCGCAAGGGGCAGATGAATTGGCTGACGGCGTCACCGCATTACCGAGAGCACCTCGCCCGCCGGGTTACACCCGGCCGGACGTGCGTCGCCGTAGCCTCGAGCCACACCACCGGCGCCGCCGGGCGTTCGCGCTCGTCGCCGTCGCCGTCATCGTCGCAATGGTGCTGATCGCTGTCAGCACCGGTGGCATGCCGGTCGCCCGGGTCGCGGCCCACGAATCGCCGGGCTTCTTCACCCGCATCGAGACACTCGCCGGCAACGGTCCCGGCTCGTTCTCGGCCGCCGAGGCGACGGCCGAGAACGCGGCCATCACGCGGACCCTCGGCTACACGCCGTACGTTCGGGTCGCCGGCGCCCAGCACAAGGAGATGGCGCTGACCTTCGATGATGGCCCCGGGCCCTACACGCCGGCGGTGCTGTCGGTCCTCGAGCGGGCCAACGTGCCGGGGACGTTCTTCGAGGTGGGGATCGAGGAGCGCTATTTCCACGCCGCGACCGCGCGGATCGTCGCGGACGGCTACCCGATCGGCGACCACACCGAGAGCCACCTGGCGATGTCGCGCCTCTCCGCCGCCGACCAGCAGAACCAGCTGCTCACCCAGATCTCGCAGGTGGCCAACTACGGCGCCTCGTTCCCGCGCATGTTCCGCCCGCCCTTCGGCCTGTGGGACGCGACGACGCTGTCGGTCCTGCGCAAGTTCAAGATGCTGATGGTGCTGTGGACGATCGACACGAGCGACTACCGCGAGCCGGGGGTGGACGCGATCGTGCAGCGCGTGCTCTCGGGCGCGCGGCCCGGCGCGATCGTCCTGCTCCACGACGCCGGCGGCAACCGCGCGGAGACCGTCGCGGCGCTGCCCAAGATCATCGCCGGCCTGCGCGCTCGCGGCTACACGCTCGTCACCGTGCCGAAGCTGCTGCTCGATAATCCGGCGCCCGCCAATCAGCAGATCGGCGGCCTGCTCGGGTCGGGCGGCTAGCGCCGCCGCTCAGCGGCGGAAGTACGCCACGCGGTTCCAGCTCGGCTCGGGGGCGAGCTCGATCGGCTCGCCGCCGCGGTGGGGCTGGATGTAGACGAAGGCGCTCGTGTCCTCGTCGAAGCTGACGTCGAGCTCGCCCTCCTTGACCCGCTGGTCGAGCCACGCGCTGCGGAAGATGAGCCGCCGCAGCCAGTGCACCAGGGAGCGCTCGGAGGGCCCGACCAGCTCCGGCCAGCAGTCGTTGACGTGCTCGCCGAGGGCTGAAGCGGGGTCGGTGACCTCGCCGTTGACCACCAGGTTGATCAGGTCCTCCGCCTCGTCCTCCTCGACCGACCCGCTCAGGAACCCGAGCTTGCGAGCAGCCTGCTCACAACGCTCGCGAAAGTCGCGTTCGTTGAAGGTGAATCGCAGCTCGCCGTATTCGAGCACGAAGTCTTCGCCGGAGCTGTAATTCCCGCGTCGGTACATAGCAGCGTCGGCATCATATGCCGGAATCCTTCCTCGCCGCAGCGCCTGAACAGGATGTTGCAGAAGCGGTGCGGATCGCGGTGCGAGGCGGGTCCGAGATGCCGTTTCCAGGGGCCGATCGGCACCCCAACGGCCGATGATGAATGATCGTCGCGACGGGCGTCGTGGCCACGGGGGCGAGAAACATTTCCTGCAGGCTCTAGGGACCATGGAGGAATCTGCCGCAACCATCCTGCTTGTCGAGGATCACCTGCCGACGCAGCGGTTCCTGGCCGACAATCTCACCGCCGACGGCTACCGCGTGCTCGACGCGGCGACCGTCGAGCAGGCGTGCGTCCGCCTCGAGTCCGACTACCCCGACCTCGCGCTGCTCGACCTCGGCCTGCCCGACGGCGACGGTCTCGACCTGCTCCGGCGGATCCGCGGCGCCGATCGCATCGCCGATCGCGTCGATCCCGATCTTCCCGTGCTCGTCCTCACAGGCCGCGCGACCGAGCTCGACCGCCTGCGCGGCTTCGACCGCGGGGCCGACGATTACGTCACAAAGCCCTTCTCCTACCCGGAGCTCCACGCCCGGATCGTCGCCCTCCTCCGCCGCGGCGGGCGGCGGCCCGGAGGGAGCCGGATCCGGGTCGGGCCGCTCGAGCTCGACGTCCTCTCGCGCCAGGTGTGGCTGCACGGCCAGGCGGTCAGGCTCTCGAAGAAGGAGTTTGCGCTGCTGCGCGCCCTCGCCGCCGACCCCACCCGGGTGTTCACGCGCGAGGAGCTGCTGCGCGGTGTGTGGGGCTTCCGCGCGCTCGGGACGACTCGCACGCTCGACTCCCATGCCTGCCGGCTGCGCCGCAAGCTTGCCGACGCCGGCGGCGGCTACGTCATCAATGTATGGGGCGTCGGCTACCGGCTGCTCGACGGCGGCGTCGAATGATCGGATTCTTGCTGAGCGAGGGCGGGTGGCCGCTCGCCGGGGTGGGCTTCGCGGCCCTCCTGTTCGTGCGCCGCCGCGCGGCCGTCCGCGCCGAGGCGCTCGCGCGGGCGCTGCACGAGCTGCGCGGACCGCTCACCGCGGCGCGGCTCGGGCTCGCCTCGGGGGCGGCGACGGGTGAGCTCGCGCCGGCGCGACTGCGCGCGGTCGACCTCGAGCTGAAGCGCGCGGCGATCGCGCTGCAGGACGTCGGCGAGGCACGCCGCGCCCCCCCGCGGCGGCCGTCCGCGCGCCGCTCCTCGGGCGAGGCGTTCGACGTCGGCGAGCTTCTCGGCGACTCGGTCGAGGCCTGGCGTCCGGCCGCCGAGGCGCGCGGGGCACGGCTTGCGTTCGCGTGGCGGGGCGGCCCCGCGCTCGTCCGCGGCGAGCGCGTCCGGCTGGCCCAGGCGACCGGCAACCTCATCCACAACGCGATCGAGCACGGGGGAGGGGTTATCGAGGTCTGCGGCCGTTCCGGCCTCGACCTCGTGCATATCGAGGTGACCGACGGCGGTTGCGGCCTGCCCGCCCCGCTGGCCGAGTTGGTCCGGCCCCCGCGAGCGGGGCGGGGACTCCACGGTCGCGGGCTGGCCATCGCCTGTGGGATCGCCGCGGCCCACGGCGGGCGGATCGCCGCCGCGCCCTCGCGGCGTGGCGCGCGGCTCGTGCTCGAGCTGCCGGTCGCGCCCGCTCCGCCGCTGCCGGGCGAGGACCGCCCGGGCGCGTGAGTGGCGTCGGCACCTGACCGGACTCGGCGCCTGCCTGGACCGGGGGGCCGACCGGACCCGGGCACCTGAACCGATCCGGGTCCTCCCACAGCGTCCCACCGCCGAGGCACATCGCACGGACGGAACCGGGCTCAGCTTGCAAGCCCGCGCCCGTTCCGCGTGGCTGCAGCCGATCGTGCGCCGGTCCGCGGGCCCTCGCACGCGTTCCCACCACTCGGAAACCGCCGCCGGCACGGCGATTTGCCCCCGCGATGGGGTCGCGAAGAAGGAAAGTGGGGAAATGTGTGAGAAATGGGTTGCAGAGTGGGAGAGAGTGGGTTACAGTGCCCGACGCAATGCAGAACCCGGGTGGCAGGGCTCCTCCCACCCAGCCACCCGGGTTCGAACTTTCGGTCAGACGAATGAGAACCCTTGATCTTCCGCGGAACCTTCGAACACGCGCTCGACGCGAAGCACCGGCTGACAGTGCCGGCGAAGTTCCGCGCTTCGCTCGCCGGTGGCGTCGTGCTCGCCGCCTCGCACGAGGTCGTGCCCGGCTCGGGGCGCTCTGTCTCCATCTGGACGCCCGAGGCCTACGAGGCGTTCACCGCGCAGACGCTCAGCGGCATGAATCCGCTCTCGCCCGCCGCCCGCGAGCTCAAGCGCTTCTTCTTCAACTCGTCGTTTGACAGCGAACTCGACTCCGCCAACCGCCTGATGATCCCGCCGACCCTGATGCGCTACGCCAGCCTCGACAAGGACGTGATCGTCACCGGCTCCGGGGAGTGCATCGAGGTCTGGGACCGCGCGGCGTACGACACCTACCGCGAGGACGTCCTCACCCGAATCCCCGACATCGCAGCGAGACTTGGCGACACTGCTTGACATGACCCAGACGCACATCCCGGTTCTCGCGGGAGAACTGGTTGATCTGCTCGACCCCCAGCCGGGGGAGACGGCCGTCGACTGCACCTTCGGCGGCGGCGGCCATGCGCGTTTGCTCGCCGGACGGATCGGGCCGAACGGGACGCTGATCGCGATCGACCGCGACCCCTACGCCGAGGAGCGATTCGCCGAGCTCGCCGCGGAGGTCTCCTGTCATACGCGGTTCATCCGCGCCGACTTCGTCACCGGCCTGCACCAGCTCATCGACGAAGGAGTCGAGGCCGACATGGTCTACCTCGACCTCGGGATGTCCTCGATGCAGGTCGACACCTGGGTGCGCGGCTTCTCCTACGCCTACGACGCCCCGCTCGACATGCGGATGGACCCCGACCAGGACCTCACCGCCCAGGAGATCGTCAACACCTGGGACGAGCGCCGTCTCGCCCGGCTTTTGCGGGAGTACGGCGAAGAGCGCTACGCCGGCCAGATCGCGCGGGCGATCGTTCGCACACGCCGCCGCGAGGAGCTGACCACCACCCACCAGCTCGTCGACACGATCAAGGCGGCCATCCCCGTGCCGGCCCAGTTCGCCGGCGGCCATCCCGCGCGACGCACGTTCCAGGCGCTGCGCGTCGCCGTCAACGACGAGCTCACCCAGCTCGACGAGGCCCTGCCCGTCGCCTGGGAGGCGCTGCGGCCCGGCGGCCGCCTCGCCGCCATCTCCTTCCACTCGCTCGAGGATCGGCGCGTCAAGCGCTTCCTTGCCGCCCGCGCGCGCGGGTGCATCTGCCCGCCGGAGATTCCCATCTGCGTGTGCGGACGGGAGCCCGAGGCGGAGCTGTTGACCCGGCGCGCCGTCGCGCCCACGCCGGGGGAGGTCGCGTCCAATCCACGGTCCAAATCAGCGCACCTGCGTGCCGCACGAAAGCTGGAGGTCGAAGGAGAATGACGCCCGCAGCCACGACGCCCGCAGGCCGGGCGGCTTCGAAGAAGTCCGCCAACCGGTCCGCCTCGACCACGCCCTCCGGCCGCGCGAGCTCGCCCTCCGGCCGGGCCGGCACGCCCCGGCCGGTGCGCGCCGCCGGGACCGCGACCGCCGCACGGAGCACCGGCGCCACGCGGACCGCGCCCGCTGCGCCCGGCCACCGCCGCACTGTCACCAAGCCGACCGCGCCGCGCTCGCCTCGCCGCGTCTCGGGTCCCGCCAAGGGCAAGGCCGCCGGCGCGACGCTCAATCCGCCGCGTCGCAGCGCCCCGCGGCCCCGGATCGCTCTCCCTAAGCGCGCGCGCCGTCAGGCTCAGCGCCCCGCACTGCCCCTCGGAGCCCGCGCCGTCCGGTTCGTCCGGCGCCTGCCCGACCATGTGGTCCTTGATCGGCTCCTCCGTGGTCGCGCCTGGATCCCGGTACTCGGTGTGATGCTCACCGGGATCGTCTTCATGCAGGTCGAGGTGCTCAAGCTCGGCGCGAGCATGGGTCGTTCGATCGAGGCGAGCAGCGCACTTCAGAGCCGCAACGATCTGCTCCGGGCGAGCGTCGCCCGCCTCGCCGACGACCAGCGCATCGAGCGCCTCGCCGCCAACCAGGGGATGGTCATGCCCGGTCCGGCCGGCGTCGGCTTCCTGCACGCGGGGGCAGCGGGCGCCATCGCGAAGGCGATCTCCGGCATCCACACGCCCGATGTCGCCGGGTTCCTCGCGCTGACGACCTCCAACGGTGCGGTGGCCACGGCGGCCGCGGCGGGCACGACGACCACGGGTACGACGGCCACGACGGCGACCGGCGCGGGCCTGGGCACGACGGCCACCGGCGTCACGGGGACCACCGTCGCCTCCGGCGCGCCGACGCCCGCCCAGACCCCGGCCGTCCCGACGACCGTCGCGCCGACAAGCGTCGCCCCCACGACCGCCGCCCCCACGACCGCCGCGCCGACGACCGCCGCGCCCGCGAGCTCGGTGGTGCCGACCGGAGCCGCCGCCGCCGGCGCCGCTGCAACGGGCACCGGCACCACCTCGGGCGGCTGACGAGATGATCGATTCCGCCGCCGCGTGCACCGTCTAGTGGGTCGCTGACGACGCGATGGGCTTGATCGACCGTCGAATCGGAGCCCTCTTTCTCGTCTTCCTCGCGCTGCTCGTCGCGGCGCTGCTCCGCGCCACGTACCTCGGGGCGGTCAAGGCGGGGACGCTTCAGCAGGCCGCCGAGACCCAACAGGTCGAGACGCTGAGGCTGCCCGCCGAGCGCGGCGCGATCACCGATCGCAGCGGCCTCGAGCTCGCGATCAGCGAGACAGCCGACGACATCGCCGCGGACCCGTACCTGATCAAGGACCCGCTCGCCGTCTCGACCGAGCTCGCGCCGCTGCTGCAGCGCCCCCAGACGACGCTGCTCGCGCTGCTCTCAAAGCGCCACACCGGGTTCGTCTACCTCGCCCACGAGGTTCCCGGGGATCGCGCCGCGACGATCACCAAGCTCCGAATCAACGGCCTGACCATGATCCCGCAGATCACGCGCGTATATCCGCGCTCGTGGGCGGCATCGCAGGTCCTCGGCAGCGTCGGCTGGGGCGATCGCGGCCTGAGCGGCATCGAGTACCGCTACGACACCGCGCTGCGGGGCCTCGACGGGATCCGCCGGATCGTCAACGACGCGATCGGCCAGCCGATCTCGGTCGACGAGGTGCGCCCCACGCGCCCGGGCAAGACCTTGTCGCTGACGATCGACGCCGCGCTCCAGGACGAGGTCGAGCAGGTGCTCGCCGGCGTCGGGGCGCAGTATTCGCCCCGCGGCGCGACGGCGATCGCCATGGATCCCAACACCGGCGACATCCTCGCCCTCGCCAACTGGCCCCGGGTCAACGCCAACGATCCCTCCGCCGCCCCGAGCTATGCCAACGAGGACCGCGCGGTCGGCTTCACCTACGAGCCGGGGTCGACGTTCAAGGCGGTGACCGTGGCCGGCGCGCTCCAGGACGGCGTCGTCAGCCCGACGACCGATTTCGGGGTCCCGCCCGTGCTGCAGGTCGCCGACCGCCAGATCCACGACGCCGAGTCCCACGGCGCCGAGACGCTCTCGGTCGCCGACATCCTCCGCGTGTCGAGCAACATCGGCGCCGACGAGATCGGCATGAAGCTCGGCGCGCAGCGCTTCGACTACTGGGTCCACCGCTTCGGCTTCGGCTCGCCGACCGGGATCGACCTTCCGGGCGAGGAGCGGGGCATCGTCCTGCACTACGCCCAGTACTCGGGGTCCTCGATGGGCAACCTGCCGATAGGGCAGGGCGAATCGGTCACCCCGATCCAGATGGCCAGCGCGTACTCGGCGATCGCCAACGGCGGCATCCTGCGTCCGCCGCACATCGTCCAGTCGATCGGTGGCAAGCCCACGAAGCCGCCGGCGGGCCACCGGATCATCTCGACGGCGACGGCGGCCGAACTGCGCGGCATGCTCCGGGGCGTGTTCGCCGACGGCGGCACCGCGTCGGGGGCGGCGATCCCCGGCTACGACCTCGCGGGCAAGACCGGCACCGCCAACGTCGTCGTCCACGGCCAGTACTCCCAGACCGCCTACATCGCATCGTTCATCGGCTTCGTCCCCGCCAGCCACCCACGACTGCTCGTCGCGGTGATGGTCGACGAGCCGCAGGGCTCGATCTACGGCGGCTCGGTCGCCGCCCCGGCGTTCCAGAAGATCGTCGGCTGGGCCGTGCCCTACCTGGGCATCTCGCCGCGCTAGGCGCCTCCGGCCGCGCGAGGCGCCTCGCCCCGCGCCGGTTGCCTGCCGCCCGACCGCCGCGTCATCGTGCACACCCAGGTCACGATCGGCATCTCGAACGCTCCGCCCGCGCCGTCGACCGCCGCGGCGACCGCCTCGAGCAGGATCGCGCGCCGCGCTGGATCCATGAGGATGTGGTCCTGGTGGGTGCCGAGCAGCCGCAGGTACTCATCGGTCGTGTAGGGCTGCGCCCAGCGGTAGCCGCTGACCTGCGGATCGCCGAACCACGTCCGTGCCGTCGCGGCCGTGCGCCAGGTGTCCAGGCGCTCGGGGCGGCTGTCCGGGTGCATCGGGAAGTCGGGGCGCAGCTCCGGGATATGGGTCCGGTAGGCGGCGCTGAGGGCGGGCTGGAGGGCGAAGTGGGGCCAATCGGGGAAGTTCCACATCGCCGCGAGCGTGCCGCCGGGCACGAGCGCCTCCGCCGCCCGCTCGTAGCCGACCGCCGGGTCGACCCAGTGCCACGCCTGGGCGCTGACCACGAGCCGGAGGCGCTCGGGCGGGTGCCAGTGCTCGAAGTCGCTCTCGACGAACTCGACGCCGGCCTGCCCGGCCAGGCGCTCGCGGGCGACGCCGGCCATCGCGGCGCTCGGCTCGATCGCGGTCACGCCGTAGCCACGGGCGGCGAACAGCAGCGTCGCCTTCCCGGTGCCCGCCCCGACCTCGTAGATCCGCGCCGGCGGCGTCAGCCCGGCCGCTGTGATGATCGCCGTGACCGCCGCCTCGGGGTAGGTTGGCCGGGCCTCGTCGTAGAGGTCGGCCACCCGGCCGAAGGCCAGGCGCCGGGCATCGCTCGGGTGGGTGTGCTCTGCCACGGGATAAGTGTGGCAACAGGAGTACGCTGACCGCGTGGGTCCAGGGGAAAACGGCACGGTCGTGTGCGCGCAGGGAATCGCCCGCCGCTACGGCGAGGGCGCGACCGCGGTCGACGCCCTCCGTGGCGTCGACCTCGCTGTGACCGCGGGCGAGCTCGTCGCCGTGATGGGCCCGTCGGGCTCGGGCAAGTCGACGCTCATGCACACCCTGGCCGGGCTCGATAAGCCCAGCGACGGCACGGTGACGGTGGCGGGCACCGAGATCACCGGGCTCGACGACGCCAAGCTCACCCTGCTGCGGCGACAGCACATCGGCTTCGTCTTTCAGTTCTTCAACCTCCTGCCGATGCTCAGCGCCGAGGAGAACGTCACCCTGCCGCTGGCCATCGCCGGCGAGCGGCCGGAGGCTGCGTGGCTCGATGAGGTGCTCGAGAAGACCGGTCTCGCCGCACGGCGCAAGCACCGGCCGGCCGAGCTCTCCGGCGGCGAGCAGCAGCGCGTGGCCATTGCCCGGGCGCTCATCACCAAGCCGACGATCCTGTTCGCCGACGAGCCGACCGGCAACTTGGACTCAAAGACCGGCGGCGAGATTCTCGATCTCCTCCGGGAGTCCGCCGACGCCTACGGCCAGACGATCGTGATGGTCACCCACGACCCGCGAGTCGCCTCGATCGCCGACCGGATCCTGTTCATCGCCGACGGCAGGATCGTCAACGAGCTGAGGGGAGCGAGCGCGGCGGAGGTGCTTGACGTCATGAGCACGCTCCAGACATGACCCGGGTCGCGCTCAGGGGGCTGCTCGGGCGCAAGGTCAGGGCGACTCTCACGGCGCTCGCGATCGTCCTCGGGGTCGCGATGGTCAGCGGCACCTATGTGCTCACCGACACGATCAAGTCGGCGTTCACCACCGTGTTCACCACGGTCTACAAGAACAGCTCCGCCGTCGTCACCGGAAGAAGCGTGATCAGCGCCAACAATGGCGGCAATGGCCGCTCGCTGCCGCCATCGCTCCCCGAGTCGCTCGTCGCCCAGATCCGCGCGCTGCCGGGCGTCGCCCAGGCCTCCGGGGGGATCTCCGATCGCGCGCAGCTCGTCGGTCACGATGGCAAGGTCATCTCTCGCGGCGGCTCGCCGGGGCTGGCCAACAGCTACAGCCCCGCCGGGCAGCGCTTCAATCCGCTCACTCTCACCTCCGGCACCTGGCCGACGGGTCCCGGTCAGGTGCTGATCGACGCCGGCACCGCGGCCAAGAACAACTTCTCGGTCGGGCAGACGGTCGGGGTGGTCATCTCAGGGCCGGAGCTGCACTTCCGCATCGTCGGGGTGGCGAAGTTCGGTGGCGTCTCGTCCCTCGGAGGCACGACGCTTTCGGTGTTCGCGCTCCCGGTCGCGCAGACCCTGTTCCACAAGCACGGCCTTGTCGACACCATCCAGGTCGCGGCCAAGCCCGGCACGAGTCCCAAGCAGCTCGTTGCCGAGATCCGTCCGCTGCTGCCACCGAACGGTCAGGTTCGCACCGGCCAGGCCCAGGCCCAACAGGCGACGAAGGACCTCAGCAGCTTCCTCAACATCATCCAGGACTTCTTGCTCGCCTTCGGCGGGATCGCCCTCTTCGTCGGCAGCTTCGTGATCGCCAACACCCTGTCGATCACCATCGCCCAGCGGACCCGCGAGCTGGCTACGCTGCGCACCCTGGGGGCGACTCGCCGGCAGGTGCTCGCTTCGGTGATGCTCGAAGCGCTCGTGATCGGCCTCCTCGCTTCGGTCGTCGGCCTGTTTCTGGGGCTCGGCCTGGCCAAAGGGCTGAACCAGCTGTTCGTCTCCGCTGGCATCGACCTGCCCCAGGCGAGCACGGTGTTCGCGACGCGCACGATCATCGTCTCGCTGCTCGTCGGCGTGCTGATCACGCTCCTCGCTGCCCTGCGCCCGGCGCTGCGCTCGACTCGCGTGCCCCCAATCGCGGCGGTCCGCGAGGGAGCGGTGCTCCCGCGCTCGCGGCTCGCCCGGTTCGGGAGCCTCGGCGCGGGCGGAACGATCGTTCTCGCGCTCGCGTTCATGCTGTTCGGGCTTTTCGGCAGCGGGCTGTCGACCGGTACGCGATTGCTGTGCATCGGCGTCGGTGCGGTGGCGCTGTTCCTCGGTGTGGCGATGCTCGCACCGACGCTCGTCCCGCCACTCGCGCGTCTGCTCGGCTGGCCGGCGACGCGCTACGCCGGTGCGTCGGGCAGACTCGCCCGCGGGAACGCGATGCGCAACCCCACTCGGACGGCGTCAACGGCGTCGGCGCTGATGATCGGCCTGACGCTCGTGACCCTCGTCGGAGTGCTTGCCGCCGGACTCAAGTCACGCTTCACCGATTCGGTCAACCAGGTGTTTGTGGCCAACTATGCGGTCACCTCGACGGACAACTTCACCCCCATCGGGATCGCCGCGTCGGCATCGCTGCACACTGTGCCGGGGGTCGAGGTCGTCTCAGGCGTCCGGGGCGGGGAGGGGCGAGCATTCGGCTCGCACGTCAACGTCACCGGGGTGAACGGGGACATCAGCCGAGTGATCAAGGTCGACTGGAAGCACGGCAGCCCGCAGACCCCGGGGCAGCTCGGCGCCAGCGGCGCGTTCGTGAGCCACGACTATGCAGCCGCGCAAAAGATCCACGTCGGCTCGCCGCTGGCGCTCGAGACACCGAGCGGCACGGTCCTCCATCTCACGCTCGCCGGGATCTTCAGCCCGCCAAAGGGTGGATCACCGTATGGCGACATCACGGTCTCCACGGCGACCTTCGACGCCAACTACCAGAACCCGGAGAACCTGTACACGTTCGTCAACATCCGCGGGGGAGTGACGCCGGCAAACACGTCGAAACTCACCGCGGCTCTGGGCAACTTCCCGGACGCCAAGCTGCAGACGAAGTCGCAGTTCGCCAGCAACCAGCTCAAGAGCATCGACACCCTCCTCAACCTGCTCTACGTGCTGCTCTCCCTGTCGATCCTCGTCAGTCTGTTCGGGATCGTCAACACGCTTGTGCTCACCGTGTTCGAGCGCACCCGTGAGCTCGGGATGCTGCGCGCGGTCGGCATGACCCGCCGGCAGGTGCGCAGCATGATCCGCAACGAGAGCATCATCACCGCGCTGCTCGGCGCCGCGCTCGGCATCCCGCTCGGGGTGGCGCTCGCGCTCATGGTCGGCGTGGCGATCAAATACCCCGCTTTCACGATCCCCGTCGGCACGCTCATCGTGTTCGTGATTGCCGCGATCATCGCCGGCATCCTCGCCGCGATCATCCCGGCCCGGCGCGCAGCCCGTCTCAACGTGCTCGCCGCCCTGCAGTACGAGTAGCGCAGGCAGGGAGACAGCACGGCAACGGGAATTTCGTGATTATCGTGACCATGAGCATCTGCCGGTTCCCCGCCTGATCGTGCGCCGGGTCCTGAAGCTGCCGGTGTTCCGCCGGCTCGCTGTCGCCTACGGGCTCAACGAACTGGCCACGCAGATCGCCGCCGTCGTCCTCGTCGTGCTCGTCTACCAGAAGACGGGCAGCGCGGTCGGTGCCGCGGTGTTCTTCCTCTGCACGCAGTTCGCACCGGCGATCTTCGGTCCGAGCATCGTCACCCGACTCGATCGTCGGCCACCCGGCACCGTGCTGCCGGCCATCTACGCCGTCGAGGCGGTCCTCTACGGGCTGCTCGCGGGGCTCGTCGCCGCAGGCGTGGCCACGGTGCCGATCCTGCTTCTCGCCTTCGTCGACGGGATCCTCGCCCTCGCGGCCCGGTCGCTCGCCCGGACGGCGAGCGTCGCGGTCACCACGCCGGAGGACCTCCTGCGCGAGGGCAACGCGTTCCTCAGCGGCCTGTTCTCGGTCTGCTATATGGTCGGGCCCGGCCTCGCCGGCCTGCTGCTCCTGATCGTTCCCAAGTGGGCCGCGCTCGTCGTCGTCGCCGGTGCCTTCGCCCTCATCGCGGTGGTCCTCGTGTTCGCCCGCTGCCTGCCCAGGCTCCCAGTGGCGAGCGAGGATGAGCACTGGAAGCTCCGGGACGGGCTGCGGCACTTCTGGAGCCAGCGTTACCTACGCAGTTTCCTCAGTCTGCGTACGATCGCTCTGATCATCTTCACGATCTCGATCCCGGTCGAGGTCGTGCTCGCCGACAGGACGCTGCACGCGGGGGGCGAGGGCTACGCCTGGCTTCTGACCAGCTGGGGAGCCGGGACGGTGCTGGGCAGCGTCATCTTCTCGGTCGGGCGCCACGTGCGCTCGTGGATGATGCTCTCGCTAGCCGCGCTGCTGCTCGGGATCGGGTTCCTCGTCATGGCGCTCGCACCGACGCTCGCCGTCGCGGCGCTCGGCGCGATCTTTGCCGGCACCGGCAACGGTGTCGATGCCGTGTCCTCGCGCACATGGCTTCAGGAGGCGGTCGAGCCGCGCTGGATGGCACTCGCCATGGCCCTCAACGAATCGATGTGGACGGCGCTCCCCGGGACCGGGGTGCTGCTGGGCGGAATCATCGCGGTGCTCGTCGGCGCGCGGGTCACCTTCGCGATCGCCGGGGTGGGCGCGCTGCTTCTCGTCGTCGTGATCTGGCTCGTGCTGCGGCCTCAGGAGACTCGCAGGGCGGCTGGTACCGCGACCGCGGGGGCTCGTGGAGCCGGTGATATCTCAGGGACGGAGACTCTCCGGGGCGGCGATGCCCCGGTGACGGAGACCTGCCGGGCCACCGACAGACCGGCCCCGGATCCTCTCTGACGAAATATCTGTTGCAGCACTGGGCTCGGGACTAAAGTCCCGAGCCCTATCTGCCGATAGCCCTGTTGGAGTACTGCCATAGCCCCGAAATCCCTAGGAGGGACCATGTGGCATAAGGGCGGTTGATTCGGTAACTCGGGGGGTCCGTTGCAGCGGGCCCCCCGATTCTTTTGCGCTTGTGGCTCTGCAATCGGCCGGCGCGGTGTCCACCTTGAGCCCAAATTTGTCTACCGGACGAAAGGTTTGTGGGAATCCGCCGATAACCGGGCTGCATGGGCAAGTTCTTTGGAGCCTCTGCCTGGCTAGGCAGCCGCCGCGACCCTCGTCGCGTCATTCCACTCCACGCCGTCTTGGCCGTGTTGCTGGTCATCGCCATAGCCGAAAGCACCTACGACTGGAACTTGCGACTGCTGATCATCGTCGCTGGACTCGCGGCGATCAGCGACCTCATGTTCATCGAGAGCAGTTCAGCCAAGCTAAAGATCTCCGGGTCGGCGCTGGCGATCATGCTCGCCGCGGTGCTGCTCGGCGGCGGTCCCGGGGCCGTCGTGGGGATGGTGACGATCGGCATCGGCTGGTTCCGCTCGCGCGAGGCCGGCCACTACTTCCGCAACAACCTGATTACCTTCGGCTGCGGCTTCTTCATCGTGGGCTCGCTGTTCCACTTCCTGGCTACCGAGGGTCACGTCTCGGACCGGTCGGTCACGTTCTACCTGCTCGTGTTCGCGGTCTACATGCTCGGGCTCGTCGTCAACACCGCCGGGATCTTCGGCTACCAGTGCTATCTCGACGGCAGCTCGCTGATCCGCAAGACGCGCGATGCCCTCGTCCCGCTGCTCTCGGCCGATCTTTTCTCGGCCGTGCTCACGATGGCCACGGTCTACATCACGATCGAGCTCGGCATCCTGGGGCTGCTGCTCGGCGCACTCGTCCTGCTGATCTTCCAGTACCTGGCCGGAGAGCTGATCAAGTCCAAACAGCGGAGCGACAGCCTCCACCGCCTGGCCACCACCGATGAGCTGACCGGTCTCGCCAACCGCGAGTCGTTCCGCGCCCGGGTCGAGACCGAGATCGCGGCCGCGACGAACGACACGAGGTTCGCGGTGATGCTGATGGATCTCGATCACTTCAAGGAGATCAACGACACCCTCGGCCACCACTACGGCGACGTGCTCCTGCGCGAGCTCGGGCCGCGCCTGGTCGAGGCCGTCGGGTCCGACGGGCTCGTCGCCCGTCTTGGCGGCGATGAGTTCGCGGTGCTGTCCGGGACTCGCTCCGCCGATCTCGCTGAACTCGAGTTCGCCGCCCGGGAGCTGCTCGTCTGCCTCCAGCAGCCGTTCGAGATCGACGAGCTGACGCTCGAGGTGGCGGCCAGCATCGGCATCGCTCGCTTCCCCGACGACGGGCGCGATCCGCACACCCTGCTGCGCTGCGCCGACGTCGCCATGTACGAGGCGAAGGAGAAGCAGACCGGCGTCGGTCTCTACAAGCCCTCCCACGACAACCACACGACGCGCCGGCTCACCGTGTTCACCGACTTCCGCCGCGCCCTGGGGTCCGGGGAGATTGTTGTCCACTACCAGCCAATCGTCGACGTCAGCGGCGGCCGCGTGCGCGGCGCCGAGGGCCTCGTCCGCTGGGAGCATCCGGAGCTCGGGCTGCTCGCGCCGGGCGCATTCGTCGATGCCGTCGAGCAGACCGGGCTGATCGGCCCGATGACCCGCCACGTGCTCGAGCAGGCGATCGCCCAGTGCGCGAGCTGGCGGCGGGAGGGCCGCGATCTGTCGGTGAGCGTCAACTTGTCGGCCCGCAACCTGCTCGACCGCGATCTGCACCGCGAGATCGAGCGTCTCCTGAGCGACTACGGCCTCCCGCCCGAGGCGCTCACGCTCGAGATCACCGAGAGCATGCTCATGTCCGACCCCGATCGGGCCCAGTCGACGGTCACCGGACTCAGCAACCTCGGCGTGAACATCTCCGTTGACGACTTCGGGACCGGGTACTCGTCGTTGCAGAAGCTGCGCTCGCTGCCGATCGACGAGCTCAAGATCGACCGGTCGTTCGTCACGCCGATGCTCCGTGACGAGAGCGACCTCATCATCGTGCGCTCAACGATCAACCTCGCCCACGATCTTGGCCTCGGGATCACCGCCGAGGGTGTCGAGGACCAGCTCACGCTCGCCCGGCTCGCGCATCTCGGCTGCGATCTCGCCCAGGGCTTCCACCTCAGCCGGCCGCTGCCCGCCGAGGCGTTTGACCTCTGGGTCGCCGAGAAGGAGAAGCCCCTGAGCGCGAAGCTGGCCTCGCCGAAGGACGAGCTGGCGGCGTAGCGTCCGCCAGCGCGCCCGCGTTCAGCGAACCCAGGCCGGCCCGCCGCCGCTCGTCCCGAGCTTGAGGTGCTCGACCGAGAACTTGCTGCCGTTGTGGAACGTGAGCGCGAGCCGCGTGAAGCGTCCGTGGACGACACGGGAGGCCTTGACCGTCACCGGCGTGTGGGTCGAGGTGCCGGCGCCGACGGCGTGGGCGTCGCCGTGACCGCTCGCGGTGGTCCGCGTCCACGACCACCAGCTGAGGGTGAGCGTGCCGCCGTCGGCATCGATCAAGTACACGTGGTGCGGGCGCACCTGGTAGACGCCGAGGAGCTTCGTGCACGGGTGTGCGCAGCGCACGTTCGCGAGCATCGCTGGCAGCAAGCCGGCCGAGCTCACCGCGGCCCCGAGGGCCAGCAGCCCGGTCACACCCATCACGACGACAAGCGCGGCGCGACGCCGCAGCCGAACATCACCCATCTCGAACCACCCCAACCTTTCGTTCCGTCCTGGCGAGAATGCCCTCGTCGGGAACCCTACGGGGCGAGCTAAAGGTCAGCCAAACCCGGTCGGTCGCCGCAGCGTTCCGTGGAGGCAGACCATGTCGTCGGAGCGCCTAATGGACGCCGATCACGGCCCCGACGATGTGAGGGGCGACGTAGCACTCCCACAGCGCGGTGCAGATCAGCACCGGGATCGCGAGGCCGACGGTGACGAACGTGGCGGCGAGGAGCCGATCCCACTCACCGCGGCGGCTGGCGAGAATCCAGGCCGCGAGTGGTAGGAACAGCGCGACGAGCTCCGGCAGCGCGTGGGGGAGGAGGCAGAGGAGCAGCGCCGTCGAGGAGGTATGCAGGGTTCCGGCCACGTCGGCGCTCGCCGTCCCGATCGCGTAGGCCTGCCAGGAGAGCGAGAACGCGGTGGCCGCGACGACGAAGCCGATCGCCAGCGGCCGCCCCTTCTCGTGGACCGTCCGCGTGAAACCGCTGTGCTGGCTCGCCTGCAGAGGCAGGGAGCTGCCGGCGATGAAGCCCGCGACGCAGGCCATCGCGTGGAGGGCGAGCACGAGCATGTTGTGTCCGAGGATCCGCACGACGTCGCCCGGACCGCCGACGACCAGCGGAGGGCGGGCGATGACGATGTAGGTCTTCGGCGTCGGCGTGACCGCGGCGATCAGCCACACCGCGACGAGTAGGAGGACGGCCGCCGCGAGACTGACCAGCACCCATCCGCGCAGCACCGGGCCGGGATGCGCCCGCCAGTCCGCGAGTGCGCCGCGCGTGCTGCGCATGCCATGCACGAGGGCGTAGGCCGAGGCGTCCACGTCTGAGTCATCGGCGGCGCGCGGGGCCGGGTTTAGACGTCGGTCCCGGCCTGATCCGTGCCCCTGAGGTTCTCGGCGAGCGCCCCGAGCCGGCGGTCCCACTGCCCGCCGACCTCGGCCATCCACGAGACGGCGTCGGAGAGGGGCGCGGGACTAATGCGGTAGCGGACCTCGCGTCCGGCCCGCTCGCGCTGCACGAGACCCGCCTCCGAGAGCGCGTTGAGGTGCTTGACGACCGCCTGGCGGGTGATCGGGAGCGTGCCGGCGAGCTCGGTCGCCGTCGCCGGGTGCTCGGCGACGGCGGCCAGGATCCCGCGCCGGGTCGGGTCGGCGAGCGCGCCGAAGACCGCGCCGGAGGGGTCCGCGGTCATCGCTTCACGCCGCGATGAGCGCCGGGCCGAAGGTCCGTCCGCCCGTGCCGGGGAGAGGGATACCGACGAGATCGATCAGCTCGAGGGGTCGCGTCTCGCTCACCCGCAGGCGGGTGAGATCGTCCTCGAGCGGCGTAAGCGTCAGCTCGACCCGGCTCGCGGGCTCGTCGCCCTCGCTCCACCAGAAGGCGAGTCGGGCGGCGACCGATCCGGGGCACGTTCCGGGCTCGGGCGGGGAGACCTCCTCGACCCAGCCGTCGCGGACCTCGTCACCGTCGCGGAACCGGGCCTCCCCACCGGCGACGAGCTCGAGCTCGACCTCGTCGGCGAGCCAGCCGGCGAGCGCGTCGGCGTCGGTGATCTCCTGCCACACGCGCTCCGGCGAGGACGGGAGGATGATCTCGCGTTCGATCCGATCTGCCATCAGGACGCTCCTGGAACTCGGGACGGGCGGGACGACGGTAATAGCAACTTGCCGGTTGCACTATAGCGCCACGCGCCCGCCGCGTGCCATGGGCGCTTGACCATCTAGGATGGCCGCGATGGGAGTGAGTCCGCGGAGGGGGCGGTCCAGACGGTGGCTCTTGGCCGTCGTCGTCATGCTGGGCGCCGGCCTCATCGCCGCAGCGACGGCGCAGGCCGCGCCCGTCCTCGTCCTCCGGGCCGACGGCCGCGCGGTCCGAGCCGCCGACCCGTTCCTCGCCGCCGGGCTGCCGACGCCCGCGCCGGCGAGCACGGGCGCAGGGCGGTCCGCGCTCTCCCGAGCCGCGCGCTCGAGCTACGCCGGCAGCGCGGCGCGGGCCGCGAGCGACCGCACCGTCCGCAGCGAGCTCGCCCGGATGGAGCGGAGCGGCACGATCTCAACCGCGGACTACCGCCGCTACCTCGCCGGCTTCAACGCCGCGCTCGCCGCCGTCGCGCGGCTCCACGGTGTCCGCGCCACTGAGCTCGAGGCGGTCATCGAGAACCTCCACGCGATGGCGGCCGGCGGCTGGCTGAACCCGTCGCGGTTGCCGGCGCTGTTCCTCACCCTCGACCGCAACCGGCGCTGGTGGACGACGGGGCCGTTGCTGTCCTCCGGCCAGCGCGTGCAGTTCGTTGGCTCCCAGCTCGTATGGGAGTACTACCCGGGCCAGGGGATCGAGCTGCAGGAGCTCGGCAGCTTCGGTCAGATCGACTGGATGTACGAGGCGGGGCCCCGGTACTGGCCGCGACTGCGCAGCCTCCTCGCCGAGCTCATCCCGCTCGGCGCCCGGCGCGGCGGCGCGCTCGTCTGGGAGTACTACTTCAGCTTCGACGGTGGCAGTCCGCCGTGGACAAGCGCGATGTCCCAGGGCACCGCGCTGCAGGCGCTCACGCAGGCCTACGAGGCCTTCCACGACCGCCATTACCTCGCGCTCGCCCGCCAGGCGCTGCCGGTCTTCGCCCAGGCCCCGCCGCTCGGCGTCGGCGTGCCGGCTCCGCACGGCCGCCGCTACCTGCTCTACTCGTTCGCGCCTGGGGCGGCGGTCATCAACGGGTTTCTGCAGTCGCTCATCGGGCTCTACGACTACGCCAAGGTCAGCCGTGATCCCCGCGCCGAACGCCTCTTCCGCCTCGGTGACGCCGAGGCGCGCGCCGAGCTGCCGCGCTACGACACGGGCGCCTGGTCCCTCTACCAGCCCGGGGTGCAGGACACGCTCGACTATCACGAGCTCGTCACCGGCTTCCTCGCCGACCTCTGCGCGCGGACCCACGCTGCCGCCTACTGCACGACGGCGGCCCGCTTCCGCTCGTACCTCAAGACCCCGGCTGCGCTGCGGCTCCTCACCGGCCGGCTGCGCTCCGGGCAGCCCGCCGACCTCGGCTTCTGGGTCTCCAAGCCCGCTCGCGTCGGGGTCACCGTGCTGCGCGGCGCGCATACCGACTTCCTCACCAGCGCCGATTTCACCGCCGGCGACGGCAGCTTCGCGATGCCGCCGCTGACCGCGATCGGTCGCTACACCGTCCGACTCGACGCGACCGATCTCGCCGGCAACTACAGCCAGGTGTCGAGGGCCATTCAGGTGACGCGCTGATCCCCGCCGGGGGCCACGAAGACGATGATCGCCGCCTGTGCCGAGCACATTCCGCTGAGGGCGCTCCCCGCCCACGTGGTCGTCATCCGCGGCGGCCGGAGGATCGTCGGTCCATCGTCCCACCAACCGCTGTATCTCGCTGCCGGCGATGAGATCCGCGTCTCGCGCCCGGCTCGCTTCAGCTTCACCTACGCGACCACCCGCTACTTCGTCCGTTCCGCGCGCTTCCGCCTCGTCTGCCGCCGCAACCTGCCGCTCGGCTCCGGGCGACCAGCCCGCCTGACCGTGCTCGCCGTCACCCTCGACTCAGGCCGGATCGAGGTTCGTTCCGGCCCGCTCGCCCGCCACGGGCTCGTGCTCAGCTCTGAGCTGATGGCCATGGCCACGGCCCGGGGCACGCAGTTCTTCGTCCAGCGCAACGGCGCCGCCCGGCGGTCGAGCGCGTGGACCGTCAACGACCCGCTCGTCGTCGCCCGAGCGCAAGCACTGGGCGTGCGGATCCGCACGCGCGTGACCTACACGGCCTATTCGGACGCCGAGGGACTGCGGCTCGACGTCTGGCCGTTCTCGATCTCGCCCCTGCAGCGGCCGACCACCCCCGGCGACCGGCTCGTGCCGTACTGGGCCGACGGCCTGCCGTGCTCAGTCGGCTGTACCGCCCCGGGCGTGCCGGGCTGGCCGCTGAAGCCGTTCCACCGCCAGCATGCGATCCGCGCCGGGATCAATGAATTGCGTCCGGCCAACTTCCACGTCGGCGTCGACATCGAGGCCAACGACTTTGAGCCCGTCTACGCGATCGCGTCCGGTGTCGCCTCGATCCGCTACCAGGGCACCGGCGACGTAAACGTCGACGTCGGCCGCTTCTACTACTGGCACATCAACCCGAGCGTCCATGACGGCCAGCGCGTCGTCGCGTACCGCACCCGGATCGGCCAGGTGCTGCGTGGCTTTGGTCATCTCGCCCTCTCCGAGGGCACCACCGATGACTACCTCAACCCGCTGCGGCCTGGCGGCAGCCTGCGTCCCTATCACGACAGCGAGCCGCCGATCATCGGCGTGCCGGGGGTGTTCGCCGACGGCCGGGTGATCGTCGGCGCGTTCGACCCGCAGAGCGTCGTGGAGAAGAAGCGCTACGAGACACCGGTGCTGTCGCCCTCCTCGCTCGCCTGGCGGCTCTACGACGCGCACAACCACGCGCTCACCGCGCTCGAGTGGGCGATGCGCGGCTCGCAGAACTATCCCCCCGCGCTCAAGCCGGTGATCTTCGCCCCCGGCGCGTCGAATCCGGGCTTCTTCTGTTTCGCCCACCGCGTTCGCTGCATCCCCAACTGGGTCTATTGGCTCGCCGGTGGCCTCACGCCGCGGCTGCCGCTCGGGTTCCTGCCGCCGGGCCGCTACCGGCTCACCGTCTACGCCTGGGACTGGGTTGGGAACACATCGGCGCTCGACTACTGGATCCGGCTCCCGCTCGGCCACCGGGCGACCGCAGCAGGCGCGGAGTTCGGGCCGCTGGCGCCGAAGTTCGACTATCCCTAGACGGCCCCACGGATCTCACCGCGGCGCGCCGGAGAAGGGTCGATCGCCCGGCCGCCACTCGATCGGGACGTTTGAGCGGTTCCCGCCTGCGCCCGGTGGCACCTGCCCGCTCACGCCCGGGCGATCGCCTCCCGGGAGGCCGATGCCTACCTGTGGATCGGCCGGCCCTGGCTCGACAACGGCGCCTGGCCGTTCGACCTCGGCCGCGCGCTCGCGCTCGCTCGGTCGACGCCGTTCTGATCCGCGACGGGGCCGTCGGTCCGGCCGGCCCCCGGTGACGTAGTCTCGGTGGTCAAGACCCACGGACACGAAGGGGGCCCGACGTGCGCTTCATCCTCAATGTGATCTGGCTCGTGCTCTCCGGCTTCTGGCTGGCGATCCTCTACACCATCGCCGGGATCATCGCGTGCATCCTCATCATCACGATTCCGTTCGGGATCGCGTCCTTCCGGATCGCCGCCTTCACTCTGTGGCCGTTCGGCCGGCGCATCGTCCGGCGCTCGGATGCCGGCGCCGCATCGATGATCGGCAACATCCTCTGGATCATCCTTTTCGGATGGGAGCTCGCGCTCGCGCACCTGGTCACCGGGGTCGCGCTGTGCATCACGATCATCGGCATTCCGCTCGGGCTGGCGAACTTCAAGCTGATCCCCGTCTCGCTCACGCCGCTCGGCCGTGAGATCGTCTCCACCGACGACCAGGCGTTCGTCTAGCTAGTGTCCTGATTCATAAATTCGGTGGCAGTCTCGCGGCGTCTGGACGCGCCTTGCGGATGGCGACGACCCCGCCGGACCACCAGTACGACTTGGGTCGTCGCCATCCGCCATCCACGCCCAGCCGCTCCCGAGCCTGCTCACGAATTTCCGACTCACGACACTAGGCGCGGTCGGGCGATCCGCCTCAGCCGACGACCATGAGGATGTTGCCTTCGGGATCGCGCAGCCAGAAGAGCGGCGGGACTGGGTCCCCCATGCGGCTGATCTCGGGGTCGACGTCGACGCCGTTGGCCTTGAGCTGGGCGTGGTAGGCGTCGATGTCCTCGGTGTAGAGGCTGATCCCGGTCTCGCGGCCGCCCGCCGTCTTGCCGTCCGGCGGAGGCGCGAGTGCGATTGTGGTCACCGCGTCGCGCGGCGCGACCTCGACCCAGCGGTACTCTCCGCCGAAGGGCAGGTCCACCCGCTTCTCGAAGCCGAGCTTCTCGGTGTAGAAGGCGATCGCGCCGTCGACGTCACTGACGGGGACGACGACGTTGGCGATCTTATCGACGCTGGTCTTGGTATTGGGCACGACTACCTCCTGGGGGGTTTGGGCTGACATCCGCTTAGACCGCCGGCCCCGCCGAAAGTCATCGCGGGCGGCCGAGCGCCGCTCCGTGCACGACCGCGCCGGGCGATCAGCCCGGCTGATCGTCGTCGAGTCGCGCGGCGATCAGCAACGCCGCCTGCTCCTGAGCGGCGTACGTCGCCTGCAGCGCGGGCACGACCTCGGGGCCGTCGCCGGGAACGGGCGGGGGATGGGTGACGAGCAGCTCGCGGACCTCGCGGCCGAGCGTCTCGCCGCCGACGATGTCGGCGAGTCCGCCGAGCGCGTCGGCGCGCACGCGGGCGCCCTCGACGAACGACCCGATCACCGTCTCGCGCGGCAGCGGGGCTCGGCCGAACACACGGGCATGCATGACCGCCGGGTTGACGGCGTGCGGGCGGATGAGGGCCAGCCGCTGGCTGTCGGACAACCCCGCGGCCACGGCGAGATGGTCGATGGCCTCGGTGACGCCCTGCGCGTCGACGGGGAGCGAGTCCGAGAGGTCGGGCGGCAGCCGCGCGCGCAGCTCGGCGTGCGCGGCGGCCGCCTCGCGCAGGAGCGTCTCGACGTACTCGCGGTGCGATGCGGCCATCGGCATCAGCGGCGGACGGGCGTCACCACCGGGGCATCATCGCCGCGGGGTAGCGGCTGCCGTACGCGCCCTCGGGCAGGATCTCCTCGATCCGGCTGAGGTCGTCGTCGCTGAGCCGCACCTCGGCGGCGGCGACGTTCTCGGCGAGTCGCTCCGGGCTGCGCGTCCCGGGAATCGGGACGATGTCCTCGCCCTGGTGCAGGAGCCAGGCGAGGGCGAGCTGCGTGACCGTGATGTCCTTCTCGCCGGCGAGCTTGCCGAGCGCGTCGATGGCCGCGACATTGCGCTCGTAGTTGCCCGGCTGCCAGCGCTCGTCCCAGCTGCGCATGTCGTTGCTCGGGTACTCGGCGGCGGGCTTGACGGTCGTGGTGAGAAAGCCTCGGCCGAGCGGCGAGTAGGCGACGAAGCCGATCCCCAGCTCGCGGACCGCCGGCAGGACCTCAGCCTCGACGGCTCGCTCGAAGATCGAGTACTCGGTCTGGAGCACCGAAACGGGCTGGACGGCGTGGGCGCGGCGGATGATCTCGGGTCCGGCCTCGCTGAGGCCGAAGAAGCGGACCTTGCCGTCGGCGATGAGATCGCGAACCGCGCCGGCCACCTCCTCGATCGGCACGTCGGGGTCGACGCGGTGCTGATAGAGCACGTCGATGTGGTCGGTGCCGAGGTAGCGCAGGCTGTTCTCGGTCACCTCGCGGATGTGGTCAGGGCGACTGTCGAGCGTGCGCGGCATGTCCTCGCGGCGCGGAAGCACAAAGCCAAACTTCGTGGCCAGGACGATGTCGTCGCGGAAGCCCTCGACGGCCCGCCCGACGAGCTTCTCGTTGGACCCGGCGCCGCCGCCGTACAGCTCGGCGGTGTCGAGCAGCGTGACCCCGAGCTCGTGCGCACGCCGGATCGTCGCGATCCCACCGGCTTCGTCGCCGTCGCCGTAGGCCATCGTCATTCCCATCGTGCCGAGGCCGATCGCGCCGACCTCGAGTCCCTGCGTTCCCAGTGTGCGATGTTCCATGCCGCTCAGGCTAGCGGCGGCGCTCTCCCGCTCCCGGCGGCGTCGCGACCGGCCGGTCCCCGATCCAATACCGCGGTCCGGGCCCGAGCTTCCCCGCGCGATCGTCAGGGTTGGCGAAACGGCAGCGGTCGAGTGACAGACAGCCGCATCCGATGCATTCGGTGAGGCCGGCCTTGAGCCGCTCGAGCTCGGCGATGCGGGCGTCGATGCGGGTGCTCCACTGCGTGGAGAGGCGCGACCAGTCGCGCCGGCTCGGCGCCCGGTCCGGCGGCAGCTTGGCCAGCTCGGTGCCGATCTCCTCGAGCGTGAGTCCGATGCGCTGGGCGAAGACGATGAAGGCGATCCGCCGCAGCACGGGGCGGGGGTAGCGCCGGTGTCCCGAGCCCGCCCGCTGAGAGCGGATCAGGCCGCGCTCCTCGTAGAAGCGCAATGCCGAGGAGGCAACGCCGCTGCGCCGCGAGACCTCGCCGATGGTGAGTAGACCGGACATGGCTCTGTGCGCCCGGTCCGCGTCGCCGCGGACGCTCGTCCGCGCTGAAGACTGAGCTTGACTTAAAGCTTACTTGAACTTATACCGTCGATACCGACACGGTCCGGGTCGATGACGCGCCCGGGCGTACGACCGATGGGAGACGCCAATGAGCCCGCAACCGACAGCCAGTCAGCGCATCGTGGAGACAGTCGCCTCGTGGCCCGGCGTCCGCGTCGGACCGGGCGCGCGTGGCGCCTCGGTCGCGGTGTTCGTCGGCCGCCGTGAGCTCGGGCATCTCCATGGCGACCATGCCGCCCACTTCAGCTTCCCCAAGGACGTCTGGGACGAGCTGCGCCGCGAGGGGCGGATCGTGCCCCATCCCGTGTTCCCCGACTCCCGCGGCCCGGCGGCCCGGCGGATCGAGAGCGACGAGGACGTTCGTGAGGTGATCGAGCTGCTGCGGCTCAACTACGACCGCGCTGTCGCCCGCCACGGCCTCCCCGATGCCGCATGAGCGCGCACTAGTCTTCGGTCCGTGGACATCCTCCGGCGCGAGCACCGCGACGCGTTCATCACCGCCGACGGATCGTCGATCCGCGAGCTCGCGGGCGTGCCCTCGGGCAACGCGGCCAACCAGAGCCTTGCCGAGGCGATCGTGCCGGCCGGCGGCACGACGATCGCCCATCTCCACCGCGTCACCGAGGAGATCTACCTGTTCACCGACGGCAGCGGGCGGATGCGGCTCGGCGAGAACGAGCGCGCGGTGCATGCCGGCGACTGCGTCGTCATCCCGCCCGGCACCGCGCACAAGCTGTGGGCGGACGAGGACGCGCCTCTCGTACTCCTGTGCTGCTGTGCGCCGGCGTACTCGCACGAGGACACCGTGCTGCTGGAAGACCGATGATGACCGTCACGACCGACCATCGCGTCGACGACTACATCGCGTCGCTCCCCGAGTGGCAACGGGACGTCTGTGATCCCGCGGGGATCATCACCGCCGGACATGACAACAAGACCGCGCGGACCGTGGCCGTCCACCGGGGCGAGACGATCAACGCCGTTGCGCTCGTCGAGATGCTCCGGGCGATCGTCGCCAATAACCGCGCCGGCGGGTGGCGGAAGCGCAAGCGCCAGGCGCAGTAGGGTCCCGCGCCATGGTTGCTGCGGTGATCTTCGATCTCGACGGCGTGCTGCTCGACTCCGAGCAGCTGTGGAATGAGGCCAAGCGGGAAGTCGTCGAGGAGACGGGGGGCCGCTGGCGCGAGGACGCTCCCCAGGCGATGATGGGCATGAGTTCGCTCGAGTGGTCGGCCTACCTCCGCGATGCGCTCGGTGTGCCCCTTGAGGCCCCGCAGATCGACCGGAGCGTCGTCACGCGGATGGAGGATCTCTACCGCGCGCACCTGCCGGTGCTGCCCGGTGCGGTCGAAGCCGTGCGCGCCCTGCACCGCCGATGGGCGCTGGGGCTCGCCTCCTCCTCGAACCGCGAGATCATCGACCTCGCGCTCAGCCTCGCCGCGATCGACGACGCCTTCGCGGTGACGATCTCATCTGAGGAGGTGGCCCGCGGCAAGCCCGCGCCCGACGTCTACCTCGAGGCCGCGCGGCGGCTCGGCCGCGATCCCCGCCGCTGCGTGGCGATCGAGGACTCGAGCAACGGCCTGCGCTCGGCGGTGGCCGCAGGGATGACCGTGATCGCCGTGCCCAACCCGCACTATCCGCCGGCTGAGGACGCCCTCGCCCTCGCCGCCCACGTCGTGACCACCCTGCACGAGGTCACTCCGGCGCTCGTCGAGCGGGTGAGCGCGGGATAGGCCAGGGAATCGGGTGCTGGGCACCGTTGCTCTCGAGCGTCCCGCCCGGCGCGAGCGGCCGTCGTGGCGGGTCGGCCTCTCCGTCCTCGCCGGCCGCCCGTCCCGGGATGTCTGGGCGCTCGTCGCGGTCGTTGCCGCGGTGCTGCTCGCCAACCTTCCCGCCCTGCTCGGCCTGATCGACGTGAATCCGCTCGGCGTCGACAGCGGCCTCGCCCGCTCGGTTACGCCGGGACTGCTCGCCGGACACGCGACGCTCGACCCCAACATCGGCTACTCCTCGCAGGCCATCGGTCACCTCGCGGCGCTCGATCTTCTGCACCTGCGCCTCCCCTGGTGGAACCCGTATGAGACAACCGGGATGCCGCTGCTGGGCGAGACGCAGTCGGCGGCGCTGTTCCCGCCGACGCTGCTCACCGCGCTGGCGAATGGTCAGCTGCTCGAGCGGATGCTGCTCGAGCTGGTCGCCGGGGTCTGCACCTATCTGCTGCTGCGGCGGTTGTCGATCACCCGCTGGGCGGCGGCCGCCGGCGGGATCGCCTTCGCCCTCAACGGCACCTTCGCCTGGTTTGCGCACGCGGCGATCAATCCGGTCGCGTTCCTGCCGATGCTGCTGCTCGGGATCGAGCGGGCGTTCGCCGCCACCTGCGAGGGACGACCTGGTGGCTGGCGGCTGCTCGCGCTCGCCGGGGCGCTGTCGATCTACGCGGGGTTCCCCGAGGTCGCCTACATCGACGCCCTGATGGGCCTGGCCTGGCTCGGGTGGCGCTGCGGCTGCCTCCCGCGCGCGCAGCTTCGCACCCTCCTCACCAAGGGCGCCCTCGGCGCGCTGACGGCGGCGTTGCTCGCCGCCCCGATGCTGATCGCGATGCTCGACACGCTCGGCAGCGCCTATCTAGCCGGTCACGGGACGGGCAGCCAGCTCGGCTCCCAGCACCTCGGCGGGCAGGCGCTCCCGCAGCTCGTCATGCCCTACATCTACGGCGCCCTCGCCAGCATCCCGCTGCCCAACGTCTGGCCGATGGTCGGCGGCTACCTCACCGTCTCGCTACTGCTGTTCGCCGTGCTAGGCGCGTTCGCCCGGGGCCGGCGGGGGCTGCGACTCGTGCTGCTCGGCTTCGGCCTGCTCGTGTTCGCCCGCATGTACGGCGCACCGCCGCGGCTCGGCCACGTCATCGGCGTGCTCCCCGCGATGGGCAAGCTGATGTTCTTCCGCTACGCCACGCCGACGCTCGAGCTCACGGTCATCGTGCTCGCCGCGCTCGGACTCGACGACCTCGCCCGGGTGCCCGAGCACCGGCGCCGGCTCCTGTGGGCCGCGCTCGCGGCCGTGGTGCTCATCGTCGCCGCGGCGCTCGGGGCCGCACCGGTCGCGCGCACACTCGGCCGGCGCTTCCCCGACCGCGGGTTCGTCACCGCGTCGATCGTCTGGGCGCTCCTCGTCGTCGCGCTCGCCGCCGCGGCTGTGCTCATGCGGGCCCCGCGGACCCGTGGCGCCCTGTTCGCGTCGATCGTCGCCGTCGACGCGTTGCTGATGTTCGCGGTCCCCGATCTCTCCGCCCCGCGCGCCGTGCGGGTCGACACGGCGCCGGTCGCGTATCTGCGCCGGCATCTCGGCACCGGCCGCTACTTCACGCTCCGCCCGATCGGACCGAACTACGGCTCCTATTTCGGCCTCGCCTCGGTCAATTTCAACGACTTCCCGCCGGCCGAGTGGGAGTGGTTCCTGCGCACGCGTCTCGACCCGATGGTCCACGGCTCCTGGTACGTCGGGGGCTGGCGGCCGCCCGCGGCGCCGCTGCCGAAGGTGGAATTCGCCCGCCATCTCGCTGGCTGGCGTTCGGTCGGCGTCCGTTACCTGCTCACCGAGCCGGGCAACCCGCCGCCGCGGAGCCCCGGCCTGACGGTCGGGTTCCGCAGCCCGACGACGGTCATCTACCGGCTGGCGGGCGCCACGAGCTACATGACCGCGAGCGGCTGCCAGGTGACGGCGCCCGCACGGCAGAGCGCCGTCGTCTCCTGCTCGCACCCGGCTACCCTCATCCGCCGCGAATCGTGGTTCCGCGGCTGGAGCGCCGACGTCGACGGCCGTCCGGTGCCGATCGAGCGGGTCGACGGCCTGTTCCAGGCCGTGCACCTCCCGGCCGGAACCCACCGCGTCACGTTCAGTTTCGCCCCGTCACACATGGGCATGGGGCTCCTCGGCCTGCTCGCCGGCTGCGGGCTGCTCTGCTCGCCCCGGCTCGTGCGTCACCTCCGACGTCCGTCTTAGCGGGTTCCTACCGGTCTCTTCGGGCCTGGGGAGACGCTATGAGAGCACCGGACCTCAACGGATGGGGGCACCATGGCCACCACGACGACACGCTCAGCCGATTCCACACGCGTAACCGTCGCACGACGGACGACGGTCGACATCGTGGTTCCGGTCTACAACGAGCAGGACACGCTCGAGCCCTCGATCCGCCGGCTCGAGGGCTTCCTCCACGAGCACATCCCGTTCGCCTGGCGGATCGTCATCGCCGACAACGCGAGCACCGACGCGACGGCGGCGATCGCCGACCAGCTCGCCGCCGACCACGCCGGGGTCGACGTCCTCCACCTGCCCCTCAAGGGACGTGGGCGGGCGCTGCGCACCGTGTGGTCGGCGAGCCGGGCCGACGTCCTCTGCTACATGGATGTCGATCTCTCCACCGACCTCGGGGCGCTGCTTCCGCTGCTCGCGCCGCTCGTCTCCGGCCACAGCGACATCGCCGTCGGCACCCGGCTTGCGCGCGGAGCGCACGTGACGCGCGGAGCCAAGCGAGAGGTCATCTCGCGCTCCTACAACCGGATCCTGCGCCTCGTGCTGCGGGCTCGCTTCTCCGACGCCCAGTGCGGCTTCAAGGCGATCCGCGCTGAGTCCGCGCGCGCCCTGCTCCCGGCCGTCCGCGACGACGGCTGGTTCTTCGACACCGAGCTGCTCGTGCTCGCCCAGCGCCGGGGACTGCGCATCCACGAGGTGCCGGTCGACTGGGTCGATGACCCCGACTCGCGCGTCGACGTGCTCAGCACCGCGATCGGGGATCTGCGAGGCGTCGGCCGGCTCACGCTCGCGCTGCCGGTGACCCGCTTTCTCATCATCGGTGTGCTCTCGACGCTCGCGTACGCCGGTCTCTACCTGCTACTGCGCGCGCCGCTCGGTCCGGGCGCGGCCAGCGCGCTGGCGCTCGCGCTCACCGCGGTGGCCAACACCCAGGCCAACCGCCACTTCACCTTCAGCGTTCGGGGACGGGACAACCTGCTCCGCCAGCACGCCGCGGGCGGGCTCGTCTATCTGCTCGCGCTCGGACTGACCGCAGGCTCGCTCGCCGTTCTGGGGCGACTCAGCCCGCATCCGTCGCGGCCGCTCGAGGTCGCCGTGCTCGTCGCCGCGAGCGCGCTGGCCACCGTGACCCGCTACGTCGCCCTGCGCTCGTGGGTGTTCGCGCGTCGAGCCCGCCGGGATAACATCGGCGGCGATTCTGGCCCGATCAGAACATTCCACACTCACCCCGCCTGAGACCGATGCGCCCCTCGAGCGTCGCGCTCGGGGGGAAGCCCGCTGGTCCGTGTGGATCATCGTCATCGCCACCGCCCTCGGGCTGCTGATCCGGGCCTACCGGCTGAGCCGGCCGGGCCTGCTCAGCGGCGTGCCCGAATACGACGACGGCGAGTACCTCGGCAGTGCGATCCGGCTCATCGGCGGCGCCCTGCCCTACCGGGACTTCTCGTTCGTGATGCCGCCGGGCATCACCCTGCTGCTCGCGCCGCTCGGCGTGCTGGCCAAGCTCACGAGCACAGCGACGGCGATGGCCGCGGCGCGCATCGTCGTCGTGTGCGTGAGCGCGGCGGGGATCGTCCTCGTCGGGCTCCTCGTCCGGCACCGCGGCGTGCTCGCCACCACCGTGGCCTGCGGCACGCTCGCGGTGTTCCCCGACGCCGTGAAGACGTCCTCGACGCTGTTCCTCGAGCCCTTCCTCGTCCTCTTCTGCCTGCTCAGCGCCCTCGCCGTGTTCGACGGCGACCGGGTCACCGAGAGCAACCGCCGCCTCGTCTGGGGTGGAGTCGCGGTCGGATTCGCGACCGCTATCAAGGTCTGGGCGGCCTTCCCGGCCGTCGTGCTGCTTGTGCTCGTCGCCGTCGGCCGCGGGCGGCGGCGCGGGCTGCGCTATCTCTCCGGCGCGCTCGTCGGGTTCCTCGTCCCGATCCTGCCGTTCGTGGCCGTCGCGCCGCGCGCGTTCTGGGACAACGTGATCGTCTCCCAGCTGCACCAGACCGACGTCGGCCGCGTCCGCGTGTGGATCCGTCTTGTCCACATGCTCGGCATCACCGATCTCACCGTCACGAGTAGCCAGGTCCTGCTCCTCGCCGTCCTCCTCGTCGGAGTCATCGTCGTCTGCGCAGGTGGGGCGTGGGTATTGCTGCGCACCGCGCCGCCGGCGCTCGACTGGTTCGCCTTCGGCTCGGCGGCGATCATCGCCCTGTCGTTCATGCTGCCGGACGAGTTCTTCCCGCACTACGCCGCCTTCCTCGCGCCGTTCCTGGGCCTCGCGCTTGCGCTCGCCTGCAGTCGCCTTGTCGTCGCCCTCGCGACACGGACGGCCGGGCGGCCGCGGTGGGGGGGTGCCGGGCGCGCTCTCGCCCCGGTCCTCGCGGCGGTCGCGGCGGGCGCCTTCGTGGTGATGATGGCCGTCCAAGCGCACGGCTTCGACACCGTCTCGGCCGCCGCGCCGGCGGCGAGCATCGACCGCCAGGTTCCGGCCGGGGCCTGCGTCGTCACCGACAACGCGTCGCTGACGATCGTGGCCAGCCGCTTCGTCTCCACGGTGCCCGGCTGCACGAGGATGGTCGACGCGACCGGAACCGACATGGCCCTCGGCAACGGGCGCAACGCGCTCACCGGGGCCGGGCGCTACAAGGCGGTCCAGACTGCCTGGCTCGACGCCTTCCGCCACGCCCAGTACGTCGTGCTCAGCTGCGGCCCGCCGCGGGCCCGCCGCTGCCTTACCTCGGTCGACCGCCGAATTCCATGGACGCCGGCGATCTTCGCCTACTTCGAGTCGCATTTCCGCCACCTCGGACGGCACGGCGGCTCCACGTACGTCCGCGTGCGCCCGGCTGCGTAGCCAGAAGTCCTCTGGCGCGAAGCTCGGACAACTACGGTCGATCCCAAGCCGGCGGCTCTCGAGGATTGCAGCATGGGGCGTGAGGCCGATCACGAGTCCAGCGATGTTCTGCGCGCTGCCGCTTTCGCCACGTCGGTCCTCGAAACGCTCCCGGACACGGCGGTCGACGACCACCCGCCCGGCGTCCGCTGATCACGACAGCAACGTATGCAACCGTTGGGTTGCGCGTCTGCTACATTCGCGCAACCAGATAGTTGCACCATCCTCGGAGGGACGCCCCATGCCCCTGATTCCCATGGTCGTCGAGCAGACCGCACGCGGAGAGCGCTCGTTCGACATCTACTCGCGCCTGCTCAACGACCGGGTGGTGTTTCTCGGCGGCGAGGTCAACGAGGAGACGGCGAACCTGATCGTCGCCCAGCTCGTGCACCTCGAATCCGATGATCCCGATAAGGACATCCACCTCTACATCAACTCTCCGGGCGGCTCGATCTATGCCGGGCTGGCCATCTACGACGCGATGCAGTTCATCCGCCCCGACGTGCAGACCATCTGCTACGGGATCGCGATGTCGATGGGGTCGCTGCTGCTCGCCGGAGGCGCGGCCGGCAAGCGCATGGCGCTGCCCAACAGCCGCATCCTCATTCACCAGCCCTCGGGCGGGTTCGAGGGCCAGTCGGCCGACATCGAGATCCACGCCAGGGAGATCCTCGCGCTGCGGGCCCGGGTCGATGAGCTCTACGCCAAGCACACGAGCCAGTCCTTCGAGCGCGTCCACGCCGACATGGAGCGCGACCGCTTCTTCACCGGCGAAGAGGCGCTCGCCTACGGGCTCGTCGACCGGGTGATCGAGAAGCGGGAGCTCAACGGGCGGGGGAGGGGCTTCGGCAGCTGACCGGCCCCGAGGCCGCGACTGTCCTGCTCGATTGAGACCGACCCGAGTCTCGAGACGATCAGGGTGCGGGCGAGTCGTTGAAGCGCTCGATCCCGATCACCCCTCGCAGCGCCCGCGCGAAGGCCCGGTCGGCGAAGGCGCGGCGCAGGACGTCGTGGCCGAGGTCGTTGCCGATCGCCGCCATGATCATTCCCTGGTCGAGCGACAGGTAGGAGTCCGACACCCGCTTTGTCTCGAGGTTGACGCTGTCGTGGAAGCCCCACCGGCCGTACAGGCCGGGGAAGTTCCGGGCCAGGCGAGTGATGTCGTCCATCGCGGCCCGCGGGGCGAAGCGCAGCGCGAGGAAGGCGGCGTGCGGGGTGACGACACCGTTGGTGTACGCCGATTGTGGCGGGTCGGGCGCGGCCGGGCGCACGCAGCCGGGGACGTCGTAGCCGTGGTCGACGAGCGTGTTGTCCTCGTTGGAGGCGTAGCCCGTCGGGTCCATGCCGGCGCCGTCGACGCCCCAGGCGTTGTAGCCGCCCTCGGGGATGTTGGCTGGGGAGAATCCCCAGTAGCCGTAGCCGGCCTCGGTCATCCCGTGGTAGATCTGCGCGTGCACCGTGAGCGGGTGGTTGCGCCCCCAGCTGAGCGGCGCCCACTGCTCCTCGGGGACGAACAGGGCCGGCATCAGCTCCTCGAACATCGACCCGCCCCACGAGGGCACGAGGCGCGTGCCGGCGTACGAGTAGGCCCCCTCGAACACGTTGACCCCGAAGTAGCGTTGGTAGGAGCCGACCGGCGTCGTCTCCTGGAAGCTGTAGTCGCACGTGTTGGGGAAGGTGCGCCAGCGCCCGTAGTACTCCTTGTCCGGCAGCTGGCCGCGGGCGATCCCGATGTAGTCGATGATGCGGCTCTCGCTGACCACGGTGTCGTAGCAGCACGGTGAGGCCGACGGGTCGTCGGGGCGGTAGTTGAACAGCACGCGGTTGACCGTCGGGCGGTAGTAGAAGCCGAAGTTCATCGCGTCGTAGAGGCGACCGGCCCTGGCGGCGAGCGCCGGGACGGTGTCACGGACGATCTTCAGGCCGACGGCGAGCCAGGCGTTGTCGACCGAGGAGAGGATCGGGTGGAAGTTCGGGTCGTGCTGCGGCGGCCAGTCGGTCAGCTTCGCCCCGGTGCGGTGGTCGTACCAGTTGTAGTACTGACCGGTGTTGGCGTAGCGCTCCATGTGCGCGAGCGTGGCCAGCGTGCGGGACAGGCGGTTGACGAGCGTGCGCTCGGAGATGATCCCGAGCCGGTGGGCGGCGACCGCGCTCCACATGTAGGCGCCGATGTCGGTCGTCGAGGTCTGCACGCTCGTCGTGCCGTCGGAATTGAGGATGTCGGCCGGCAGCCCGGACCGCGGATCGGTCATGGCCACGAACGAGCGCCAAGTTGTCTGCGCGTACTGGCGTAGCGGATCGGCTTGGACCCGGGCGAGCGCTGCTCCGGGCAGCGCGCCGAACGCGACGATGGCCGACACGCACACGACGCACCAGCGGATTGACACCCACCTCTCTCCCATCGATACTGAGGCTTACCGCTCTTCGGAGAAGTAAACATCTTCGTGTTTGCCTATCGCGGCACGAGGGCAGATTCCGGTCGCGCGGTTCGCAGGGCCGCGTGACCCGCGGGAGGAGGATTGATGAGGTTTCGTGCTCGTAGCACCGCAATTGCGGTGGTCGTCGTTGTGTTGGGGCTGATCGGGGCAGCGGGGGTGATCGCCGCCACCGGCCGCTCGAGTGATCAGGCCACGCTCGTGCCGACCCGGCGTCCGGTCAACGCGAACATCGAGCAGAGGATCAACGCGCTGATGGCGAAGATGACCCTCCAGGACAAGCTCGAGCAGCTGACGCTGCTCTCGGACGGTCAGATCACCGACGCCGAGGCGAGCACGCCCGTCGGCGGCGTCTTCAGCCTGACCGATCCGGTCAAGATCAACCACTACCAACATCTCGCGATGGCCTCGCGGCTGCACATCCCGATCCTGTTCGCCTACGACACGATCCACGGGTACCGGACCATCTTCCCGATTCCGCTCGCCACGGGCAGCAGCTTCGACCCGACCGTCGCCCAGACCGACGCGAGCGTCGGCGCGTTCGAGTCGGCCGCGATCGGCATCAAGCAGGTCTACAGCCCGATGGTCGACGTCTCCCACGAGCCCCGTTGGGGCCGGATCTCGGAGGCGGCCGGCGAGGATCCGTACGTCAACTCCGTCATGGCTGCCGCACGCGTCCATGGCGATCAGGGCGTGAGCAACAACTACGCCGCGCCCGACAAGGTCGTGGCCAGCGTCAAGCACTTCGTCGCCTACGGTCAGCCCGAGGGCGGCCGTGAGTACAACACGACCGACATGTCGCTGCAGCGGCTGTGGAACTTCTACCTGCCGCCGTTCAAGGCCGCCGTCGACGCGGGCGCGGACACCGCGATGTGCTCGTTCAACTCACTCAACGGCGTGCCCGGCTGTGCCAATCCGTACACCGAGACGAACGTGCTGAAGCGCCAGTGGCAGTTCCCCGGGTTCATCGAGAGTGACTACACGGCGATCGCCGAGCTCCGTGCCTGCCCGCCGGTCAATCCCAACACCGGTCCGTGCGGCCACGGGGTCGCGGCCGATGGCCCCGGTGCGGCGCGGATCGCGCTCAACGCCGGCACCGACATGGAGATGGTCTCGACCAACTTCCGTGACTTCGGTGCGCAGCTCGTCGCCACCCACCAGGTGTCGATGAGCCGCATCGACGACGCCGTGCGCCGGATCCTGCTCGTCAAGTTCCGCGCCGGCCTGTTCGACCATCCGTACGTCGACGTCGCCACGGCCGAGAGCAAGCAGGTGCTGCCGAAGAACCGCCGGCTCGCGCGCTGGGCCGCCGATCGCTCGATGGTCCTGCTGCAGAACAACAACAACACGCTGCCCTTCAGCCCGAACAAGAAGATCGCCGTGATCGGGCCGCTCGGCAACGACCAGCACGACATGCTCGGCCCGTGGTGGGGCCAGGGTCAGGACAGCGACGCCGTCTCGGTCTACACCGGGATCAAGCGTCAGGACCCGCAGACGACCTACACGGCGGGCTGCACGCTCAGCAACAGCGACCTCTACGACCCCGCCAACGAGTGCGCGAGCACCGCGGGCTTCGGTGCCGCGGTCGCAGCCGCCAAGGCGGCTGACGAGGTCGTCCTCGCCGTCGGCGAGACGCGCGAGATGAGCGGCGAGGCGGAGTCGCGCTCGATGCTCGATCTGCCGGGACGCCAGCAGGCGCTGATCAACGCGATCAAGGCGACCGGCAAGCCGTTCACCGTCGTGCTGTTCAACGGGCGTCCGCTCGTTCTCACCAAGGTCTCCGAGGCCTCCCCGGCGATCCTCGAGGCCTGGTTCGGCGGAATCGAGGCCGGTGATGCCGTCGCCGACGCGGTGTTCGGCAAGATCAACCCGGGCGGCCACCTGCCGGTCAGCTTCCCACGCTCGGTCGGCCAGGTGCCGATCTACTACAACCACGACCCGACCGGGCGTCCGTGCGACATCACCCAGAAGTACAACTCGCGCTACCGGGACATCCTCTCCTGCGGGCCACTGTTCGAGTTCGGCTACGGGATGAGCTACACGACGTTCAAGGTCAGCAACCTCGTGCTCAGCTCGCACACGATGTCGCCGCGCGGCACGATCCGCGCGAGCGTCAACGTCACCAACACCGGGACGCGGACGGGCGATGACGTCGCCCAGCTCTACATCCACGACCCGGTGGCGAGCATCGAGCAGCCGGTGCGCCGCCTGCGCGGCTTCCAGCGGGTGACGCTCAGGCCCGGTCAGACGACGACGGTGAGCTGGACGCTCAGTGCCGCCGACGTCGGCTTCTACGACAACAATGGTCGCTTCCGGGTCGAGCCCGGAGACATCGACGTCTACGCCGGCGACACCTCGAGCGAGAACGACAACACCGCCTCGTTCACGGTGACCTGACCGATCCGGTACCCCCGTCCGGGCGAGGCGCCTCCGCGCGCCTCGCCCGTCGGGGGTGGGCGGCCGTCCGCCGGGAGAGGGCAGCGGCGCGCGGGCGGCAGCCGTCCGCCGGCGCCGCGTGGACGAGACCACAGCGAACGTGGACTGAGTACACGACAAATGTGTACTATGTACACATGGAGCGTGAACGGCGCCGGGAGGCGAGCGGGGACCTGTTTCCCACCGATGCGCCGATCCCGGCCAGCCAGATGATCGGGCGACGCGAGGACGTTCGCGAGCTCGCGGTCGCGCTCGAGAACGGCACCAACCTCGTGATGGCGGGTCCGCGACGGACGGGCAAGACAAGCCTGTGCGAGGCGGCGCTCACCCGGGTCAAGGGGCACGGCTTCTACGTCGCCGCGGTCGACCTGTTCGAGATCGCCGACGCCGCCGAGCTGGCCGAGGCGATCGTCGCCGCGGTGCTGCGCAACCGTCCGGCGATCCGCCAGCTGCTGCCGCGGGTGCGCCGCATCGGCCGCCAGGCACTGACCGCCGCTCAGACCTCGGCGGTGATGAAGCTCCAGAGCCAGCTCGGGGAGGCCGTCGAGCTCGCGCTCACCCCGGGTCTCGCCGCGAGCGACCCGCAGCGGGCGCTCGTCCAGGCCCTCGAGCTGCCCCAGCGGGTGGCCGAGACCGACGGCAAGCGGATCGTGCTGTTCATCGACGAGTTCCAGGAAGTCGCGAACGATCGCCACCCGTACGGCGATCCCGACGCGCTCACCAAGCGCATGCGGGCCGTGTTCCAGCGCTCCCACCAGCTGAGCGTCCTGTTCGCCGGGTCGCTCGAGCACGTCATGCGGGATCTGTTCGCCCCCCAGGACCGAGCGTTCAGCGGCTTCGGCAGCTTCTACCAGCTCCGGCCGATCGCCGAGGAGGACTGGATGGCCGGTCTGCGGGAGCGTTTCACAGCGGACACGTGCGAGATCTCCGACCCCGCCCTCGCGCGGATCGTCGGCCACGGCGAGGGGCACCCGCGGGTGACGATGCTGATCGCCCAGCAGACGCACTACCTCAGCGTCCTCCTCGACCGCCGCGAGATCGGCATCGACCTCGTCGAGCAGGGCTATGACCGCGCCTATCTCGGCGACAGCGCCCTGCTCGATCAGCTCATCGACACGATCCGCTCGAGCCATCGCCAGGCGCTCACCCTCGCCCGCCGCGTGGCCACCGGCGCCACGCTCACCTCAGGCATGCACAAAGCCGACGCCGACCGGGCGCTGAAGAAGCTCATCGAGGCCGGGATCCTCGAGCGCCGGAGCCGCGGGGAGTACGCGCTCACCAACCCGTTGCTGCGGCGGCGGCTGGCCGAGCATCGGCTCGGCTGACCCGGCGACCCGCCGCGACCCAAGTAGGCTCCACGCGCATGCAGCTCGATCAACTCCTGGGCGCGAGCGGCCCGGCGAGGGACGCCGGCGTCGAGGTCAGCTCGCTCGCCTACGACAACCGCACCGTGACCCCGGGCACCCTGTTCTTCTGCGTCCCCGGTTTCACCCGCGACGGCCACGACTTCGCCGCCGACGCGGTCGCCAAGGGCGCCGTCGCCCTCGTCGTCGAGCGCCAGCTGCCCGATCTCGACGTGCCCCAGGTCACGGTCGCGTCGGTCCGCGCGGCGATGGCGCCGGCGGCCGCCGCCTTCTACGGCGATCCGACGCGGGACCTGCGGACGGCGGGGATCACCGGCACGAACGGGAAGACGACGACCGCGTTCCTGATCCGCTCGCTACTCGAGGCCGACGGGATCTCCACTGGTCTGCTCGGCACGGTCAAATCGGTCATCGGCGGCGTCGAGCACGAGGTGACCCGGACGACGCCCGAGGCGATCGATCTCCAGCGGACCTTCGGCGCGATGCGCGACGCAGGGGACCGGGCGGTGGTCATGGAGGTCTCCTCGCACGCGCTCGAGCTTCACCGCGCCGACGGCATCCACTTCGACGTCGCCGTGTTCACCAACCTCACCCAGGACCACCTCGACTTCCACCCCACGATGGAGGCCTATTTCCTGGCCAAGCGGCGGCTGTTCGACGAGCTTGCGCCGGCCCGATCGATCATCAACGTCGACGACGCCTACGGCCGTCGTCTCGCGGCCGAGCTAGCCGACCCGATCACCTTCGCGCTCGATCAGGCCGAGGCGACGTACCGCGCCACGGATCTCGAGACGGCCCGCAGCGGCTCCCGGTTCACGGTCATCGGTCCCGACGGGGCGTTGCCCGTGACGTCACCGCTCACCGGACGCTTCAACGTGCTCAACGTGCTCGGCGCGTTCGCCGCGGCCCGAGCGCTCGGCGTGTCGGCCGCTGCCGTCCTCGAGGCGGTCACGCGGGCCGGGCAGGTCCCGGGACGCTTCGAGGCCGTCGACGAGGGCCAGTCGTTCGCCGTGATCGTCGACTACGCGCACACCCCGGATTCGCTGGAGAACGTGCTCCGGGCCGCACGGAAGCTCACCGACGCTCGCGTCCTCGTCGTGTTCGGCGCCGGCGGCGACCGCGACCGGGCCAAGCGCCCGATGATGGGGGAGATCGCCGCTCGGCTCGCCGACCGGGTGATCGTCACTTCGGACAACCCGCGCTCGGAGGACCCCGACGCGATCATCGAGGAGATCCTCGCTGGCACGGGGGACGGCGTCGAGCACGACACCGATCGCCGGGCGGCGATCGCCCGGGCGATCGAACTGGCCCAGCCCGGCGACGTCGTCGTCATCGCCGGCAAGGGGCACGAGCAGGGTCAGGAATTCGCCGGCGGTCGCAAGCTCCCGTTCGACGACGTGGGCGTCGCCCGGGAGGCCCTGCGTAGCCTGGCCACGGCGGGCCAAGCCCGGCGCGGCTGATCACCTGCCGCCGACGGCCATCGCCGCCCCCTCCGGCCCGCCAAGTACCCTGTGCGGGCATGCGTCTGAGGCCTGCCCCCGCCGCCCGCATGATCACCCCTGCCCCTGCATGAGGACCTGGACACCCGCCCAGATCGCCGCCGCCGCCCGAGCCACCCTGGTCGCCCCGTCTCCGACCGAGCGGGGGCCCGACCGGGTGACGATTGACTCGCGGGAGGCCGGTCCCGGGGTCCTGTTCGTCGGGCTGCCGGGCGCGAACACCGACGGCGGGCGGTTCGCCGCCCAGGCGCTGGCCGCCGGCGCCTGGGGGATCCTCACCACCGAGGACCACGCGCAGGCCGCCCAGTGCGCCCCGCCCGGGGTGCTGCTCGCCGCGCCGGATCCGCTCGCCGCGCTCCAGCGGCTCGCCACCGGCTGGCGGCGCGCGCTCGGTGCGCAGGTCATCGGGGTCACGGGGTCGACCGGCAAGACGACGACCAAGGACCTGCTGCGGGCGATCCTCGCGCCGCGGCGGCGCACGGTGGCCAGCCGCGCCAACTTCAACACCGAGATCGGGTTGCCGCTCGAGATCCTCTCCGCCCCGGACCACACCGAGGTCCTCGTCCTCGAGATGGGCATGCGCGGGACCGGCCAGATCGCCGAGCTCGCCGCGATCGCCGAGCCCGACGTCGCCGTGATCGTGTCCGTCGGGCCCGTCCACCTCGAGCTGCTCGGCTCGGTGGAGGCGATCGCCGCCGCCAAGGCCGAGCTCATCGCCGGCCTGGCCCCGGGAGGGACCGCGGTCGTCCCCTACGGCGAGACGCTGCTCGCCCCGCACCTGCGCTCCGACCTCACCACCGTGACCTTCGGCGGCGACGGGGCCGACGTGCGCCTCGCCGCCGTGAGCCCCGGCGAGGACGCGACCCAGCTCGTCGTCGAGCTCCGGGGCGAGCGGATCGAGCTCGAGGTCGACTTCACCCAGGCCCACCTTCACCGCAACCTGCTCGCCGCGGTCGCCGCCGCGGACGCCGTCGGCGTGCGGCCGAGCGGGCACCTCGCGGCGCAGCTCAGCTCCGGACGCGGGCAGCGCACGCCGCTCCCCGACGACGTGCTCCTGATCGACGACGCATACAACGCCAACCCGATGTCGATGCGCGCCGCGCTCGACGATCTCGCCGCCACCGCGGAACGGGCGTCGGACGGCGATCCCGGCGAGGGGCACCGGCGGATCGCGGTGCTCGGCGACATGCTCGAGCTCGGCTCCGACGAGCTCGCCTTTCACCGTGAGCTCGGGGTCTACGCGCGGGAGGCCGGGGTCGATGTGCTCGTCACCGTCGGGCCGCTCGCCCGGGCGATGGCCGACGGCTATGCGGGGGCCGGGGACGTCGCGGCGACGGCCGACGCCCACGAGGCCGCCCAATTGGTGGCCGACCTGCTCGAGCCCGGCGACATCGTGCTCGTCAAAGCCTCTCGCGGGGTAGGACTCGACCTCGTATGCCAGCACCTCACGGCAGGGGCACCGGCGTGAGCGCCGGCGCACCCCGGGACATCCAGGGCCGGGACTGATGGGATCGATCTCCGGCCGCGTGCTGATCGCGGGCACCGCCTCGATGCTCATGTGCCTGTTCCTGAGCCCGAAGTTCATCGAGTGGATCCGCCGCAACCAGTTCGGGCAGAACATCCGCGAGGAGGGACCCCAGGGCCATCAGGCCAAGGCGGGCACGCCGACCCTCGGCGGGATCATCATCTTCATCGCCTTCGCGATCCCGTTCCTCATCCTCTCGACGCGGGATTGGCAGTCGATCGGCGTCTTCGGGGCCGCGATCGCCTGTGCGCTGCTCGGCTTCGCCGACGACTACACCAAGATCGTCAAGCGCCGGTCGCTCGGGTTGCGGGCCCGCACCAAGCTGATCGTGACGATCCTCATCTCGCTCGGGCTCTGGTACATCGCCACCCAGAAGGCCCACCTCGCCCCGACCGTCCGGCTGCGGTTCGTCGACGTCCAGATCGACCTCGGGCCGTTCTACCCGGTGTTCATCTATCTCGTCGTCGCCGGCACGACGAGCGCGGTCAACCTCACCGATGGCCTCGACGGCCTCGCCGCGGGTTGCGCGGCGATCGTCCTCCTCGCGTACATCGGGATCACCTTCATCACCACCGGCGAACGCGATCTGACGATGCTCGCGGGCTGCCTCGTCGGCGCCTGCGTCGGCTTTCTGTGGTTCAACAGCTTCCCGGCCAGCATCTTCATGGGGGACACGGGATCGCTCGGCCTCGGCGGCGCGATCGCCGGCCTGGCCATCATGACCAAGACCGAGGTCCTGCTGATCCTGCTCGGCGGGATCTTCGTGATCGAGGCGCTGTCCGTGCTCATCCAGGTCTTCAGCTTCCAGACCTTCCGCAAGCGCGTCTTCCTGATGGCCCCGATCCATCACCACTTCGAGCTCCAGGCGTGGTCGGAGACGAAGATCATCCTGCGCTTCTGGATCGTTGCCGCGGCCTGCGGAGCGATCGGCTTCACGGTCTATCAGCTGAGCATCCGGGCCTGACCGCGACGCCGGGCCCCGTCCGCCCCGGCACCTAGCATCGCTCAGACCATGAAGCCCCGTCCGCCGCTCCCGCCGGGGCCGTACCTCGTCGTCGGGCTGGCCCGCTCCGGGGTGGCGGCCGCGCTCGCCCTGCGGGCGCGGGGCGCGGAGGTGATCGGCTGCGACTCGGGCCCGCATGACGACGACGCGCTCGTCGCCGCGGCCGGAAGGCTTCGCGAGGCCGGCGTCGAAGTTCACCTGGATGCGTCAGGCGACGCTCTTGCCGCCCGCGCCGGGACGCTCATCAAGAGCCCCGGTGTACCCCAGAACGCGCCCGCCGTCAGCGCGGCCCGCGCGGCCGGGGTGCCGGTGATCGGCGAGGTCGAGCTCGGCTGGCGGCTTCTGAGCAATGAGTTCATCGCGGTGACAGGCACCAACGGCAAGACGACGACAACCGAGTGGATCGGCCACATCCACCGGGAGAACGCCATGCCCGTCGCCGTCGCCGGCAACGTCGGCACCGCTGTCGTCTCGCTTGTCGGCACCGTCACGCCCGAGGCGACGATCGTCTGCGAGGTTTCCTCCTTCCAGCTCGAGGACACCGAGTTCTTCTCGCCCGAGGGGGCGGTACTGCTCAACATCACCCCGGACCACCTCGACCGTCACCCGACCTTCGAGGACTACGTCGGGGCCAAGCTGCGGATCTTCGCCAATCAGGGCAACGACGACGTCGCGATTGCCCCGCTGCGGCTCGAGGGCGTGCAGGATCTCGGCGGCTGCGCCCGGCGGATCACCTTCGGGGCCGATCCCGGCGCCGAGATGTCGGCCCGCGCCGGCTACCTGTGGTGGGACGAGCAGCCGCTCATCGCCGAGGAGGAGATCGCCCTGCCGGGTGCGCACAACCGGGACAACGCGATGGCCGCCGCCGCGGTCTGCCTCGCCCGGGGCATCCCCGCCGAGGGCGTCGCCGCCGGCCTGCGGAACTTCGGCGGCGTCCCGCACCGGCTCGAGCTGATCGCCACCCGCGGCGGGGTGCGCTACGTCAACGACTCCAAGGCGACCAACGTGGCCAGCACGCTCGTGGCGCTCGCCGCTTACGCCGGCGGCGTGCACCTGATCCTCGGGGGCCGCGGCAAGTCGCAGGACTTCAGCCCGCTCGCCCCGGCGGTCGCCGCGCGCTGCCGCGCGGTCTACCTGATCGGCGAGGCCGCCGCCGAGATTGCCCCCGTCCTCGCCGACACCGGGGTGCCGATCACCGACGTCGGCGACCTCGCGAGCGCGCTCCGTGACGCGTCGGCCGTCGCCGCCTCCGGCGAGGTCGTGCTGCTCTCGCCGGCCTGCGCGAGCTTTGACCAGTACCCCAACTTCGAGGCCCGTGGGGACCATTTCCGCGGCCTCGTCGAGGCGGGCTGATGGCGAGAGGCGCGGCCGCAGGAGGCGGCCGTCGATCAGTGCGGCGGGGCGCGAGCGATCGCTCCGCCAAGCCGCGCACCACCGACGGCCGCGGCGCGGGGGCGCGCTCGCGTCCGACCGCCCGGCGGGTGCCGCCACCGCTCGAGCACCGCATCCTGATGACGGCGACACTGTGCCTGCTCGCCTTCGGCGCGGTCATGGTCTACAGCGCGTCCTCGCCGCTCGGCGTGCTCGGCGCGCGCGGGGGCAGCGGGACCGGAGAGTTCATCCGCTACGTGATCTTCGGCGCCATCGGCCTGGCGATGATGCACGTGCTCGAGCGTCGCGGGCTGTCGTTGCTCGACCGCCGCCTCGTGCGCGCGCTGCTCATCGGCTCCTTCGTGCTGCTCGTGCTCGTGCTCGCGCCCGGGCTTGGGGTGCGGATCAACGGCGCCAAGCGGTGGTTCGCCGCCGGGCCCATCCAGTTCCAGCCCTCCGAGCTGATGAAGCTCGCGCTCGTGCTCTATGTCGCGCGCTACCTCGCCGACAACCCGCGGCGGATGCGGACCTTCAAGCAGGCGGTCGCGCCGATCGCGGTGATCGCCGCCCCGGCCTGCCTGCTGATCGTCGTCGAACCGGACCTCGGCACCACCCTCGTCGTCGCCTTCTCGATCACGACGCTGCTGATCGCCGCCGGGATGCCCCTCCGCTACCTCGGCATGCTCGCCGGGATCGCCCTCGTGCTCATCATGCTGCTGGTCATCGCCCAGCCCTACCAGCGGGCGCGGCTGACCTCGTTCCTCAACCCGTGGGCGGCGAAGTCCTCGGCGGGGTTCCAGGCCGTTCAGGGCCAGATCGCGCTCGGCTCCGGCGGCCTGTTCGGCGTCGGCCTCGGCCGCTCGGTGCAGAAGGTCTTCTACCTGCCCGAGGCCCAAACCGACTTCATCCTCGCGGTCATCGGCGAGGAGCTCGGCGTGCTCGGCATCTTCGGCGTCATCTTCCTCTACGGGATGATCGCCTACGCCGGGCTGCGGGCCGCGCGCCGGGCGGCCGACCGCTACGCCAAGCTGCTCGCCACCGGTCTGACGTCCCTCATCCTCTGCCAGGGGATCCTCAACATCTTCGTCGTCCTCGGGCTCGCACCGCTGACGGGCGTGCCGCTGCCGTTCATCTCCTATGCCCCGACCAACCTGTGGGTGATGCTCGCGTGCGTCGGTCTGCTGCTGAACATCTCGCGTCCGGGGGCGAGACGACTGCGGGTCGTCGATAACGCCGGTGGTTCGCGAACGAGCGCGCGGGGCCGCGACCCCGCCGCTGAGCGTGACCGCCGGCGCAAGGAGCGCGGTGCCCGCCGGGCCGGCGGCGGGCGGGCGGGCGGCTGACCGCAACCGGTCATAAGCTTTTGCTAACTCTCGCGCGGCATACTGTCGGCCCATGGAACATCGCGTGGGCGCACTGGGGCAGCGGCTGCCCACGCTGGGAGCACGGGGCCTGACGACGAGCGCTCGCTGTTGAGCGGCCCGCGGGTGGTCATCGGCGCAGGCGGGACCGCCGGCCATGTCGTGCCCGCGCTCGCGGTCGCCGATGCGCTGCGCGCTGAGGGAGCCGAGGTCGTGTTCTTCGGCGGCGAGCGCGCCGAGCTGGAGCTCGTGCCCGCCGCGGGGTATGAGCTCCATCCACTGAAGGTCGTGTCGCTGCCCCGGCGGGCGCCCGTCAAGGCGCTGCGGGCGGCGGCCACCGACACCCGCGCGCTCGGCGTCGCCCGCCGGCTGCTACGGGAGATCCGTCCCGACGCCGCGCTCGGGGCGGGCGGTTACGTCGCCGGGCCAGTCGGCCTCGCCGCCGTGCTGCGCCGCACCCCGCTCGTGCTGATGGAGGCCGACAGCCACCTCGGGCTCACCAACCGGCTGCTCGCGCCCGTGGCCAAGCGCGTCTGCCTCGCCTTCCCGATCGAGGGCCGCGACGGCGAGCGCTACCGGGTCACCGGCCGCCCGGTGCCCGAGCCCGCCACCGACCGCGGCGCCGCGCGGCGGCGGTTCGGGATCGAGCCGGGGGAGACGTGCGTGCTCGTGTTCGGCGGCTCGCTCGGCGCCCGCTCGATCAACCACGCCGCGATCGAGGCGTTCTCGGGCGCCCGCTTCCACGTGCTGCACGCCGCCGGCGAGCGTGACCTGCCGGACCTCACCGCCCCCGGACCCCACTACGACCTGCGCGGCTACATCTCGGGCTTCCGCGACGCGCTCGTCGCCAGCGATCTCGTCGTCGCCCGCTCGGGTGGCTCGGTGTTCGAGATCGCCGCCCATGGCCGGCCGTCGGTGCTGATCCCCTACCCGTACGCCACCGCCGACCATCAGACCGCCAACGCGCGCTACATGGAGCAGGCGGGGGCGGCGGTCGTCATCCCCGACGCGGAGCTCAGCGGCCCGCGGCTCGCCGGCGAGGTCGGGCAGCTGCTCGCCGATCGCCCCCGCCTGGCGGCGATGAGCCGCGCCGCGGCCGCGCTCGCCCGTCCGCGCGCCGCCCAGGACATCGCCGCCGAGGTGCTCGCCGCCGCCGGGCGCCCCGCGCGGTAGGAGCGCACGGCCGGGCGCCCCGCGCCGTAGGTGCTCGCGGTCGCCGGGGCGGCCCGACCGTCGACCACAACGCCGCGGTCGTTGGGCCAATCCGTCCATCTCCGCCGCCGGGGCGGCTATGGTTCGCGGCGTGGAAGGGGCGATGACAGGAGGTGGCTACGGTCCTGCGGGCGGCGGCTCGCCCTCGGCCCCGGCGCTGAGGCCGCTGGGGGTGGGGGAGACGCTCGACACCGCCCTGCGCGTGTACCGCAACAACGCGGTGACGCTGTGGAAGATCGTCGCGATCGTCATCGTCCCGCTCGAGGTCATCGACGTCATCCTCCGCCGGGTCGCCCTGCCGAGCGGGGTGTTCCTCCACAACGGCTCTCTGTACGTCTACAGCTCGACTGGCTCGAGCGGTTCGAGCGGCACCGGCCCGCTGATCATCGCCTCGCTGCTCGGGTTCCTCGCCCAGCTGCTGGCCAGCGGCGCGATGTTCAAGCTCCTGATCGACCACTATCTTGGCCGCAACACGACTTGGGGCGAGTCATTCGCCTACGCCTGGAGCCGGTTCGGCGCGCTGCTGTGGCTGGCCATCCTCACCGTCGTGTTCGTCTCGATCGGCTTCGTCCTGCTCGTCATCCCCGGCATCTGGCTGGTCGTCGCGGTGTCGGTGGCGGTCCCCGCCCTCATGTACGAGGGGGTGGGTGGCTTCGCCGCCATGAAGCGCTCGATCTCACTCGTCGACAAGCACTGGTGGGCGACGTTCCTGCGGCTGCTCGTCGCCTTCATCCTCTACGTCGTCGCGAGCTTCATCATCGGCGCCATCGTCGGCGGCCTCGCGGCCGCGTTCTCGGTCGGCAACGTCACCCTCTACGAGATCATCTACGGGATCCTCCGGGCGCTCGTGGTCATCTTGCTCACGCCGTTCACCGCCGCGGTCGTCACCGTCATCTACATCGATCTGCGCGTGCGCAAGGAGGCGCTCGACATCGAGCTGCTCGCCCAGGGGTTCGACTCCTCCGGGCCGCCGCCGCTCGCCGCGCCCGGCGGGCTCCCGGCTGGATGACTCGCCGCCGCGGCGGCGTTGCGCTCGCCGCGAGCCTCATCGCCGCGCTCCTCCTGCTTCCCGCCGCTGCCGGCGCCACCGCGGTCAGCTCCACGCAGCTCCAGGCGCTCGCCCGCGGAGCCGCCGCCGGCGACCCGCTCGCCCTTCACGACCTCCGTACGGTGACGAGCGTCGACGGCCGGCCCGCCGCGCTCGGCGCCGTCCTCGCCACCTCGAGCCCGGCCATGCTCGGCGCCCGCCTTCAGGCGCTCGCCGCACCCGGCGGGACCGCCGCGCCCGACGCGCGGGCGGCGCAGGACGAGGCGGCGGCGGTCCTCGACCAATCCCGCTACGCCGCTGCCCCGGTGCCCGACCCGCTCCAGTCCGCGCTCGGCGCGGTCGGGCGCTTCATCGGCCGCATCGCGCGCGCGACCCCGGGCGGACCGGTCGTCTTCTGGGCTCTCGCGGCCGTGCTCGTGCTCATCGGGGCGCTCGTCGGCGCCCGGCGGATGATGCACGGGCTCGACGCGTCCGCGGCTGCGCTCGCCGCCGCCGGCATCGGTCCTGCCGCCGTGGATCCGGCCGCGCTCGAGCGTGAGGCGGAGCATGCCGAGGAGGGCGGGGCCTTCGCCACCGCGGTGCGCCTGCGGTTCCGCGCCGGGCTGCTGCGGCTCGGCGCCCGCCACGAGATCGACTACCGGCCGTCGCTGCTCACCGCCGACATCGCCCGCCGGTTGCGCTCCCCCCAGTTCGACGCGCTCGCCCGCTCGTTCGAGCGGGTCGCCTACGGCGGCCTCGACGCCGACGCCGACGACGCCACCGCGGCCCGCGACGGCTGGCGCGCGCTGCTCGCTCGGGAGCCGCGGCGATGAGGGGGGCGGTCATGAGGGCCCTGAAATGGATCATCGTCGCGCTGCTCGGCGTCAGCGTGCTCGCGCTCGTCATCAACGGCGTCGTCCCCCACGCCAGCGGGCCGACGTCCTCGACATACTCGACCGCTGCCGACGGCCTGCGCGGCTACGCCGAGCTGCTGAGCCGCTCGGGGCATCCCGTCGGCCGGCTGCGGGCCGCCCCCGGGCAGGCGGCGCTCGATCCGGCCGACACGGTCGTGATGCTCGATCCCGAGGTCGTGCTCCCCTCCGACGTTCGGGCGCTCCAGCGTTTCGTGCGCGCCGGCGGGCGGCTCGTCGTCGGCGGTCGCCAGCCGGGCGCATGGCTGTCGGAGTTGATCGCGGGTGCGCCGACGTGGTCCTCGACCGGGGTGAGCTCGGCCTCGCCGCTGCTGCCGGTGCCCGAGACCTCCGGAGTCGGCGTCGTGGAGAGCGCCGGCCAGGGCGCGTTCACCAACGCCGGCGCGACGCTCCCCGTCCTCGCTGACGCCAACCGCGCGCTGCTCACCGTGGCCGACGTCGGCGCCGGGCGCCTCGTCGTCCTCGCCGATCCATCGCCGCTGCAGAACCAGCTCCTCGCCCATGCCGACAACGCCGCCCTCGGCCTGGTCCTCGCCGGCCCGGCCGGTCGCCCGGTCGCCTTCGAGGAGGCTGTGCACGGCTACGGCCACAGCTCCGGGCTCGCCGCGCTCCCCACGCGCTGGATCTGGGCGCTCGGCGGCCTCATCGCCGCGGCACTCGTGCTTGTCGCCGCCCGCTTCCGACGCCTCGGGCCGCCGGAGCCCATCCCGGCGGCGGAGCTGCCGCCGCGCCGCGAGTACGTCGACGCGCTCGCCGCCGCCCTCGCCCGCTCGGCTCAGCCGGCCGTGGCCTCGGAGCCGGTGCGCCGCCGGGCACGGGCGCTCGTGCTCGAGCGCTCCGGGCTCCCGCCTGACGCCGACGCCGAGGCAGTTGCCGACGCCGCCGGCCGGCTCGGGCTCGATCCCGAAGAGGTCGCCGCGCTCGCGGGTCCGCGCGGCGATGAGTCCGGGGTGCTTGCCGCCGGCCGCGCCCTCGCGGCGATCGGCGGCCGGGAGGGAGGGACGGTGTGAACGGAGAAGGAGGCGCCGTGAACGAGCTGCGCGACCGTGTGCTCACCGAGATCCGCCGCGTCGTCGTCGGCCAGGACGACGCCGTCGAGCTGCTGCTGAGCGCGACCGTGCTCGGCGGTCACGTCCTGCTGCAGGGCGTCCCCGGCGTGGCCAAGAGCCTGCTCGCCGGGGCGTTCGCGCGCACGATCGACGGCGACTATCGCCGGGTGCAGTTCACCCCGGACATGTTGCCCTCCGACCTCACTGGGTCGATGACGCTGCGCGGCGGCGAGCTCGCCTTCCGGCCGGGGCCGGTGTTCACCAACGTGCTGCTCGCCGACGAGATCAACCGCACGCCGCCAAAGACCCAGTCGGCGCTGCTCGAGGCGATGCAGGAGCACCAGGTCTCGGCCGACGGCACCGCGCATCCGCTGCCCGACCCGTTCCTCGTCGTCGCCACCCAGAACCCGATCGAGTACGAGGGCACCTACCCGCTCCCCGAGGCCCAGCTCGACCGCTTCCTCTTCGAGGCCGAGGTCGGCTACCCGTCCGAGGGCGACGAGCTCGCCGTGCTCCAGCTCGTCCGCGAGGGGGTGGCCGCGCCGTCGCTCGCGCAGGTCCGCCCGGTGCTCGGACGCCCGGAGATCGCGCGGGCCCGTGCCGACGTCGACGCCACGCGCGTCTCCGACGAGGTCGCCCGCTACGTCGTCGCCATCGTGCGGGCGACGCGAACGCTGCCGAGCGTCTCGCTCGGCGCGAGCCCGCGGGCGGCCGTCCACCTGCTCGCGGCGGCCAAGGCCCGCGCGCGGCTTGGCGGCCGGGACTTCGTCACCCCCGACGACGTCGCGGGCAGTGCCGTGCCCGTGCTCCACCATCGGCTCGTGCTCTCGCCCGAGGCCGAGCTCGAGCGCTTCCGGCCCGCCGACGCGATCGCCACCGCGCTCCGCGCCGTTCCCGTCCCCCGATGAGCCCGACCCCGCGCGCGGCGTTCGGCCTCGGCGTGCTCGCGCTCGCGGCGCTGATCGTCCCGCTCGGGCTCGTCGCCCTCGGCGCCCTCGCCCTGCTCGCCGCGACCGCGTACGACGCCGTGAGCGTCCGTGGCGCGCCCGGGGTGCGCCGGCGACTGCCGCTGATCCTCTCGCGGGGCCAGCCGGTCGCGGCCCGGATCACCGCGACGCTACCGCGGGCGCGGCGGCTGCGGGTGCGGCAGGTGACCCCGGCGGCGCTCCGACTGACCCCAGAGGAGGGGGAGATGGAGATCGACGGCAGCCTCGTCGGGACCGCTCGCGGGCGCCATGAGCTGCCGCCCGCGGGCACCCGCGCCGAGGGCCGGCTCGGGCTCGGCGCGGCCTATCGCCACGCCGGCGAGGCGCAGGAGGTGCGCGTCTACCCCGACCTTGTCGGGGCGCGGCGGCTCGCGCTCGCCGCGCGCGAGGGCCGGCTGATCGACGCTCGGGTGCGTGCGCGGGGTGCCCTCGGCCTCGGCACCGACTTCGACGCGGTGCGCGAATGGGCGCCCGAGGACGACGTCCGCCACGTGAACTGGGCGGCGACGCAGCGGCTCGCCCGGCCGATGGTCAATCAGTACCGCCTCGAGCAGGCCCGCGAGCTCGTCTTCCTGCTCGACACCGGGCGGCTGATGGCCGCACCACTCGATGGGCGTACGCGTCTCGACGCGGCCCTCGACGCCGTCACCGCCGTCGCGCTCACCGCCGACGAGCTCGGGGACCACTGCGGCGCGGTCGCCTTCGACAGCGAGCTGCGGGTCGAGCTGCGTCCCCGCCGCGCCGCAGGCCGTGACCTCGTCCGAGCCCTGTTCGACCTGCAGCCGCGGCTGCGCGAGAGCGACTATGAGCTCGCGTTCCGCCGCGTCGCCGGCGGCCGCCGCGCGCTCGTGCTCGTCCTCTGTGACCTGTTCGACGCGGCTGCCGCGCGGGCGCTGATCGCCGCCCTGCCGGTGCTCGCGCGCCGCCACGTGGTGCTCGTCGCCACCGTCACCGACCCCGCGCTGGCCGAGCTGACTACGACGGAACCCACGGTGCCCCGCGACGTCTACGCCGCGGCCGTCGCCGTCGAGCTGCTCGACGATCGTGCCCGGGCGGCCGCGCTGCTGCGGCGGGCGGGGGCGACGGTCGTCGAGGCCCGCCCAGAGGCGCTTGCGCGTGCGTGCGTGCAGGCCTATCTCACCGCGAAGGCGCGGCTGCGGCTGTGAGCGCCGGGCGTCCCCGCCACAGCACGAGCGTCCAGTACGGCGCCGCGAGCGCGACGCCGATGGCGAACGCGGGAAGCAGGGCGAGGTGATGTGGTGTGACGAACCCCTCGACGAGCCCTGCGGCGATCAGCCACGGCGCGGTGGCGAGCACGAGCAGAACCGCTCGCGGCGCCTCCTCGCGCAGCGCCGCGCCACGGGTGAGCGGGCCCGGGGCGACGAGCGCCCAGCCCATCCGCATCCCCGCCGCTCCGCTCACCGCGATGCACGAGAGCTCGAGCAGCCCGTGGGGGACGATCAGCTCGACGACGTCGCGACCGTGGCCGGTGGCGGCCCCGATCCCGGCCACCGCCCCGAGCAGCATCCCGTTGTAGAGGAGAAAGAACGCCGGCCCGATCCCGAGCGCGATGCCGCTCGCGAACGTCGTGAAGCTGACGATGATGTTGTTGGTGAAGATCGACACCGAGAGCGCCGCCGACTGTCCGGCGCCGAGCCCGATCGCCTTGTGCGGTCCCGCGCCGCCGCCGGCGAGCGGTCCCGGCAGCACCCCGGCCGCCGCGCTCGGGTCATGCAGGCCCCAGGCAAAGGCGAGTGCGCCGGCGCCGAGCAGGAACGCCCAGGCGAGCAGCACGATCCGACCCCGCTCCCATACCGCCCGCCAGTAGTCACGGCTGATGTACGCCCACGCCGAGCCCCGCTCCCCATGGCCGACGTAGATCGTCGCGCGTGCCCGTCCGACGAGGTGCTCGAGCGCCCGGACCGCGGGGTCGCTCGGCGAGCTGCGGCGGCCGACCGCGAGGTCGGCGACGGCGGCGCGATAGAGCTCGCCGAGGCGCAGCACGCCCTCGGCCCCGAGCCGCTCGGGACGGCCGCGAGCCCGGCGCACGAGCCCGTCGAGCTCGGCCCAGTCCGCTTCACGGCCCTGCACGAAAGCCTCTAGGTTCACCGGCCGTGAAGTATGAGGATCGCATCACCGTCCTGGCCCCTGAGGGGCTCGAACTCGAGTACGCGCTCGCCGGGCTCGGCTCGCGGTTCATCGCCGACCTCATCGACGTCATCCTCCGGCTGATCGTGCTCGGGGCGCTGATCGGGCTGCTCGCGCTGCTGAAGCTCGGCACCGCGATCAACGTCATCGCCCTCGCGCTCGGCACGTTGATGGCTCTGTTCGGGTACGACATCGCCTTCGAGGTGTGGGCCGCCGGACGGACGCCCGGGAAGCGCTGGAACGGGCTGCGCGTGCTGCGCACCGGGGGCGGGCCGGTGTCCTTCGGCACGAGCGCGGTCCGCAACCTGATGCGGATAATCGACATCTGGGCGACGCTGTGCGTCGCCGGCGCCACCTCGATCCTGCTCACCCGCCGCAACCAGCGCCTTGGCGATCTTGCGGCCGGGACGATCGTCGTCCGCGAGGCCCGGCAGGGCGCGCTCGCGCGCTCGGCGGCGGCCCCCGACCCGTCGCCGACGACGGCCGGCGTCGACGTCACCGGGATCACCGCGGCCGAGGTCGCGGCGATCCGTGACTTCCTGGCCCGGCGCGAGCAGCTAGACGGGGACGCTCGGGTCCGGGTCGCCCGCGCCCTCGCCGGCCGGCTGTCGGACCGGGTCGGCGGGGTTCCGGCCGGGAGTGTCCCTGACGAGCGGCTGCTCGAGCTGATCCTCGCCGCCAAGCGACAGTGACTGCTTGAACTCGCGCATGCCGCCGCCGAGCGAGCGCCCGAGCTCCGGCAGGCGCCCCGCGCCGAACAGCAGCAGGGCGACGACGAGCACGAGCAAGATGTGGGCGGGGCTGAGAAATCCGGTCATATGAGCTCTCCTTTCGGTCGCTGGGATGTGCCGGTTGAGCTATCGCACGTGGCGTTCGGCGGCGTCGGCCTCGCGCGCGAGGCCGTGGACGAACCGGAAGAACGCCGACGACTGGCCGGTGAACAGCCCGTCAGCCGTGAGCCCGGCGATCGCCGCACGGGCCCCGCCGAGGGCGTCGGAGCTCGGTCGCACGATCGAGCACTGCGGCAGGCCCTTGGAGAGGAAGTCGCAGGGCTCGGGGAGGATGAGGTTCGTCTGGACCGACTCAGAGTGCGGAGCGTTGAGATCCGGGAAGTGCAGCCCTGTCTCCGGGTCGGTGATCCCGGCCAGCGGCTGAGCGACCGCGTTGCCCGCCTTGTCATGCCACAGCGAGAAATGGTTGGTCTCCACACCGCCGATGCTCACGACGATCCGCAGCACCTCGAGGCTCGAGCACTTGAGCGCCATCGTGGTGTACAGGCTCGACCCGCCCTGCTCGATCATCGCGAAGTGAAACCCCGCGGCGTTGGCGATCGCCTGCATCCGCACGGCCTTCGGGTCGGCGTTGTTCGGGAAGGGCGGCGTCGGGATCGTCGTGCCGGGTGGCGTGTCGGTGTCGTTGAGCGGGATCGCGGGCTGGTGGTTGATCGTCACCGCCTGGCCGAAGCTCGCCCCGAGGTCGGGGTTGCGGCCCGAGCGATAGCGGAGGTACCAGCTCGTGTCGACGTTGAGCGATTTGAGGTCGGTGAGCCGCTTCTTCTTCGCCGCACCGGTGGCATCGCTGCCGTGGAGACGGCGGAAGGGCTCCAGGCTGACCGGCTCGGCGCCCTTCGAGCGTAGGTATGCGTTGATGAAGGCCGCGTGGCTGAGCTCGTCGTCGGTGTTGTCGGAGATGTACTGCGGCATGTCGGAGTCGAGGTTCTGCAGCGCCGCGATGTAGGCCGGGTTGCCGCCATCGGCGCCACCGAGCTCGGCGTACTGCGACCACAGGTCACTCTCGATGATCTCGGCGGCGGCGAGGAAGCGGAGAATCGCCACGTCACCCGCGGTCGGGCGCGTGCTCGCCGCGAACGCGCTGCTCACTCCGAGCGCGCCGGCGGCCGGCAGGGCGGCGGCGCCGGCGAGCCCGACATTGCGCAGGAATGAGCGCCGCCCGACGACGCCATTCCAGAGGTCACGCAGCTCGTCGGGGCGGGGTGGGGTGGAGGTCACGCGGTCGTGGGTGCCCATGATGTCTCCCTTCGTGAGACGGCTCTGATGGCGGGTGGGCTCGCCGGTTGTAGGCATGGGGACGCGCACGGTTGCCGAGACCTTCCCGGGAAGTTTTCGGCGCCGCGCGCGTCCTAGGTATCCGAGGGCGCAGTCAGCGCCCCTGAGCGGACGTGGAGCGCAGACGTGGCGGTGACGGCGGCGACGAGCAACCGAGCGCAGGGCGTGAGAGCAGGCCTCGCCCATGCTCCGCGTGAGCTCGACCCCGACCGGCTCGGCGACCACATCGACCGCCTCTACCGCGCCGCCTGGGGACTGTGCGGCTCGCGCGAGGAGGCCGAGGACCTCGTGCAGGAGACCTACGCGAGGGTGCTCAAGCGTCCGCGGCTGCTGCGCTCCGACGACGATCTCGGCTATCTCCTGCGCGTCCTGCGCAACACGTACTTCTCCGGGTTGCGCGCCGCTCGCAGCCGGGTCCGGGCCGAGCCGCTGCCCGACGAACTCGATCGGATCGAGGACACCCGCGTCGCCGGGCCCCAGCAGGCGCTCGACGCCCGCGAGCTCTACGGACTCATCGCTCGGCTGCCCGAGCCCTTCCGTGTCGCGCTCGTCGCCGTCGACGTCGTCGGGCTGTCCTATGCCGAGGCCGCGCGGGCCCTCCGCGTCCGCGAGGCGACCGTGACCACGCGCCTGTACCGCGCCCGGATGCGGCTTGCGACCGCGCTCGAGGCAGAGCGATGAGCGGCATGCGCGTCCCGGCCGGCACCGAGGCCGAGCTCGCCGCCCAGCTCCACGTGCTGCGCCTGCTGCACGGCATCGGCGCCGTTCCCGCGCCCGCGGCCCTGCGCGCTCGGATCGAGCTCGCCCGCGTTCCCGCAGGGCGCATGCGCCGCCGCTCGTCGACGCGCTGGACGGTCAGTCTCGCCGGAGCCGCTGCGGCGTGCGCGCTGCTCGCCGCCGGGCTCGTGCTCGGGACGCCGGGTCCGGGGGCCCCGAGCGTCGCCGACGCCGCCGTGCTCGGCGTGCGGCCGCCGCAGGCCCCGGTACCCGAACCCAGGGGAGAGCCGCACTGGCTTCCCCGTGTCACCGCCGCCGGCCTCTCCTACCCCTACTGGGAGGACCGCTTCGGCTACCGGGCGGTCGGCCTGCGCCGCGACCGGCTCGGCGGCCGCCGCGCGACGACGGTCCTCTACTTACGCGGTCGCCGCCGCCTCGCCTACACGATCATCGCCGGCCCGCCGCTGCCGGCCGGAGCGCGCACCCGGTCGACGTCGCGTGCCGGCATCCGGATCGACAGCCTCGCCGCCGACGGCGAGGTCGTCGTCAGCTGGCTGCGGCACGGCCATACGTGCGTGCTCGCGGGCCGGGGGACGGCGCTGAGCGCGATGATCCGGCTCGCGGCCTCGAGCCCCGACGGATGAGCCGCCTCTCCCTGCCTCAGGGGGCGGGGAGGACGACGGCTGTCGCACCGCCGACTGCGATGCGCTGACCGGGGGCACCGCCGAGAATCCCCGGCGAGGATCCGGTGAACAGGCTGGTGATCCAGTCGGCGGCGATCGTCCGCACCGCCTCGACGTTCGCCGTCAGGGGATGGCCGCACAACCACTCGGCAAACGGGTCGGAGTTCGGGCCCTCAGCGTCGACGTGGGTGCCGCCGAGCAGTTCGACCCCGACGAACCGGCCCGGACGCGCGGCCACCAGCGCCCGGGTGCCGGCCGCGCCGGCGTTGCACAGCGACGGCGGCGAGGCGATCTGCAGGACGGGCCGGTCGTATCGCCCACTGAGCCGGGCCAGCGCGGCGGACATATCGCCCTGGTAGTCGACGGCGTCGTAGAGAACGACGCCGCGCAGCTCGCCGATCGCGCCCCCGGGGAGCGTGGTGAACCCCGCGGCTGCGGTCGCGAGGTTGCCCCCGGCCGAATGGCCGGTGAGTACGAACGCCCTCGGTAAGGGGACGTGTCGGCCGCGGGCCGCGTCCGCGCTGCGCTGCAGGGCGGCGCGCGTTGCGAACAATCCGGCCACCGCCCGATGCATCGGCGTCCCGTTGATCCAGCAGCCTCCGGCAGCGAACGGGTTTGAGCTGAACGCAGGAGCGACGACGATGGCGTTCGTGTGCGCCGCGATGTAGGAGGCGAGGCTGACGATATTGACGTTGCTGCGGAAGAACCCATGCTGCAGCCAGACCACTCCGCGCGGGCCCTGCCGTGACGTCGGGAAGTACCAGTCGGCCGGCGTGGGGGTGCCCGTCGGGCCGCACGGCACGTCGAGTTGCGAGTGGCCGACGGTCACTGCGGACGGTCGCGGCGAGGTCGAGGTACGGCCGCGCGCGCCGACGGCCTGGACACCGAGCGCCGCGGCCGCCAAGATCGCGCACAGGACACAGAGGCGAGCGCGTCCCGGAGCTCTCCTCTGCGTGCGCTCCACGCCGGCTGTTCGATCCCCGGTCATCAGCCGGGAAGTCTTCCGCAATCGACGGCGTCATGCAGACTGATGGACGATCCCGACCGCCGCGAGCTGATCGACACCGTCATGGATGTCTACGTGGCATGGCGCGAGCGCAGCGCCGCGGTGGGTGCGGTCTACCGCCGCTTCCGCGACGGCCCGCCGAGCGAGCGCGCGCTCGCCCACGCCGCGTATCTCGCCGCGCTCGACCAGGAGGAGCTCGCGGCGATCGACTACCGCCGTGCACTCGAGCGGGCCATCGCGGTCTGCCGCGAGGAGGACTGTGTCGCCATCTGACCGGGACTCGACCGCGGCTCGGGGCCTACCCGGCGCCTACGACGGGGAGACGGTCGACCGGCGGCGGCTGATGGCCATCGCCGCCACCGCCGCGGGGGCGCTGGCCACGGCGACCTTCGTGGTCCCGGCGCTCGGCTTCGCCGTCGGGCCGGTGGTCGCGCAGGAGGGCGACACCTGGCAGAGCATCGGCCCGCTGTCGCGCTACACGGCGACCGACTACATCCCGGTCGTCATCACCGTCGACCCGACCATCGGCGAGGCAGGGAAGTCACTGGCCTACGTCCGTCGTCACGACCCGATCCTCGACGGGCCGGCCAAGGATCGCTACGACCACGTCGTCGCGATCTCCTCGCGCTGCGTCCACGTCGGCTGCCCGGTCCGCTACGTCTCCGCCGCGCAGAGCTTCATCTGTCCCTGCCACGGCGGGGTCTACAACTTCCTCGGCATCCGCGTCGGGGGCCCACCGTCGCGGCCGTTGGACCGCTTCTACACCCTTGTCGAGAACGGCGAGGTGCTCCTCGGCCCGCGCTTCAGCGTCAACGACGAGCTGCGCCGCTTCTCGCCCCGCGACCCCGGCGAGCCGCTCGACGGGATCGGGCAGTACCTCTATCCCGCTCGCTTCTCGACGCCGCCGGCCCCGCCCGGCGCGAAGTTCTAGGACGCGCTCAGGCCGCTTCGAGCAGCTCGGGTCCGGCCGTGAGCGTCTCGCGGAAGCGCTCGACGATGGCGGGGTCGAACTGGCTGCCGGCGCAGCGCCGGAGCTCGGCGATCGCCGTCTCCTCGTCCACCGCCGGGCAGTACGGACGCTCGCTGATCATCGCGTCGAAGGCGTCGCAGACCGAGATGATCCGCGAGCCGAGCGGGATCTGCTCGCCGGTGAGGCCGTCGGGGTAGCCGGTGCCGTCGAAGCGCTCGTGGCTCGAGCGCACGAGCGTCGCCACCTGGCGCAGCGCCGGGGCCGCGGCGATGATCCGTTCACCGATCAGCGTGTGGCGGTGGATGAACGCCCACTCGGCGGCGTCGAGCGCCTCCGGCTTCTCGAGGATGGCATCGGGGATCGCCACCTTCCCGACGTCGTGAAGCTCGGCGGCCTGGCGGATCTGCTCGACCTCCTCGGGGGTGAGCGGGAAGCGCGCCGCGACCGCGCCCGCGAGTTGGGCGACGCCGTTGAGATGGTTGCTGAGATCGGGGCTGCGCTCGGCGAGCGCGCGCAACAGCACGTCGCGGGACTGCCGCGAGGCCGAGGACCGGCCCCGGCGCTTCTGCGCGTACATCCGCTGATCGGCGATCCGCAGCGCCGTCTCCGGGTCGCCGGCCTCCGCGGGGAGGTGGACCGCGCCGAACGAGCAGCCGATCGTGAAGCCCTCGCCGCGCTCGCCCAACGCCCGGGCCGCCCCCTCCACGAGCGGATCGTACGGCCCGTCGACGTCGATCAGAGCGCAGAACTCGTCACCGCCCATCCGGTACGCCGTACCGGCGTGCGCAACGCTGGCGGCGAGGCTCCGTCCGAGTCGTTGGAGCAGGGAGTCGCCGGCGGGGTGGCCGAAGTTGTCGTTGTAGTGCTTGAAGCCGTCGAGATCGAACAGCGCGAGCACGTAGGGTGCGCCGTCGGCATGGCCCGCGAAGCGCCGGGCGAGCTCGGTCGTCAGGGCTCGCCGGTTGCCGAGCCCGGTGAGCAGGTCGGTGAGCGCCTCGGTCTGGCTGGCCCTCAGCAGCGCCGCGTTCTCGCGCCACGTCAGCACGAGCCGGCCCATGATCACCAGCAGGGAGGACGTGGCGAGCACGATCGCCGTTGCCCCGACGTCGACGAAGCTCGAGCACACGAGCAGCCCGAGGGCGGTGAGGGCGAACACGAGCGGCATGACGATCCCGCGCACTCGGGTCCGCTCGCCGGTGCTCGCGACCCGGGCGGCGACGGCGCGGTGGGGGGTCCAGGCCGCCCACGCCGCGAGCAGCGGGGAGGCGTTCCAGAGCGCGTTGAACCAGGCACCCGAGGTGTAGGTGTTGTTGGCGACGGTGACGAGGTACAGCGAGTCGGCTATCCAAAAAATGATCACCGAGAGCCCGAGCAGCACCCAGGTCGTCTGCAGCCGCCAGTTGCCGAGCGCTGTCGCCCCGACGATGAGTCCGAGGAGCAGCATGTCGACGAGCGGATAGGCGACGTTGGTGGCGATCGCGAGCGTCCCGCCGCTCGCGCTGGAGATCACCGGCTGCAGCACGGCGGCGGCGCTCAGCGCGCCAACCGCGAGCGCGGCCGCGAGCGCGTCGGCGACGAGCGTCTTCGGTGCTCCGGTCACCCGCGTGTGCACGAGGGCGAAGATGCCGGCGAAGGTGAGCGGGCAGAACAGCAGGTAGCCGGCGTCGGCCCACGACGGGACGGGTGGATTGTTGAGGTTGCTGAGCGCGAGCGTCCAATAGATGTCGCCGGCCGCCCAGCAGATCGCCCCGATCCCGATCAGCACCCATCCCCGCTCGCCGCGCAGCCCCCGCGCGATCAGCAGCACCCCGCAGACGACGAAGGCGATGTCCGGGGCGATCCCGCCGAACAGCCGGGTCGAGGCGAGCCCCGGAAAGGCGGAGACGCTCAGCTGGTAGCCGACCTGCCAGACGCTCAGTGCGGCGAGCAGCGTGATGGCAGCGGCGGTGAGCGGGTGTCGGCGCGCGGTCACCGTTGTGGATCGCGCAGCCCACGCTTCCCCGGAGCGCGTTGACGTCATGACATATCTATCGGTTCCGCCGCCTTTCAGCTTGATGGAGCCCGCGAGATCTAGCGGTTCTCGGAACGGCGCGGCGCGTCGCGATTGAATACCGCCGAGGATTGTCCACCGCGCTTGGCGTCGTAGGTGGCGATGTCGGCGTTGCGCAGCAGTTGCGTCGCGCTGACCTCGCCGCCGGTGAACGCGATGCCGATGCTCGCCGAGACGTGTAGCTCGTGACCGTCGACGGTGAACGCACCCGCCAACGCAGCGTGGACGCGATCGGCGACCCCGAGCGCCTCCTCCTCGGTGGCGATGGCATCGAGCAGGATCGCGAACTCGTCGCCGCCGAGGCGCGCGACGGTGTCGCCGGGCCGCAGCACCCGGGCGAGCCGGCTGGCCAGCGAGATGAGCAGATGATCGCCGACGGCGTGGCTGAGACTGTCGTTGACGAGCTTGAAGCGGTCGATGTCGACGAACAGCACCGCCCCGCCGGTGTTCGGGTCGCGGATCGCCCGCTGCGCCACCTGGTCGAGCCGGTCCATGAACAGCGCCCGGTTGGGCAGGCCGGTGAGGCCATCGTGGAGGGCGTCGTGCTGAAGCCGCTGCTCGGCCTCGTGGCGGTCGGTGATGTCAGACAGCGAGCCGGCCATCCGCGTCGGGCGGTTCTCGACGTCGCGGATGGCCAGTCCGCGGGTCAGCACCCACCGCCAGCTGCCGTCGGCGTGGCGCATCCGGTGCTCGAGCTCGAGGTGCGGGCTCTGGCCCGCGAGGTGAGCGTCGATCGCCGCCTGCAGCCGTGGCACGTCGTCGGCGTGCACGAGCGCGAACCACGCCGCCGGGGTCTCGTGATCGATGCTCTCGGGGAGGCCGAGGATCGCGTGCCAGCGGGAGGAGAAGTAGATCTCGCCGCGGGCGAGGTCCCAGTCCCAGATGCCGTCGCTCGCCGCACGGGCGGCGAGGGCGTATCGCTCCTCGACGAACGCGAGGTCCCGCATCGCCTGGTGGTGACCGATCGCGTAGCGGATCGAGCGCTCGAGCGAGGCCGGCGTGAGCTCCTGCTTGATCAGGTAGTCGGTGATGCCGAGCGCGCTGGCCGCGAGGTCGATCTCGTAGTTGCCCTGGCCGGTGAGCATGAGGACCGGGGCGTGCGGGTTGGCGCCGAGACCTTCACGCACGAGGTCGAGCCCGGTCCGCTCGCCGAGCCGGTAGTCGATCAGGTAGACGTCGTGGCGGCGTTCGCGGATTGCCCCGAGCGCGTCCTCGAAGCGCTCGCACCATTCGAGCCTGAACCGGGCGCGGTCCTGGCCGTCGAGCATGTCCTTGGTGATGACGTAGTCGTCCTCGTCGTCCTCGACGAGCAGGACGCGGACGACCTTGTCCCTAGTACCGACCATCGACGACTCCGATCGGGAGCTCGACGATCTCCAGCCAGTACCGCGTCCACGTCCGCATCACCTCGACGAGGCCCGCGAAGGTCACCGGCTTGGTGATGAACGAGCTGACGCCGAGGTCGTAGGTGCGCAGCACGTCCTCCTCGTCCTTGGAGGTCGTGAGCACGACGACGGGGATCCGGCGCAGGCTCTCGTCGGCCTTGATCTCGGCGAGCGCCTCGCGGCCGTCCTTCTTGGGCATGTTGAGGTCGAGCAGGATGATCCCCGGCCGTGGCGCGTCCCCGCCCGGGCCGGCGTAGCGGCCCGCACGGCGCAGATAGTCCATGAGGTCCTGGCCGTCGACCGCGAAGCGCATCTCGCTGGCGAGGTGCGTGTCCCGGAGGGCGTCGCGCGTGAGCTCGCGGTCCTCCTCATCGTCGTCGGCCATGAGGATCGTGATTGGCGTGGCCGGGGTCTCACGCGGGAACATGGGTCTCCTCGGGGATCGGCGTCGGGAGCTCCTCCCCCGGCGGCGGGGTCTCGCCGGGCTGGTGGAGCGGGAGTCGCACGGTGAATGTCGCGCCCTCGCCGGGTGTCCCCTCGGCCACGACGGTGCCGCCGTGGCGCTCGGCGATCTTGCGGCAGAGGGCGAGCCCGATCCCGGTCCCGGAGTACTCGTTGCGACCATGCAGCCGCTCGAATACCCGGAAGATCCGCCCGCCGTATTGCGGCTCGAAGCCGATCCCGTTGTCGCGCACGCTGAGCTCGACCTGCTCACCGGTGACGCGCGAGTCGATCGCCACCCGCGGCACGACCCCCTCGCGGCGGAACTTCAGCGCGTTGGAGATGAGGTTCTGCATGAGCTGGCGCATCTGCAGCTCATCGGCGCTGATCGTCGGCAGCGGCTCGACGCTGACGATCGCGCCCGACTGTTCGACCTGCGCCTCGAGGTCCTCGAGCACAAGGTGGGTGAGCGTGTCGAGGTCGACCGGGACGAACGGGCGCCCGTGGGTGGCGACGCGGGAGAACTTGAGCAGGTCCTCGATCAGCTTCTGCATGCGCTCGGCCGCGGCGTTGGCCCGCTGCAGGTAGTTGCTGCCCTTGTCCGACAGGCGGTCGGCCTCGAGCACCACCACCTGTTCGGTGAACGTGCGCACCTTGCGCAGCGGCTCCTGGAGGTCGTGCGACGCGATCGAGGCGAACTGATCGAGATCGGCGTTGGAGCGCGCGAGCTCGGCCGCTCGCTGCTCGAGGATCGCGTTCGTCGCCGCGAGCTCGTCGTTGACCTGCTTCAGCCGGGTGTTCGCCTGCTCGACCTCCTCGGCCGAGCGCAGCAGGCGGCGGCCGAGCAGCAGCGCGGCGAGGGCGACGAGCGCGAACGCGCCGAAGATCAGCCACGGCACCCACTTGCGCGCGCCCGAGACGCTGGCGAACAGCGCTCCGGCGGGCGCCGCGAGGACGACCCGCCAGCGCGAGTTGGCCAACGCGGCCTGGTCGTAGTGGAGGCCAGCGCTGTCCGCCGACTGCCGCCCGGGCTGGGCGAGCGAGGCCGGGGCGCCGAGCCGGGCGCCGATCGGCACCCTGGCGTTGGCGGTGGCCAGCACGGTGTTGCTGCCGTCGACGAGATAGTTCTGGGCGCCGCGAACCCCGGGGATCTTCCGCAGCTCGACGCCGATGAATGCGCTCAGCACCTTCGGATAGACGCCGACGAGCAGGATCCGCCGGCCGAAACGGGTGGGAAAGGGGATGGCGAGGTCGATGACGTTCGTCGTGCCGTAGGGCCTCAGGTTGCCGAGCCCGTAGCGCAGTCCCGTCCGCGCGAGCGCGACCGCGGTCGAGCTCGGGAGCTCGGCTCGCGCCTGGGGCGTGTAGCCGACCGAGCTGGCCAGGACCCGGCCCCGTGGACCGAGCACGACGACATACGCGTTGAGCTGCTGGTGGGCGTTCATCGTCGCCTGCGAGATCCGGCGGCCGCCGTACGTCTGCGAGTACTGGGGGGCCTGCTGCTCGACGGACTGGAAGAGGCTGTCGATCAGCGCGGCCGCGAGCACCGACCGCTCGTGGACCCGGGTGATGACGTCACGGCGCGAGGTCGCCTGGGTGTCCGAGAGCTCGATTGCGAACACGGTGAGCAGCGCGAGCACGAGGCACACACCCGCCACCAGCGCGATCAGCGCATCCCGCCGTCTCAACGTCACTCCCTTTCTCCGGCCCGCTAACCGGAAATCGGCAACCATCACGCTCACAGCCCGGTGCCGTGCGCGATGGAGAGTAATTGCCACTTTAGGATCCGGCAAGGACCTGGACGGACGTTGGAGCTGCGCGCCTTTCCCGACGGGCAGCCTGCGCATACGATCGCGCGATGCGCGCCGTCGTCAATCGCATCAGCCTGGCCACCCCGATCGACGATCAGGTGTTCGAGGCCGCCCGCCGCGAGCTGCCCGCGCTCGCCGCCGGAATTCCGGGAGTGGACAGCCTCGCGCTCATCCGTTGCGGCGCCGAGGAGCTGTTCGTGCTCATCGTCGCCGACACCGCAGAGGACCTCGACCGCCTCCGCGACGAGGTCGGGAACGTCTGGATGCGCGCCAACGTCGTGCCGCATGCCGCCGGGCCCCCGCAGCGGAGCGTCGGCGAGGTCGTATTCGACTGCCGCCGCGGGTAGGACGCTCCCTGTACGCGCGGCCCCATCCGGGGTCGGGTTGCCGCCGGGGGCGCCGGTAGCTTGGTCCCATGCGCCGCCGCCGAGGCACGAGCCCGTGACCGGATTCACCCGGAGCACGGTCGGCCCGGTGCACTCGCGCCGCTGGCTCGTGCGCTCGCTGCTCGTGACGCTGGGGATGTCGACGGCCCTGATCGTCCTCTACCTGGTCCTGCCGGCCGCCTCGCATTCGAACAGCGCGACGCTGATCCGGATGACGATCGTGCTGGTGCTGTTCTTCGCCGCGCTCGGGTATCAGCTGCGGAGCATCCTCCGCTCCGACCATCCGGGCATCCGCGCGGGGGAGGCGCTCGTCGTCACCTTCGTCGCCCTCGTCGTCGCGTTCTCGTTCGGCTACCTGTCGATGTCGCACGCAAGCGCGAACAACTTCACCCAGCACCTCGACAAGGTCAAGTCGGTCTACTTCACGCTGACGATCATTACCACCGTCGGCTTCGGCGACATCACCCCGGCCACCGACGCGGCCCGCGTCATCGTCTGCGTGCAGTACCTCGTCGACCTGTTCCTCATCGTCGGCGTCGCGCGGGTCTTCATCCGGGCGGCGCAGCACGCCCGCTCGAAGCTCGATGCCGGACTGGTCGAGGCTGTCGACGAGGCGTCGGCCGAGGGGTCGGCCGAGGGGTCGGCCGAGGGGTCGGCCGAGGCGTAGCCGCCCGGAGGCGACCGAGGCGTGGCCGCGGCGGCGTGACCGCGGCGTAGCCGCACGCCGTCGTCAGATAGCCTCACCGCGGTGACAGACGACTGGTCCTCGCGGCGACTTCATTTCGTGGGGATCGGCGGCGCCGGCATGAGCGGCCTCGCGCTCATCGCCCAGGCGCTCGGCGCCGAGGTCAGCGGCTCTGACCGCGCCGAGTCCGGCTATACCGAGCGGCTGCGCGAGCACGGCATCGAGCCGATCATCGGCCACGCTGCCGACAACGTGCCCCTCGGCGCCGAGGTCGTCTACTCGACGGCGGTGCCGCCGGAGAACCCCGAGCGGGCGGCCGCGGGCGGCCGTGAGCTTCACCGCGCCGACCTGCTCGCCCAGATCGCCGCGCTGCGCCGGTGCATCGCGGTCACCGGCACGCACGGCAAGACGACAACGACGGCGATGATCGTCCACGTGCTGCGCGGTTGCGGCCTCGATCCCGCCTACGTCGTCGGCGGCGAGCTGCGGCTGACCGGCTCGAACGCGGGCTGGGGGATGGGGGAGTGGATCGTCATCGAGGCCGACGAGTCCGACCGGTCGCTGCTCAGGCTCGACCCGGAGGTCGCCGTGCTCACCAACGCCGAGCTCGACCACCATTCCACGTACGCCTCGCTCCGCGACCTCGAGGACACCTTCCGCGAGTTCATGTCGCGCGCCGCCGCCGGCCGCGCGGTCGTCTGGGACCGCCCCCGCCTGCGGGCGCTGTGCCCGGAGGATGCGGTCACCTTCGACGCCCCCGAGCCGGTGCTCACCCCGGCCGGCGCCCGGTTCGAGTGGCGGGGCCTCGACGTCGAGCTGTCGGTTCCCGGCGCGCACAACGCGGTCAACGCCGCCGCCGCGCTCACCGCCAGCGTCCTGGCGGGCGCGCCGGCCGAGGCCGCGGTCGCCGCGATCGCCGACTTCCGCGGCGCCCGCCGGCGCATGGAGCAGCTGGGGGAGACCCCGCCGGGCGTCCCCGTCTACGACGACTACGCCCACCACCCGACCGAGGTGGCGGCGGCGATCGCCGGCGCCCGGACGCTCGAGCCGACCCGCCTCGTGGCCATCTTCCAGCCGCACCTGTTCTCCCGCACCGAGGCGCTCGGCGGAGAGTTCGGCCGCGCCCTGGCCGCCGCCGACGTCGCCGGCGTGCTCGGCGTGTACCCCGCCCGCGAGCGCGCCGAGGACTTCCCCGGCATCGACGGCCACCTCGTCGCCGCCGCGGCCGCCGACGCCGCCGATGGCCGGACGGTCGCCTGGTTGCCGAGCTTCGACGATGCTCGGGCGTTCCTGGCTGCCACCCTGCGTCCAGGGGACCTGTGCCTGATGATGGGCGCGGGCAACATCGACGCGCTCGGGCGGTCGTTGGTCGGCGGGTAGGCGGCGCCCGCCCGGGGGGGGCTACGGAGGCTCGTCTCACCTGGGGGCAGGGAAGGGGTGCGTCCAGTTGCGCTTCGGAGGGTCGGTCGGCGTCGCACTTCCACGGCCGCTCGGCGCGGCGGTCCCGACCCTGGGGCGCTCGCGCAGCCGCTCCGCGGCCGGTCCCACCCTGGGGCGCTCGCGCAGCCGCTCCGCGGCCGGTCCCATCCCGGGGCGCTCGCGCAGCCGGCCCCGCCCCAATCAGCTCTCCCCGGCCGTTCCCAGTCCCGCGGGCGGACGGCAAGAACGCGGAATGGCCACCCCCGGGCCGAACGTCGCTGGAATCGTCCTCTGCGGTCGGTTCCAGCGACGATTGACTTCGGAGCGGGCCAATGTGCGCGCTTGCCTGTGCGCGTCGCCCCCCCGCCATGCACCCAGCCGAGTCGCCCCCGGCGCCAGGGCCGACGACGCCCTTCCCCAGCCAATCCCATGGCCGCCGACGACGGAAGCGCCACGAAATGCCACTCCGAACGGCAATGAATGCTGGAACTGCCGCGTGACGCCAGCTGGAGCATCTTTCGGCCGTCGGGGCGGCAATTCTTGGCTCGTCCTCCGCGCGGCCCGCCCCGCGCCACCCCGCCCCGCCCCCGCGCGCCACGCCGCCCGGCCCCCGCGCGCCACGCCGCCCGGCCCCGCGCGCCACGCCGCCCGGCCCCGCGCGCCACGCCGCCCGGCCCCCGCGCGCCACGCCGCCCGGCCCCCGCGCGACCCGACCAGAGCGCCCAAGAACCACCGCCGGACCGCCCTCTACCCTGCCCACGATGGGTGAAATGCCGCCTGGCCTCGAACACGACTTCCCGCTCGCGCGTCTCACGACGATCCGTACGGACGGGCGGGCCGCGCTGTTCGCCCGGGTGGGGATGCTCGCCGAGCTCGAGCCCCTCGTCGCGCGGGCGGCCGCGGGGCAGGTCGAGGTAGGGGTCGTCGGCTCCGGGTCGAACCCCCTGATTGCGGACGCGGGGGTCCCTGGGCTTGTCGTGAAACTGGATCAGGACCTGAGCAAGATCGAATTCGAAGGCACGCGCGTGCACGTCGGTGGCGGCGCGCGGCTCCCCGCCGTCTCGGCCAAGCCGGCCCAGGCCGGGCTCACCGGCCTCGAGTTCGGGGTCAACATCCCCGGCACGGCCGGCGGCGCGGTGCGGACGAACGCCGACGCCTACGGCGGCGAGCTCGAGCCTGAGGTCCAGGCGCTCGGCGCGGTCTCCTTCCCCGCCGAGTGGGGCCGCGGATGATCGGCGAGGGCCTGCTCGCGCGGCGACGACCGCAGACCCGCCGCCGTCCGGTGGCCACCGGACGGCGGCTGCCGCGTCCGGGCCTGCGCTTGCTGCTCATCCTGCTCGCGGTCGTCGCCGTGCTGGCCGGCGGCTGGCTCTGGTTCCGTGACTCCTCGCTCGTTGCCGTCAAGCGCGTGCGGGTGAGCGGCGTGAGCGCCGGTCCCGACGCCGCGCAGATCCGCAGGGCGCTCGTCGCCGCCGCCCACGACATGACGACGCTCGACGTCCAGCTCGCCCGGCTGCGCAGCGCGGTCGCGGCCTACCCCGTCGTCAAGGATCTGCGAGTGAGCACCCAGTTCCCGCACAGCATGAAGATTGCCGTGATCGAGCAGGTGCCGGTGGCCGCGGTGACCGTTGACGGCCGGCAGACCCCGGTGGCCGCCGACGGCACGCTCCTGCACGACCTCGCGCCGGCGGCGATGGCCGCGCTGCCCACCGTCCCGGTCAAGGCCCTGCCGGGCGGCACCCGTCTCACCGAGCCCGACGCGGTCAGCGCGGTGAAGGTCCTCGCCGCGGCGCCGTACGCGATGCTCGCCAAGGTCCAGCAGGTCACCAGCGACCCGAGCCACGGCCTCGTCGTGCAGCTGCGCAGCGGCCCGAGTCTCTACTTCGGCGATACGACCCGACTCGTCGCCAAATGGGCCGCGGCGGCTGCGGTGCTCGCCGATCCCGGCTCGGCCGGCGCGTCCTACATCGACCTCACCGACCCGGTCCGGCCGGCGGCGGGGGTGACGAGCACGACCACGAGCTCGGCTGCTACAACTGCCGGGAGTTCGGCCGCTCCAGGAGGCTAACCCTCAAGCAGAGGTTGACCCTGCCGATCGGTCAACTCTCGGACGGCAATCGAGACTTTGGGATTCTGCAACGATTGTTGCGGACTGGCGATTGCCGTTGACGGGACGCAGCATCAGTGCATAACGTGCAAAACTCCCGCAACGGGCGGATGAGTCACGAACACTCAACGCTACATCGAGGGTCGGACGGTAAACCATGGAAAGCGGCAGTTACCTGGCAGTCATCAAAGTCGTCGGTGTCGGCGGCGGAGGCACCAATGCGGTCAACCGGATGGTTGACGCGGGCCTGCGCGGCGTCGAGTTCATCGCGTGCAATACCGACGCGCAGGCGCTCGCCATGTGTGACGCCGACATCAAGCTCAACATCGGCCACGAGCTGACCAAGGGCCTCGGCGCGGGCGCCAGCCCGGAGGTGGGCCAGGGCGCCGCGGCCGAGTCGCGCGACGACATCAAGGAGGCGCTCAAGGGCGCGGACATGGTGTTCGTCACCGCCGGTGAGGGCGGCGGCACCGGGACCGGCGCGGCGCCGGTCATCGCCGAGATCGCCAAGAACGAGATCGGCGCGCTCACCGTCGGCGTCGTCACGCGCCCGTTCCTGTTCGAGGGCACCCAGCGCGCCCGCCAGGCGCAGGACGGAATCCAGAAGCTACGCGAGCACGTTGACACGCTGATCGTCATCCCGAACGAGAAGCTGCTGACGATCGTCGAGCGGCGCACGACGATCCTCGACGCCTTCCGCGAGGCCGACAACGTCCTGCGTCAGGGCGTTCAGGGCATCACCGACCTCATCACCATCCCCGGCCTGATCAACCTCGACTTCGCCGACGTGCGCACGATCATGCACGACGCCGGCAGCGCGCTGATGGGTATCGGCAGCGCCGGCGGCGAGAACCGGGCCTCCGAGGCGGCCAAGATGGCCATCTCATCGCCGTTGCTTGAGGAGTCCGTCGAGGGCGCCACCGGCATCCTGCTCAACATCACCGGCGGTCACGATCTCGGCCTGTTCGAGGTCAACGAAGCCGCCGAGATCGTCCAGAGCGCGGCCGACTCGAACTCGAACATCATCTTCGGCGCGGTCATCGACGACGCGCTCGGCGAGGAGGTCAGGGTCACGGTCATCGCGACCGGGTTCGATCACGGCCACGCCCGTCCGGCCACCGCCCGCGAGAGCACCCGCCGCTCGCGCCGGGACCGCGACGTGACGATGGACGATCGCCAGCGGTCGTCGCTGGAGATCGGCGACGACGAGATCGACATCCCGTCGTTCCTCAAGGACCGTTGACGCCGATCCGCGGCGCGCGCTGACGCGCGCGCCGACGCCCCCGCTGACGCCGGCGCCGACGCCCACCCACGCACGCGGGCTGGGCCGAACGCGCCCGCCCGTAGCACCCGGTCAGAAAACGGACCGGCGAAGGGGCGCAACCTCGCGGGCTCCCATCTGTTCTACAGCCGTGCCCTCGCTGTATCCAGGCCGGCTGCGCGGCGCGCTGACGGCCCTCGTGCTGTCGGTCACCGGAGGGCTGTTGGTGGCGCTGCCGCATCCCGGGGCGGCGCAGGCCGCGCCGATCCCCCAGCCGGCCCATCTGCTCGACGGCCCGAGCGCGGACCTCACCGGGCTCGGCGGCATGTCCGTCGCCCGTGACGGCACCGGGGGGCTTGTCTACCTCAAGCAGGTGGGCGGCGTCTCGCACGTGTTCGTCTCGCCCCTCACCGACGGCCGGTTCCAGGCGCCGGTCGAGGTCGACGCCGCGTCCTCGAGCGACTCCTCCCAGCCGGTGATCGCGGCCAGCTCGGGCGGAATGCTGATCGTCGCGTTCATCAACAACCGCAGCCTCGACGTCGTCCAGCGGCTCACCGCCGCTCAGCCGCTGAGCGCCCCCATCCCGCTGTTCGCTGGTGCGGCCAACCCGTCGATCGGGCTCACCTACTTCGGCAAGGCCTACATCGCCTTCACCGCGGACGGCAGCGGCGGCCACGACGTGCGCACCGCGTACTCCAACCTCGGCCAATGGGCGCTCGAGTCCGCGCCGCTCGATGCCAACCCGGCCGACGACGCCGGCAGCGGCAGCGGCCGCCCGCAGATTGCCGTCTCCGGCGACGGCATCGCGATCGTCGTCTGGGGCGAGAACGGTCACATCTACACGCGCCGGGTGTGGGGCACCTCGCCGAGCGTCGTCTTCGAGGAGGCCGACCCCGCCTCGCTCGGGGGCTGGAACGAGGTCTCGGCGAGCAACCCGGCGATCGGGACCGGCGGCGACTCCTCATACGCCTCGGTCGTGTTCCAGGAGCAGTTCGCCGGCGGCGGCGGGACGCAGACCCGCGTGCTCGCCCGGCGGCTGCAGGCCTCGCAGTACAACCGCGTCGTCGGGGTCGATGGCCTCAGCACCCCAGGTACGGTGAACGCCAGCCAACCCAACGTGTCGGTCGGGGAGTACGGGCGCGGCTTCACCACCGCGAGTCGGGACGACTCAAACGCCCTCATCGCCACTCACATGAGCGACGGCGAGTGGCTGCAGAACCCGTTCCAGGTCGACAGCCTCACCAACCAGAGCCCGTCGGACGCCGTTCCCGCGACCGCCGGGATCATCTCGACCCTGATCGCCTGGCAGCAGGACTCCGGCCTCGGCCAGACCGAGATCCGTGCGCGCTACGCCGCCGACGGCGTCACGCTGGGGCCGGAGCTCGTGCTCTCCGCGCCCGCCGACGGACCGACCGACGCGGCCGAGGGGCTCGCCGCCGGCGGCGACATCGCCGGCAACGCCGCCGTCGCCTGGGTGCAGGGCGCGCCCGGCGCGCAGGAGGTCGTCACCGAGCAGATGTTCCAGCCGCCCGGGACCGCAACCCCCGCCGGACCGACCGGCTACGTCCGGGTCCGCCGCCCGCGGCTGACGTGGTGGCGAGCCGGCGAGCAGTGGGGACCGATGCGCTACACCGTCAGCGTCGACGGTGTCTCAGTCGGCCAGACCGTTGGCACGACCTCGCTCGTCACGCCGCCGCTCGCCGACGGCCCCCACCACTGGCACATCTTCGCCCAGAATCTCGCCGGGCTCAGTACGACGAGCCGCTCGGGATCGTTCTGGCTCGACGCCGTGCCGCCGGCGGTGACGCTGCAGCTCCTCGGCCGCTGGCGCGTCAAGACGCTGCTGCACCTCACCGTGACCGCCACCGACGCGCCTCCGCCCGAGCTCCCGTCGGCCGCCTCGGGCATCGCCTCGATCAAGATCAACTGGGGTGACGGCACCAAGTACACCGGCGTGCGCCGGAGCTCCCACCGCTATCTGAAGCCGGGCCGGTACACGCTCACCGTCACCGTCGCCGACCGGGCCGGGAACGTCACCACAGTCACCCGGCGGATCATCATCAAGCTGCCGCCGAAGCCAAAGCCAAAGCCCAAGGCCAAGGCGAAGAAGCCGGCGGCGCCGAAGACGAAGGCCAAGACGACGGACCGGAGGACCGCTCGCGCGGCGGCCGGGCCGGCGGCGCCACGCACCGGGGGGGTGCCGATCCGATGACCTGCCGCCCCTCCTTCGGCTCGCCGTCGCGAGCGCGCCTCAGCTCGCGAGCGCGACTCGGATCGCGGGCGCGACTCGCCGGCGCGGCGCTCACCGTGCTCACCGTCGTCGCCGTCCAGGCTGTCACCGCCGCGCCGACGGCGGCGCAGGGCCCCGGCTACACGGCGACGGCGCCGACCAAGGGTGCGCTGTACCGCGACGGGCAGACCAACCGCTACCTGCTCGGCGGCGCGTGGCTCTACCGCGCCGACGCCGCCGACGTCGGGGTCGCGCACGGCTTCTGGCACAGCGGCGCCTCGACCGACGGATGGTCGCCGGTGACCGTGCCCAACTCGTTCAACGCCGGTGACTTCAGCGCAGCCAGCCAGAACGGCTCGGTCGGCTGGTACCGGCGCGACTTCACCCTCCCGAGCAACGCCTTTGCCACGTATGTCGCCGGCACCGACCGCCACTGGATCATCCGCTTCGAGTCGGTCATCTACCGCGCGACTGTGTGGCTCAACGGGCGGGAGATCGGCACCCACGCCGGCGGGTATCTGCCGTTCGAGCTCACCCTGAGCGGGCTGCGGCCGGGGGTCAACCGCCTGATCGTCCGGGTCGACAGCCGCCGTGGGCCCGCCGACCTCCCCGGGGGCCCCGGCCAGGGCTGGTGGAACTTCGGCGGCATCCAGCGCGAGGTCTATCTCCGTCCCGTCCAGCGGGCCGACCTCGCGCAGCTCGAGGTCCAGCCGCAACTGCCGTGCCCGAGCTGCGCCGCGGCGGTGTCCGTGCAGGCGCTCGTCCACAACCTCAGCAACCACGCCCAGCTGCTCCAGCTCCACGGCCGCTACGGCACCTATCCGCTCGACTTCGGCGAGGTCACCGTTCCCGCCCACGGCACCTGGACGGCCGCGGCGCAGACGAGGATCGCCCACCCCCGCCTGTGGGCGATCGGGCGACCGAATCTCTACCACGCGACGTTCACGCTCGCCGACGGCGCCGGCCGCTCGCTCGCCGGTTACGCGACCGACAGCGGCGTGCGGAGCATCACGACCGGGCCCGACGGGCGCCTGCGGCTCAACGGGCGGTTGCTGCACCTCCGCGGGGTGAACCTCCACGAGCAGGACATCGTCGAGGGGGCGGCGCTCGACCCCGCGCACGTCGCCCGGCTGTTCGGCTGGGTCAAGTCGATCGGGGCGACGATCGTACGCGCCCACTACCCGCTCAACCCCGAGTTCGAGGAGCTCGCCGACCGCGAGGGCGTCCTCCTGTGGTCGGAGATCCCGGTCAACAACGTGGCCAGCCGGTACCTCGTGCAGCCCGCGTGGCGCGCCCATGCCCTCGACGTCCTGCGCACGAACATCCTCACCAACGGCAATCACCCGTCGGTGGCGATCTGGAGCATCGGCAACGAGCTCGGGACGCCTCCCGACGGCAATCAGGCCTCGTGGATCGGCGCGGCGACGGCGTACGCGCACAAGCTCGACCCGACGCGGCCGGTCGGGATCGCCCTCGCCGACTGGCCGGGCGTCGGCTGTCAGGCCGCCTACCGGCCGCTCGACGTCCTCGGGATCAACGAGTACTTCGGTTGGTTCGACTCCGGGGGCGGGCTCAACGACGACCGCGACTCGCTCTCACCGTTTCTCGATGCCACCCGCGCGTGCTACCCGACCAAGGCGCTGCTCGTCACCGAGTTCGGGTTCGAGGGCAACCGCCACGGGCCGGTCGAGGAGCGCGGCACCTACGAGTTTCAGGCCAACAGCGCCGCCTTCCATCTCGGCGTGTTCGCGAGCAAGCCGTGGCTGTCCGGGGCGCTGTGGTTCGCGCTGCAGGACTTCGCCAACAGCCCGGGCTGGGCCGGGGGAGACCCCGTTGGCGATCCGCCGTTTGTGCAGAAGGGCGCGATCGACCTCTACGGCAATCGCAAGCCACTGTTTCCCGTGCTCTCGTCGATCTACCACCAAACGGTGCAGATCGCTCCCGCAGCTAAGGATCTGCGCGGCGCGCGTCGATAGGAACGACATGAAGGGGGTCTCGTGACCAGGCTGCTCATCGCGCTTCTGAACGAGCGCCATCCCGATCTGGCGGCGCACAGCGTGCAGGTCGGGCGGCTGTCGGTCGCGGTCGGCGAACAGCTCGGCCTCACCGGCGCGGAGCTGACCCGGCTCCGGCGCGCCGCCGAGCTGCACGACATCGGCAAGCTGGCGATTCCCGACGCGATTCTCGCCAAGCCCGGCCCGCTCAGCGATGGCGAGTGGGCGGTCATCCGCCGCCACACGCTGATCGGGGAGCGTATTCTCGCCGGGTCCCCGACGTACGCGGGCGTCGGGGCGATCATCCGCGCGAGCCACGAGCGCTTCGACGGGCGTGGCTACCCCGACCGGCTCGCCGGGAGCGACATCCCGCTCGCCGCCCGGATCATCGCGGTATGCGACGCCTACGACGCGATGACCGCCCCGCGCGCCTACCGCGCCTACCGGACTCGGCTCGACGCCGAGGCCGCGATCGCCGAGCTCCTGCGCCGGGCGGGCGCGCAGTTCGATCCGGCCGTCGTCGAGGCCTTCGCGACCGTGCTCGACCGGCGCACGGCGGCCCCGAATGTCGACCTGCGGCCCGCGCCGGCCGTGGCCTGAGCGAGGCCTTCCGGGCCGCCCGGTGCGGGCGCTAGCCTGAGGGGGCCTTGACTTCCACTGCGCCGCCCTCGCTCCGCCGCACCCCGCTCTACGACCGCCACGTTGCCGCCGGCGGCAAGCTCGTCCCGTTCGCCGGCTGGGAGATGCCGGTGCAGTACGACGGGATTCGCACCGAGCATCTCGCCGTCCGCCGCTCGGTCGGCATGTTCGACGTCTCCCACATGGGCCAGGTCGAGACCCGCGGGCCCGACGCCGAGGCCTTCCTGCAGCGGATGCTCTCCGGCGACGTCCGCCGCATCCCCGAGGGGGGCGCCCAGTACGGCGTCCTCTGCCGCGAGGACGGTGGCGTGCTCGACGACCTCATCACCTACCGCCTCGCCGACTGCGTCTACCTGACGGTCACCAACGCCGCCAACCACGAGAAGGACCTCGCCTGGCTGCAGCAGCACGCCGCCGAGTTCGATGTCGACGTGCTCGACCGTGCCGCCGACTTCGCGATGCTTGCCGTGCAGGGCCCCGCCGCCCGCGCGACGCTCACCGGCCTCGCCGACGGCACGCTGCCCCCGCGGATGCACTGCTGCGAGCGGGCTGTCGCCGGGGCCGCCGTGCTCGCGTGCGGGACCGGGTACACCGGCGAGGACGGCGTCGAGCTGCTGCTCGCTCCCGGCGACGCTCCCGCGGTGTGGGACGCCCTGCTCGACGCCGGCGTCGTCCCGGCCGGGCTCGGCGCGCGCGACACCCTGCGCCTCGAGGTCTGCTTCCCGCTCTACGGCAACGATCTCAGCGACCAACGCGGCCCGATCGAGGGCGGACTCGGCTGGTGCTGCGCCGAGAAGACCGGCTTCATCGGGTCCGAGGCCATCGCCGCGGTGCGTCGCGACGGTCCGCGCGAGCGGCTGGTCGCCTTCGTCATCGACGGCCCCGGGATTCCGCGGCCCGGCAACCCTGTCCGGGGCGGCGGCGAGGTGACGAGCGGTACCTTATCTCCGAGTCTCGAGCAGGGCATCGGCATGGCCTACGTGCCCGCCGGTCAGTCCGAGCCCGGAACCCGGATTGAGATTGACGTGCGGGGAAAGATTCGCACCGCGACCGTGCAGCCCAAGCCTCTCTACCGAAAGGGATCGTGACAGTGGCCGACGCCAGCTATCCGGATGATCTCCTCTATCACCCCGAGCACGACTGGGCACGGGTGGATGGCGAGGAGGCGACCTTCGGTATCACCTGGTACGCGCAGGATTCGCTCGGCGAGGTGGTCTTCTTCGACCCGCCCGCCGTCGGCACCGAGGTGACCAAAGATCAGTCCTACACCGAGGTCGAGTCGGTGAAGGCCGTGTCCGACGTCGTCGCGCCGCTGTCCGGCGAGATCGTCGCCGTCAACGACGGTCTCAGCGGCTCGCCGGAGACGATCAACGAGGATCCCTACGGCGAGGGTTGGCTCGTGCGCGTCCGCCTGTCTGACCCGAGCGAGACGGAGTCGTTGCTCGACGCGGCCCGCTACGAGGAGTCGCTGGCGTGAGCAGCTACGTCTCGGCCACCGATCGTGATCGCCGGGAGATGCTCGCCACGATCGGCGTCGAGTCGATCGAGGAGCTGTTCGCCGACATCCCGGCCGCGCTGCGGCTCGGGCGGCCGCTCGCGCTCGGTCCCGGGCGTTCCGAGCAGGAGGTCTATGACGAGCTGCGCGGGCTCGCCAAACGCAACGTCTCCACCGAGGACGAGATCTCGTTCCTCGGCGCCGGGATGTACGACCACTACGTCCCCGCGCTGATCGACTCGATCATCGAGCGCTCCGAGTTCCTCACCCCGTACACGCCCTACCAGCCCGAGATCTCCCAGGGCGGCCTGCAGGCGATGTTCGAGTACCAGACCGCGATCTCCGAGCTCACCGGGCTGCCGGTCTCCAACGCCTCGGTGTACGAGGGGCCGAGCGCCGTTGCCGCCGCCGGCTACGTCGCCAAGCTCGCCAACCGCCGCACCCGCTTCGTCGTCTCCCGCGGCGTGCACCCGCACGCGCGCGAGGCGCTGCGCACCCTCGCCCACGGCTGGCAGATGGAGGTCGTCGAGGCGCCGCTGCGCGACGGGGTCACCGAGCTGCCCGAGCTCGACGACACGGTCAGCGCGGTCATCGTCCAGCAGCCGAACTTCCTCGGCGTGGTCGAGGACCTCTCGGCGCTCGCCGCCACCGCCCACCAGGCCGGCGCGCTCGCGGTGTGCTCGTGCGACCCGCTGCCGCTGGCCCTGCTCAGGTCCCCGGGCGAGTGCAGGGTCGACATCGCCGTCGGCGAGGGCCAGAGCCTCGGCAACCGGCTCGACTTCGGCGGCCCGTCGTTCGGCTTCTTCGCGGTCACCGAAGCGCTCATGCGCCGCGTCCCCGGCCGGATCGCCGGCGAGACGACCGACCTCGACGGCAAGCGCGGCTTCGTGCTCACCCTCCAGACCCGCGAGCAGCACATCCGCCGGGAGAAGGCGACCTCGAACATCTGCACCGCCCAGGCACTCAACGCCCTCGCCGGCGTCATCTACCTGAGCTGGCTCGGGCGTCGCGGCGTGGTCGAGCTCGCCGAGCTGATGGTCCAGCGCACGGCCTACGCGCGCGAGCGGCTGGCCGGGATCCCCGGCGTCGAGCTGCTCCACGAGCATCCGGTGGTGCGTGAGTTCGCGCTCCGGCTCGACGCTCCCGTCGACCGAGTCATCGAGCGCTGCCGCGAGCGCGGGGTCAACCCCGGCTATGCCCTGCGGCGCGACTACCCCGAGCACGAGGACGGGCTGCTCGTGGCGATCACCGAGCAGCGCAGCCCCGCGCACATCGACCGGCTCGTCGAGGCGCTGACGGCTGCGGTCGGGGCCGAGGCCGGCCGACGCGAGGGGGTGGGCGCGTGAGCATCGCCGCCGCCGACGACCAGCTGACGATCTTCGAGCGCTCGAAGGCCGGGCGCCGCGCCTTCGTCGCCCCCGAGCTCGACGTGCCCGCGCGGCCGCTCGACGAGCTGCTGCCACCCGCCCTGCGCCGCGCCGAGGGACCGCGGCTGCCCGAGGTCGCCGAGCCGGAGATCGTCCGCCACTACAACCGGCTCTCGAAGCGCAACTTCGACCTCGACACCGGCTTCTATCCGCTCGGGTCGTGCACGATGAAGCACAACCCGAAGCTGCACGAGCGCATCGCCGCACTGCCCGGTCACGCCAGGCTCCACCCGCTCCAGGAGCCCCGGCACGCCCAAGGCGCGCTCGAGCTGATGTGGCGGCTGCAGGACGCGCTCGGAGAGATCGCCGGACTGCCGCACGTCTCGCTGCAGCCATCGGCCGGCTCACACGGCGAGCTCGCGGGCGTGCTGCTCACCCGGGCCTTCCACGAGGACCACGGCGAGCACCGCACCAAGGTGCTCACGCCGGATACCGCCCACGGCACCAATCCGGCGACGGTGACGATGGCCGGCTACGAGGTGGTCAAGGTCGGCACCGACCCGGACGGCAACGTCGACCTCGACGACCTGCGGGCCAAGGCCACCGATGAGGTCGCGTGCCTGATGCTCACCAACCCCTCGACGCTCGGGCTGTTCGAGCCGGGGATCGAGGAGATCGCCGAGATCGTCCACGGCGTCGGCGCGACGCTCTACTACGACGGCGCCAACCTCAACGCGATCATGGGCATCAGCCGGCCGGGCGACATGGGCTTCGACATCGTGCACTTCAACCTGCACAAGTCCTTCACCCAGCCCCACGGCGGCGGTGGGCCGGGCTCCGGGCCGATCGCCGTCTCGGATCGGATCGAGCCCTACCTACCTCGCCCGCAGGTCGTGCGGCGGTCCGCCGGCGCGGCGGGCAACGGACGCACCCCGGGCGGGGCCCCGGCGGCGGACAACGGTCACGCGTCCGGTGAGGAGGACGTGTTCTACGACCTCGACTTCGACCGGCCCAAGTCGATCGGACGGCTGCGCGGCTTCCAGGGCAACTACGGCGTGTTCGTGCGCTCCTACGCCTACATCCGCTCGCTCGGGGCGCCCGGGCTGCGCGAGGTCTCCGAGGTGGCGGTGCTCAACGCCAACTACCTGCTCGCCCGGCTGCGCCGCGAGGGGGTGCTCGAGTACCTGCCCGAGGCCTTCGACCGGCTGTGCATGCACGAGTTCGTCCTGTCGGGCTCGCCGATGAAGCGCGAGCTGGGGATCCGCACACTCGATCTCGCCAAGCGGCTGCTCGACCATGGCGTGCACCCGCCGACGGTGTACTTCCCGCTGATCGTCGATGAGGCGCTGCTCGTCGAGCCGACCGAGACCGAGTGCAAGGAGACACTCGACGCCTTCGCCGAGACGCTGGCCGAGCTGTTGCGCGAGGCGCGCGAGGATCCCGAGATCGCCCGGGGCGCCCCGTACACGACGCCGGTCCGCCGCCTCGACGAGGCCGGGGCCGCGCGCCATCCCGTCCTGCGCCAGCCGCTCTGACGGCGCCATCGCCCCGAAGCTCGGTGTTTTCCCCGCTCGCAGCGGGGTCTTTCTCCTCAACCGATCCCTCCGCGCGACCGATACATCCTTGATGGATGTAGACGTGGGGGCCAACAGCACGTCGACCCCGTGGCTCGAGCGAGCCGCGGCCCTGTCGGCGGTCGAGTCCGAGGAGCGTGCCCTGGCCGGCACGGTCAGCGGACTGCTCTACCTGATCGGCGGCCTCACCCTCGCCCTGTTCGTCGTTCTGCCCGGCGTGGCCCACTCCCATCCGGGGACGATCCTCATGCTCGCGGGGGTCGACTGCGTGTGGGGGGCTTGCGCGGTCGGGCTCGTTGATTGGCGGCGCGCCCCGCGCTGGCTCATCCACGTCACCGTCGCGTTCGGCTACGTGATGGTGATCGTTGGCGCCGTGGCCTCGGGCGGGGCGCTGTCCCCGGCGTGGACCTACCTGTTCTTCATCGCGGTGTTCGCCGCCTTCTTCTTCCCGCCGCCGGTCGCCATCGTCTACCTCGTCGGCTGCGTCGTCGTGCGCTCGCTGCCGCTCGTCGACGACGCCCATGTTCTCCACAACACGTTCCTCGCCCAGCTCATCGTCTCCACCGCCGCCTACGTCGTCCTCGGCGGGGCGATCATCGCCGGCAAGCGCCTCAACGCGAGCCTCCGCGTCCGGGCGGAATTGCTCGCCGCTGAGCAGAGCTCGCTGCGCCGAGTCGCCACCGCCGTCGTCGGTGGCGAGCCGCCGGAGGCGATCTACGCCCGCGTGTCGGTCGAGGCGGCCGCGCTCGTGCGCGCCGGGGCAGCCGGGATCCTCCGCCTCGAGGAACCCGGCACCCTGATGGTGCTCGGCTCGTGGGCCGACCGTCGCGGCGGGCGCTACATTCCGGGCCGCACGGTGCCGGTCATGCCCGGGAGCGACATCGACCTCGCGCTCACCGAGCGCCGCGCGGTGCGGATCGACTGCCACACGCCGCTCAGTCCGGTGAGCGAGCTCGGCTACCGCTCGAGCATCGTCGCGCCGATCGACGTCGACGGTCACATCTGGGGCGTGCTCGCCGTGTGCGCCGCCCAGCCGGGACAGCTGACCGCCGACGACGAGCAGCGCCTCGTCGAGTTCGGCGGGCTGCTGGCCACGGCGATCGCCAGCATCGAGGACCGCCAGAAGCTCGCCACCCAGGCCTCGAGCGACCCGCTCACCGGCCTCGCCAACCACCGCACCCTTCAGCATCGGCTCGACGTCGAACTTGCTCGGGCCAAGCGCCACGGCGGGATCCTCTCGGTGGCGATCCTCGACATCGACCACTTCAAGCAGATCAATGACACCGGCGGCCACGACACCGGCGACGACATCCTCGTGCGGGTCGCCCGCGAGCTGTCCGGCCTGGCCCGGGCCGAGGACACGCTCGGGCGGATGGGCGGGGACGAGTTCGCCTGGATCCTCCCCGAGACGACCCGCGAGGAGGCGCTCGTCGCCCTCGAGCGCGCGCGGCGGGCGGTCAGCTCCGCCGCCCCGGCGCCGCTGCGGGTGACGATCTCGGCCGGGATCTGCGATTCCCGCGTCGCCGATGAGCCCTCCGAGCTGCTGCGCCTCGCCGACGGCGCGCTGTACTGGAGCAAGGCGCACGGCCGCAACCAGTGCTGGGTCTACGACCCGGCCATCGTCGCCGAGCTCTCCGCCCAGGAGCGGGCCGAGCGGCTCGAGCGCTCGCAGGCCCTGATCGGGCTGCGGGCGCTGGCCAAGGCGATCGACACCAAGGACCCGGCGACCCGCCAGCACTCCGAGCGGGTGGCCGAGATCGCCGCGCAGCTCGCCGTCGCCGCCGGCTGGTCGCAGGAGCTCGCGCTGCAGCTCAGCGAGGCGGCGCTCGTCCACGACGTCGGCAAGATCGGTGTCCCCGACGCGGTGCTCTGCAAGGTCGAGCCGCTCACCGCGGATGAGCGCATCCAGCTCCAGGCCCACGCCGAGCTTTCGGCTCGGATCGTCGACGGCGTGCTCTCGCCCGAGCAGGTCGAGTGGGTCCGCACCCACCACGAGCGTCCCGACGGAAACGGGTACCCCCAGGGGTTGCGCCGGATCCCGGACGGCGGGGCGCTGCTCGCGCTTGCCGACGCCTGGGACACGATGACCGCGGGCCGGCCCTACAGCGCGAGCAAGAGCGCCGACGACGCCCTTGCCGAATGCGTGGGCCTCGCCGGGGTGCAGTTCGTCCCCCGGGCCGTGCAGGCGCTCGTCAAGCTCCACGGGCGGGGCCAGCTCGCGCCGCCGCCGGGCGCGACAACGTACGCTGCGGCCGGTGGAGCCCTCGATCACAGCGGACGCAACTGAAGTCGCCGCGCGCGCCGAGCGCGACCTCGAGGCCCTCGTCGGCGTCTCCTCGCCCTCGGGCGACCACGACGGCGCCGAGGAGGCGATCGCCATCTGCACCGCCCTGCTCCCGCCCGAGGCGCGAATCGAGCGGATCCCGTGCTCGACGGCGGGGAACGCCCCCGACCTGATCGCCCGGATCGCCGGCGCCGGAGAGCGGCGGGTGCTGCTGCTCGGCCATCTCGACACCGTCGTCTCCCACGGCGGGCACGCCCCGATGCGCCGCGACGGGGACCGCTTCTACGGCGCGGGCACCGTCGACATGAAGGGCGGCGTCGCGCTCTCGCTCGGCATCGCCCAGGTGCTCGCCGCCCGGCCGGAGAGCTTCGCCGAGCTCTCGCTGCTGCTCGTCACCGACGAGGAGTGGCGCACGTCCGAGTTCGCCCACGTCGGCCGCTTTCCCGGCTACGACGCCTGTCTGTGCTTCGAGGCGGGCGAGCGCACGGCCGACGGGGGAGAGGGAGTGGTCGTCAAGCGCAAGGCGGCGGGCACGCTGCGGATCGGCGCCGCCGGTCGGGCCTCGCACTCGGGTAGCGCCCCCGATCAGGGGCGCAACGCGCTGCTCGCCCTCGCCCGGGCATCGGTGTCGATCGCCGCGCTGCACGACCCGGCCGGCCCCGAGCGGATGAGCGTGGTGCCGACGATGATGAGCGCGGGGGAGGCCCTTAACGTCGTCCCGCCGGCCGGGGAGCTCGTCTGCGACATGCGCGCCGACCGCCTCGAGGCGTTCGAGGCGGTGCTCGCCGCCGTGCCCGGCGAGATCGACGGCGTGCGGCTCACCGCCGGCATGGACCGGCGCTGGCCGGGCATGGACGCCCGCGCGGCGACCGCGTCGCTGCTCGAGCGCGCGTCGGCGCGGCTCGGTCGCCCGGTCGTCGGTGTCCCCCGCGGCGGCGCGAGCGACGCGAGCCACTTCGCCGCCACCGTCCCGGTGACGATCGACGGGCTCGGCCCGCGCGGCGGCGGCGCCCACACGCCGGAGGAGTTCGTGCTCCAGCGCTCGCTGCGTGAGCGGGCCGAGGTGGCGCTCGCCGTGGTCGCCGAAGCGCTCGCCGGGTGAACGCCAGGACGCAGTCGACCAGCTGGGGCCGGTAGCGCCCACATGCCATCCTTCGCAGGATGAGCACGAACCTCCCGGCCCCAGCGGCGAAGCGGACGCCCGGGACCCGTGGCCAGACCTCGATCGAGGGGCTCGCGCTGTTCGCCATCATCGTCGGGATCATGTGGCTCGTCGAGGTGATCAACACCCTCGACTCCAACCGCCTCGACGCCGAGGGGATCCATCCCCGCAGCTTCGGCTACCTGTGGGCGATCTTCACCGCGCCGTTCCTGCACGTCAGCTTCCAGCATCTCATCGCCAACACGATCCCGCTCGTCTTCATGGGCGTGATAATCGCCGTGCGCGGGGCGGCGAAGGTGGCGATCGTGACGCTCATCGTGCTCGTCGTCGGGGGGCTCGGCACGTGGCTGATCGCTCCGGCGGGCTCGGTCACCGTGGGGGCGAGTGGGCTCGTGTTCGGATACGCCGCCTATCTGCTCACACGCGGACTGTTCGACCGCAGCGTGCTCGAGCTGCTCACCGGCGTCGTCGTCGGGGTCGTGTGGGGCAGCGCGCTGCTCTCGAGCCTCGTTCCGCATTACGGGATCTCCTGGCAGGGCCACCTGTGCGGGGCGATCGGGGGCGTGATCGCCGCCTGGCTACTCGCCGACCGGCCCGGCTCCGTGCAGCGCTGGCGCACGCCCGGCACCCGCTCGGGCCCGTCGGGGTCGAGCGCCCCGGACACGCTGCTGCCCTGACCGCGCCGGCGGCGCCCCGCCGGGTAGCCTCACGAGCACTCCATGCGCATCTTCTCGGGCATCCAGCCGACCGGGCGCAAGCATCTCGGCAACTACATCGGCGCGATCACCCAGTACGTCGCCGGCCAGGACCGCGGCGAGGCCCTCTACTGCGTCGTCGATCTCCACGCGATCACCGTTCCCTACGAGCCGGTGGCGCTGCGCGAGTCGGTCTACGACACCGCGGCCACGCTGCTCGCCGCCGGGCTCGACCCCGAGCGCTGCATCTTCTTCCGCCAGAGCGACGTGCCCGAGCACACCGAGCTGTGCTGGCTGCTCTCCAGCGTCACCGGGTTCGGCGAGCTCGGCCGCATGACCCAGTTCAAGGAGAAGTCCGGCTCCCAGCGGGACCTCGTCTCCGCCGGGCTGTTCTTCTATCCGGTGCTGCAGGCCGCCGACGTGCTCGCGTACCGCGCCCACGAGGTCCCGGTCGGCGACGACCAGCGCCAGCACATCGAGCTGATGCGGGACGTCGCCGAGCGCTTCAACGCGCGCTTCGGCGACACCCTCGTCGTGCCCAAGCACGTGATCCCGCACGTCGGCGCGCGGATCATGGACCTCCAGGTGCCCGACCGCAAGATGTCGACGACCGGGGGAACCGCGCAGGGGACCGTCCTCGTGCTCGACGAGCCGAAGGCGATCGCCAAGAAGTTCCGCTCGGCGGTCACCGACTCCGGTCACGAGATCCTGCGCGGCAAGGGCAAGGAGGGGATCGGCAACCTGATCGAGATCCTCGCCGCCGTGCGCGCCACCACTCCGGAATCGATCGAGCAGGACTTCGACGGGGCGGGCTACGGCGCGTTCAAGCAGGCGGTCGGCGATGCCGTGATCGAGTATCTCGCGCCCGTCCGCGAGCGCTACGAGGCGATCCGCTCCGACCCCGGCGAGCTCGATCGCAGGTTCGCCGTCGGGGCCGACCGAGCCCGGGCGATCGCGACGGAGACGCTGGCCGATGTGCGCCGCGTGATGGGGCTCGGAGCGGTCCGACCCCCTCGCTAACGTCTGCGAAGTGCGCCTGATCGACCTCGAGCTCGACCTCGACGTGTTCGCGGGACCGTTCGACCTGCTGCTCACGCTGATCCTGCGTGAGGAGGTCGACCTGCTCGAGGTCGACCTCGCCGAGGTCGTCATCTCCTACATCGATCACCTCGAGTCCCGGGGCGAGCTCGATCTCGAGGCGGCGACCGAGTTTCTCGTCCTGATCGCAGCCCTGCTCGAGCTGAAGTCGCGGCTGATGCTGCCCGGCGAGGAGATCGAGCAGATCGATCTCGATCCCGGCGAGGCGGCCGAGGAGCTGCTCGCCCGGCTGCTCGACGCCCACCGCTACCGCGCGGCCGCCAACCACCTGCGCGAGCGGCTCGCCGGCCAGGAGGGGTACCGCTTCCGCTCGGCCCCGCTGCCGCCGTCGCTGCGGCGGGCCTCGCTCCAGGACGCCGTCGCGGTGTACGACCCGGCCCGCCTCGTGCGGGCGATCGACGATCTGCTCACGGTCCCGCCATCGGTCGACCTGCGTCACATGACGGTGCCGAAGGTCTCGGTCGCCGAGCGCCTCGGCCACCTCCGGGCGCTCCTGCGCCGCGGCGCCTTCTCGTTCGACGAGGCGGTGGTCAAGGCCGACCGGGTGACCGTCGCGGTCACCGTGTTCGCGCTCCTCGAGCTCTACAAGCAGGGCGAGGCGACGTGGATCCAGGACGAGCCGTTCGGGGAGATCACGGTCGAGGCGGTCGCCCTCGCCGAGGAGCGCCGGCCACCGGCCCGGCGGATGGAGCTGGCGAGTTGACCGAGGAGCTCGAGTGCACCCTCGAGGCGCTGCTGTTCCTCTCCGCTGATCCGGTCGACGCCGCGGCGCTCGCCGACGCCACCGAGGCCGAGCTCCACGAGGTCGTCACCGCGCTCGAGCGCCTGCGCGAGTACTACGAGTTCGAGCGCCGCGGGCTCGTCCTGCGCGAGCTCGCGGGCGGCTGGTCGCTCTCGAGCGACCCGCGGGCCGAGGATGCGGCGCGCCGGTTGCTCGCCCGGCCGCGGACGCCGCCGCTGACCGCCGCCCAGGCCGAGACGCTGGCCATCATCGCCTATCTGCAACCCGTCTCCCGCCCGGAGATCGCCCGCATCCGCGGCGTCAACGCCGAGTCGGCCGCCGCCTCGCTGCTCGAGCGGGGGATCATCGAGGAGTGCGGCCGCTCGCAGTTCGGGGCGGTGCTCTACCGCACCTCCGACCTCTTCCTGCGCCTGTTCGGGCTCGAGGCGCTCGAGCAGCTTCCGCCGATCAGCGCCTTCGAGCCGCCGCCTGAGCTGCAGGACGCGCTGCGCGAGCGCCTCCTGCAGGCCGGGGAGGCGCGGGCCGGAGGCGGGCCGCCGCCGACCGGCGAGGCGCCAGAGGCCGCGGGGAATCAGGATTCCGCGCCGGCACACGACGCCGAAGCCGAGGCGCCCAAGGCCGAGGCCGAGGCACCGGGGGATCCCGACCCCGCGCCGGCCGAAGCTACGCGCTAGCCACGGCGAGCACGGTACTCGCCGGCACGGCGATCGCGCCGTTCGGCGCGGTGAACGGGCTCAGCATGCGCCGGGCGCCGTCGTGGACCTCCTGCGTCGCCGCCGCGTCGAGCTTGGCCATGGCCGCGGCGATCGGGGCGCCGAGGTCGAGCGTCTCGGCCCAGTAGTCCTCGAAGCTCGGGTAGCTCAGCGTGAAGCCGAACCGCTCCGCGTGCGCCGATCGGAAGCCGGCGTCCCGCAGCCGGGCCTCGAGCGCCGTCGGGTCGGGCATCGCGAACGGGCTCGGCCCGCCCGGGGGTGGGATCTCGAACGCCCCGCGGGCGACGAGCTGGACGACCGGCGCCGACATCCACAGGTTCTCGTCCGCCGTCCCCCAGGTGGCCATGACCAGGCGCCCGGAGTCGCGCAGCACGCGACGGGTGCGGCGCAGCGCCTCGTCGGGGTCGGCCATGAGCATGTAGCCGAAGCGGCAGAGCACGCCGTCGAAGCGGCCCGGTTCGAGCTCGAGCCGCTGGGCGTCAACCTCGGCGAACTCGACGTTGCCGAGCCCGAGCTCCTCGGCCCGCCGCCGGGCGATGGCGATCATCTCCGGCGACTGGTCGGTGCTGAGCAGGCTGCCGTCCGGCGCGACCCGGGCGGCGGCGAGCAGGCCGGTGTCGCCCGGTCCTGCGGCGAGCTCGAGCAGCCGTTCTCCAGGCTGGGGATCGAGCGCCGCGAGCATCGCGTCGGTGAGCGGCGCGGTCTTCTCGCGCATCGCGCGCTGCCGGCGCTCCCATCCGGCGGCGCCACGGCGCCAGACCTCGCGCTGCGCGCGGTCGAGTTCCTCTCGCTTGTCCATTGCAACCCCCTGTCGTCTGTGGCGAGGCCGGGTTAGCCTAGCCGCTAGCCGCTACCCGACCGGCGCGGCGGAGGCGGCCTGCGCCGCGAGCTGGCCGCAGGCGGCGGCGATGTCCCGGCCCCGGGTGAGGCGCACGGTCGCGTCGACCCCGTGGCGCTCGAGCTCGTCGCGGAAGGCCTCGATCGCCTTCGGGCTCGAGCCGTCGTAGGACCCGGTCGGGTTGTAGGGGATGAGGTTGACCTTGAAGATCCTCGGGTCGAGCACCGCGGCGAGCTGCCCGGCCTGGACGTGGCTGTCATTGACGCCGGCGAGCATCACGTACTCGACGAAGATCTTGCGGTGCTTGCGACCGTAGAAGTCGCGGCAGGCGGCGAGCACGTCGGCCAGCGGATAGCGGTCGTTGACCGGCATCAGCTCGGAGCGCAGCGCCTCGTCGGCGGCGTGCAGCGACAGCGCGAGGCGGATCGGCATGGGGGAGGCGGCGAGCCGTTCGATCCCCGGAATCCAGCCGACGGTCGAGATCGCCGTGCGCCGGTGGGTGATGCCGATGTCCGGCAGCCGCTCGCAGGCCGCGAGCACGTTGTCGAGGTTCATCATCGGCTCGCCCATCCCCATGAACACGGCGTGGTCGACCTCGGTGAGACGGCGGAAGTGCAGCGCCTGGTCGAGGATCTCCCAGGCGGTCAGGTTGCGCCCGAAGCGCATCGTCCCCGTCGCGCAGAACGTGCAGGTGAGCGGGCAGCCCGACTGCGAGGAGAGACACAGCGAGCGCCGGCCGTCGCGGTAGCGCATCAGCACGGCCTCGACCGGACGGCCGTCGGCGGTGCGGAACAGCGCCTTGACCGTGCCGTCGGAGGCGTGCGCCTCGTCCTCGAGGGTGAGGGTCGAGAACGGCACCTCGTCGGTGAGCCGCTCACGCAGCGACCGCGGTACGTCGGTCATGGCCGAAAACGAGGCCGCGCCCTGCGCGGCCCATCTCCAGATCTGGCCGCCGCGGTACCGCGGCTCTCCGAGTTCGGTCAGCTTGTCGCCCAGCAACGTGAGATCCACGCGGTCTATGGTGGCAGGCTCGTGCGACTGGCCAAGTACCTCGCCCATGCCGGCGTCGCCTCGCGGCGGGCGGCGGAGGCGCTCGTGCGCGACGGCCGCGTGTCCGTCGACGGCGTGGTGACCGTTGACCCGGCCCGTGACGTGCAGGCCGGCGACGACGTCACGCTCGACGGCGCGCCGGTGGCGCTCGAGGCCGAGCGGGCCGTGTACGCGGTGCACAAACCGGCCGGCATCGTCTCCACCGCCCAGGACACGCACGGCCGCCCGACGATCGTCTCGCTCGTCCCGAGCGCGCTGCGGCTGTATCCGGTCGGGAGGCTCGACATCGACACGACGGGCCTGCTGCTGCTCACCAACGACGGCGCCCTCGCCCATCGCCTCACCCATCCTCGCTTCGAGGTGCCGAAGACCTACCGCGCGGTGCTCTCACGGCCGCTCTCCCAGCGGGCGATCCGCGCCCTGCGCGAGGGGGTCGAGCTCGAGGACGGCCGCACCGCCCCGGCGCGGGTCCGCCGCGTCGGGCCCGAGACGATCGAGCTCACCATCCACGAGGGCCGCAACCGCCAGATCAAGCGGATGTGCGAGGCGGTCGGCAACCCCGTGCGGCGGCTCCAGCGGATCGCCTTCGGCCCGCTCGCGCTCGGCGATCTCGCGCCCGGCTCCTACCGGCGGCTCAGCGCCGACGAGACGCGGCGGCTCACGAGCGCTGGAGCAGCACCGAGTCGTTCTTGAGCCTCGTCAGCGTCAGCGCGCGCCCGATCACCGCCGGGGTGAGGTGGATCGGACGGTCGGCGTCAAGGCGTACGACGGTGAAGCGGTACATCCGGCGGCGCCACACCTCATGGAAGCCGGGGACGGCGTAGCTGCGCTGCACCGCCGACGGCGGCAGGTTGCACGCCGATCCCCACCAGCAGAAGCCGTCACCGGGCGGGGTCGCGAAGGCGACGACGTAGAGCTCGGATACCATCGCGCCGCGACGACGCATGGCCTTTAGCCCGTCGAGGTAGAGCCCGAGCGGCAGCTGCCCCTTGAAGTTCTGGAGCACTATCGCCTTGCCGTGGAGAGCGGCGCTCGGCCGCTGCACGCCGATCACGCGGGCGACGGGACGCCAGTCGGGCCGCTGGAGGTCGCGGGTGGCGGCGACGTCGATCGCCGCGACGAGCCCGATCACGCACATCGCCACGGCGGCGACCGTGCCGAGCGTCCGCGCGCGTCGCGCCGCGAAGCCGGCGGCCACTGCGATCGCCGCCGGGATCCAGATGGCGAGCGCGTTGCGGGTGATGAGGTTGTCGGTGCCGGCGGCGACGATCAGCAGCATCAGCACGAGCCCGCCGAGGCCGAGCCCGGCGGCGAGGAGGCCGCCGCGCCGCTCGCGGGGATCGGACCGCACGACCAGCAGGACGAGCCCGAGCACGCAGAGACCGAGGCTGACCGCGGCGAGCACGTCGTAGGCCGGGGCGGCGAACCAGACGACGAACTGCGGGAAGACCTGTCCGAGGCGCCGCGCGAGCGGCACGCCGGTGATCCACGTCGTGCGGCCGGTGGCCTGCTGGTTGACGGCCAGCGGGAGCAGCGCGAGGCCGCAGGCCGCGACGAACGCGACCGCGGCCCACGTCCCCGCTCGCCGCCGGTGGGTCACGAGCAGCGACAGCGCCTCGGGCACGACGACGAGCACGGCGTAGTAGTGGGTGGTTAGGGCGAGCGCGGCGACGACCGCCCAGGCGATGAGCGCGCGCCGGTCGGGCCGCTCGCGCGCGTAGGCGAAGGCGAGCAGCGAGAGGGCGCTCATGAGCACGAGCAGGCCGTACGCGCGTGCCTCCTGCGAGTACCAGATGAGGATCGGGCTGCAGGTGGTGAGCGCGGCGGCGATCACGCCGGCACGCGCTGAGACGAGCTTGCGCGCCGCGAGATAGACGGCGGGCACGGTGGCCACGCCGATGAGCGCGGACAGCGAGCGCAGGCCGACCTCGCCCCAGCCGAAGACGCGGCCCCAGAACCAGGCGAGGACGTAGTAGAGCGGCGGCGTCGACTCGTTCCGGGCCAGCAGCCCGAGCATCCCGCCGATCGACGGGTGCATGATCAGGACGGTGTTCCCCTCGTCGTACCAGTAGCCCTGGCGGCCGAGGGTCGAGAAGCGCAGGACGGCCGCGAGCAGGGTCAGCGCGGCGACGGCGGCCGTCGCCGGCGACACCGCCACCGCGGTCCGCGACGCCCCCGTCGTACCGGGAAACTGCTGCTCAGCGGCACCTACGCTCACCAGAGGGCGCATGTTATGGCCGACGCCGGGGGACCGATGCGTCATCTTTAGGTGTCAGCATGCCGACCTTAACGCGATCCCAATCGACCGCCCCAACGCGCCGAAAGCACCGCCGGGCACTATGTGAGATGTGATGCGACAGGACTCGACACAGTCCGACGGGTCCGTCGTGCTTGCCGCGGGGACCCCGACCAGCGCCGGGACCGAGACCGCCCCCGGGCTGCCGAAGCTCGCGCCGCTCGCCTCGCGCCTCACCCTGCGGCCCGCCCGCATCGTCCTCGGCGCCACCGCCGGGCGGATCTCCCTCGGCGTGCTGGTGCTCGGCGCCCTGCTCGTCGTCGTCTTCTCCACGGCGACGTCGTCGCCGCTCGTCCCCACGAGCCAGCTCAGCTTCCCCGGCTGGGAGGCCGGCCCGCTCCACGGGCTGTTCGGCTACTTCAGCGCCAGCCAGAACACGATCGACACGGGTCTGAGCGCCGTCGTCGTGGCCATGCTCGTCGCCTACGGCGCGGTGCTGCTCGCGGTGCGCTCTCTGTCGCTGCGACTGATCGTCGTCTGCGTCGTCGCGCTCAACCTCATCCTGCTGATGAGCCCGCCGCTGCAGCTCACCGACCTCTTCAACTACCTCGGCTACGCGCGTCTCGGCGCCGTGCACCATCTCAATCCCTACACGCACGGGATCGTCGCCGAGATGCACGACCCGGTGTATCGCTTCAGCACCTGGCACAACCTCCACAGCCCCTACGGCCCGCTGTTCACCGCGATCAGCTATCCGATCGCGCTCCTGCCGTTGCCGGTCGCCTATTGGGCGCTGAAGCTGCTCGCCGTCGGCCTCAGCCTGACCTTCATCGCGATTGTGGCCAAGTGCGCGCGGCTGCTCGGCCGTGACCCGCGTTTCGCCATCGCCTTCGTCGCCTTCAACCCGATCTATCTCATCTACGCGATCGGCGGCTTCCACAACGACTTCGTGATGCTCGTCCCCTCGACGGCGGCGATCGCCTTCCTGCTCGCCCGGCGCGACCGCTCGGCCGGCGCGGCCCTGATGCTGGCCGTCGCGGTCAAGTTCACCGCCATCCTCCTGCTGCCGTTCCTGCTCATCGCCGCGATCCCGCCCCAGCGGCGCCTGCAGGTGCTCAAAGGCGCGGCGATGGCGCTCGTCCCGCTCGCGGCGCTCAGCCTCGCGCTGTTCGGCTTCACGATCCCCAACCTCCAGGACCAGAGCACGCTGCTCACCGACTTCAGCGTGCCGAACGTCGTCGGCGACCTGATCGGCGTCGGCGGCGGCACGCCGGTGCTGCTGCGCATCGCCAACGTCGCCGTCGTCGTCACCGTCATCTACTTCCTGCGCCGGCGGCGCGACTGGATCGGCGGCGCCGGCTGGTCGACGCTCGCGCTCGTCATCAGCCTCGCCTGGCTCGTGCCCTGGTACGTCGTCTGGGTGCTGCCGCTCGCCGCCCTCGGGAGCAGCGTGCGCCTGCGGCAGGCCACGCTCGTGTTCACGGTCTACCTCGTCTTCGCCTTCATCCCGGCGACCGGGATCTGGCTCAGCAACCACGGCATCGACCTGATGAGCGGCGGCGCCGGGCAGGCCTCGAAGTCACTTCAGCATAAGCTCGCCGGCTGACCTGCGGCGCCGGCCACGGCCGGACTGTTAGGTTTGTGTTTCGATGCGTGTCGAACTTGCCATGGCCTCGCCGGCGCCCGCCGCCGCGCCGGTAGCCATCACGAGGCGCTGGCGTCTGGACCGCTACGAGGCGCTGCTGCTGGCCGTGTTCGCGGCCATCTCGGTGTGGGTCCTCGCCCTCGACCTCTGGCAGGTCGTCGTCCATCACCGGGTGTGGACCGGCACCGACGGCTTCTTCGTCGTCGACCAGCTCCAGTACCTCGCCTGGATCAGCGCCGCCTCGCACCACGTGCTGGCCTCCAACCTGTTCGTGCTGCGGCCGACGCCGGCCGACTACTTCCAGCCCGCGGTGGCGGTCTCGGGTCTCGTCTCGCGGCTCGGGGTCGCGCCGTGGCTGTCGTTGCTGATGTGGAAGCCGGTCGCGGTGCTCAGCATGTTCTTCGGCACGCGGGCGTACATCTACCGCAGCGTCAACTGGCGCTCGGAACGCCGGGTCGCGCTCACCCTCGCCCTGTTCTTCGGCTCCTTCAGCGTCGTCTACGGCAGCTTCGGCGTCGTCGGCGACCTGTTCCCGGGGTTCCTCTCCTGGGGCTATCCCTTCGGCCTGATGGCGCTCGCGGCGATGATGTACGGGCTGCTCCGCTACGACCGCGACCGCCGCACCGGCGCGGCGAGCTGGGTGCCGCCGACGCTCGGCGCGCTCGCGTCGCTGCTCCATCCCTGGCAGGGCGAGCTGATGGTGACGATCGTCGTCGTGGCCGAGCTGCTGCGATGGCGTGAATGGCGCGCGTGGCGCGGCACCGTGCGCACCCGGCTCGCGCTGCCGCTGGTGACCCTGCTCGGCACCGGGCTCCCGCTGCTCTACTACATGGTGCTCGGCCACGTCGACCTCTCCTGGGGCCTCGCCCGGGAGGCGAGCAAGCACACCTTCTCGTTCTGGTCGCTGCTGCTCGCGATCGCGCCGCTGGCGATCGTCGCCGCGCTCGGCTACCGCGGCCCGTCCAAGACGTTTCTCACCACGATCACCCGCAGCTGGCCGCTCGCCGCGCTGATCGTCTACGTGCTCTCGGCGAGCTCGGTGAGCGCCACCCCGCTGCACGCCTTCGAGGGGATCACCGTGCCGCTGTCGATCCTCGCCGTCACCGGCGTGCAGCGCGCGCGCTGGACTCGGGTGCCTTACCGGCGCGTGATCATCGCCGCGCTGATCGCGCTCCTGACGATCCCCGCCACCGCCTACGAGCTCGCGAGCGCCCGCGACTACATGGCCCCGCAGGCCGGCAACGCCAACTTCATCACCCGCGACGAGCGGGCGGCGCTCGACTACCTCGCCCGCGACCGAGAGCCCGGCGGTGTGCTCACCCGCTTCTACCTCGGGGCACTCGTACCCGGCCGCACGGGCCGGCGCACGTTCGTCGGCAACTGCCTGTGGTCCGAGCCGCAGTGCGTCCCGCGGGCCCAGATGGCCCAGCGGCTGTTCGACGGCACGCTCTCGCCGGCGGCGGCGAAGGCGTTCGTCGCGGAGAGCGGCGCGCGCTTCATCCTCACCGACTGCCAGGCCCGCAGCGACCTGCGCGGCTCCCTCGGTCCGATGATCGTTTCGATCGCCCGCTTCGGCTGCGCCAGCGTCATCGAGCTTGGCGCGACCGGACATCCGGCCGGTCCTCTGGCAGAATCGGACGCCAATGCGGCTGTTCGCGCTCCGAGGCGCCAATAGTGTCGAGCGCAACGACGCCAGCCTGATCCTCTCCGCCACCGACGAGCTCATGCGTGAGTTGATGGCACGCAACGAGCTGACCGCGGAGGCGATGGTGAGCTGCATCTTCACCCTCACCGACGACCTCGACGCCGAGTTCCCGGCCGTCGCGGCGCGAGCGCTCGGGCTCAGCCGCGTTCCCCTGCTGTGCGCGCGTGAGGTGCCGGTGCCCGGCGCGCTGCCGCGCGTCGTCCGCGTGCTCGTCCACTACTACGCGGCGGAGGAGCACGATCCCCGGCACGTGTACCTCGGCGAGGCGAGGGGGCTCCGCGCCGACCTCGACGCGGCACAATAGGGGCCATGTCGCTCGAATTCGCGGAGCGCATCCGCCGGATCCCCGTGTATCCCGTCGCCGCCGGCTACGACCTCGGCGGGCAGATGGCGATGCTCGCCTCCAACGAGTCGTGTTTCCCGCCGCTGCCGGTGGTCGTCGAGGCGGCCACGCGCGCCGTCGCCGGTGCCCACCGCTACCCCGACCCGTCCTACATGCCGCTGCGCGAAGCGCTGTCGGCCCGCTACGGCGTGCCGCCGGAGCGGATCGCGCTCGGCAACGGCTCCTGCGACATCCTGCTCGCGGCTGGCGAGGCCCTGCTCGAGCCCGGCGCCGAGGTCGTCTACGCGTGGCCGGCGTTCAGCGTCTACCCGCACCTCGCGGCGGCCTCGGGCGCTCGCGCGATCGAGGTTCCGCTTGATCCCGACGAGCGACACGTGCTCGACGCGATGCTCACCGAGATCACCGTGGCGACGCGGCTCGTGCTCATCTGCAACCCCAACAACCCCACCTCGACGGCGCTGCCGCTCGAGGACATCGAGGCGTTCCTGCGCCAGGTGCCGAGCCACGTGTGCGTGATCCTCGACGAGGCCTACTGCGAGTTCGCGCTCGCCCTCGGCGACACCTACGCCTCGGTCGAGCTGCTGCGCCGCTTCCCCAACCTCGTGCTGCTGCGGACCTTCTCGAAGGTCTACGGCCTCGCCGGGCTGCGCGTCGGCTACGGGCTGTGCGGCTCGCCGGACTTCCGCACCGCCGTCGACCAGGTCCGCCAGCCGTTCTACCTCAACGCCGTCGCCCAGGCCGCCGCCGTCGAGGCGATCAAGCACCAGGACGAGGTCGAGCGACGGGTGACGGCGACGATCGCTGCGCGCCTCGGGCTCGAGGACGGGGTGCGCAGCCTCGGCCTGTGGGCGGCGCAGTCCGACGCCAACTTCATCTGGCTGCGGCTGCCCGACGTGGAGGACGGCGACGCCGACGCGTTCCGGGCCGCGGAGGCCGCCGTGGTCAGCGGCCTGCGTGAGCGCGGCGTGCTCGTCCGGGCCGGCGCCTCGCTCGGGCGTCCCGGCGCACTGCGGGTGACGGTCGGCACCGACGTCGAGAACGCCCGCTTCATCGCCGCGCTCGGCGAGCTCGTCTGACCGCAGTCGCGTCGGGCGCCGAGCGCCGAGCGCCAGACGCCGCCGGCGCGCGGGCTTGCCGTCACCCCGGCGGCTGTGTCACAATCCCCCGAGCGCCATGACCGCTGCCCGCGACACCCACGCGACCGCCGCTCTCGCGGGCTGCACCTGCGCGCGCTTCTACTCCTGGCGATTTATCTAGGCGCTCGGCCGCCGCCGGAGCGACTGGCTCCGCGGATCGCACCGAAGCCCACCGACCGAGTGGGCTTGCGTCTGGGCCGAGCGCCGGACACCGCGGGTCCTCTCAGGACCCGGCGGGGTTCCCGGACCTCCCACCCTCAGGCGAGGGCCTTGCGTACGATCTTCAGGAGCGGAAAGGACAGTTTGGACATGACCACGGTGAGCAGAGCGACCACGGAAGGGCTTGACATCGCAGGCAGACGCCTCGGCGGTGAGCACTTTGCGCTGATCGCCGGCCCCTGCACGGTTGAATCGCGTGAGCAGACGCTCGAGAGCGCCCGCGCGGTCCGCGACTCCGGTGCCGCCATGTTCCGCGGCGGCGCCTACAAGCCGCGCACCTCGCCCTACGCCTTCCAGGGACTTGGTCAGGCCGGGCTGCGGCTGCTCGCCGAGGCGAAGGCCGAGACGGGCCTGCCGATCGTCACCGAGTGCATGGACCTGCGTGATCTCGACGACGTCCTCGAGGTCGCCGACGTCGTCCAGATCGGCGCCCGCAACATGCAGAACTACCCGCTGCTCACCGAGGTCGGCCGCTCGGGGCGGCCGGTGCTGATCAAGCGCGGGCTCTCCAGCACGCTCGACGAGCTGCTGATGGCGGCCGAGTACGTGCTCAAGGAGGGCAACGAGGCAGTCATCCTCTGCGAGCGGGGCATCCGCACGTTCGAGACCTCGTACCGGTTCACACTCGATCTCACCGCGGTGCCGGTGCTCAAGGAGCGCACGCATCTGCCGGTGATCGTCGACCCGAGCCATGCCGCCGGGCGCCGCGAGCTCGTCGGGCCGCTGTCGCTCGCCGCCGCCGCGGTCGGCGCCGACGGGGTCATCGTCGAGGCCCATCCGCGCCCGGAGGAGGCGATCTGCGACGGCCCGCAGTCGCTGCCCACCGCTGAGCTCGCCGACTACGTCGAGCGCGTCCACGCCGCCGCGGCCCTCGCCGGCAAGAAGACCACGCTGCTGGCGCAGCCCGCCCTCTAGTGTCGACCGCCCCGCCCAAGCGATACGAGTCGGTCCGCGACCAGCGGATCGAGCGCACCGAGCCGCTGCTCACGCCGGCCGAGCTCCTCACCGAGCTGGCGCTCACCGACGTCCATGCCGACGTCGTCCTCCGCGGCCGCGAGCAAATCCACGCCATCCTCGACGGCGCGGACGACCGGCTGCTCGTCGTCGTCGGCCCGTGCAGCGTGCACGACGTGGCGGCGACGCACGAGTACGCGCGGCGGCTGGCCACGCGGGCCGAGGCGCTTCAGGAGGACCTGTGCATCGCCATGCGGGTGTACTTCGAGAAGCCCCGCACGACGACCGGCTGGAAGGGGCTGATCAATGACCCCCACCTCAATGGCTCCGGCGACGTCAACTCGGGCCTGCGCCTCGCCCGGCGCCTGCTGCTCGACGTGCTCGAGCTCGGGCTCCCGATCGGCTGTGAGTTCCTCGACCCGATCATCCCGCAATACATCTCCGACGCCGTCTGCTGGGGGGCGATCGGGGCGCGCACGACCGAGAGCCAGATTCACCGCCAGCTCGGCTCGGGCCTGTCGATGCCCGTCGGCTTCAAGAACCGCACCGACGGCAACGTGCAGGTCGCCGTCGACGCCGTCCGGGCCGCCGCCGTGCCCCACGCGTTCGCCGGCATCGACCTCGACGGCCGCTCGGCGATCCTTCACACCCGCGGCAACCGCGACTGTCACGTCATCCTCCGCGGCGGCCGCGGCGCGCCCAACTACGGCGCCGCCGCCGTCGCCGCCACGCTCGCGCTCCTGCGCGCCGCCGAGCTCCCCGAGCGCCTAATGATCGACCTCTCGCACGACAACAGCGGTAAGCAGCCCGAGCTCCAGCCCGCGGTCGCCGCCGACGTCGGCGCGCAGATCGCCGCCGGCAGCCGGGCGGTGGTCGGCACGATGCTCGAGTCCTTCCTCGTCGGCGGGCGCCAGGACCTGGTGCCCGGCACCGAGCTCACCTACGGCCAGTCGATCACCGACGGCTGCCTGGGGTGGGAGACGACGATCGACGTGCTGGACGGCCTGGCGCGCGCGGTGAGGGACCGCCGCCGCGGCGGGATTGCCTAGTGCGGGTCGCCGTCCTCGGGGTCGGCCTCATCGGCGGCTCGCTCGCGCTCGCCGCCCACGAACGGCTCGGCGCCGAGGTGACGGGCTTCGACGCCAGCCCCGAGGCGCTCGCGGCCGCACTCGCCCACGGCGCGATCCAGCAGGCCGCCGCGAGCCTCGCCGAGGCAGTCGCCGGGTCCGAGGCAGTGTTCGTCGCCGTGCCCGTCGGTGCGCTCGACGAGACCGTCGGCGCCGCGCTCGCCGCGGCCGCGCCCGACTGCCTCGTCAGCGACGTCGGCTCGACCAAGCGCGCCGTCGTTGCCGCGCACGGCGACCCGCGGTTCGTCGGCGGCCACCCGCTCGCCGGCGCCGAGACGGCCGGGGTCGAGCACGCCCGCGCCGACCTGTTCGAGGGCGCGACCTGGTACCTGACCCCGGCCGCGGAGACGAGCGGGATGCTCTACGAGCGGCTCTACCGCATGCTGCGCGGGATCGGGGCGCGCCCGACCGCGATCGACGCCGCCACCCACGACCGCATCCTCGCCACCGTCTCGCACCTGCCCCACGTGCTCGCCAACGTGCTCGTCGCCCAGGCCGCGCGGGCGCTCGCCGGCGGGGACGACGGGGAGCGCCTGCCCGCCACCGGGCCGAGCTTCCGCGACGCCACCCGCGTGGCCGGCGCCCCGAGCCGGATCTGGACCGATATCTACCTCTCCAACCGCGACGCCCTCGCCGCCGAGCTCGACGGCGTGATCGCGCGGCTCGAGGAGGTCCGCGACGCCCTGCAGGCCGGGGACCCCGCTGCGATCGCCGCCTGGAACGACGCCGCCGCCGACCACCGGCGTCGCCTGCTCGAGGGTCAGCTCGCCGGCGGCCCGCTCGTCGAGCTGCGCGCCTCGGTTCCCAATCGCCCGGGGGTGATCGCGCAGCTCGCGCTCGCGCTCGGCCGCGCCGGGGTGAACATCACCGACCTCGCCCTCTACCCTGCGGCCGACATGAGCGAGGGCGTGGTCGCACTCTGGGTCGGTGGCGCGCAGGAGGCGCAGCGCGCGCTCGAGCTGATCGCCAATCTCGGTTTTCCTGTCGCCACGGCATGAACGTCCGCTTCGATCCCTCGGGCCCGTTGCGCGGGACGCTCAGCGTGGCCGGCGACAAGTCGGTGTCCCACCGCGCGGCGATCATCGGCGGGATGGCCTCCGAGCCGGTGCGGATCCGCAACTACCTCCGGGCGCAGGACACGCTTTCGACGCTCAGCGCCGTCCGCGCGGTCGGCGGCATCGTGCAGGAGCGCGGCGAGGAGCTCGTCATTCGCGGCGGCGGCCTGCGCGAGGCCCAGCAATCGAGCGCGACGATCGACGTCGGCAATGCCGGCACGCTCATGCGCCTGCTCCCCGGCTGGCTCGCGTTCCAGGCCGGCAGCGCGTTCACGCTCGACGGTGACGCGTCGATCCGCCGCAGGCCGGTCGACCGCATCGCCGAGCCGCTGCGGCAGATGGGGGCGGTGATCGACGCGCGTGACGGGCGCTTCCCGCCGTTCACGATCCACGGCGCGGCGCTGCGCGGAATCGAGTACACGCTGCCGGTGGCCAGCGCCCAGGTGAAATCGTGCGTGCTGCTCGCCGGGCTCGTCACCGACGAGACGACGGTGGTCGAGCCCGTCCCCACCCGGGACCACACCGAACGGCTGCTGATCCGCGCGGGAGCCCCGCTGCACCGCGAGGGTGACCCGTACGCGGGCTACCGCACGACCGTCGGCAACGCCGACGAGCTCGAGCTCGAGTCGATCGACGTGCCCGGCGACCTCTCCTCGGCGGCCTTCCTCGTCGCCGCCGGCGTGCTCGTGCCCGGCTCGCGCCTCGTGCTCGAGAACGTCGGGGTCAACTGGACGCGCGCCGGGCTGCTGCGGATCCTCGAGCGGATGGGCGCGATCGTCCTCGGCGAGCTCGAGCCGGTCGGCGGGTTTGCCCCGGTCGAGCCGGTCGCCGACCTCGACATCCGCAACGCTGCGATCGAGGGCACCGTCGTCGAGCCCCATGAGGTGCCGCTGGCCATCGACGAGCTGCCGCTCGTCGCGCTGCTCGGCTGCTTCGCCGAGGGCGAGACGATCGTCCGCGGCGCGGCCGAGCTGCGGGTCAAGGAGTCCGACCGCATCGCCACCGTCGTCGACGGGCTGCGCGGCCTCGGCGCCGACATCGAGGCGACGGCCGACGGCTTCGTCGTCCGCGGCACCGGCGGGCTGCGCGGCGGCCGCCTCGAGGCCCACGGCGATCACCGGCTCGCTCTGCTCGGCGCCGTCGCCGGCCTCGCCTCACGCGAGGGGGTCGAGGTCATCGGGATGGAGGCGGCCGCGGTGTCCTATCCGGGCTTCACGACCGACATCGCGGCGCTGGTGGGCTGAGGTGGTCGTCGCCATCGACGGACCGGCGGGATCGGGGAAATCGACGGTCGCGCGGGCGTCGGCGGCGGCGCTGCAGTTCACCTATCTCGACTCCGGGGCGATGTACCGCTGTGTCGCCCTCGCCGCTCTGCGCCGTGGCGTCGAGCCCGCCGCGGTCGCGCCGGAGGTGCGGATCGAGCTCGGCGAGCGGGTCCTGCTCGACGGCGAGGACGTGACCGCCGAGATCCGGACGCCGGCGGTGTCCGAGGCGGCCTCGCGGGCGGCCGCCGAGCCGGCGGTGCGCGCCGCGATGGTCGCCGAGCAGCGGCGGCTGATGAGCAGCGGCGACTGGGTGGCCGAGGGGCGCGACATCGGGACGGTCGTCGCGCCTGGTGCCGAGGTCAAGGTGTTCCTCACCGCCGACCCGGCCGAGCGGGCGCGGCGCCGGGCCGCCGAGCTCGGTGTCGACTCGGCCGAGGTGCTCGCCGAGCAGACGATCCGCGATGAGCGCGACCGCACCCGCGCGCACTCGCCGCTCCGGCCCGCGGCGGGCGCAGTCGAGGTCGACACGACCGGGTTGACGATCGACGAGGTCGTCGCATGCATCGTGGAATTGGCAACCGGCGCACGCGAGGTTTGAACCCGCTTCAATTAGCGCATAAATAGCTATATGGGCTGCGCTGCGGGGCGTGGCCTCTGCGACTGACACGGTCAAAGAACAGTCCGCGGATCGACGCGGACGAGAGACAGGGGTGTTTCTCCTATGTCAAGACGGTTGTCCTCTGGGATCGCTGTCGCGATCGCGATGACGGCGCTCGCGCTCGCGGCCGCCGGCAGCGCGTCGGCGAACCCGATCCTCATGCCCACGCTGAGCAAGGAAATCTCCAAGCAGCACCAGATCTGGGCGCAGCACGTGTTCGCGCCGGTCGGCTCGCTGCAGTCGCCGGCGCCACCGTGCCCGGAGAACGGGCTGCTGCCCTCACCGTTCTCCAACTGCGGCCTGCCCGAGTTCCCGGCCACCACGCTCCCGTTCCCCGGGAACATGGCCTACTACGGCGGTCACGTGCAGATCGCGCCAAAGGTCTACATCGTCTACTGGGGCTGGGGCGAGCCCGGCGCCTTCCCGGCCGGGACGAGCTGCGCTCCGGAGACGATCGCCGAGGGCGCAATGACCGTGACCCTCGCCTGCGACCCCGACGGGGCCGGCAAGCGGATGGCCGACTTCGTCAGCCAGCTCGGCGGCACCAACTGGGCCGGCGTCCAGACCCAGTACTACCAGACCGATTCCAGCGGCAACAAGCAGTTCATCACCAATCCTGGGAACCAGCTTGGCGGCATCTGGACCGATGACAGCAACGACATCAGTGGCCTGCCGAAGACCTCGTCGAGCAACCCCCCGGGCGCCGGCAACACCTACACCGACCTCGCGGCCGAGGCGGCCCGTGCGGTGAGCCACTTCGGCATCACCGATCTGGCCAACGCCGACATCGTGATCGCGCAGGCCCCGAGCTACAGCGACCCCAATGCGCTGTCGACGGGCTACTGCGCCTTCCACGACTACACCCAACCGGGCGTCGAGGGCGGCATCTACAACGGGATCGCCTCGAACATCTCCTACACGAACATGCCGTACGTCCTCTCGATCAACTCGGGCGGCGCCAACGCCTGCGGTGAGAACGCGGTCAACTCGGGCGCGGCCGGCAAGCTCGACGGTTACTCGATCGTGCTCGGGCACGAGATCGAGGAGACGGTCACCGATCCCGGCGCCGAGGACGTGCTCGGCAGCGGTACGAGCACGACCGATCTCGGGGGCTGGTACGACGCACTGGACGCCAACGAGAACGGCGACGAGTGCGCGTGGGTCGGCGAGTCGCTGACCGGCGGCGGCCCCGAGCCGATTCCCGGCGCGATGGGCGACATCACCGGCAACGCCGGCACGACGTTCCCCGTGCAGTCACTGTGGAGCAATCAGTCCCTGGCCGGCGCCGGCTACTGCGCCGGGGCGGGGACCGATCTGCCCACCGGATAACCGGCCCGAATCTTCGGCGGACCCGAGGCCCGCTAGCCTCGGGTCCGCCATGAAGGTCGCAATCGTCGGCTATCCCAACGTCGGGAAGTCATCACTCGTCAACCGCCTCACGGAAAGTCGTGAGGCGGTCGTGCACGAGCGCCCCGGGGTGACCCGTGACCGCAAGGAGCTCGAGACCGAGTGGAACGGGCGCACGCTGACGCTCATCGACACCGGCGGTGTCGACCTCGAGGACCGCGACGTCCTCGCCGGCCAGATCCGCGAGCAGGCGCGGGCCGCGGTCGCCGACGCCGCCGTCGCCGTGCTCGTCGTCGACGCCCGGGCCGGCATGCGCCCCGGCGACCAGGAGATGGCCGACCTGCTCCGCCGCTCGCCGTTGCCGGTCGTCGTCGCCGCCAACAAGGTCGACACCGTCACCGACCTCGCGCTCGCCGCCGAGTTCCACGGGCTCGGCCTCGGGGAGCCGATCGCCGTGTCTGCCGCCCAGGGCCTCGGCACCGGCGACCTGCTCGACCGGATCGTCGAGCTCGGCCCCGAGGACGGGGTGCAGGAAGCCACCGAGGATCCGATTCGCCTCGCGCTCATCGGCCGGCCGAACGTCGGCAAGTCCTCCCTGGTCAACCGCTTCCTCGGCGCCGAGCGCGTGATCGTCTCGCCGGAGGCGGGCACGACCCGCGACGCGATCGACCTGCCGATGTCGTTCGCCGGCCGGGAGCTGATGCTCGTCGACACCGCGGGTCTGCGGCGCCAGGCCAAGGTGGGGGAGTCGCTCGAGTACTACACCGCGCTGCGCTCCCACCGGGCTGCCGAGCGGGCCGAGGTCGCACTCGTCGTCTGCGATTCCACCGACGGCATCACCGCCCAGGACCTGCGCGTGGCCGAGCTCGCGATGAAGAGCGGCTGCGCGACGGCGCTCGTGCTCAACAAGTGGGACATCAACCCCGACCTCGATCTCGACCACGAACGCGCGCGGGCCCATCAGAAGCTGCGCCTGCGCCCGCGCGTGCTGACCGCGAGCGCGAAGACGGGCCGCCACGTCGAGCGGCTGCTCTCGGAGGCGATCGGCCTCGCCGACCGGCGCCGCACCCGGATTCCCACCCCGCAGCTCAACCGCTTCGTCTCCGAGCTCGTGGCCACCCGCCAGCCGCCATCCGCCAGCGGCCGGCGTGGCCGCAACCAGCGCCTCAAGCTGCTGTTCATGTCCCAGACCGGGGAGCGGCCTCCCCGCTTCTCGATCCAGGTCAACTCGCACGCGCTCGTCACCCGCGACTACGCCTACTTCCTCGAGAACCGGCTGCGCGACCGCTACCACATGGAGGGGATCCCGTTGATCATCGACTTCGTCGAGCGCAGCGAACGGCGGGCGCCGCGGGCCCGGGGCGCGGCTGCGTAGAACGTCGCCCCGCTACTCTCTCCGCTTTGCCAGCTCCTCTGGATGCGCCGGGGAGCGCCCGTTGACCCCGACCCGGAGCTGTTCTCCCCACCTATGACCTCCCTTTCCGACAACGAGTTCCTGTTCACCTCGGAGTCCGTCACCGAGGGGCACCCGGACAAGATCGCCGATCAGATCTCCGACGGCGTGCTCGACGCGGTCCTTACCGATGACCCGACCGGTCGCGTCGCCTGCGAGACGCTCGTCAACACGGGCCTCGTCGTCGTCTCGGGGGAGATCACGACGACGACGTACGTCGACATCCAGGCCATCGCGCGTGAGACGGTCAAGAAGATCGGCTACACCGACGCCGCCTACGGCTTCGACTACAACACGTGCGCGGTGATCAACGCGATCGACAAGCAGTCGCCGGATATCGCCCAGGGCGTCAACCAGGCGTACGAGGCGCGTACCGACCCGGGCGACGACGACGAGCTCGACATCGCGGGCGCGGGTGACCAGGGGATGATGTTCGGCTACGCCTCGAACGAGACCGACGAGCTGATGCCGCTGCCGATCTCGCTCGCGCACAAGCTTGCCAAGCGCCTCGCCGACGTGCGCAAGGCGGAGATCGTGCCCTACCTGCGCCCGGACGGCAAGACGCAGGTCACCGTCCGCTACGTCGACGGCAAGCCGGTCGAGATCGAGAAGCTCCTGATCTCCACCCAACATCGTGAGGGGGCGGAGTCGCTGATCAAGGAGGACCTCTGGGAGCACGTGATCGAGCCGGTGCTGCCCGACGACCTCTACGACACGCGCAAGCTGAACAAGAGCTTTCTCGTCAATCCGACCGGTCGCTTCGTGATCGGCGGGCCGATGGGCGACTGCGGCCTCACGGGACGCAAGATCATCGTCGACACCTACGGCGGCATGGCCCGCCACGGCGGCGGGGCGTTCTCCGGCAAGGATCCCTCGAAGGTCGATCGCTCGGCGGCCTACGCCGCCCGCTACGTGGCCAAGAACGTCGTCGCCGCCGGTCTCGCCGACCGCGCCGAGGTCCAGGTCGCCTACGCGATCGGCGTCGCCCATCCGGTGTCGCTGATGGTCGAGACGTTCGGCACCGAGAAGATCGGCCGCTCGCGCATCCTCGAGCTCATCTCCGAGCACTTCGACCTGCGGCCGGGCGCCTTCCGCGAGTACCTCAAGCTCCACCGCCCGATCTACCAGAAGACCGCGGCCTACGGCCACTTCGGCCGCGAGGACCACGACTTCACCTGGGAGCGTACCGACAAGGCGCCCGCGCTCCGGTCCGCCGCCGGGCTGTAGAAGCCGCGGGCCGGTCCGGGCGGGTGCGAGCGCCCGGGGGCATGCGCCTGGGCGGGTGCGTGCGCCCTGGACGGGTGCGTGCGCCTGGGCGGGCTAGCCGATGACCAGCCCGAGCACGACGAACCCGATCCCCAGCAGGCCGAGCACCCCGGCCAGCGGTGCCGGATCGGTGCGGACGGGAGCGCGCTCGGGCAGCGAGCAGGCCGCGACCGCGGGGCTGCCGACAATTACGCAGGCCCACGCCCACGCCGTCTCACCGCCGCGGGCCGCGACGATCGTCCCGATCGCGCGCGCCCCGAGGTCGATTGCGAGCCCGAAGGCGAGTAGCCAGTGCCCACGGTCGAGCGCCTGGGCGATGCCGAGATAGAACTCGATCCCGCAGGCCGCGGCGAGCGCGAGGCCGATGAGCAGACCGGTCGCAGGCGTCGCCGGACGCGGACGAGTCGCGGGTGCGCGCGTCGCCGGCCGGGGATGGGTCGCGGTTGTGGGCGTCGCCGCCCGGTGATCAGTCGCGGGGCTGGGGAGCGATGCCGCCACCGGTCGCGGCCCCGCCGACGGCGTCGCCGGCGCCGCGAGGCGGTCGCGCAGCTCGGTGCGCAGGTCCCCGCTCAGTCCGGCCGGATCGAGCTCGATCAGCCGCAGCCCGTGGCGCGGCACGAGCTCCCGGTAGACCTCGGCGAACTCGCCGCCGCCCGCGCGGCACACGACGACGAGCCGCTGCGCCGGGTAGTAGGCGTCGACCTCGAGCCAGCTGTCCGGGCCGCCGGCCGGCCGGCGCAGCCAGGAGAAGAGGTGGTGACGACGCCCGACCTCGCCCATCAGCCGGTCGCACTCGGCGAGCACGGCTGCCGTGGAGGGAACCTCTGCCGCGAGGCTCTCGATCGTCATCCTGCGCGCACTTTACCCTCGCCAGGCCCATGGATTGCACCTCTGACCGATGGACCGCCCGGTGATCGCGCGGGTGGAGCCGCTGACCCGCACCCGCGCGGTGATCGGCCCATTCGACTACCGCCTGCGCCCCGACCAGGCCGATGTCGGTGTCGGCTCGCTGCTCCGGGTCCCGTTCGGCGGGCGCTCGGTGCTCGGCGTCGTCGTCGGGCTCGCCGACAGCTCCGAGCTCGAGCCCGACCGGCTCGCCGAGCCGGACGGCGTCCTGGGCGCCCGCCTCCCGCCGGACCTCGTCGCCCTCGCCGGCTGGATGGCCGAGGAGTACTGCTCGACCCCAGCGCGGGCGCTCGGGCTGCTCCTCGCGCCCGGCGCGACCGCGGGCACCCGGCCCAAGCAGGCCCTCGTCGCCGAGCTCACCGAGGCCGGGAGCGCGGCACTGCGCGACGGCGAACGGCTCACCGACACCCAGCGCGCGCTGCTCGAGGCGCTCGAGAGGAACGGCAGCACTGTCGCCGCTCGCCTCGGCACGCCGGCACTGCGCCGTCTCGAGGGGCGGGGTCTGGTCGCGATCCACGCCGCGGCGATCCGCCGGCGCCCCACGCGCCACGACCTCGGCCCGGCGGCCGTCGCACCGCCGACGCTCACCGACGATCAGCGCGCCGCGGTTGGCCCGGTGCTCGATGCCCTCGCCGAGGGCGCCGCCGCCCGCTTCCTCCTGCACGGCGTCACCGGCTCGGGGAAGACCGAGGTCTACCTGCGGGCCGTGCGGGAGACGCTCGATCGCGGCCGGACGGCGATCGTGCTCGTGCCGGAGATCGCCCTCACCCCGCAGGCGCTGTCGCGGTTCGAGGCGCGGTTCGGCGACGTCGTCGCCGTCATGCACTCGGGGCTCGGCCAGGGAGAGCGCTACGACGAGTGGCTGCGGATGGCCGAGGGCGAGGCGCGGGTGTGCGTCGGGCCGCGATCGGCGGTGTTCGCGCCGCTGCCGGACATCGGGCTGATCATCGTCGACGAGGAGCACGAGGGCTCCTACAAGCACGAGGGCGATCCTCGCTACGACGCGCGGCACGTCGCCGAGCACCGCGCGGCCGAGCACGGGGCGGTGCTCCTGCTCGGCAGCGCGACCCCACGCCCGGAGAGCGCCTCGGGCATCCCGCGGCTGCGCCTCGGCCGCCGCGTCGACGGCAGCCCCCTCCCGCCGGTCGACATCCTCGACATGCGCGGCTCCCATCACCCGCTTCACCCGGAGACCCGGATGGCGCTCGCCGACCTGCGCCGGGCCGGGGGCAAGGGCATCGTTCTGCTCAACCGCCGCGGCTGGTCGAACTTCCTCTCCTGCCGCTCGTGCGGGCACGTGTGGATGTGCCCCAACTGCGAGGTCGCGCTCGTGCTCCATCGCGACGGCGGGTTCGTCGCCTGCCATCACTGCGGCCATCGCGAGCGGGTGCCCGAGCGCTGCGTCGCCTGCGGGTCGGTGGCCGTCGCCCGGCACGGCGCTGGCACCGAGCGCATGCAGCGCGAGCTGAGCGACGCCCTCGGGGACCGGGACTTTCCCGTGCTCCGGCTCGACGCCGACCTCACCGGGCTCGGCGATCGCGGACGGGTACTCGAGCGCTTCGCCGCGGCGCCCGCCGGACTGCTCATCGGCACGCAGATGGTGGCCAAGGGCCACGACTTCCCCGGCGTCTCACTCGGGGTGGTGCTCGACGCCGACGCGACGCTGCGCTTCCCGGACTTCCGCGCGGAGGAGCGCACTTTCGCCCTCGTCACCCAGCTCGCCGGCCGGGCCGGTCGCGGCGGGCGGGCCGGTCGCGTGCTCGTGCAGACGATGGCCCCCGACGCCCGTTCGATCCGCTACGCCGCCCGCCACGACGCCGACGGCTTCCTCGCCGACGAGCTCGCTCGCCGCCGCGTGCTCTCCTATCCGCCGTTCGCCTCGCTCATCCGGATCGTCTGCGCGAGCGAGGACGCGGGCGAAGCCCAGGCCACGGCCACGGCGCTGCACGAGCGCATCGCCCCGCCGGAGGCGGCGGTGCTCGGTCCGGCGCCGCTGTTCCGCCTGCGCGGCCGCGACCGCATCCAGCTCGTCATCAAGGCCGGCGACCGGCGGGCGGCGATCCAATCGGTCGGGGCCGCGGTCGGGCAGGTGGCCGGCAAAGCGGCCCGCCGAGGTGTTAGCGTCAGCGTCGACGTAGATCCGCAGTGATCGCAGTCGCCATCCCCGGCCGGGCCACGGCTCACACCCGGAGAGGTCCTAGACTTAAAGGGTGGCCGAGCAGCTCACCGACCCGCCCGAGTCCGAGGCGGCTGACGAGATCGAAGAGACCGAGGAGGAGTCCGAGGAACTTGCTCCCGAGGTCGCCGCACGGCGTGCCGCGGCGCTCGCCCACGTGCGCAAATTCGGCGACCCCGTGCTCCGCACCCGCGCCCGCGAGGTCGACCGGATCGACCACGCGCTGCGCTCGGAGATCGACCGGATGGGGGAGCTCATGCGGGACGCGCTCGGCATCGGGCTCGCCGCCACGCAGGTCGGCGTCCTGCACCGCCTGCTCGTCTACCGCGTCCAGCCGGATGCGCCGCTCAGCGCGCTCATCAATCCGAACATCGAGTGGCGCGGCGACGAGCTCGAGACCGCCGAGGAGGGCTGCCTCAGCCTCCCCGCGGTGCTCGTCGACGTCGAGCGACCGGTCCACGTCCGCGTGCGCGCCCTCAACGAGCAGGGCGAGGAGATTCTGATCGAGGCCTCGGGCCTCGAGGCCCGGGTCATCCAGCACGAGATCGACCATCTCGACGGCGTGCTCATCCTCGACCGCACCTCGCGCGATCAGCGCAAGGAGGCGATGCGCGCGATGCGCGAGGCGCAGGCGGCCTGAGGCCCGCCGGGTGCGCACCGTCTATCTCGGGACCTCCGAGTTCGCCGCCGATATCCTGCGGCGGCTCGCCGCGTCCCCGCACCGGCCCGAGCTCGTCGTCACGCGTCCCGACCGTCCCCGGGGCCGTGGCCGCCGGCTCGCCTCGCCGCCGGTCGCCGACCTCGCGCGCGAGCTCGAGCTGCCGCTCGACCAACCGGACGCGGTAAACGGCGAGGAGGCGCTCGCGCGGATCGCCGCCGCCGAGCCCGAGGCGGTGTGTGTGTGCGCGTTCGGGGCGCTCATCCGAGAACCGCTCCTCAGCGCGTACCCGATCCTCAACGTCCATCCCTCGCTGCTGCCGCGCTGGCGCGGCGCCGCCCCGATCGAGCGGGCGATCATGGCCGGCGACGGTCGCACCGGCGTGTCGATCATGCGCCTCACCGCTGGCCTCGACAGCGGCCCGGTCTGCCGCCGGCAGGCGGTCGAGATCGCGCCCGGCGACGATTACGGCACGCTCTCCGGGCGCCTTGCCGCCCTGGGCGGCGAACTGCTCGTCGCGGCGCTCGCCGACCCCGGCGACTGCGCCGAGCAGGACGACGCCGCCGCCACCTACGCCGAGAAGATCACCGCTGCCGACCGCCATCTCGATCCCACGCGTCCGGCGGTCGAGCTCGAGCGCGTCGTCCGCGCGCTGCGCCCGCACATCGGCGCCAACCTCGCGCTGGCCGACGGCTCCCTGCTCGGGGTCCGCGACGCGCGGGTGGGGGACTCGGTCGCGCCCGCCGCCGGCGAGCTCGGCACCGGCGGCGAATACCCAGTGCTTGGGTGCACGCCGGGCGGGCTCGAGCTGCGCGTCGTGCAGCCGCCCGGCAAGCGGCCGATGGACGGCGCCGCCTACCTGCGCGGCCACCGCGCCTAGTGCCGTGAGCGGGAAATCAGCGTCGGCCGCGCGCGGCGTGTCGGCAGCCCGGATGTGCGCGTTCGCCGTCATCCGGCGCGTGTTCGAGCAGGACGCCTACGCCGACCGGGCGCTGCACGCCGAGGCCCGGGGACTCGACGCGCGCGACCGCGGGCTGGCCACGGCGCTCGCCTACGGCGCCGTCCAGCGCCGGCTGACCCTCGACCATCTCGCCGCCGAGCTCGGCTCGCGGCCGCCCGAGCGGCTTGACCCCCCCGTGCTGGCCGGGCTGCGCCTCGGTCTGCTGCAACTGCTGTTCCTCGACGGCATCGCCGAGCACGCCGCGGTCAACGAGAGCGTCGAGCTCGTCAAGCAGGCCAGCCGCGGTGGCGCCGGTTACGTCAACGCCGTGCTGCGCCGCGCCATTCGCGAGGGCCCGGGGCTGCTAGCCGCGCTTCACGACGATGACCCCGACAGCGCCGCGGTCCGCCACTCGGTGCCGCCGTGGCTCGCGCGGCGCTGGTGGGAGGAGCTCGGCCCGGACACCACCCGCGCGCTGCTCCATGCGGTCAACACACCGGCCGAGTCGGCGCTGCGGGTCAACATGCTCGTGAGCGACGTCGACACGGTGCTCGGCGCGCTGCCGAGCGGCACGCGCCGGGCGGCCGACCTCCCGCGGGGGCCGGCCGCGGAGCTGCCCGAGGGGCTGGTCCTCAGCGAGCCGTTCGACGCCTTCGGCTCGCCGCTGTTCGACGCCGGCGCGATCATGCCGCAGTCGCGCGGCTCGATGCTCGTCGCACGCCTGCTCGCGCCCGAGCCCGGCGAGCACGTGCTCGACCTGTGCGCCGCGCCAGGAGCGAAGACGACCCATCTCGCCGCGCTGCTCGCCGGTGACGGCGAGATCGTCGCCGTCGAGAGTCACCCCGGTCGCGCCGAGGCGCTGCGCCGGACCGCGGGGAGGATGCACGCCGCGGGCGTGCGGGTCCACACCGCCGACGCGGCGGCGTGGGCGGGGGAGGGGGACTTCGATCGCGTCCTCGTCGACCCGCCGTGCAGCGGCCTCGGGACTCTGCAATCGCGCCCCGATCTGCGCTGGCGCGCCCGGCCCGAGGCGGTCGACGAGCTCGCGGAGCTCCAGGGCCGGATCCTCGCCGCCGGCGCCGCCACGCTCGCCCGGTGCGGCCGGCTCGTCTATTCGGTGTGCACGATCTCTCGCCGCGAGGGACCGGACGTCGTCGCGCGCTTCCTCGAGGCCCACCCCGAGTTCGCCGCCGAGGATCTCGCGGCCGCGCACCCCGGCGTCGGCCACCCTGCCGCGGCGCCGCATATGCAGCTGCTGCCCCACCGAGATGACACCGACGGCTTCTTCATCGCCGCGCTCCGACGCAACTGACGCGCTCCGCTTGTCGTTACCCTGAGGTCAGTGAGCGATCAGCCCGTCAAGCTCGGTCCGGAGTGCCCCAACTGCGGCGAGCCGTGGCTGCGTCCCACTGCAGTACCCGGACGCTATCGCTGCGTCTACTGCCTGCACCGCTACGAGCTCGTGTCCGTCTGTCCGAACTGCGGCGAGCACTCGACCATCGTGCGGATGTCGAGCACGGCGATCGTCGCCTGCAACCACTGCCACGGAAGCATGCTGAGGGCCGTCTAGGTGGGCCGCCCCGAGGTGTTGCGCGAGCGGCGCGTGGCGCCGTCGATCCTCTCGGCCGACTTCAGCCGCCTCGCCGCTCACGTCGCCGAGGTGCTCGCGGCCGGCGCCCGGGTGATGCACGTCGACGTGATGGACGGGCACTTCGTCCCGCCGATCACCTTCGGCCCGCTGGCCGTCTCGGCGCTCGCCGACCAGGTTCACGACGCCGGCGGGATCATCGACGTCCACCTGATGATCGAGTGCCCCGAGCGCCACGTCGTCGACTTCGCCAAGGCCGGCGCCGACAGCATTACCGTGCACGCCGAGGCCACCCCGCACCTGCACTACGCGCTCGCGGCGGTGCGCGAGGCCGGCTGCACCGCCGGCGCGGCGATCTGCCCGGCCACCCCGGCCGACGCCCTTGCCGAGGTCGCGGCCGACACGCTCGACCTCGCGCTGTGCATGAGCGTCAACCCGGGCTGGGGCAACCAGGCCCTGATTCCCGCCTCCTACGGCAAGCTCCAGCGGATGCGCACTGCCCTCCCCGGGCATGTCGGTCTCGAGGTCGACGGCGGTGTCCATGCCGCGACGATCGGCGAGTGCGTCGAGTCCGGGGCGAACCTGCTCGTCGCCGGCTCGGCGGTGTTCGGGGCCGACGATCCCGCCGCCGCCTACGCCGAGCTCGCCGCCGCCGCCGACGCGATCTGACGCCCGGCCTCGGCGCCGCGGCGCGGGCTGAGGGGCGGGAATCCCAGTCTCCGCGGCCCACGGACCGGATGCCGGGGCACCCTGCTAGCGTGCCCCGCCATGCTTCTGGGAAAGAAGGCTTCGGCCACAATCAGCCTGCTCGCGGTCTCCGCGACCCTCACCGCCTGCGGCGGATCGTCCTCCTCGGGGACGAGCCCTCAGGCCTACGTGAAAGCGATCTGTAACGCTGTCGGACCGTTCGAGCGGGACGTTCAGGCGCGCTCTGCGGCGCTCAATCTGTCGTCGATCAAGAGCGCCGAGCAGGGGAAGACGGCCCTCCAGGGCTTCCTCACCGCCGTGGCCTCGGACACCGACCAGGCGGTCACCAAGCTGAAGAACGCCGGGGCCCCGAACGTCACCAACGGCAAGCAGATCCAGACCGCGATCGTCAGCGCGTTCAGCCAGCTGCGCTCGACGCTGCAGCAGGCTGCCAGCTCCGCCGGCGGGCTGCCGACGGGCAGCCCCGCCGCCTTCAAGCTCGCCGCCGAGGCGCTCGGCAAGAGCGTGCAGACCTCGATGAGCAGCATCGGCGGCAGCCTCAGCGGCCTCAAGAGCGCCGCACTCGAGACCGCGGCCAAGAAGGAGCCCGCCTGTCAGAGCCTGGGCGCGTAGCGTTCAGCACGAGGTCCGGCCCGCCGCGCGGCGCCGTCAACCTCTCACGGCCGTCGCATCCCTGGGGAGAGGTGCGGCGGCCGTTCTTTTCCGACGCGGGTCTCGCGCCGCTCAGCCCGACGTCGCCCCGGCTGTGGCCGGTGACGCGGGCGGAGGCGTCGCGCCGTCGGCCGCCGCTCCGCGGCGGTAGACCAGCCACAGCAGCCCGCTCAGCAGCAGCGTGGAGATGAAGTAGCCGACCTCGACGCGCGTGACCTGGTTGCTGATCGTCGGCGTCGCGACGATGATCACGAACAGGACGGCGGCGATCAGCCACGCGCCGGAGGCGACCGGCGCCCGTCCGCGCGCGAGCGCGGCCTGGTTGAGCGTCCCGGAGACGAGATGCAGGCCCATGCCGAGGCCGACGACGGCGAGGCCGATGCGACCGTAGTGGAAGCCCTTGTCGCCGAGCAGCGCGGTCATCACGAACGGCCCGATGAGCAGCAGGCCGATCGCCACCGCCCCAGCGAAAGCGGCGATCGCGAGGATCGTGACCCGGATCGCCTTGTGGAACTCATCCGCGCTCTCGCGCGCCTCGAGTCCGGCGAGGTGGGGAAGGATCGAGGTCTGGATGGCCTGGAACAGCTGCAGCGGCGCCCTGACGATCAGGAGCACGTTGAACACGAAGCCGGCGAGCACCGCCCCCGAGTGGCCGTTGACGATGAGCACAGCGGCGTTCATCAGCGTCTGCTCGGCGAGCATGATCCCGACGACGGCGAGCGCAAACCGGCCGCCGTGGCGGAGCGACAGGTCGGCGGATGCCTCCTCGAGGCCGGCGTGCGCCGGTCCCTCACCCGCCGCGTCGACGGCCGGAAAGTCCGAGGTGTCGATCGTGTGGCGGACACGGGGATGCTCCTCCGGGCCGCCCTTCTGGCGATGGACGTGCCAGAAGGCGAACGGGATCACCGCGAGCGACACGAACGGGGCCACCGCCATGCCGAGCGAGACCATGGCCAGCCCGCTGGCGATGCCGATCGCCGCCGCCGCCGCGAACAGGAAGCGCGACGTCGACTCGAGGAACACGAGCCCGCCGTAGAGGGCGAAGCGCTGGTGGCCCGCGAGCCAGCCACGGGCGAAGTAGCTCGCCGCGTAGGCGAGCACGCCGATGACCAGCACCCAGTAGAGCACGGTCGAGCCGCCGAACAGGCGGTGCTCGATGGGGTCGCGCAGGGCGACGGCGACGACCAGGAAGAGCACCGAGAAGCTCACCTGGATGAGCGCGGGCACCCGCAGCGAGTGGTGCAGGCCGCGAGCCTGGCGGTCGGCGATCGTCCGCGAGAGCAACTGCTCGACCGGGCGGTAAATGACCGACAGGATCACGAACATGATCGCCCAGCACAGCGACACGCGGCCGTACTGCTTCTGGGTGAGGACGTGGCTGGCGACGGCCAGGTAGGCGAAGGTGAAGATCCCGGTCGAGGCGATCCCGATCGTCAGGATCTTCGCGCCCGAGGCGAAGGCGGCGTTGCCCCCCTCATCACCGTCGTGGCCGTTGTCGGCCGCGGACCCGTTCGGAGCTCGGTGGCCGTTGGCGAGGCCGGCGTCGGCGGGCGGCGGGCCGGCCGTCTCAGGGGCGCGGGCGGGGCCGTCGGTCATCTCCGCCGGACCGTCGGTCATTCCGGCCGGGCCGTCGGTCATCGATGCACCCGCACGAGCAGCATCGTCCACGGAAACGGAGAGCGCGTCGCGACGACCTCGCCGTGGCGCCCGAGCAGCTTGGCGAAGCCACGCCGGGACCAGTGGTTGACGTGACCGGGGGTGTTGCCGAGCTCGCGGACGTACGCGCCGCGGGCGACGTTGAGCATCCGCCACAGAGGCTCGTGGGGGACGGACACGAGCAGGTGACGGCGGGCCACGCGGGCCATCTCGGCCACGGTGCGCTCCGGGTCGGTGATGTGCTCGAGCGCCTCGATCGCGGCCACGAGGTCGAACTCGCCGTCGGCGAAGGGGAGCTCACGGCCGTCGACGGTCTGGAACTCGAGATTCTCCCGCCGCCGCTTCTCCCACTCGGTGGCGAGCTGCTCGTCCTCGAGGTCGATGCCGACGACGCGGCCGCCGTCGAGGCGCTCGGCCCACTGGGTGGTGAGCACGCCCTCGCCGCAGCCGACGTCGAGCACCGACTCGGGAGTGGCGGCGGTGAACAGCTCGTCGAGCGTGCGCTCAAACCCGCCCATCAGCCGGCGCACGACCGGGTTGGTCGAGCCGTACTTGTCGTAGGTGTTGCCGGTGGGGACGGCCGCCGGCCCGCTGGCCGGGGTCATACCTCCAGCGCCTCGCGGTCGGGCGAGTCCGGCGTGCCACCGGGCTCGTAGTGCGAGGGCTCGACACCGAGCTGGAGCTCGATCCGCCGCACCCGCTCGAAGGTCCGCTGCGAGAGCGTGCGCTGGGCGTCGAGCAGGTCGCCGATGACCCCGAGCGAGGCGAGCAGCATGGCGGCGTTGAACAGGACCGCGCCGGCGATCAGGGACTGGATGTGGCCCTTGGCCGTGTGCGGGTCCTCGATGAAGTAGATGAGGAAGCGGGTGAACACCGCGAGCGCGGCGACGCCCATCACCGCGGCGCCGCCCCAGAACACCTTCAGTGGCTGGTACTGCGAGTAGATCCGGAAGATCGACAGCGCGTTGCGCCGTACGTACGCGGCCGTCGAGGGGAAGAGGCGGGACTCGCGCGTCTTGGGATTCGTGCGGATCGGCACATGATCGACGGCGACGAGCAGCTTGCCGGCCTGGATGATCGTCTCCAGCGTGTAGGTGAACCTCGATACCGCCTGCATCTGGAGGGCGGCCTCGCGGTTGTAGGCGCGGAAACCCGACGTCGTATCGGGTATCTCGGTCGAAGAGGCCTGTCGCACGACCCATGACCCGAGCCGCTGCAGAAGCTTCTTCCCGGGCGAGAAGTGCGCGATCGTATTGACCTGCCGGTCACCGACGACCATGTCCGCCTCGCCTCGCACAATCGGCATCACCAGCCGTGGAATGTCCTCGCCCTCATACTGGTTGTCGGCATCGGTGTTGACGATCACGTCCGCTCCGAGCTTGAGGCCGGCGTCGAGCCCGGCCTGGAAGGCGGCGGCCAGGCCCTTGTGGTTGGTCAGCCGCACGATGTGGTCGACGCCGTGAGCGCGGGCCACCTCGATCGTGTTGTCACTCGAGCCGTCGTCGATGATCAGCCACTCGACGACGTCGAATCCCGCCACCGTGCGCGGCAGGTGGGCGAGCGTCACCGGGAGCTGAGTCTCCTCGTTGAAACAGGGAATCTGGATGATGAGCTTCATGGCATCACGCCGGCATAGCCCGGACACCCAGGGGCACTCGGCACAGCGGAGTGTCCCATCGGCAAGCGCGGCTCACAACACGGTAGCGGGATACTCGGGGACGATATGGACACGGTGACCGCGCATCCCGGCGCCCCGGCACAGCCGACCGAACCCCGTCCGGCTGAACCTGAGCGCTCGCGCCGCCGGCGGCGGACGGAGGCCCGCCCCCGCACGCTGAGCTTCCACGCGCCGGTGCTCGCGCTGATCCTGCTGAGCGCGTTCCTGCTGCGTCTCTGGGGCATCAAGCAGGGCCTTCCCTACAGCTACAACGTCGACGAGGCGACCCACTTCGTACCGCGGGCGATCGCCTTCTTTGGCCACGACCTCAACCCGCATTACTTCCTCAACCCGCCCGCATATTCCTACCTCGTCCACATCGTGCTCGAGCTCTGGTACGGCAGCGGAGACGCGGCCGCGCGCGCGTACGCGTCGGACCCGACGAGCGTGTTCGTGCTCGCGCGGCTCGTCGCCGCGGTGCTCGGGACCTTGTCGGTCTGGTTCACCTATATCGCCGGGGCGCGGTTCTTCAACCGCAACGTCGGTCTGCTTGCCGCCGCCGTGTCCGCGGTCGCGTTCCTGCCGGTCTTCTACAGCCACCTCGCGCTCAACGACGTCCCGACGCTCGCGCCGGTGGCCATGTCCCTGGCCGGCGTCGCCGGGGTGATGCGCTACGGCCGCTGGCGGGACTACATGCTCGCGGGCATCGGGATCGGCTTCGCGGCGGCGACCAAGTACACCGGTGGGATCACGCTCGTGTGCCTGCTCGTCGCTTTCGTGTGCGACAGCACCGGCGGAGCGGTTTGGGGCTCGGTGCGGCGCGTCGTCCTTGCCCTCGCCCTCGCGCTGGCCGCCTTCATCCTCGCCAATCCCTACTCGATCCTCGACTGGAACGCCTTCTGGGCAGGCGTCAACTCCCAGGCTTCGCTCGCCGCGGGCCAGGACCCGGTGAAGCTCGGCACCCAGCCCGGCAGCGGCGTCGCCTACTACCTGTGGACGTTCACCTGGGGGCTCGGCTGGGGGCCATCGCTGGCGGCGGTCGGCGGGGCGGTGCTGCTGCTCGCACGCCGCCGGATCGGGATGTTCCTCGTGCTCGTCCCGGCCCCGATCATGTTCATCATCTTCATGGGCAACCAGCAGCGCTTCTTCGGCCGCTGGCTGATGCCGATCTTCCCGATCGTCGCGATCCTCGGCGCGTACGCTGCCGTCGAGTTCATCCGCTGGCTGATGGCCGCCCGGCGGATCCCGCGGGAGTTCGCGGTCGGCGTCGTTTGCCTGCTGATGCTCGCCCAAAGCCTCGTCGCGGTCATCCACAACGACGCCGTGCTCTCGCGACCGGACACGCGCAACCTGCTCCGCACCTGGATGGTCCACAACGTCCCCGCCGGCGCGAAGGTGGTGATCGAGCCCGTCGTGGCCGACGACTGGGCCCAGGACATCGGCCGGTCGTTGCCCTACACGGCCACCGGCGAGCGCTGGTCGCGCTACGCAACGTGGCTCACGGACGTCGACCAAAACCTCAACCCACTCCCACCCGGTGAGCGCCGGTACGTGCTCGTCGACCAATACGAGCGCACCCTGCGCCCCCAGCTCCTCGACGAGTACACGCAATCCGGCTACTGCTGGCTGGTCATCGGCTCGCTCCAGGCCGGGCGGGCGTTCGCCGAGCCGAATGCCGCCCCGGCCGCGGTCGCCTACTACGCCGAGCTGGCCAATCGGGCCAAGCTGCTCTACCACGTCAGTCCGTTCGCCGCCGGCACCCACGCCGTCCCGTTCAGCTTCGACTGGTCGATCGACTACTACCCCCGCCAGTACCGCCTGCCCGGCCCGGAGCTGAGCATCTACCGGCTCTACGGGGGGAAGTGCGGCACTGCCTAAGCAGCTGCCCCACCCGGCGCCGGCACGCCTGTACGGCGTTCGTATCCTCTAGACGAGAGATGCCCCAGACCGAAACCGACCGGCGCCACCTCGCCCGTGCCATCGATCTCGCCCAGGGCGGTCGAGGCCGGGTCAGCCCCAATCCGCTGGTGGGAGCGGTGCTCGCCATCGACGACGAGTCGATCGGCGAGGGCTTCCACCATGAGCTCGGCGGCCCGCACGCCGAGATCGAGGCGATCCGTGACGCCGCCGGGCACGAGCTCGCCCACGCCACGCTGTACGTCAGCCTCGAGCCCTGCTGTCATCAGGGCCGAACCCCGCCCTGCACCGACGCGATCCGAGATGCGGGCATCCAGCGTGTCGTCGTCGCCTCCGACGATCCCTCCCAGCACGCGAGCGGGCGCGGCCTGGGCATCCTCCGCGACGACGGCGTCGAGGTCATCGTCGCCGACGGCGAGCTCGCCGCCCGCGCCCGCCTGCTCAACCAGCCCTTCCGCAAGTACGCGCGCACCGGGCGCCCGTGGGTGCTGTTCAAGTCGGCGATGTCGCTCGACGGCAAGGTGGCGACCCAGCGCGGCGACTCGAAGTGGATCTCCGGCGAGGCGAGCCGCCGGCAGGGCCACTACTGGCGGGCGGAATGCGACGCCGTCGTCGTCGGCATCGGCACCGCGCTCGCCGACGATCCGCAGCTCACCGCTCGCGTCGAGGGCGTGGACCGGCAACCGCGCCGGGTGGTGTTCGACGCGCTCGCGCGGCTGCCGCTCACCGGCAAGCTGGTCAGCGACGCCCGTACAACGCCGCTCACCGTCGTCGTCTCCCGGGCAGCGCCGCGAGCGGCCACCGACGCTCTCAAGACCCACGGCGCCGAGGTGATCGTCGCCACCGGCGAGAACGAGCCCGCCCGCGTCCGCTCGGCGCTCGAGCAGCTCGCCGACCAGGGCATCGCCTCGATCATGCTCGAGGGCGGTCCGCACCTCGCGGGCGCGTTCCTCGACGCCGGCGAGATCGACGAGATGCGCCTGTTCCTCGCTCCGCTCGTCCTCGGCGGCCGCACCGCGCGGGACCCGCTCGAAGGCGAGGGCGCCGAGACGATCGCCGAAGCCGTCCGCGCGTTGACGCTCGACTGCGAGCGCATCGGCGAGGATCTGCTCGTGTCCGCGCGGATGAGGGAGTGGTGAATGTTCACCGGGCTCGTCGCGGAGCGCGGACGTGTGGTCAGCGCCGAACGTTCGGCGGACGGCGTCCGGGTCACGATCGCCACGACCCTGGCCGGCGAGGTCAGTGAGGGCGATTCGGTGGCGGTCAACGGCGTCTGCCTGACCGCAACCGATCTCGACGGCGGGCACTTCGTGGCCGAGGTGATGAACGAGACGCTCGATCGGAGCTCGCTCCAGCATCTCACCGCGGGCGCTGAGGTCAACCTCGAGCTGCCGCTGCGGGCCGGCGATCGCCTCGGCGGTCACATCGTGCAGGGTCACGTCGATGGCACCGGCACCGTGCTCGAGGCCCGCGACGACGGCTTCGCCCGGAGGATCCGCATCGGCGCGCGCCCCGAGGTTCTCCGCTACGTCGTCGAGAAGGGCTCGATCGCGGTCGACGGCGTGTCGCTGACGGTGGCCGCGATCGATGGCGAATCCTTTACCGTCTCTCTGATACCAGAGACGTTGCAACGCACCAACCTTGGCGAGGCTGAGCCGGGGACGACGGTCAACCTGGAGGTCGACGTGCTGGCGAAATACGTGGAGAAGCTGATCGGAGGACGAGGATGAGCTCGGTCCGGACGCCGTTCGCGACGATCGAAGAGGCGATCGAGGACATCCGCCAGGGGAAGATGGTCGTCGTCTGCGACGACGAGAACCGTGAGAACGAGGGCGATCTCACCATGGCCGCCCAGTTCATCACCCCTGAGGCGATCAACTTCATGGCCAAGGAGGGGCGCGGGCTCATCTGCCTTGCCCTCACCCACGAGCGCTGCGAGGAGCTCGGCCTCGACCTGATGGCGGCCAAGAACGAGTCCGCGTTCGAGACCGCGTTCACGGTGTCGATCGAGGCGCGGACCGGCGTGTCGACGGGCATCTCCGCCGCCGACCGTGCCCGCACCATCCAGGTCGCGATCGATCCGCGCACCAGCCCGCGTGAGCTCGTCCAGCCGGGCCACGTGTTCCCGCTCAAGGCCAAGGAGGGCGGCGTGCTCGAGCGGGTCGGCCAGACCGAGGCCGCCGTCGACCTCGCCCGGCTCGCCGGGCTCATCCCCGCCGGCGTGATCTGCGAGATCATGAACGACGACGGGACGATGGCCCGGGTCAGGGACCTGACCGCATACTGTGAGCGGCACGGGCTCAAGATGGTCACCGTCGCCGACCTCGTCGCCTATCGGCGCCGGACCGAGAAGCTCGTCGAGCGGGTCGTCGCCACCAAGCTCCCCACCGGGTTCGGCGACTTCATCGCCGTCGGCTATCGCTCGCTCGTCGACAACAAGCACCACGTCGCGCTCGTCAAGGGCGAGGTCGACGGCGTCGACGACGTGCTCGTCCGCGTCCATTCCGAGTGCCTGACCGGCGATGTCTTCCACTCGCTGCGCTGCGATTGCGGCGAGCAGCTCGAGTCGGCGCTGTCGATGATTGAGGCCGAGGGTCGGGGCGTCCTGCTCTACCTCAGCCAGGAGGGGCGGGGGATCGGCCTGCTCAACAAGCTCCGCGCCTACAAGCTCCAGGAGGAGGGGCTCGACACCGTCGACGCCAACCTCCGGCTCGGCCTTCCGGCCGACCTGCGCGATTACGGCATCGGCGCCCAGATCCTCGTCGATCTCGGCCTCACGAGCATCCGCATCCTCACCAACAACCCCAAGAAGATCTCGGGTCTGGCGGGCTACGGGCTGTCGGTCACCGACCAGCTGCCGATCCAGCATGTGCCCAACCCGCACAACGAGGCCTACCTGCGCACCAAGCGCGAGCGGATGGGTCACACCCTGCACCACCAGGGGCTCCCGCTCGACGAGGAGATGATCCGCTCCGAGCACGCGGCCGATCGCGAGCGCGATGCCTGAGCGACGCATCGCGCTGTGCGTGGCGCGCTTCTATGAGGATCTCGCCGACCGACTCGAGGCGGGGGCCCGCGAGGCCCTCGGCACGGCCGGCATCAGCGAGATCGAGCGCTTCGAAGTGCCGGGCGCGTTCGAGCTGCCGCTCGCCGCCTCATACGCCGCCCAGTCGGGCCGCTACGACGCCATCGTCTGCCTCGGCGCGGTGATCCGCGGCGAAACCGATCACTACGACTACGTCTGCGCGGAAGCCGCCCGGGGAATCCAGCAGGTCCAGCTGCTGACCGGAGTGCCCTGCGGCTTCGGCCTGCTCACCGTCGACACGATGGAGCAGGCCCTCGCCCGGGTTCAGGGTGGCGATAGGCGCGACAGCGGCGCCCATGCCGCCCAGGCGGTGCTCGCCTCGCTCGCCGTCAAGGAGGAGCTGGCCCGTCCGCGCGGGCGGACGGGCTTCGCCGTCTAGCTCCGGTTCGCGCTCCCGCCCCCGGGGCCGCACGGTCTGCCGCCCAGCTCAGTCCTGGCTGTGGTGCTTGCGATGCCCGGCCGGGCCGGTGCCGCCACCCCCGGTCGGGGAACTCTGCGCCTGCGCGCCGAGCTCCCGCAGCGTCACCTGGAGCTCCTGGCGGACGACCTCGGTCTGGTTGGGGATCTGCAGACGCTTCTGGAGCACGACGGCGGCGGCCTGCGGGTCGCCGGCCAGCCGCAGCGAGTGGCCGAGGTCGAACAGCGCGTAGGCGTGGGTGAGGCTCGACGGCGACGCGGCGGCGATGGCGTGTTGGAGCATCGGGATGGCCGCGCCGTAGTTGCCGTTCAGCATCAGCTGATGCCCCTGGGCCTCGAGCGTGTCGGCGGTCGGCGGAGCCGGGGTCGTGGCGGCCGCCGGGGTGGCGGTTGCCGTCTGCGCCGTCGTCGGGGGCGGCGAGGCGGGATGCGTGTGCCTGACCGGCGGCTTGCGCGCCGGGGAGGCGGCATGCGTCGACGTCTTTGGCCGCAGCTCGGCGCTGATGGTCGCCTTCGTCGCCGTCGCCGGATGTGACCCGCCGCTGGTGCCGGCCGCGATCCCGACGGCGACGGCGGCGGCCGCGAGCGCGGACAGGGCGATCGCGCGGGGCCGGGGTCCGCGACGCGGGCGATCCGGGGCCGGGGGCGCCGACGAAGGGGGCGGAGCAGGGCGCCGTGGACGAGGGCGTGGAGCGCTTGGCCGGAGGGGACGGGCGTCGCTGGCGCCGGCTCCGGCGGCAGCACCCGCGGCGATCCCGGCACCGAGCGCACCGGCTCGGCGCGCGCGGGGCCGGCCCGGCCGCGGCCGCGGGAGGCGCTGCGTCGCGGGCGCGGACGCGACCGCGGCGCTGACCGCGGCGGCGAACTCGGCGGCCGTCCCGAAGCGTTGCTCGGGACGCTTGGCCATGCCGCGTGCGAGCACGCCGTCGACCGTTCGGGGCAGCTCGGCGTTGATCTCACTTGCGCGGGGCGGCTCGGCCTCGACGTGCTGGCGGGCCTGCACGGCGAAGTTCTTGGCGGTGAACGGGCGCCTGCCGGCGAGCAGCTCGTAGCCGACGACGGCGAGCGCGTACCGGTCGCTGGCCTCGGTGGCCGGCCGTCCGAGCGCCTGCTCGGGCGCGAGGTAGGCCGCGGTGCCGAACAGCTGCCCGGCCGAGGTGATCGTGTCCTCGGTGCCGAGGCTCGCGATCCCGAAATCGGCGACGTGCAGCACGCGGTTGCCGTCGAGCAGCAGGTTGCCCGGCTTGATGTCCCGGTGCACGACCCCGCGGCCGTGGGCGTAGTCAAGGGCCGAGGCGGCCTCGGCAAGCCACCGCAGCGCGTCCGCGCGCGACACCTCGCCGACGCGCAGGGCGTCGGCCACCGTCCCGCCCGGGAGATGCTCCATGACGATGAATGGCCGCTGGGACGGCGCCTCGAACGGCTCGCCACCGCTCACGTCGTAGATCGTCACGACGTGGGGGTGACCGGACAGCCGGGCGGCTGCCCGCGCCTCGCGCCGGAAGCGCCGGACCGCAACGCCGTCCTGGCCGAACTGGCCGGCGAGGATCTTGATCGCCACGTGGCGACCCAAGACGGTGTCCTCCGCGCACCACACCTCGGCCATGCCGCCCCGGGCGAGGCGGCGGATCACGCGATAACGGCGAGGAAGACTGACGTCCTGGAGCAGACCAGCATTGGCGTCGCTCTGTACACCCATCGGGACTCCGGTGTACCCACGTCGCTCGATCTGAACCCCTTTCTCTGTGGACGCTCTTCAGACCTGGTCCCTCTATACTCGCGCAAATGCCGAAGATCTGCCACATCTGCGCGAAGGGCCCGTCGTTCGGGCACAGCCGCAGCCACTCCATGGTGGCCACCAAGCGGCGCTTCGATCCGAATCTCCAGCGCGTGCGGATCGACGACTCAGGAACACCGCGGCGCGTGTACGTCTGCACCCGGTGCCTGAAGGCCGGCAAAGTCACGAAAGCCCGCTAAACGCCGTGCCCACAGCGGGGCCCGAGCGCTAGAGGGACGCAGTGACTGACCCGAGCATCGTCCGGTTCCGGGCGATCGTCGAAGCCGGGCTGGCTGAGCTCGAGGCCCGCCGCGAGGAGGTCAACGACCTCAACGTCTTCCCGGTCGCCGACGGCGACACGGGCGACAACATGGTGCTCACCCTGAGAGCGGTCTTGCAGGAGCTCGACCACCTCGCGGGCAATTCCACCGAGAGCGGCATCGAGACGGTGAGCCGCGACGAGATCGTCAGCTCGGTCGCCCGAGCGGCGCTGCTCGGCGCTCGGGGCAACTCCGGGGTCATCCTCTCCCAGCTCATTCGCGGCGCCGCCGAGGAGCTCGCCAGTCGGCCCGGCGAGCTCGTCGACCCGGTCCTGATCAGTGCCGCGCTCGCCCGCGCCGCCGACCAGGCCTACGGCAGCGTCCGCGAGCCGGCCGAGGGCACGATCCTCACCGTCGTGCGTGAGATGGCCGTGCGCGTCGCCTCCGACCTCGCCCACATGCACGAGGCGCGGCTCGGCCCCGAGACGAGCGCGGCGGAGCAGAACGCGGTCATCGCCGAGGTCATCGAGAACGCCCTCGCCGCGGGCCAGGATTCGGTCCGCCGCGGCCCCGACCTGCTGCCCGTGCTGCGCGAGGCCGGCGTCGTCGACGCCGGCGGGTACGGGCTCACGGTGCTGCTGGCCGGGATCGTCGGGGCGTTGCGTGGCACCGACGCCCCGGCGCTCGAGCACCACGCCGCCGCGCGTGTCACCCATCCCCAGCATTCCTCCAGCACGTACCGCTACTGCACGAACTTCGCCGTCACCGGCTCCGACCTCGAGCAGTTCCAGTTCATCCACGAGCTCGAGCAGCTCGGCGACTCGGTGCTCGTCGTCGGCGACCCGACGACGCTCAAGGTCCACGTGCACACCGACGACCCGGACGCGGCGACCGCGCTGTTCGAGGGCGTCGGCACCGTCTCGCACCTCGACGTCGCCGACATGCACGAGCAGGTCATCCAGCGTGATCAGCGGCTCGCGACGGCCGAGAGCGAAACCCGCTGCGGCGCGCTCGCCGTCGTCACCGGCAACGGCATGACGGCGCTGTTCGAGGGCCTCGGGCTGCGGGTGCTCGACGGCGGTCCGACGCTCAATCCCTCGACCTACGATCTGCTGGCCGCCATCCACTCCGTGCCGGCCGAGGAGGTCGTCGTGCTGCCGAACAGCTCGAACGTGGTGATGGCCGCCGAGCGCGCCGCCGAGCTCTCGGACAAGACGGTCGTCGTCGTCCACTGCCGCTCGCAGCAGGCCGGGCTCGCCGCCGCCGTGAGCCTCGACCCGGGCCGCAGCGCCGAGGAGAACGGCCGGGCGATGGAGGAGTCGCTGCAGCGGATCCGTACCGGCGCGGTCGCGCCCGCCGCACGCGACGACGCCCAGGGCCGCTTCCGTGAGGGCGACGCTGTCGGCTTCGTCGAGGAGCAGATCGTCGCTTGGGGCCAGCCGCGTGAGACGCTCCGTGACGTCCTCGAGCGCCTCGCCCCGGACGCTGAGCTGATCACCTGCCTGCGTGGCGCCGAGGCGCCGCTCGACGACGACACCGTCGCCACTCTCGCGGCCGGCGAGGTCGAGTTCGAGCTCTCCCACGGCGGCCAGCAGAGCTACTGGTGGCTGCTGTCGGCTGAGTAGCCCTGCCGCTGGTTCCGGTTGCCGGCCCTGCGGGCGGTTCCGATTGCCGGCGCTGGACGACCGCGCCCGCGGTCATGATCACGGTCATGGCTGCCGTCACCGCGTTTGCCAGCGCGCGCCCGCTCAACCCCGGCGAGCTCGAGGAGGCGCCGGTCCGCTACCCGCGCCCGTCGATGCTCGCGCGGCCGCTGCTCCTCGACGGCCAGAAGGCCCAGCACGCGGCGGCGCAGCTCGGCCTGCACACCGTCGGCGACCTGCTCGAGCATCTCCCGCGTGACCGTCGCGAGGCCCGCGCCGTCGTCGAGCTGACGCCGGGGGAGAGCGCGACCGTCGTCGTCCAGGTCCGCGCGATCAGCTCGCGCTCGGTGCGCCGGCGGGGGATGCGGCCGCTCGTCGAGGCGACGGTCGCCGACGATACCGGCGTGATGAAGGCCACGTTCTTCAACCAGCCGTGGCTCGTCCAGCGCTACCCGGCCGGTACGCGCCTCGTGCTCCACGGCAAGTACGAGGCGCGCAACCGCTTCCGCGTCCAGGGCCACGCCCAGACGAGCGAGGCGACGACCGGCGGCGACGCCGTCGCCCACTATCCCGCGAGCGAGGGCCTGTCCTCGACCCAGATCCTCGCGCTCGTGCGCGCCCACGCCGGCACGAGCGCCGACGTGCTCGAGCCGCTCCCCGCCGGGCTGCGGGTCCGCGAGCGGCTGGCCGGCCGGCAGGCCGCGCTGCTCGCCGCCCACTTCCCCGAGTCCGAGGCCGACCAGGAGCTCGGCCGCCGCCGGCTCGCCTTCGACGAGCTGCTGCTCGTCCAGCTCGCGCTCCTGCGCCGGCGGCGCTCCCGGCGGGCCGACGCCCACGCGCCGGTGCTCGACGGCGAGCGCGAGCTCACCGAGCGCTGGCTGACCACGATGCTCCCGTTCCCGCTCACCGGCGACCAGGCCGCGGCGCTCCGCGCCATCGACGAGGACATCGCCCAGCCCCGGCCGATGCAGCGGCTGCTGATGGGGGAGGTCGGGTCGGGCAAGACGGTCGTCGCGCTGTACGCGATGCTGCGCGCCGTCGAGCACGGGCTCCAGGCGGTGATGATGGCCCCGACCGAGACCCTCGCCGAGCAGCACTTCGCCACCATCCAGACGCTGATGCCCGGCGGCCTCGTGAGCGCCGGGCTGCTCACCGGGTCGACCCCGGCCGGGCGCCGTGGCGACCTGCTCGGCAAGCTGGCCAGCGGCGAGCTGTCGCTGATCGTCGGCACCCATGCCCTGATCGAGGATCCGGTCCGCTTCGCCCGCCTCGGCGTCGCCGTCGTCGACGAGCAGCACCGCTTCGGCGTGCGCCAGCGCGCCGCCCTCGACGCCAAGGGCGCGGGCGAGGAGAGCCCGCACGTCCTCCACATGACCGCGACGCCGATCCCACGCACGCTCGCCCTCTCCGGCTACGGCGACCTCGACTTCAGCGTGTTGCGCGAGCTTCCGCGTGGGCGCCAGCCGATCACCACCTTCGTGTGTTCGACCGATCCCGAGCGCGCTCGCGCCTACGAGCGTGTGCGCGAGGAGCTGCACGCGGGCCGCCAGGCGTTTGTCGTCTGTCCGCTCGTCGAGGAGTCCGAGGCACTCCAGGTCCGGGCGGCGACGGCCGAGTTCGAGCGGCTGCGCGGCGGCGAGCTCCGTGATTTCCGGGTCGCCCTGTTACACGGCCAGATGCGGCCGGTCGAGAAGCATGCGGCGATGAAGGAGTTCGCTGGTGGCGGCGCCGATGTGCTCGTCGCCACCTCGGTGATCGAGGTGGGCATCGACGTGCCGAACGCCACCGTCATGCTCGTCGAGGACGCCGACCGCTATGGCATCTCCCAGCTTCACCAGCTGCGCGGCCGGATCGGCCGCGGCGTGCACCCGTCGCTCTGCCTGCTGTTCGGGGCCAAGGACTCTCCGCGGCTGCGGGCGGTCGCCGAGCAGACCGACGGCTTTGCCCTCGCCGAGATCGACCTCAGCCTCCGCGGCGAGGGCGAGCTGATCGGCACCCGGCAGAGCGGCCTCGCGCAGTACCGGGTCGCCGAGCTCCCGCGCGATGCCGAGCTGCTCGAGCGGGCGCGGGGAGATGCCGAGCGGATCGCCGCCGAGGACCCGGACCTCGAGCTGCCCGAGAACGCGCTGCTCGTCGATGCGCTCGGAGCGGCGTTCGGGAACGAGGCGGCGGCGCCGATCCGGGCGTGAGCCGGTGCGGGTGATCGCCGGATCGCGGCGGGGCGCCCGGCTGATCGCGCCACGCGGCGCCGACACGCGGCCGACGGGCGACCGCGTCCGCGAGGCGCTGTTCTCGATCCTCGGCTCGCGGCCTGGCTCGCCGGTGGAAGGCGCACGGGTGCTCGACCTGTTCGCCGGCTCGGGTGCGCTCGCGATCGAGGCCCTCTCCCGCGGCGCCGCGACGGCGACGCTCGTCGACTCCTCGCCGGCGGCGATCGCTGCCACGCGCCGCAACCTCGACAGCCTCGGGTTCGACGCCGATGTGCGGCGGATGGACGTCGGCAGCTTCCTCGAGCGCGCACGTGCCGCCGCGTGGCAATACGATCTTCTCTTCCTTGATCCCCCATACCGCAAAGCGAGCATGCTCGGACCGATCCTCTCGAGCGCGCTGGTTCCGGTTTGTGCCCCGGAGGCCCTCGTGGTCACCGAAAGCGACCGGCGCGCTCCGCTGGAGCTCGAGCTCAGCCTCGACGACGAGCGCCGCTACGGCGACACCCTGATTCGCATCTATGTCTCCTGATAACCGCATCGCCGTCTGTCCCGGGTCCTATGACCCGGTCACCAACGGCCACCTCGACATCATCTCGCGCGCCTCGGCGATGTACGACAAGGTCATCGTCGCCGTCGTCAATCTGCCCGTTCGCAAGGGCAACACGCTGTTCAGCGCGGAGGAGCGCGTGGCCTTCGTCGAGCACGCCACCGCGCACCTCGGCAACGTCACCGTCGAGCCGTTTCGCAGCCTCGTGGTCGAGTTTGCGCACCAGCGCAAGGCCATGACCATCGTGAAGGGACTGCGCGCGATCTCGGACTTCGAATACGAGCTCGAGATGAACCAGCTGAACCACCGACAGGCTCCGGATATCGAATCCGTGTACCTGATGGCCTCGGCCAAGTACAGTTTCGTGAGGTCGAGCGGTGTAAAAGAGCTGGCAACGTTCGGCGGTCACATCGAGGACATGGTTCCCGACGAGGTCGCCGCAGCATTGAAGGAACGGCTCAACCGCTGACGAAACAGAGGTTCTGCAATGGACGTCCTGGTACTCATTGACAAGCTGGACGATCTGGTCCACAACGCCAAGCAGGTTCCGCTCACCGATCAGGTGCGTGTGGACAAAGAGGAGATCTACGACATCCTCGATCAGATGCGCGCGACGATCCCCGAGGAGATCAAGCAGGCCCGGTGGATCGTCAAGGAGCGTCAGGAGATGCTGGCCGAGGCCAAGCGTGAGGCCGAGCGCATCGTCAAGGAGGCCCGCGAGCGGCAGGAGCGGCTCGTCTCCGAGGAGGAGATCACCAAGCAGGCCGAGCGCGCCGCCGAGGACATCATCGAGGACGCCCGCGCGCGCGAGCGTGAGATCCGACTCGGCGCGGAGGACTACGCCGACGAGATCCTCAACACCCTCGAGGTGAACCTCTCGAAGTTCATCGCCGCCGTCCAGCGCGGGCGGGATCGGCTCGCCGGCAAGGACGAGCCGGCCGAAGTGTCTTGACCTCGGTCGAGGTTCTCGAGGCCGATATCACGACGCTGGCGGTCGACGCGATCGCCAACGCCGCCAATACGGAGCTGCTCCACGGCGGCGGGGTGGCCGGCGCCATCGCCCGCGCCGGCGGCCCGATCCTCGACCGCGAGAGCCGCTCGGCCGCGCCGATCGGGCTCGGCGACGCGGTCGCGACCTCCGGCGGCGAGATGCCGTGCCGCTGGGTGATCCACGCGGCGACGATGGAACTCGGGGGCCCGACCTCGGCCGAGGTGATCCGGCGGGCGACCGCCTCGACGCTGCGCATCGCCGACGAGCTCGGGGCGCGGTCGCTGGCTCTGGTCGCGTTCGGCACGGGCGTCGGAGGCTTTCCGATTGACGAGGCGGCGGCGATCGAGGTGGGGGAGGTCCGGTCGCATCTCGCCTCCGGGGCGTCCGGCCTCGAGCGGGTCGTGTTCTGCGTGCGGGGCGGGGCGGCGGTCGAGGCGTTCGAGCGGGCGCTGGCGTAGGCGTCTCGGGCCGGGTCGCGCCGCATGACCGTTTCGCACACCGTCCATCGCGCGGTGCCGGCGCCCGTCGAGCGCGTCTTCGACGTCGTCGTCGCCGAGGACGTGCTCCCGAAGGTCCTCAAGCGCTGGGGACCGGTGCCCGGCGTGCGCGGCACCCGCGACGTGACCGGGCCGTGGCACGAGCCGGGCGCGAGCCGCACCGTCGTGCTCGAGGACGGCAGCACGGTCCGGGAGACGGTCGTGCGCTGGCGTCGCGCGAGCGACTTCGAATACCGGGTCGATCGCCTCACCGGTCCCTTCGGGCGTCTCGTCGACCACGCCATCGGCACGTGGACGTTCGAGCCGACGCCGGCCGGCGCTCGCTTCACCTGGGTCTACACGTTCTGCGGGCGCAACCGGCTCGCGAGCACCTTGCTGCGCGCGTTCGTGCCCGTGGCCTGGGCGCGCTACATGGAGCAGTGCGCGGATCTGAGCGTCGAGCTCGCGCTCGGGCATCGGTAGGCGCGAATGGCGAGCCTGGGCAGCTGAGCGACTCCACGCGTCGCTCAGCTGCCCACCCTCGGCAGCGACGGCGCCGCCTCGCCGGCAGCGACGGCGCCGCCTCGCCCGAGCGACAGCGCCGCCTCGCCCGAGCGGCGGCGCGTTTGCTCCTCAGCGGACTTCGAAGTCCCGCAGCCCCTCGGGTGACTCCTCGCGGACGTCGACCTCCCGCACCGAGGCGCGCGGCGGCCCGTCGTGCAGGAACGGCAGCATCTGCTCGACGGCGTTCGCCGGACCCTCGAGCACCGCCTCGACGCTCCCGTCGCTGCAGTTGCGCACCCACCCGCCGAGCGACAGCGCCGTGGCCCGCTCGCGGATCGAGTCGCGGAAGAAAACTCCCTGCACCCGGCCACGAACGACGACTCGCCGCCGGACGACCTCGCTCGCCATGGCAAGAATTCTTGCAAGGCCGGGGTTCCGTCCGCGCCCGTCGCCATTCTCGGATGACAATGGAGGCGATCTTCCTCATCCTCGGTCTGATCCTCGGCGCGGGCGCCGTCGTGCTCGCGCTGCGCCCACGGCTGCGCAGCCTGTCCGTCGACGCCGCTCGCACCGCGGAGCTGGAGCGCGAGCTCGTCCGCGCCCGTGCGGACCTCGAGCACGAGCAGGCCCTCGGCGAGGAGCGCCTCGCCGCGGTCACCAACGCGCAGGAGCGGATGTCGGACTCGTTCAAGGCGCTCAGCGCCGAGGCGCTCCAGGCGAACATGGCCCAGCTCACCGAACTCGCCCGCTCCCAGCTCCAGGCCGCGCAGACCGAGGCCAAGGGCGACCTCGACAAGCGCCAGCAGGCGGTCGAGCAGCTCGTCGCCCCGCTCCAGGAGCAGCTCGGCCGGGTCGACGCGCAGCTCCGCGGGCTCGACCAGGAGCGCCGCGAGTCGCGCGGCCGCCTCGAGGCCCAGCTGCGCACCCTGACCGAGGCGGGGGAGAAGCTGCGGACCGAGACCGGCGCGCTCGTCACGGCCCTGCGCAAGCCGAACGCGCGCGGCCAGTGGGGCCAGATGCAGCTGCGGAACGTCGTCGAGCTCGCCGGCATGGTGCGGCATTGCGACTTCGTCGAGCAGTCCTCGCTCGGCGGTGACGAGCACACCCTCCGGCCCGACCTCATCATCAAGATGCCCGGCGGCAAGCACGTCGTCGTCGACGCCAAGGCGCCGCTCCAGGGGGTGCTCGATGCCTACGAGGCTCGGGACGACGCCGAGCGGGAGCGTCACATGCGTGACCACGCCCGGCTGCTCCGCAAGCACGTCAAGTCGCTCGCCGACAAGGCCTACTGGACCGAGCTCGACTCCGCGCCGGACTTCGTCGTGCTGTTCCTGCCCGGCGAGCACCTGTACGGCGCCGCGCTCGACGCCGACCCGTCGCTGATCGAGGACGCGATGGCGCGCCGCGTCCTGATCGCGACCCCGACGACGCTGCTCGCGATGCTGCGCGCGGTCGCCTACGGCTGGCAGCAGGAGCGGGTCGCCGAGTCCGCGCAAGCCGTCTCCGAGCTCGGCCGCGAGCTCCACGGCCGGCTGGTCAAGCTCTCGACCCTGCTCTCGACGCTCGGCACCCGGCTCAACAGCGCGGTGCGTGCCTACAACGAGACGATCGGCTCCTACGAGGCGCGGGTGCTGCCGGGCGCGCGGCGGTTCGCCGAGCACGGCGCCGTCTCCGAGGGCCGGGAGCTGCCGGAGATCGAGCCGGTGACGATCAGCGCCCGCACCGTCCACGTGATCGACGACGAGCTCACCGACGCAGACGAGCCCGAGCCGACACCCGGGTTGCAGCCCACGTCCGAGCTGCCGCCCCTGCCCAGCCTCGACCCGCTCGCCGACGACCGCGAGATCAGGGCCCGGCGGCTGCGGGAGGCGGGCTAGCTTCCTCGCGTCCTCTCCACCAGCGGCGAAGATCCTCGCGCTGGTGGGGGAGCGGCTCGGCGCTCGGCTTGCGGGTCTGAACCCGGACGATCGCGTCATCGACGTCGATCCCCGAGCGCAGCGCGATCACCCCGGCGGCGACGGCGGCCGACCGTTGCTGGCCCGCGCGGCAGTGCACATAGACGCGCACGCCCTCGTCGAGCCAGCGGCTGACCGTTTGGGTCGCGGTCTCGAGCATCAGCTCGGGCAACCCGCCGAAGTCGGTCAGGCCGAGGCGGTACTCCTCGATCGTGCTGTCCGCGTAGGCCGCCTCGATCGCGGCCCGCTCGCGGCCCTGGTACTCGGAGTCCTCGGTGAGGTTGAGCACGCGCTGGACGCCCAGCCAGTCGAGCATGGCGAGATCATCGGCGTCGAGTGGGTAGGCCCCGATCACGAGGTCGTCGAGCACGTCGGCATAGCCGTAGGTCCGAAACCACCGCGACACACGTCAATCATGGCGCGAAGCTCGGTCGCGCGTTCCCGACTGATTGGATACCCCCATGGCCAGCGGTCTCACTGACTCGATCTTCACCGCCCGGACGCTCGTCGAGGCCGGCATCGTCGGGCCCACCCGGCCCGATCGTGCCGTGCGCTCGCTCGTCGGTCTCCAGCGCTGGGGCTCGACGCTGACGGCCGGTTATCTCGGCGCGGCCGCGATGCATCCGAACGCGATGGCGATCATCGACGAGGTCGGGATCCTCACCTTCGCTGAGGTCAACGCGCGGACGAGCGCGCTCGCGCAGGCCCTGGCCGCGCGCGGCGTGAGCGCCGGCGAGAACGTGGCCATCATGTGCCGCAACCACCGCGGGTTCATCGAGGCGAGCGTGGCCAGCTCCAAGCTCGGGGCCAACGCGCTGTACCTCAACACAGCCTTCGCCGCGCCGCAGACCCGCGACGTGATCGCCCGCGAGCGCCCGGTGGCGGTCATCTACGACCAGGAGTTCGCCGCGACGATCGGCGATTGCGTCGTCGGCCGGCCAGCGGTCCTGGCCTGGGTCGACGACCCCGCCACCGCGGAGCACGAGACGCTCGAGGAGCTGATCGCCTCGGCGCCGGCCCGGATGCCCTCGCCGCCGGCGCAGCCGGGCCGCACCGTGATCCTCACCTCGGGGACGACCGGCACGCCGAAGGGGGCCAACCGCCCGAGTCCGAGCGGGCTCGGACCGGCCGCCGCGCTGCTCTCTCGGATCCCGCTCCGTTCCCGGGAGACGACGGTTATCGCCGCGCCGATGTTCCACTCCTGGGGGTTCGTCCACCTGTTCCTCAGCACGGCGCTCGCCTCGACGCTCGTCCTCCGCCGGCGCTTCGATCCGGTCGAGACGCTGCGGGCGGTCGCCGAGCACCGCGCGAGCGCGCTGATCGTCGTCCCGGTGATGCTCCAGCGGATCCTCGAGCTCGGTGACGCGACCCTCGCCGCCGTGGCGAGCACGTCGCTGCGGGTGATCGCCTCGAGCGGCTCGGCGCTGCCCGGCCCGCTTGCGCAGCAGGTGATGGACGTGTTCGGCGACAAGCTCTACAACCTCTACGGCTCGACCGAGGTCGCGTGGGCGTCGATCGCCACGCCCGAGGATCTCCGCGCTGCCCCCGGCACCGCCGGCCGGCCGCCCCGCGGCACGGTGGTCAAGATCCTCAACGACGCCGGACGCGAGGTGGCCGACGGGGGCGGTGGCCGGATCTTCGTCGGCAGCGAGCTGCTGTTCGATGGCTACACCGGGGGCGAGGACAAGCTGCGCCTCGGCGGGCTGATGTCGACCGGCGACGTCGGGCACTTCGACGCCGACGGCCGGCTGTTCGTCGACGGCCGCGATGACGACATGATCATCTCCGGCGGTGAGAACGTGTTCCCCGGCGAGGTCGAGGATGTGCTCGCGGCGATGCCGGGGGTACGTGAGGCCGCCGTCGTCGGCGTGGCCGACGACGACTTTGGTCAGCGGCTGCGCGCGTACGTCGTCCCCACCGAGGGATCGACGCTCACCGAGCCCGAGGTCAGGGACCACGTCCGCGCGGCCCTCGCCGCCTACAAGGTTCCGCGGGACGTGTTGTTCGTCGAGCAGCTGCCCCGCAACGCCACCGGCAAGGTGCTCAAGCGCGAGCTGAACGACGGCTGAGGCGCGCCCCAGGGAGCCGTGGAAGCCGCCGCTAAGCTCCCGCGCTATGGCCCTGCGTACCGATTCATTCGACCTTGGGGCACTGCGACTGACCGCCGGCGAGGGGCGCCGCATCGACCTCGATGTGGCGATCGAGCCGTTCACGCTCGGCGGTGAGACGTACCCCGTGACGCCCGCGCTCGTCCCCGTGCACCTCGACATCTCACGCACGACCGGCGACGGCTATGCGCTGCGATTGCGCTTCGAGGCCGCCCTCGACGGCCCCTGCATGCGCTGCCTCGAGCCGGCGACGCCGCGCTTCGCGGTCGACGCCCGCGAGGTCTCGCAGCCCGGCGAGGGCGAGGAGCTCGAGTCCGAGTACGTGCAGCACGGCGTCCTCGACCTTCACGCCTGGGCGCGGGACGCCTTTGCCCTCACCCTGCCGGCGAAGATCGTCTGCCGGCCGGACTGCGCTGGCCTGTGCCCGGTCTGCGGTGAGAACCTCAACGCCGCCGGGCCCGACCATCACCACGAACGCGAGCCCGATCCTCGCTGGGCGAAGCTCTCCGAGCTGCACTTCGACTGACCCGCGCGTAACCCCGCGTCTGGGGGGTCCTGGTGACGCCTGCCCCTGCTAGCCTCCTTGCCTCCATGGCCGTCCCCAAGCAGAAGCAATCCCACGCCCGGACCAACCAGCGCCGCTCGCAGCACAAGATCTCGGCGCCGGCCTACAACGAGTGCCCTCAGTGCCACAGCCCCCGGATGCCGCACCGCGTGTGCCCGGTCTGCGGTAGCTACAAAGGGCGCGAGGTCGTCGCCGGGCCCCGCGAGCAGCTCGACTAACCCCCGCTGATGGTCACGGTCGCCGTGGACGCAGGCGGGGCGGATCTCGGCCCCGGCGAGGTCGCCGCAGGCGCCGCGATTGCCGCAGCGCAGGGAGTCGGCGTGCTCTTGTTCGGACCCGCCGCCGAGATCGGCGCGGTTCCGCCGGGCGTCGAGGTCGTCGACGCCCCGCTGTCGATCGCCAAAGCCGCCGACCCGGCGTTCGCGGTGCGCTCCACGCCGGAAGCCTCGATCGTGCAGGCCGCCAAGGCCGTCGCCGACGGTCGCGCGCAGGCGCTCGTTTCCGGGGGCTCGACCGGCTCCGCGCTCGCCGCGGCGCTGTTCAACATGCGCCGCGACCGGGGCATCTACCGGCCGGCCCTCGCGTTGCCGATCCCGATGCCCGGGGCGCGTCCGGTGCTGTTCCTCGACGTCGGCGCCAATGTCACCTGCCGGCCCGAGCACCTCGTCCAGTTCGCGCACATGGGCTCGGCCTTCGCCCAGGCGGTGATGGGCCTCAGCTCCCCGCGCGTGGCGCTGCTGTCCAACGGCGAGGAGCCGACCAAGGGGACGCCGGAGCTGCTCGCCGTCCACGAGCAGCTGGCCGGCGATTCCGGCCGCGGCCTGAACTTCATCGGCAACGTCGAGGGCACCCAGGTCACCGACGGGGTCGCCGATGTCGTCGTCATGGACGGCTTCACCGGAAACATCACCCTCAAGCTGATCGAGGGCGTCTCGGGTCGCACGATGCGGGCCATCCGTGATGCGGCGATGAGCTCGAGCCGCGGCAAGCTCGGCGGCTGGCTGCTCTCGCCGTCGATCAGGCATCTGCGCGAGGAGATCGATCCCGAGGGACCCGGTGGCGCCTACATGCTCGGCCTGCGCCAGCTCGGCGTCGTCGCCCATGGCCGCTTCAGCCGCCGCGGCTTTGCCCGCGCGATCGAGGTCGCCGCACGCGGCGTCCAGGAGGACGTTGTCGGCCAGACGCGCGCCGCGCTCGAGGCGGCCGGCGCGTTGCGGTCAAACCGCCTTGACGGTGGGCCCGATCAGGTGGCGAGCCCGTCCGAGGCCCCGGCTACGGTTCCAGGTTCATGAACCGCGAGCAAGTCTTCTCTCTGATACGCGCGCACCTCGCCGACGAGCTCGAGATCGAGCCCGAGCGGATCACCGAGGACACGCGCTTCAAAGAGGATCTCGAAGCCGATTCGCTGGATCTCTACACGCTCGTCCAGGAGCTGGAGGACAGCTACGGCGTGAAGATCTCCGACGAGGAGGCGGCGAAGATCCTGACCGTCCGGCGGGCGGTCGATTTCGTGCTCGCGAGTGGCGCATCTGAGGTGCGCCCTCCTGCGACCGCGAGTCAAGGCCCTGACCCTGAGTGACCGCCAAGGGCTCGGTGGCCATGCTGCACGAGCTGCTCGAGCAGCTCGCGCCCGATCTGGCCGCGCCCGTCTTCACCCACTCCTCGTGGACGCACCGTCGTGCGGACTCCTACGAGCGCCTCGCTTTCCTCGGCGACAGCGTGCTCGGGCTGGCGGTGACCACCCATCTCTACCCGCGGTTGGAGGCCGATCGCTTTGGCGCCGGACGGCTGACCAAGATCCGCGCCCAGGCGGTGTCGGGCCGGTCGTGCCGGGCGGTGGCCGAGCGTCTCGGCGTGCCCGAGCGGCTGCGTGCGGCGGCGCCGGACACGGCGCGCTCGAGTGTCGAGGCGCTGGTCAGCACCGAGCGCGTGCTCGCGTCGGTGATCGAGGCGGTGATCGGGGCGTGCTACCTGGAGTTCGGGTACGAGCGCGCGGCGGAGGCGGTCGTCGACGCCTTCACCCCGGAGATCGAGGAGGCGCTCGAGCACTCCGTCGACTTCAAGTCCGCGCTTCAGGAGCGCCTTGCCCGGCGCGGCGTGCTCGTCGTCTATCAGGTGGTCGACGAGGAGGGACCGCCGCACGACCGCCGCTTCTCGATCTCGGCGACGATCGACGGGGTGGAGGTCGGACGCGGCACCGGTCGCAGCAAGAAGGACGCCGAGCAGGAGGCCGCCCAGGTCGCACTGGAGGGACTCGATTGAGCCGCGGGAGCGGGCCGTGTACCTGAAGTCGATCACGCTGAAGGGCTTCAAGTCCTTCCCCGACCGCACGCGCCTCGAGTTCGGTCCCGGGGTGAGCGTCATCGTCGGCCCGAACGGCTCGGGCAAGTCGAACGTGACCGACGCCGTGCTGTGGGCGCTCGGGGAGCAGTCGCCGCTCGCCGTCCGCGGTCACTCGATGCAGGACGTCATCTTCGGCGGCGCTCCCGGCCGGCAGGCTGGCAAGAGCGCCGAGGTCGAGCTCGTGCTCGACGACAGCGAGGGCCAGCTCGGACTCGGCGCGCCCGAGGTCTCGATCGTCCGCCGGCTCGACCGCGCCGGCGAGGGCGAGTACCGGCTGGCCGGCGCCCGCTGCCGCCTCGTCGACGTCATCGAGCTGCTGTCCGACACCGGGCTCGGCAAGGAGATGCACTCGGTCATCTCGCAGGGCCGCGTCGAGGCGATCGTCACCTCCAAGCCGCGCGACCGGCGGATGCTGATCGAGGAGGCGGCCGGGCTCGGCAAGCATCGCAAGCGCCGGCGCCGCGCCCAGCTCAAGCTCGCCCGCACCCAGGACAACCTCGACCGGGCGCTCGACGTCGAGCGCGAGGCCCGCTCGCGGCTGCGTCCGCTCAAGCGTCAGGCTGAGGCCGCCGAGCTCCACGCCCGGATCGAGCGTCAGAGCCTCGAGGCCCGGTGGGAGCTCGCGCGCGATGCGCTGCGCGCCCACCTCGCTGAACTCGAGCGCGCCCAGGCCGAGGTGACCGCCGCGCGGGCCCGTCGCGAGCAGGTCGAGCGCGAGCTCCAGGGCGTCGCCGCCCGTCGCGAGCAGGCCGAGGAGGCCCTCGCGGCCCGGAGCGCCCAGCGCGAGGAGCTCTCGCGCCGCTGCTTCGTCGCCCAGTCCGCGGCCGAGCGCGTGTCCTACCGCGCCGAGGCGGTGCGCAACTCCGCGGGGGGCATCGAGACGCGCCTCGAGCGCCAGCGCGCCCTGCTCGAGCGCCTCGAGGCCGAGGCTGCCGCCGACGTTCCCGACGCCGGCGCCGCCGGGCGGATCGCGGCGCTCGAGACCGAGCTCGCCGCGCTGGAGCGCGACCGTGAAGCCGAGCTTGCCCGCCAGCTCGCGGAGCTCGAATCGCAACGGGTGGCCGCCGGCGAGGTGCACGCCGAGCGCGTCCGGGCGGCCGAGGAGACACGCCGCCTGCGCGCCGACAGCGAGGCGCGCGTCGAGCAGGCCCGCCAAGGGGTGCGTGAGGCAGAGCGGGGGGTCGAGAGCGCTCGCCGGGAGGCCGCCCGGGTCGGAGGCGAGCTCGCCGCGGTCAACCAGTTCCTCCGCTCGCAGGCCTCGGCCACCGGCGGCGCGAGGACGCTCGCCGACGAGCTCGAGGTCGACTCCGGCTACGAGCTCGCCCTCACCGCGGCGCTCGACGGCCGGCTGCGGGCCGCCGTGGTCGCTGACCTCGGCGCGGCCGGTGATCTGCTCGATCGCGCGGGCGCCGACGGCGGTCGCGCGCTCGTCGCCCCCGCGCCCGACGGCGCGCGGCCGACCGCCGGTTCCGCGCCGGTCCCCGAGGCCGAGCGGCTGCTCGACCGCGTCCGGGGCGCCGACGAGGCGCTCGCCCTCGCGGGGGCGCTGCTCGCCGACACCTGGGTCGTGCCCGATCTCGGCGTCGTGCCCGGCGCGTTCGCCGGGGTCGCGGTCACCCGGGCCGGCCGCGTGTGGTCGGCCGCTGCGCATGAGGTGCGCCAGGCGGCCGCGGTCGGTGAGGAGCGGATCCTTGCCGAGCGCAATCGTCGCGACGCCCTCATCAAGACCAGCGAGGCAGCGGTCCAGGCCGAGCATGCCGCGCGGGCCGAGCTCGAGCGCGCCGCCACCGCGGCCGACGAGGTCGACGGCGCGGCCGAGGCGGCGATCGCCGCCGACCGCAGCGCGATCCGCGCCCGCGACGAAGCCGCCGAGGACGAGCGCCGGATCGCGGCCATGATCGAGCGCCGGCGGGCGGCGCCCGACGACGGTCCGGGCGCCGGGCGGCGCGCCCAGCTCACCGCCGAGCTCGCCGCCGAGCGCTCGATGCTCGCCCGCGTCGAGCGCGAGCGCGGAGAGCGCGCGGCCCGGATCGACCGCCTCGCCGCCTCGATTGCCCGCGACGAGCAGCTCGGCCCGGCGGTGACCGCGGTCACCGCCTCGCTCGAGCTGGTGGCCACGGCGATCGCCGAGCGCCGGGCCGCGTTCGAGCACGCGCTTGCCACCGACCGCGAGGCGGGCGAGCACGTCGCCGCCCAGCTGCGGGCCTGCGCCCAGGAGGAGGCGGGCCTCCACACCCGCCTGCACGGCGAGAACGAGGCGTTGACCGCCGCCGAGGTCCGGGGTCAGCGGGTTCGTGACCAGGTCGACGACGCCCGCGAGGAGCTCACCGAGCTCGCCACCCGCCTCGAGCTCGAGGCCGAGCCGGCCGCCGAGGCGCTCGGCGACGAGGAGCGCGAGGCCCTGCGCACGCGGGTCGAGCGACTCGCCCGGCGGCGCGAGCAGCTCGGCCCCGTCAACCCGCTCGCCGGCGAGGAGTACGCCGAGGCGCTCGAGCACGTCGAGGAGCTCGAGCGGCAGCGCGCAGATCTCGAGACGGCGCTCCGCGAGCTCGAGAAGCTGATCGCCGACACCGACCGCCAGATCCGCGAGACCTTCGAGGAGACCTTTGCCGCCGCGGCGCGGAACTTCGAGGAGCTCGCCGCCGAGCTGTTCCCGGGCGGCAAGGGCCGTCTGCGCCTGGTCAGCGAACGCGAGGGGCCCGCGCGCGTGCTCGGTGGTGAGCCGGCTCCCGCCGAGGACGCCGACGGCGCCGACGGCGAGAGCGCCGAGGCCGCCGATCCCGGTGAGGAGGCCGAGGAGGATCTCCTCGGCGTCGAGATCGAGATCACCCCCGCCGGCAAGGCGATGAAGCGGCTCACCCTGCTCTCCGGCGGGGAGAAGTCGATGACCGCGCTCGCCTTCCTGTTCTCGGTGTTCCTCGCCCGCCCGTGCCCGTTCTACATCCTCGACGAGGTCGAGGCCGCACTCGACGACCTCAACATCGATCGCTTCCTCTCGCTGCTGCGCAAGTACGCCCAGCGCGCGCAGTTCATCGTCGTCACCCACCAGAAGCGGACGATGGAGGCGGCCGACTCGCTGTATGGCGTGTCGATGGGCGGCGATGGCATCTCGAAGGTGATCTCGCGGCGCCTGCCGCCGGAGGTCGCGGCGGCGTAGTCCGGCGGGGGTCGGCCGCTGCTAACGTCGCGCGCCGTCATGGCTCGCGAGTGGCAGGACCTGTTCATCGTCGACGGCGCCCTGGCGCCGTCGAACGGAGGCGCCCGCGAGGCGTCCGAGGAGCGCCGGGTCGGCCGCTTCCGCCGCCTGCGTGAGAGCCTGCGCAAAACCCGGCAGGCGCTCACGAGCGAGATCCAGTCGACGCTGTTCGAGGACTTGGGCGAGGAGACCTGGGAGCGGCTCGAGGAGGCGCTCATCTACGCCGACGTCGGGGCGCGCACGACCGCGCAGGTCGTCGAGCAGCTCGAGCGCGAGGCGACCGGTGGCGAGGTGACCGGTGGGCAGGCCCTCCAGGACCGGCTCGTCGAGCTCCTCGCGGGGATCGCCAAGACCGGCGATGACCATATCGACCTCACCGCCCAGCCGACGGTGATCCTCATGGCCGGCGTCAACGGCACCGGCAAGACGACGACGGTCGGCAAGCTCGCCTGGCACCTCAGCCGTGAGCTCGGCCGCCGCGTCGTGCTCGCCGCCGCTGACACCTTCCGCGCCGCGGGAGTCGAGCAGCTCGAGCTGTGGGCGCAGCGCGCGGGCGTCGAATTCGTCAAGGGGCCGGAGGGCGCCGATCCCGGTGCCGTCGCCTACGACGCCATCGCCACCGCCCGCCGGGATGGCGCCGACGTGGTGATCATCGATACGGCCGGCCGGCTTCACACCCAGGACGACCTGATGGCCGAGCTGGCCAAGATCCGGCGCGTGATCTCCAAGCAGATCCCGGAGGCGCCGCACGAGACGCTGCTCACCGTCGACTCGACGACCGGCCAGAACGGTCTGCGCCAGGCGCGGCTGTTCTCCGAGACGATCAACGTCGACGGACTCGTCCTCACCAAGCTCGACGGCACCGCCAAGGGCGGGATCGCGCTGGCCATCGCCCACGAGCTCGGGATCCCCGTGAAGCTGATCGGTGTCGGCGAGAAGCTCGAGGACCTGCGCCCATTCGACGCGCAGGAGTTCGCCCGGGCGCTCGTCGGCTGACCGCGCGGGACCGGCCTCGCCGCGCGGTAAGCTCGCCCTACATGTCCGGCTGGATTCTGTGGGTGATCGCGGCCTGTGTCTTCGGGGTCGGAGAGATGCTCACCACCGGGTTCTTTCTCGCGCCATTTTCACTGGGGGCGCTGCTCGCCGCGATCGTCGACGCAGCGGGCGCGGGCGAGGCCGCGGCCTGGATCGTGTTCATCGTCGCGTCGTTGCTCGCGCTGGCCGTCGTCCGGCCGATCGCGCGGGCGCACCTGCGCAACCCTCCGCTGATCAGGACCGGCGCCGCGGCGTTGATCGGCAAGCAGGCGGTCGTGCTCGAGCGGATCGCCAACCACGAGGGCGTGGGCTGCGTGAAGATCGAGGGCGAGGTGTGGACGGCCCGCTCGTTGGACGACGACACGGTGCTCGAGCCCGGCACCCGGGTTGACGTGGTGGATATCAAGGGCGCTACGGCGCTAGTGACCGAATAGAAGAGGAGCGCGGCCATGGCTGGAGCAATCGTCGCAATCGTTGTAGTCGTATTTCTGCTCGTCATGGCGGCGCGGACGGTCCGGATCGTCCCGCAGGCACGGGCCGGCATCGTCGAGCGGTTCGGCCGCTACAACCGGACCCTGATGCCCGGGCTGACCATGCTCGTGCCGTTCGTCGATCGCCTCAAGCCGCTGATCGACCTCCGCGAGCAGGTCGTGTCCTTCCCGCCGCAGCCCGTCATCACCTCGGACAACCTGGTCGTCCAGATCGACACCGTCCTCTACTTCACCGTCAACGACGCCAAGTCGGTCACCTACGAGGTCGCCAATCCCCTCCAGGCGATCGAGCAGATCACGGTCACGACGCTGCGCAACGTGATCGGCTCGCTGTCGCTCGAGGATGCGCTCACCAGCCGCGACCACATCAACGCCCAGCTGCGCGGCGTGCTCGACGAGGCGACGAGCAAGTGGGGGATCCGGGTCAACCGGGTGGAGATCAAGTCGATCGACCCGCCCGGGACGATCCAGGAGGCGATGGAGAAGCAGATGCGCGCTGAGCGCGACCGTCGCGCGGCGATCCTCAACGCCGAGGGCGTCAAGCAGTCGCAGATCCTCACCGCCGAGGGCGAGAAGCAGGCCGCGGTGCTCTCCGCCGAGGGCGCGAAGCAGGCGGCGATCCTCCGCGCCGAGGGCGAGGCGAAGGCGATCGACACCGTCTTCCAGGCCATCCACCAGGGCGATCCGGATCCGGCGCTGCTCAGCTACCAGTACCTCCAGATGCTCCCGCAGCTCGCCCGCGGTGACGCGAACAAGGTGTTCGTCATCCCCTCGGAGTTCGCCGAGGCATTCGGCGGGATCTCGAAGGCCTTCTCCGCGCGCGCCGGGGAGACGACCGGACGCGCCGGCGAGGCCGCGGCGGCGGCCAACGAGCACGCGACGGGCACCACGGAGCGGCCCACGGGCCCCGCCGAGCTGCCGGCGGGCAACTCGGACACGCACGGCCGCTAGCCTCAGCCCCGGGACGGCATGTTCGATTCGCTCGCCGAGAAGCTCCAGGCCACACTCGCGGATGTCCGCGGGCGCGGCACCCTGACCGAGGACGACATCTCCGCGGCGATGCGCGAGATCCGCCTCGCGCTGCTCGAGGCCGACGTGAACTTCAAGGTGGTCAAGAGCTTCACCAGCGCGGTCAAGGAGCGGGCGATGGGGGCCGATGTGATCGGCCAGCTCAACCCCGGCCAGCAGGTGGTCAAGATCGTCAACGACGAGCTCACCGAGCTGATGGGCGGCTCGGGGAGTGAGCTCGCGTTCTCGCCCCGGCCGCCGACGGTCATTGTCATGGCCGGCCTCCAGGGCTCGGGCAAGACGACGGCGACCGGCAAGCTCGCCCGTTATCTGCGCGAGCAGGGCTCCTCGGTGGCCGTCGCGGCCTGCGACGTCTACCGCCCCGCGGCGGTCGACCAGCTGATCAAGGTCGGGGCGCAGGCCGGCGTCGACGTCTACGAGCAGGGCATCGACCGCGACCCGGTCCGGATCGCCGCCTGGGCGCGCGATCGTGCGCAGTCCGAGGGCAAGGACGTGCTCATCATCGACACCAGCGGGCGCCTGCACGTCGATGAGGAGCTGATGACCGAGCTCGCCAACATCAAGAAGGCGACGCAGCCGACCGATGTGCTGCTCGTCGTCGACGCGATGACCGGCCAGGACGCGGTCAACGTCGCCGAGCAGTTCGCCGAGGTCGTCCAGTTCGACGGCGTGATCATGAGCAAGCTCGACGGCGACGCCCGCGGCGGCGCGGCGCTGTCGGTCAAGGCGGTCACCGGCAAGCCGATCCTGTTCGCTTCCACCGGCGAGAAGCTCGACCAGTTCGAGCGCTTCCACCCCGACCGCATGGCGCAGCGGATCCTCGGCATGGGCGACGTCATGACCCTGATCGAGAAGGCGGAGGCGACCTACGACGAGCAGCAGGCGGCCGAGCTCGAGCGCAAGCTGCGCAAGCAGGAGTTCGGCCTCGACGACTTTCTCGACCAGATGCGCCAGGTCCGCCGCCTCGGCCCGTTGCAGAACCTGCTCGGGATGATTCCCGGGATGGGCAAGGAGCTGCGGGGCGTCAAGGTCGACGAGCGCGAGTTCGACCGCATCCAGGCGATCATCCTGTCGATGACCCCGCAGGAGCGGCGGCATCCCGAGCTGATCAAGGGCTCGCGGCGCCTGCGCATCGCCCGCGGCTCGGGCACCAACGTCCAGGCGGTCAAGCAGCTGATCAAGCAGTTCGAGCAGATGCGCAAGGTCATGCGCCAGGTCTCCCAGGGCCGAATGCCGGACCTCGGCGCGATGATGCGGCAGGCCCGCTGAGCACTCGTGATCGGCCGCGCCGCCCGCGCGCGGAGCACTCGGCCGGACAAACGTGGCGCCCGCACGCTACCCTCGGTCCCCGCAATGGCAGTGAGACTCCGACTTACACGAATCGGCGGACGCAAGAATCCGATCTGGCGCGTCGTCGTCGCCGACCAGCGCAGCAAGCGCGACGGCCGGGTGATCGAGACCGTCGGGCATTACAACGCCCAGACCGACCCGTCCACGATCGTCCTCGACGAGGAGCGCATCCGGGACTGGCTCGCGCGTGGCGCGCAGCCGAGCGACACCGTCCGCAAGCTGCTCCGCACGCAGGGCATCAGCTGAGCGGACCGGCTTCGATGAAGGAGCTGCTCGAGTACCTGGCCCGCGGGCTCGTCGACCATCCCGACGAAGTCTCGGTCAACGAAGTCGAGGAGGACGACGGCACTATCGTGCTCGAGCTGTCAGTCGCCGACGATGACTACGGCAACGTGATCGGCCGCGGTGGCCGCACCGCCTCGGCTCTGCGGACCGTCGTCAAGACGGCCGCCGTCAAGGACAAGCGCCGCGTCTTCGTCGACATCGTCGACGGCTAGACCACGTGGCCCCCAGGGAAGGCAGCGCCGTCCCCGAGGGATGGCTGCACGCTGGGACCGTCGGACGGCCGCACGGCCTCGACGGGAGCTTCCATGTCATCCGGCCCACGCCCCAGCTGCTGGTGCTCGACGCCGTCGTCAGCGTCGGCGGCCGCGAGGCGACGATCACCCGCCGCGCGGGCACCGACACCCGGCCGATCCTCCGCCTGTCCAGCTGCGAGGAACGGACGTGCGCCGAGACGATGCGTGGCCAGGAGCTGCTCGTCCCTCGCGAGGGGGCTCCCGACCTCGAGCCCGATGAATGGTGGGCCGCGGACCTCGAGGGCTGCGCGGTGCTCGACGAGGGACGGAGGATCGGGACCGTCCGCCGGCTGCTCGCGCTTCCCTCCTGCGAGGTGCTCGAGGTCGTGCGCGCCGACGGGTCCGAGCTGCTCGTGCCGCTCGTCGCCGACGCTGTCCTGACCGTCGACATCGAGCGACGCCGGATCGAGATCGACGTCGGCTTCCTGGGCGAGGAGTGATGGAGCCCGCCGTCGGCTGCCCGGGGGGCGAGTGATGGAGATCGACGTCGACTGTCCGGGCGTCGAGTGATGGAGATCGACGTCTTCACCCTGTTCCCGGAGTCCTTCGCCTGGTTCACCGGCCAGCGCCATGTCGCCAACGCCCTCGCCCGGGGCCACCGGCTGAGCTGCGTCAACTACCGCGAGCACACGCCGCTGAGCGCCGGCCAGGTCGACGACACGCCGTTCGGGGGCGGGGCGGGGATGGTTCTGCGGATCGACGTCGTCGAGGCCGCCCTGCGCGCGCGGTACGGGATCGACCCCGTCGAGCTGTGCTCGCAGCGGCGGGTGATCGCGCTGACCCCCTCGGGGCGGCTGCTCGACGACGCGCTCGTCGACGAGCTCGCCGGAGAGGACCGGCTGACCCTGCTCAGCGGACGCTACGAGGGCTTCGACCAGCGCATCCTCGATCACTTCGTCACCGAGGAGATCTCGATCGGGCGCTACGTGCTCGCCGGTGGCGAGCTCCCGGCGATGGTCGTCTGCGACGCGGTTCTGCGCAAGCAGCCCGGGGCACTCGGCCACGAGGAGTCGGCGCTCGAGGAGTCGTTCAGCGCCGCGCTCGGCGGCGCACCCGAGTACCCGCACTACACGCGGCCGGCCGAGCATCGAGGCTGGACCGTGCCCGACGTGCTGCTCTCCGGACACCACGAGCGCATCCGCGCCTGGCGTCACGAGCAGAGCCGCCTGCGCGCACAGCCGCCCTCCGGAGCGGACCCGCTACCATAGGCCGCCGCGCGCACCGGGCGGTCGCCCGGCCACGCGCGATCTGGCCCGGTCCGGTCCTCGCCGCGACCGCCGGCAACGTTTCCACGCCATGAGCACCGTCATCAACAGTCTTGAGCGCGCCCAGCTTCGCCGCGTCCCGAGTTTCGACGCCGGCGATCGCCTGCGCGTCCACTTCCAGGTGGTCGAGGGCACGCGTCGTCGTACCCAGGTCTTCGAGGGCGTCGTCATCAAGCGCCAGGGCCATGGCGCCCGCGAGACCTTCACCGTCCGCAAGCAGTCCTTCGGCGTCGGCGTCGAGCGGACGTTCCCGCTCCACTCGCCGAAGATCGAGCGGATCGAGGTCGCCGCCCGCGGTGACGTCCGCCGCGCGAAGCTCTACTACCTGCGCGATCGCGTCGGTAAGCGCGCCCGCGTCCGCGAGCGCCGCAACACCGGTCCCGAGCAGCTCGTCGAGCGCGAGCTGCTGCACGCACCGGTTCCGGTCGCCGCCGAAGAGGCCGAAGCCGGGCAGGTTCCGGCCGAGGTCGCCGAGGTCCCCGCTCCCGTCGCCGCCGAGACCGAGGCTCCGGCCGAGCCCGAGGCCACGGCCGACGCTGCCCCGGCCGAGCCGGCTGCCACTGAGGAGCAGACGGACGGCGGGCCGGAGGCCGACGCACCCGCCGGCAACAAGGCCGAGTGACGAAGCAGAAAAAGTCGATCGCAGCATCTGCGGTCGAGCTCGTCGTGATCGTCGTCTCGGCGCTCGCGCTCGCCCTGGCCATCCAAGCCTTCGTCGTCAAGCCCTATCGGATCCCGAGCGGCTCGATGTTGCCGACGTTGGACGTCAACCAGCGGGTGCTCGTCGACCGGATCGGCAACCACTTCACCAGCCCGCATGTGGGCGACATCATCGTCTTTCACCCGCCCGCTGACTACAGCCAGTGCGCGAATCCCAACCAGGGGCTCGATCAAGCCGGCGACAACCAGGCGCAGGCCTGCGACGTCGTCCAGGGCCAGGAGTCGTCGGAGACGTTCATCAAGCGTGTCGTCGCCGTCGGCGGCGACCGGATCTCGATCGTGAACGGCCACGTCATCCGCAATGGCGTCCGGGAGAAGGACTCCTATACGGTTCCGTGTGGTGACTCCGGTGCCTGCAACTTCCCCGGGACGATCACCATTCCCGAGGGTGACTACTACATGATGGGCGACAACCGGCCCAACTCCGAGGACAGCCGCTTCTGGGGCCCGGTGCCCCGGGCCTGGATCATCGGCAAGGCATTCTTCACCTACTGGCCTCCGGATCGGTTCGGGTTCCTCTGATGCCCGGGGGCGGGGCGACCCAGAGGTCGGGGCTCAAGTCGCTGCTCGAACTCGTGCTCACGGTGGCGATCGCCGTCGGGCTCGCGCTGCTCATCCAGGCCTTCATCGTCAAGCCGTACCGGATTCCGAGCGGTTCGATGGAGCCGACGCTCACCATCGGTCAGCGGGTGCTGACCAACCGGCTGGTCAACCACCCCAGCATCGGTGACATCGTCGTCTTTCACCCGCCCGCCGGAGCCGACCCCCAGCCCCCGACATGCGGGAACCCGAACCAGGGCACGGGCCACTCTCAGCCATGCGACACGTCGACCCCCGCCGAGTCCAGCCAGACGTTCATCAAGCGCGTCGTCGGCGGCCCCGGGGACACGCTGCGGATCCTCAACGGCCACGTCTATCGCAACGGCGTGCGGGAGAACGACTCCTACATTGAGCCCTGCGGCGGCCAAGATGGTTGCACTTTCCCGAAATCGATCGTCGTTCCGCCCGGCGATTACTTCATGATGGGGGACAACCGTGGCTCCTCCGACGACAGCCGTTTCTGGGGCCCCGTTCCCGACAAATGGGTCATCGGGGTCGCCTTCTTCACCTACTGGCCTCCGGATCGCATCGGCTTCCTCTGAGCCGAGGGCTGAGGCCGGGTCCAAGCCCAAGCGCGCCCGGAAGAAGCCGGGCCGCCGGGCCGCGCGCAAGCTGTTCGCGTTCGACCGCTCGCTCGGGGTGCGCTTCGTCGCCGGGGCCGACGAGGCCGGTCGAGGCTGCCTCGCCGGGCCACTCGTCGCGGCCGCCGTGCTCTTCGACCTCGAGCGCATCGCCCCGGCCGACGTCCGGCGCCTCGGCGCCCTCAACGACTCCAAGCAGCAGTCGGCACAGAGCCGCGCCGAGCTCTACCCGCTCATCCTCCGCACCGCGGCCAAGGTCGCGGTCGTCTCACGGTGCGCGCGCGGGATCGACGCCCGGGGGCTGCACAAGACGAACCTCGCGGCGCTCCGCGACGCGCTCCTGCAGGTCGCCCGTCCCGGCTGCATCTGCCTCAGCGACGGGTTCTCGGTGGCCGCCGTCCCCTACGAGCAGCGGGCGGTCGTCGGAGGGGACGCCAAGAGCGCGGCCATCGCCGCCGCGTCGGTGATCGCCAAGGAGACCCGCGACCGGTACATGCGCCGCGTCGACACCGCCCATCCCGGCTGGTACTTCGCCCAGCACGTCGGCTACGCGACCCCCGAGCACCGCGAGGCGATCGAGCGGCTCGGCGTGTCCCCGCTCCATCGCCTGTCCTTCCAGTCGGCCGCCTATCAGCAGCTCGCCCTAGAAGGCGCCTTCGAGATGTTCGAGGGCCAGCAGTCGGCCTGAGCGGTCGAAGGTGATCCCAATCGCATCGAAGCGCAGCTCCTGCGCGTAGGGCCGGTCGGTCCGGCTCATCAGCCAGTGCCCGGCCATCCGGCGCACACGGGCGCGCTTGCCCGGGTGGACGGCGTCGAACGGGGTGCCGCCGACGCCGAAGCCGCGGCCGCCGCCCCCGACCACGCCGGCTCCGCCCCCGACCACGCCGGCTCCGTTACCACCAACGCCGGCTCCGCCCCCGCCCCGGAGCCGCCGCGACTTCACCTCGCAGAACGCGATCACCCGCCCGTCGTAGGCGATGATGTCGAGCTCGCCCCAGCGGTTGCGGAAGTTCCGCTCGAGGATCTGAAAGCCGAGCCGCTCGAGGTGCTCGGCGGCCAGCTGCTCGCCGAGCCGGCCGACCGCTGGACGCTGGTCGTCTCCCACGCCCGGCACGCTAGGCGCAATCGTGTGCCGTGTGGGTCACGGCCTGTGCCAATTCTGCGCAAGCCGGGCGGCCTTGCCTGCGGAGAATTGTTACGGCGCGTGACCCACGTGTAACGCGATCGAGCGTACGTTCAGCGAGTGCTCGCTCGGGTGGCCACGTTCGCGATCGACGGCGTCGATCCTCGCCAGGTGTGGGTCGAGGTCGATATCCGCTCGGGTCTGCCCGCGTTCGCGATTGTCGGCCTCGCCGACACCGCCGTGCGCGAGTCCCGTGACCGGATCCGCTCGGCGATCCTCAACTCCGGCTTCAAGTTCCCCGAGCAGCGGATCACCGCCAATCTCGCCCCGGCCTTCCTGCGCAAGGTCGGGCCGGGATTCGATGCGGCACTGGCCATCGCGCTGCTCGCGGCCAGCGAGCAGCTGCCCGGCGTGGCGCTGCGTTCGGTCGCCGTGTTCGGCGAGCTCTCCCTCGGCGGGGAGATGCGCGACTCACCAGGGGCGCTCGCCGTCGCCGAGGGCGCGCTGCGGGCCGGCCTGACCCGCCTCATCGTGCCGCGCGAGCGCGCCCGCGAGGCGGCGCTCGTCGAGGGCATCGAGGTATCCGGGGTCGACACCCTCGCCGCCGCCGCCGAGGTCCTGGCCACGCGCCGGGCGGTCGCGCTCCCCGAGCGCCCGCTGGGGCCGCGGCACCGGGCCCCGGAGCCCGATCTCGCCGATGTGCGCGGCCAGCGGGCGCCGCTGTTCGCGCTCGAGATCGCCGCCGCCGGCGGCCACAACCTGCTGCTCGAGGGCGCACCCGGCACCGGCAAGACGATGCTCGCGCGACGGCTGCCCTCGATCCTCCCGGCGATGACCCGCGCGGAGGCCATCGAGGTCACGCGCATCCACAGCGTCGCCGGGCTGCACGCCGACGGGCTGATCACCGCGCGCCCGTTCCGCGCGCCCCACCACACCATCTCCCCGGCCGGCCTCGTGGGCGGCGGGGCGCCGCCGCGACCCGGCGAGGCGACTCTTGCGCATCACGGAGTGCTCTTTCTCGACGAGCTCTCCGAGTTCCAGCGCGCAACGCTCGAGTCGCTGCGCACGCCGCTCGAGGACGGCGTCGTCTCGATCATCCGCGGCCAGCGCGCGCTCGCGTTCCCGACCCGCTTCATGCTGATCGCGGCCACCAATCCGTGTCCGTGCGGGTTCGCCGGCGTGGGGGAGCGGTGCGTGTGCGGGGAAGCCGACCTGCGCCGCCACCGCAGGCGGCTGAGCGGTCCGCTGCTCGACCGCATGGACCTCCTCGTCGACGTTCAGCGGCCGTCGGAGGCCGAGCTGGGGGGACCGGCGGTGACCGACTCGGCCGCGGCCCGGGCTCGCGTCGCCGAAGCCCGCGAGCGCCAGCGGGCCCGGCTGGCCGGCACCGGCGCACGCTGCAACGGCGAGATGAACGGGCGGCTCGTGCGTCGTTTCGTCCGTCTCGACGAGCCCGCGGCGGCGGCGCTCGCTCAGGCCTACGCGGTCGGCGCGCTCAGCGCCCGTGGCCGACAGCGGGTGCTCCGCGTCGCCCGGACGATCGCCGACCTCGATCACCGCGAGCAGGTCACCGAGGCGGACCTCCTCACCGCCCTCAGTCTGCGCCAGCGGGCCGGGGGCGAGACGGCGTTGGCGGCGTGAACGCCGTGGGGGAGAGCAGCGAGGCGCGGGCGTGCGACGGCTGTCTGCGCCGCAGCTGGCTGCTCGCGCGCCTCTCTGGCCATCTCGAGGCGGTCCGCGGGCGGATCGCCGGCATCCTCGCGCTCGGCGATGCGGAGCTGCTCGCCGCCCTCGCCGGTGACCGGGCCGAGCAGCTCGCCGGCGAGTACGAGGGCTTCGACGCCACGCTCGCGCGGGAGCAGGCCAGGCGCTCCGGACTGGGGCTGCTCTGCCGCTGCGCGGAGGACTACCCGGTGCGTCTGCGGGAGCTCGAGGCGCCGCCCGCGGTCCTCCACGTGGCCGGTGGTCTGCCCCGGTTCCTCCGTCTCGCCGCCGGGGAGCCGGTCGCCGTCGTCGGCGCGCGGCGCGCCTCGGAGTACGGGCTCGAGGTGGCGCGTGGGCTCGGGCGGGGCCTAGCCGCGTCCGGGGTGACCGTCGTCAGCGGGATGGCCTTCGGCGTCGACTCGGCCGCACACACCGGGGCCCTGGCCGCCGCCGGCCCCACGATCGCCGTCCTGCCGGGCGGCGCCGACCGGCCGTACCCGGCGAGTAAGCGCGGCCTCCACACGCAGCTCCGCGCCGACGGGGCCGTCGTCTCCGAGTTGCCGCCCGGGAGCCCGGTGCGGCGCTGGGGGTTTCCGGCCCGCAACCGCATCGTCGCCGGACTCGCGGCGATGACCGTCGTCGTCGAGGCGGCCGAGGGCTCCGGCGCTCTCCTCACCGCCGGCTTCGGCCGCGGTCTCGGCCGTCCGGTCGCCGCCGTGCCCGGCCGGGTCGGTTCGGGGCTCGCCGCTGGACCCAACGAGCTGCTCGCCCGCGGCGCGCGAGTGGTGCGGGACACCCAGGACGTCCTCGACCATCTGTTCGGGGCCGGGCGGCGGCGGGCGCGCCGTGACGATCGCCCCTCGCTGTCCCGTGAGCTTGGCGCTCTGCTCGAGGCGATATCCGAGGGCCGCGATACGCCCGGCGCGCTCGCGGCGGCCGGGGTCCCGCCGGAGCAGGGTCTCGCGGCCCTGGCCGCACTCGAGCTCGCCGGCTACGTACGCCGTGAGGCGGGCGGACGGTACGCGGCGACCGCGTAACCTCGTTGGCCATGCCCGACCCCAACCCCGAGCCGAGCCCGCACCCCACCGGACGCGATCGCGCGCGGATTCCGCGGGTGCTGTCGATCGCCGGCTCGGACTCGGGCGGCGGCGCCGGCATCCAGGCCGACCTCAAGGCGTTCGCCGCCGCCGGCGTGCACGGCATGACCGCGATCACCGCGATCACCGCCCAGAACACGGTCGAGGTCACCGCCGTCCATCACGTCCCGCCGGAGGTCATCCTCGCCCAGGTCCGCGCGGTGAGCTCCGACATCGGCGTCGATGCCGTGAAGATCGGGATGCTCGGCCGGGCCGAGACGATCGTCGTCGTCGCCAAGGCCCTCGACGAGCTGCCGGCCGGAACGCCGGTCGTGCTCGATCCGGTCATGGTCGCCGAGTCCGGCGCGCCCCTGCTCGACGTCGATGCCCAGACGAGCCTGATCGAGCTGCTGCTGCCACGCGCGACGGTCATCACGCCGAACGTCCCCGAGGCCCGGGCGCTGCTCGCGCAGCCCGGGGGCGAGGCCGGCATCGAGGACGTCATCGAGCTCGCCCGGCGGCTGCATGCCCTCGGCCCGGCGGCGGTTCTCGTCACCGGCGGTCATCGCGAGGAGGCCACCGACGTCCTCTTCGACGGGAAGGACGTCATCGAGGTCCCCGGTGAGCGCTTTCCCGGCGGCGCCGCCCACGGCTCGGGCTGCACGCACTCCTCCGTGCTCGCGGCCCGGCTCGCGTGGGGCGATGACCTCGCCGCCGCCGCCCGCGTGGCCAAGGACCTGGCGGCGCGCGCGGTCCGCGACGGCCTGCGCGTGATCGGCGCGGGCGCCGGCCCGGTCAACGTCCTTGGCCTGAGGCGCTGACGGGACCCGGTCCGCGGGGCCGCAGCGCACTGATCCGGCAAAGTCCATAAACTCTGTCAAGATACTTGCCAATGTCGGCCGACAGCAGTGGTCAGAGCCCGCGGGCCTGATCGGGGTCGTTATGGGGCCGGCGATCTGAACACAGATGCGGAGGTCAGCATTGCTGCAATCACCTGAGGGCCGCTCGCCGGCCCGTACCCGGCCGGTGCGAACGTCGCCCGGCCTTCACCCGCGGGCGCGATTCCTGCTGCTCGTCGTCACGACGATGGCCGGGGGAGCCCTGCTCCCCGCGGTCGCCACGGCGGCGGCCCCGGTTCCCCAATCGGCCACCGTGTGCGGCGGATCGTTGACCAAGGATCCGTCCCCGACGGTCGATGATCCCCAGTTGATCGACTACCGGTTCCATTGCGATACGCCGATCTCGGCCTACACGCTGATCGCCGAGCGGCGCCCGAGCGATCAGGGGAACATCGACTACTTCTCTCCGTCGGCCGACGTGCTCGCACCGTACGGCGGGACGGTCGTCGCCACTGAGGGGTGGACGTGCGAGGGCACGCTGCCCAGCAACGGCTTCAACTGCAACCCCGGGTTGGCCGGCGCGGTGATGAGCGCCTACAACTACGCCTCGGGCACGCTCGATCTCACCGATCCGTACTGCAAGGCGCTGCCGGTCGGGGCAAAGCCGGGGACTCCGGCCGAGCCGCAGGCCATCGTCGACGTCATCGTCACCGACTCCACGGGAGCCCAGGACGGGCCATTCCGGCTCAACCTCACCGGCGGCTGCCCGAAGGTCCCGGACACCGTGCCGTATCCGAAGCCCAAGCCGAAGCCAAAGGCCAAGCCGAGGGCCAAGAAGCGGGCACGGGTCAGCGTCCGCCGCGCCCGCGGGTAGGCTCGCGCCGGGGGGGAGTGCCGATGTCCGTCGCCCGACATCCGCCGCGGGCGGCGGTGCCGGCACTCCCGGCCCGGGCTTCTCGCCTTTGACATAATCACTGCGTGCGCTTTCTGCGGATGAAGCCGGGCCATGGTGAGGTGCTGATCGCGGATGGTGATGTCGACCTCGCCGAAGACGAGCAGCGTCTGCTCGAGGAGTTCCGCAGGCAGCTCGACTTGGGCCTGTGGGCGGCCGTTCCGCTGGCGGGCAGCGATGGCCGGAAGGAGGCCCGGATGGTCCGGTCCTTCGATGAGGTCCCGCGCGATGCCGATCGCGTGATTTTCTTTCCGCGCGCGGCCGGTGGTCGCTAGGCCGAGGCGGCACGGTGCTGCTGGCCCTCGCTGTCACCGCCCTTGTCGCGCTCGCGTTGCTCTCCGACCTGATCGTGCCGCGCATCGAAGCGGCCCTCAGTCGCCGCCGCGCGCACCGGCGACGGGTCCCGAGCACGTTGTTCGATCCCGGCCGTGAGCTCCGGGCCGAGGCGCGCGCTCGCGAACTGCTTCGTTCCTGCGTGAACGAGGAGGAGTGGTCGATGTACCGAGACCTCGGCTTCATCCGGGTCTGGGGCACGCAGAGCGAGTCGCCCGGTCAGCGAGGGCCCACCGGCGGCGCACCGTACGCGTACCTGATCTATCCCCACAAGCCGATCCTCGCCTACCTCCCGCAGACCCACCGCATGCTCAGCGAGTACTGCGTGGAGTTCCCCGACGAGACCCGGCCGTACGGCAGCGCGCGCCTTCCCGACTCCGACGACGTGCTCGCCAAATGGATGGCGCTGACCGGGGACGAGCGGCGGCTTATCTCGAGCGCGAACATGCACCTTCCGGGGCGCCAGCTCGACCCTCAGCAGATCACGCGGGACCTCTGGCGGCTGTCGCGCTGGGAGCGAGCCCGCCTGCGCGACGGATCCGCCCCGGATCCGCCCCGCGTCGACACCGCGGGCTGACCCCGCGTCGACAGCGCAGGCTGACCCCCGTCGACACCGCGGGCTGAGCCGGCGGCGGTCCGCGGCCGCTTACCCCACCGAGTCGGTCGATAAACCGATGGAGGTGGTATCTTCCGCACGAACTTCATCAACTTGGTTGAGTTTGGTTGCTGACAGAGAAAGGAAGATCGTTGAGAGCACACAGCCAATCGCCGGAGGCGGTCGCAGGAGCGCCCTCGATCGCGGAGTCACACCGGGGTACCGACAACGGGCACGAGCGACGTGAAGACTCGGAGCTCTCAACGCTACGGCGCACACGCGCGCCGAAAGCGCGGCTGCGGGCGCTCGGCGTGCTCGGGGCGGGCGCGCTGACCCTCGCCGCGCCGGCAAGCGCCGGCGCGTTGACCCTCGTCGGCTCGGGCTCGAGCGCGGCGCAGCCCTACATGCTCAAACTGTTCAAGGGCTACCACGCGATCCACCACAACATCAACTTCAAGTACATCCCCAATGGCGGCAACGCCGGCGTGCAGGATGTGCAGGCCGGGCGCAGTCAGTTTGCCGTCAATGTGCGGCCGCCACTGCGCAGCGACTCGGGCACCACGTACGTGAAGCTGTTCCTCGACGGACTCTGCCTCGCCGTGAACCCGCACAACAGCCTGAGCAACATCTCGCTCTCGCAGACGCGGGATATCTTCACCGCCGTTGACACCAACTGGAGCCAGGTGCCGGGGTCGAACCTCAGCTCGGTCATCGATCCGGTGGGCCGCAACTCGGCGGCCGGCACGTACACCTTCTTCCAGCAGGCGGTGCTGAACGGCAAGACACAGGCCTCGAACGTCACCCAGCAGCCCTCGGACGGCCTCGTCGCCGTCCAGGTGAGCAAGGACGTGAACGCGATCGGCTACGTCGGCCTGTCGCACTCGGGCTCGGGCAGCGGCGTGAAGAAGCTCACCATCGGCAGCGTGCCATGCGACGCGGCCCACATCAAGAACGAGTCCTACCCGCTGTTCCGCTACATCTGGGGCGTCGTGCCGACCCGGCACATCAGCACCCAGGTGGCGAAGTTCTTCGACTGGGTGCGGACGAGCAAGGCGGCCGGCACGATCATCACGCGCGCCGGCGCCGTGGCCGCGTACAACAAGCACTAGGCCCGCGCCCAGCAGCCGAATGGACGACGAGTTCCTCCTCGACGAGGCCCCTGCCGTATCCGGGGACAGGCGCGCTGAGCTGCTGCTCGGCGCGCTTGTCGCCGGGCTCGTGCTGCTCCTCGGCGCGATGCTCGTGTTCGTGCTCTGGGAGGCGTGGCCGTCGTTCGCTCACAACGGCCTTGGCTGGTTCGGGCCCGGGGGCGACGTCGACAACCAGATCCAGTCGATCTTCACCTCCGGTGACATCGGCGGCGCGGCGCAGTACACGTTCCACGCCTGGCCGCTGATCTGGAGCACGATCCTCACCACCGTGCTCGGGGTGGTGATCGCGTTCTTCTGCTCACTGTTCGTGGCCGTGTTCATCGTCGAATTCGCCCCCGACTGGCTCAAGCGCATCCTCGAGCCGGTGGTGCGGTTGCTGGCCAGCGTCCCGTCGGTCATCTACGGCCTGCTCGGGGTGCTCGTGCTCGTGCCCTTCATCGGCAACCACTTGATCAGTGAACAGGCGAAGGCGTCGGTCACGCCGGTCATCTCGCTGACCGGCTACAGCCTGCTCGCCGCCGTGGTCATCCTCGCGGTGATGATCGCCCCGATCATGATCGCGGTGTTCGCCGAGGGACTGCGCTCGGTGCCGCGGGGCTGGCTCGAGGGCTCGCTCGCGCTCGGGGTCAATCGCTGGCGGACGTTCTGGAAGGTGGGCGTGCGGACGGCCCGTCCGGCTCTGATCGCCGGCACCGTGCTCGCCGCCGCGCGGGCGCTCGGCGAGGCCGTGATGCTGAGCATGGTGTCCGGCTCGGTGGGCTTTGCCCCCAACCCGGCCGACGGGCTCATCTTCTTCGTCGAGCCGTCGCGCGGGCTCTCGGCCACGATCATCCGCAACACGGAGGAGCTGAGCTCTCCGCCGATGAAGCACACCCTGTACGCGATCGCCGCGGTGCTGCTGTTCTCGGCCGCGATGTTCTCGTTGATCGGCTGGGCGGCCAAGCAGCCGATGAAGCGCTACGCGCTCCTGGGGTCACCGGCATGAGCGGCATCAGCGCAGCACCGGCGCCGCCCGCCGCCGCGAGGGCCAGGCGGCGGCCCGACTCGAGTTCCTCATGGCGGCTGTCCGATCGGATCGGGCTCGCCATCGCCTGGTCGCTCGGCGTGCTCTTCTGCGTAATCGCCGCCGCGATCGTCATCTACCTCTTCATCCAGGGCGTCCGCTACATCCGGCCGAGCCTGCTCGTCACCCACCCCTCGGTCGGCTACACCGAGAACCAGACCGGGGGCTTTCTCGATCCGATGATCGGGACGCTGCTGGTGGCGGTCATCGCCATGGCGATCGCCCTTCCGGTCGGGGTGGCCACCGCGGTGTGGCTGACCGAATTCGCCCGCCCAGCCGCGTTCGCCCGGATCGCCGAGTCGATGGTCGAGATGCTGGCCGGGATCCCGTCGATCGTCCTCGCCCTGTTCGGCACCCTGATCTTCGAGTCACCCGCGCTGGGCTTTCTCAGCCAGACCAACGGCGGCATCGTCTTCGGCCGCTCGTTCGTCGCCGCGGGCGCGATGCTCTCGCTCGTCGCCCTTCCGCTCGTCGTGGCCACCGTGCGTGAGGGTCTGCTGGCCATCCCGCTGCACGTCCGCGAGGCCTCCTACGCGGTCGGCAAAACGAAGATCGCCACCACCCGGAGGGTGCTCCTGCCCGCCGCCCGTCCCTCGGTGGTCACCGGGGCGATGCTCGGCGTCGGGCGGGTCATCGGCGACACCGCGATCATCGTCGTCCTGCTCGGCGCGACGCTCAACCTCGACGGCGTCGGATCGACCCCGATCCTCAGCACGCTGCGGGGCACGGGCAGCACGCTGACCAGCTACATCTTCGAGAACGCACCGACCGGTGACGGAAATCAGCCGGACAAGGCCTACGCGGCCGCGTTCGTCCTGCTGCTCATCGTCCTCGTCCTCAACCTCGGCGTCGACCTGTACACGCGGCGGGCACGGAGGATGCGATGGAGCTGAGTCAGCCGCCCCCCGTGCGCCGGCTGACCGGCGATGAGCAGGTGACGCCGGTCTCAGGTCTCGGGTCGAATGGCAACGGGCGGGGACGCCCGGCGGCCGGCGGTCACCCGGCCGCGGGCAATGGCCACTCGGCCACGACCAACGGCAACGGCCATGACCGCCGCTTCGTCGCCGCCCCACGCCAGGCGCGCACAGGGTCGATCGCCCTCGATCGCATGCAGGTCGAGGACCTGTCCGTCGCCTACGGGACGAAGGAGGCGGTCAAGAGCGTTTCGCTCCCGATCCGGCAGGGGGAGGTGCTCGCGCTGATCGGTCCCTCGGGCTGCGGAAAGACGACGCTGCTGCGCTGCCTCAACCGCCTCACCGAGATGAACAAGGGCGCGACGGTGTCAGGCCGGGTCACCCTCGACGGCATCGACATCAGCGCGATGGAGCCGACCGGCCTGCGGCGTCGCGTGACCATGGTCTTCCAGCAGCCGAACCCGTTTCCGATGAGCGTGTTCGACAACATCGCCTACGTCCTGCGTGAGCAGGCCCGCCGCCGGCCGCGCAAGGCGGCCCTCAAGGCCCCCGTCCAGGACGCTCTCGCCCGGGCGGGCCTGCTCGACGAGGTCGCCGACAACCTCGACCACCCCGCGCTGCGGCTCTCCGGTGGCCAGCAGCAACGGCTGTGCATCGCGCGGGCGCTCGCCGCCCAGCCGGAGGTCCTGCTCCTCGACGAGCCCTGCTCGGCCCTCGACCCACAGTCGACGAAGGTGATCGAGGACCTGATCGTCAAGCTGCGCGAGGAAGTGGCGATCGTCATCGTCACCCACAACCTCCAGCAGGCCTACCGCATCGCCGACCACGTCGCGTTCATGTATCTCGGCGAGCTCGTCGAGTACGCGAGCGCCGGCGCCCTCTTCAGCCGCCCGCGGGAACAGCGGACCAAGGAGTACGTCAGTGGCGCCTTTGGCTAACCGCTCACGCGGCTTGGGGATCGGGCTGGCCGCCGTCGCCCTGGCCGGTTGCGCCACCACCCAGCAGCAGGCGGCCCGGCTGCGTGTGGTCAGCGCCCGTGACCGGGCGACCGAGCAGGCCGTCCGCGTCTCCAGGGCCGACCCGGCGGTCGCCGCGAGCGCCACGCTCGTGCGCTCCGCCACCGGCGCGGCGATCGTCGTCCGCCTGCGCAACCTCAGCGACCGGACGGTGAGCGATCTGCCGATCACAGTCGCCGTCCGTGAGGCCGGCGGCCGTGAGCGCGTGCTCAACGGCGCCTCCGGCCTTGACTACTTCCTCACCCACATCCCGGGCATCGCTCCCCGCGGCCGGCTCATCTGGGTGTTCCCGACCGCTCGCCGTCCGCCGGGCGGGGCGCCAGTCGTCCGCGTCGGCTTCCCCGCGGCCGGCGCCGGATCGGTGTCCGCCGCGGACGGGGCGCTGCCCTCGGCGCTGCCACGGATCGCGGTCAGCCTCGTCGCGGCACCTCGCCACGGCGCCGTCGAGGTCACCGTCCGCAACCTCTCCGACGTGCCGCAGTACGAACTTCCGGTCTACGCCGCGGCCCAGAGGAGCGGGGCCTACACCGCCGCGGCTCGGGCCGCGATCGGCGAACTCGACGGAGGTTCGACGCAGCAGCTGCGGCTGGCGCTGCTCGGGAACGCGCGCGGGTCCGCGGTGACCTTCCAAGCCGGGCCCACGGAGCTGCGATGAACACCGAGGAGATGAACACGGTGAGCGATACGACCGCTTCTCAGTACGAGCACTGCGACGCCTGCGGCGCGCCCGTCGACCGCGCGCAGCGTTACTGCGTGGTCTGCGGCGCGCACCAGCGCCACGTCCCTGACCCGGCCGCGGAGTATCTCGCCAAGGTGACCGCCGCGCGCCCCCGCCAGGCGTCCGCGGCGGAGGCGCGCCAGCGCTCCGGGCGCTCGCCGGGCCTGGGCACGGCGCTCGTGCTGGCGATCATCCCGCTCGCCGTCGGACTGGGGGTGCTCGTGGGACGGGATTCCAACAACGGTGACGGCAGGCTGATCGCGGCGCTGCGGGCCCAGAAGCCCGAGGTCGTCGCGGCATCGGGAACCGGTGCCGCCACGGCGGGGCCGGCGGCGTCAGCGTCGACCGCGACGCCGGTCGCCGCGCTGAGCAGCGACTTCCCGCTGCCGTCCGGCTACGCGGTCGAGGTACAGACGGTGCCCTCGAGCGGTGGCCGGGCGGCGGTCAGCCGGGCCGAGCGCGCGGTGCGGGCCAAGGGTGCGAGCCACGTCGGGCTGATCGTCCCGAGCGACTTCCAGCTCACCCCGTCGGCCCCCTTGGGCAGCCTCGTCATCTATTCCGGCGCCTACAGCACGAAGGCCGCGGCGGACGCGGCCCTCCCCGGTCTGCGCAAGCACTTCCCGGAGGCGAAGGTCATCCACGTGCAGCCGGTCGGCGGCGGCGCAGCCGGGGGCGGCAAGGTCCTGACCAAGACCGCCTATGGCGCCGCCCACCAGATCGCCGGTCTCAAGCCCTCGGGCCAGCAGCTCGCCCAGGGGGCCGCAGCTGTAGCCAAGGTCCAGCAGCAGATCGGCAAGAGCTATGTCAATGCGCAGAAGGGTCTGCCCGACGTCATCTCGGTGCCATGAGGCGGCTCACCCGCTCCAGGCCCCCGGTCAAGGCGCTCGTCCCGCAGGCGCGGCGGCCCGATCCCGAGCTGCTCGCCCAGCGCGATCGGCTCGCCCAGCGCTTTGCGCTCATGCAGTCCGAGCTCGGCGGTCTCTTCTACGAGATGGCGATCCGCGACCACGTGCGCATGGAAGTGCTCATGCGTCGGGCGGCCGAGCTCCAGCGCGTCGACGCCGAGCTCGGGCAGATCGAGCGGATGCTCGAGCGCGGTGACGACGGCATCGGCGGGAGCTGTCCCGCCTGCGGGGCAACGTACGCCAGGGGCGCGGCGTTCTGCGCGCAGTGCGCAGCTCCGCTGAGCGGGCCATGATCGAGGGGTTGCGCAACGTGCGGCTCGGCCGCGGCACGGTCCTCGTCATCGCCGCGCTTTCGGTCGCCGCCACCGCGTTGGTCATCGCGACCGGCATGCAGCGCACCGAGGCCCAGACCGCGGTGCTCGCGGCGCTGAAGCAGCGACCCGTTGTTGTGCGCCAGGCGGCGGCGGGGCCGACCGCTTTCTCACCGGTCGACACCTCGACGCCGGCGGACGCGCCGACCCCCACGCCCGCCGCCCCGGCGGCGACCCCGAGCGCCTCGACGACCGGCAACACCGGCAACATCGGCTCGGGCGGCGGGTCGGCGGCGACGACGGCGACGACCGCGACCACCGCGACGACCACCACGAGCTCGACGACCCCGGCGGCAGCGCCGCTGAAGGTTCACCACGTGTTCGTCATCGCCCTGTCGGCGACCAGCTTCGATCAGGCGTTCGGGCAGAGCTCGCCCGCGCGCTACCTCAACCGGACGCTCGTGCCTCAGGGGGCCTTCCTGGGCGGCTACCAGACGCTCGGCCGGGCAGAGCTGCCCGACCTGCTGGCCATGGTCAGCGGCCAGGCACCGAACGCCGACACAAATCTCGATTGCCCGAGCTACAGCGAATTCCCGCCGAACACCGAACCGAACGCCGCCGGCCAGATCCCGGGAAGCGGATGCGTGTACCCCAACACGATCACCAGCGTTGCCGATCAGTTCACCTCGCAGGGACTCGTCTGGAAGGGGTACGTGGAGGGCATCGCCAAGACGCCCTGCCCGCACCCGAACTCCGATGCCCTCGACACCGGCTCGGTCCCCGGCACCGGGCCCGAGTACGACACCCGTCACAACCCGTTCATCTACTTCCACTCCCTGCTTGACCTCGGTGGTTGCGCCGAGAACGACGTCTCGCTCGGCGAGCTCGGCCACGATCTCGGGTCGCTGGGGCGCACGCCGAGCTATGCGTTCATCGCGCCCGGTCTGTGTGCTGCCGACGCGGCGACGGCGAGCTGCTCCGACGGCCAGGGGGTGGGCATTGCGCGCGAGGACGCCTTTCTGAAGCAGTGGGTACCGCGGATCCTCGCCTCAGCCGCCTACAAGCAGGATGGCGTTCTCATCATCGCCTTCACCTCGACCGCTCCCACCCCGGTGAGCGGCGGCCCGGTCCCCTCGGGGGCTCTCGTACTGTCGCGCTACGCGGCGCGGGGGACTGTGATCTCCGCCACCTACGACCCGTACTCGCTGCTCAGGTCGGTGGAGGCCCTGTTCGGCTTCACCCCACTCGCGCATGCGAGCACGGCGAAGTCGTTCGTCTCAGAGGCGCTGCCGGGGGCCTGAGTTCCCAACCGCCTTCACGGAGAGGCGGGCTACCCCACGCGCTAAAGCCAATAAAAGCAATCGAAAAAGTGTAAAACAAGAAAGGATTCCTGTGAAGCGAAGAAATGTCAGGTGGACCACGCCGTCGCGGTTCGTCGCGCGTGGCACGGTCCGACGCGCTGCCGCGTCGGGCGTGGTGGCGCTGCTCGGGGTGCTCGCGAGTGCGGGCGCGGCCTCGGCGGCGGCCAACCCGCCGACGGTCGCGAGTGCCTTCACCCCGAGCTCGGTCGGGGCAGGTGGGACCAGCGCCCTGTCGGTCACCATCACCAACCCGAATGCGTCCTCGAGCTTGAGCGGGATCGGCTTCGCCGACACTCTGCCGGCCGGCGTCGTCGTCGACACCCCGAACGGTCAGAGCGGTACCTGCGGCTCCGCGAGCGTGCTCACCGCCGTCTCCGGCTCCAACACGATCACGCTGACCGGCGGAAAGCTGGCCGGTGGTGCGAGCTGCACGGTGTCGGTGGCGGTCACCGCGACGGCGCCCGGGACCTACACCAACAGCACCGGGCCGGTCAGCTCGACCGCGGGCGGAAGCGGCGTCGGCGACACCGAGACGCTGACCGTGCTCGCGCCCCCGACGGTCACCGTCAGCTCGCCGCGCGAGGGCCAGGTCTTCGACTTCGGCCAGCAGGTGAAGGCCCGCTACACCTGCCAGGAGGCTCCGGGGGGCCCGGGGATCACCGACTGCTCCGGCGACGCGGCCTCAGGGTCGCCGATCGACACCTCGGTGTCCGGTCCGCAGACGTTCACCGTGACCGCGGTGAGCGACGACGGGCAGGTCACGACCCAGACGATCGATTACACCGTCCTGCCGGACAATCGCTTCGTCATCCGCTCGATCGCGTCTCGCAAGAACGGCGCGGTGACGCTCGCCCTGCAGCTCCCCGGACCGGGGCGCGTCCAGGTGCTCGAGACCGCGCCGACGGCGAACATCGCCGCCGCGTTGACGGTGGGTGCGGGTCGATTCAGCTTCGGCCAGCTCACGCGGAAGGTCGGCGCGGCCGGCCGCCTGAAGCTGACGGTCGCACCGGGTGCCCGCGGGCGCCGGCTGGTGGCCAAGCACCGGCACGCTGTCTCCGTCCGCGTAGTCATCGCCTACACGCCGACCGGCGGCAAGACGCGCGTGCGCAGCATCGGCGCGGTCCGGATCCCCGGCTGATCTCGGCTCTGGGCTGTGGCGGGCGGCCCGTCGTGGCGCCGCCCGCTACAGTCCCGCCGCAATGGGCGATGCCGCCTTTGACCTCAAGCACCGCAGCCGCGCGCTCACCGACGGCCCGGAGCGTGCGGCGGCGCGGGCCTACCTGAAGGGCATCGGCTACGACGACGAGGCGCTGAGCAAGCCGCTCATCGCCGTGGCCAACACGTGGATCGAGACGATGCCTTGCAATTTCCACCTGCGGGCGCTCGCGGCCAAGGTCAAGGAGGGCATCCGTGCGGCCGGCGGCACGCCGATGGAGCTCAACACGATCGCCATCTCCGACGGGATCACGATGGGCACGCCGGGCATGAAGGCCTCGCTCGCCAGCCGCGAGGTCATCGCCGACTCGATCGAGCTCGTCGTCGACGCCCACATGTTCGACGCCGTCATCGCCATCAGCGGCTGCGACAAGACGATCCCCGGCACGGTGATGGCGCTCTGCCGGCTCGACATCCCCAGCGTGATGCTCTATGGCGGCTCGATCATGCCGGGCCACTTCCACGGCGAGCAGGTGACGATCCAGGAGGTCTTCGAAGCGGTCGGGGCCCACGCCGCCGGCAAGCTGAGCGACGAGCAGCTCACCGAGCTCGAGGACGTCGCCTCGCCGGGCGCCGGCGCCTGCGGCGGCCAGTTCACCGCCAACACGATGGCGATGGCCTTCGAGGTCCTCGGTATCTCGCCGGCCGGCTTTTCGATGGTGCCGGCGATCGATCCCCGCAAGTCGGAGGTCGCCGGCGAGGCGGGGAAGCTTGTCGTCGACGTTCTCCGGCGCGGGCTGCGGCCGAGCGACATCATCACCCGCGACGCTCTCGAGAACGCGATCGCCGCGATCGCGTCCAGCGGCGGCTCGACCAACGGCGTCCTGCACCTGCTCGCGATCGCCCGGGAGATGGGCGTGCCGCTCGAGATCGACGACTTCGACCGGATCAGCGAGCGCACGCCGCTGCTCTGCGACCTCAAGCCCGGCGGCCGGTTCGTCGCCCCCGACCTGTATCGCGCCGGCGGCGTGCCGCTGCTCATGAGGCGGCTCAAGGAGGCCGGGCTGCTGCACGAGGACGCCATCACCGTCACCGGCCGCACCGTCGGCGAGCACGCCGACGCCGCCGTCGAGACCGAGGGCCAGCAGGTCGTGCGGCCGCTCGACGATCCGATCAAGGCCACCGGCGGCCTCGCCATCCTCCACGGCAACATCGCCCCGGAGGGCTGTGTGGTCAAGCTCGCCGGCTACGAGCGCCGGCGCCAGAGCGGCCCGGCCCGGGTGTTCGAGGGCGAGGAGGCGGCGATGCGCGCCGTCACCGCCGGTGAGATCAAGCCCGGCGACATGATCGTCATCCGCAACGAGGGCCCGGCCGGTGGTCCCGGCATGCGGGAGATGCTCGCGGTCACCGCGGCGCTCGTCGGCCAGGGGCTCGGCGAGGACGTCGCGCTGCTCACGGACGGGCGCTTCTCCGGCGCCACCCGCGGCCTGATGGCCGGTCACGTCGCCCCCGAGGCGGCGCGCGGCGGCCCGATCGCGGCGATCCGCGACGGCGACGAGGTCACCCTCGACGTCGAGGCGCGCCGGCTCGACGTCGCGCTCTCCGACGCGGAGATCGCGCAGCGCATCAAGGACTACCAGCCGCCCGAGCAACCCCACCCCGGGGTCGCCCTGCGCAAGTACGCGCGGCTGGTCTCAAGCGCCGCCGCGGGCGCCGTCACGCATTAGACGCGTTCTCGGGCCTGCTCGGCCTACGGCCGGCGATCGGTCGTCGCGAGGTGCGCGGAGGTGGCGGCGAACCGTGCGAGAATCGCCGCGATGGTTGATCCAGATGCAGGCGAGCCCGGGCCCGACGGCGAGAGCGGGCTGACGGTCGAGTTGTCGGTGAGCGACATCCGCGGCGAGTCCTCGGGAGAGCTCGCCGACCTCCGCGAGCAGCTGCCGGGCCTCGAGCCCGATCGTCACGTCACCGACTGGGGCCGCTCGGAGCGGGTCGAGGGTCTCGTCGACCGGACCCTCTACCGCTTCCTCTACCACTACTGGTTCCGGGTCGAGGTCGAGGGCATCGAGAACGTCCCGGCCGGCGGCGGGGCGATGCTCGTGGCCAACCACTCGGGCGTGCTGCCCTCCGACGGCGCGATGATCGCCAAGGCGGTGCGCGAGGAGCACCCCCGGCCCCGTCCGGTGCACCTCGCCACCGAGCCACGGACGACCGGGGTGCCGGCGCTGGGGATGCTCGTCACCAAGCTCGGGGCGGTCGGCTCGCATCCGGCCAACCTCCATCGCCTGCTGTTCGACGAGGACCAGCTCGTGCTCGTCTTCCCGGAGGGGCGCGCCGCGGTCGGCAAGCCGCTGCGGGAGCGCTACCGCCTGCGAGACTTCAGCGGCGGTGACTTCGCAGGGCTGGCCATCCGCGCCGGCGTGCCGATCGTCCCCGTGGCCGTGCTCGGGGCCGAGGAGGCGCAGCCGGTGTTCGTGCGCGTGGGCGCGCGCCGCCGGCTCGGACCGGTCCCGCTGCCGCGGGTGCCGCAGATCCCGGTCGCCGCCGGCGTCCCGCTGCCGGCCAAGTTCAAGCTGCGCTTCCTCGAACCCGTCGACACGGCGGGGCTGGCCGGAGATGACGACACCCATGCGCCGGACCTTGGACGCGAGATTCGTGCTCTCATCCAGGAGAACCTGCTCGAGATGGTCGCCGCGCGTCAGAGCGTGTGGCTCGGGTAGGACCGAGCGGACCGGAGACCGAGCCCGAGCCCGAGGGACATGACGTCGACGCGCATCCTCATCACCGGAGTGTCCTCCCCGTGGGGTGGGCGCCTGGCGCAGCTGCTCGAGTGCGACCGGCATGTCGCCGCGCTCGTCGGCGTCGACGAGCGCGATCCCCAGCACGAGTTCCAGCGCGCCGAGTTCGTTCGCGTGAAGACCGACGAGGCGCTGCTGCGGCGGATCATCGGCGCGGCCGGCATCGACACGGTGATCGACACGCGGCTCGTCTCCGACCCGGGGACGGGTGCGCTCGGGGAGGCCCACGCGGTCAACGTCGACGGCACCCGGGCACTGCTCAGTGCGTGCGCCGGGGCGGGATCGCAGCTGCGCAGGCTGGTGTTCCGCTCCTCGGCGCACCGCTACGGCTGCGAGCCCGGCGGCCCGGCGTTCTTCGCCGAGTCGATGGCCGCGTCAGAGCGCCCGCAGACGGCGATCGAGCGCGACGTGGCCGAGGCCGAGGCCCTCGTCGAGGAGTTCGCGGCGGCGCGACCTCGGGCGACGGTGACCGTGCTGCGCTTCGCCGACGTGCTCGGCGCCGAGGTGGGCGGCACGTTCATGGCGCTGTTCGGTCTGCCGGTCGTCCCCGGCATCCTCGGCTTCGATCCACGCTGCCAGTTCGTCCATCAGGACGACGTGCCGGCGGCGCTCGCCCACGCCGCCCGCCGTGACCTGCCGGGCGCCTACAACGTCGCCGCCGATGGGGTGCTCGCGCTCTCGGAGGTCGCCTCGCTGCTCGGCAAGCCGCTGCTGCCGGTCCTGCCGCCGTGGGGGACGGTGTTCACCGCGATGCAGCTGCGCCGGATCGGCCTGCGCGTCCCGGTCGAGATGGTCCGCCAGCTCCGTTACGGGCGCGGGCTCGATAACCGCAAGCTGAAGGCGACGGGGTTCGCCTACCGCTACACGACGCGCGAGGCCGTGCTCAAAGTCCGGGCGCACGAGCGACTGCGCCCGCTGCTGCAGAGCGGCGCCGAGGCCTACCGCTACGAGCGCGAGGTCGAGGAGTTCCTGCGCTGGAGCCCGAGCGTCCAACCGGCCGACGGTCCGGGTGGCGGCGCCGAGGGCTCGGCCGGGGTGCTCGAGGGGCTGGCCGAGGGTGAGCTGCTCGAGCTCATCGCCTCGATGGACCTCGAGTCGCTGCGTGAGCTGCGCCGCTACGAGGCGGCTCACGGGCGCCGCGAGCGCGTGCTCGACGCGCTCGATCGCCAGCTCGCCCGCCGCGCGGCGATCGACGCCTCCTGAACCCGGCAGGATTGTGAGCTTTGGCGGGGAAATGTCATCAACGCAGGATGAAATGCATGTTGCAGAAAAGGTGAATGTCCGCTTAGACGTGCTTGAGTAGCGGACGATCCCGGTAGCATGGGGTCAGGAGAGTTTCTAGGTGGCGCGAGTGTCCTACCTTCGCCCGGCGATCGATTCTGATCGTCCGGCACCGAAGGCCCGACGAACAACCGCCCAGTCCGGCCGCTATGGGCGAGGCCGGTTTCTGGCAGGCGGTGCGTTTCTGCTGCTCGTCATCGCCGTCATCGTCGGTGGCGGCGTGCTGCTCGCTCGCTCCCAGCAGGGCGGCCTGAGCACCGACACCACCGCGATCGCGCACGTGACGATGCCGCTCGGCGGCGGCACGGTCCAGCGGGTCAGCGTCGTGACCGGCCCACACAGCACGCCCGTCCCCGTCGACCTGCGCGGCGATCAGATCTGGCCGCGGCATCTCGTCCGCGCCCACACCCAGCTCCAGATCGAGGTCGTCATCTCCCGGCCCGGCTGGCTCTCCTGGGCAACGGGCAAGACCGAGCGGCTGCACCTCACGGTGATGACCCCGAGTAGCAGCCTCCGAGCCAACTACCTCACCGTCCGGGCCGGCGCACCGCTCGTGATCGGCTTCCACCAGCCGGTGTCGGTCGTCGCCTACGGCCCGCCGGGTCACCTCGTGCGCCAGGTCCTGTCGAGCCCCCAGAGCGAGATCCGCGTGCGCCAGACCGCGACCGCCGGGACGATCGCCGTCGCCGCCGTGCCACGGACCTGGGAGTCCTCGCCGGCCTCGATGGTGAGCTGGTTCCCCGCCGGCGCCGCCGCCACCGCCGTCGCCAGTCCCGCTCCGGGCACGTCGATCGGGCCGCACACGAACATCACCCTGACCTTCTCAAAGCCGATCCATTCGGCGCTCGGCTCGAGCCTGCCGCCGGTGTCGCCGACGACCCAGGGCACCTGGCACGTGGTCGGCAGCCACACGATGGTCTTCGAGCCTCAGGGCTACGGCTACGGTCTTGGCGCCAAGGTGGCGGTCGGCCTACCGGGCGGCGTCCGCCTCGTCGGAGGCCAGGTCAGCGGCAGTTCGTCGACCGGCAACTGGAGGGTGCCGCCGGGCTCGACTCTGCGCCTCCAGCAGCTGCTGGCCAACCTTGGCTACCTGCCGCTCCAGTTCAACGGTCCGAGCGTCGCGCTCAACCCGGTCGCGCAGGAGTCGGCCGCCGTCGCGCCGCCGTCGGGGAACTTCACTTGGAAGTACTCCAACGTGCCGAGCTCGCTCCGCGGCTTCTGGGCGCAGGGCGTGTCGGGGACGATGACCCGCGGCGCGGTGATGGCCTTCGAGAACGACCACGGGATCGCGCCCGATGGGTCCGCCGGGCCCGTCGTCTGGCGGTCGCTGATCGACGCGGCCATCGCGAACCGGCAGTCGACCTTCGGCTACACGTACGTGAGCGTCAGCCTGAGCGGACAGCATCTCGACCTGTGGCACAACGGCCACACGGTGATGACGACGGCGGTCAACACCGGCATCGCCCAGGCGCCCACCGCGCCGGGGACCTATCCGGTCTACGAGCACCTCCGGGTGACGACGATGAGCGGCACCAATCCCGACGGCAGCCATTACAACGATCCCGGGATCCCGTTCGTCAGCTACTTCAACGGCGGCGACGCGCTCCACGCCTTCACGCGCGCCCAGTACGGCTTCCCGCAGAGCCTCGGCTGCGTGGAGATGGCCCTCGCGCCCGCCGGCCAGGTCTGGCCGTACACGCCGATCGGGACGCTCGTCCACGTCGCCTAGACGACATGGCAGCCTCGCCTGCAGGGTGGCGGCCGTCGACGACGAAATAGCGTGGCGCTGATGTCAAGTCCGCTGACAGCCGCTGAACCCCCGACGAGCGAGGAGCTCTCACCGGCCTGGCGTGCCGCGCTCGAGGCCTTCGAGCGTGATCTCCGGCGGCGAGCGGTGGCGGCGAAGACCCGTCGCGCCTACGCCGCCGACAGTGCCCAGTTCGCCGAGTGGGCGAGCCGCGGCGGCCTCGACCCGGCGACGATCGACGTCCGAGCGCTCCGCCGCTATGCCGCGGGCCTCTCCGAGCGGGGCCAGGCGCCGTCGACGATCGGGCGCAAGCTCGCCTCCCTGCGCGGCCTGCTCCGCTCTCAGGTCGAGCTCGGCGCGCGCGAGGAGAACCCGGCTGAGTTGCTCAGCGCGCCCAAGCGCCCCCAGCATCTGCCGCACGTCCTCAAGCCCGGCGAGGTCGCCGCGCTGCTCGACCGGATCCCGGCGACGACGCCGCTCGAGCTGCGCGACCGGGCCCTGTTCGAGCTCGCCTACGCCTCGGGCCTGCGCGCCGAGGAGCTCGTCAACCTCGACGTAACCTCGATCGACTTCGACGCCGAGACGGTGCGCGTCGAGGGCAAGGGCAACAAGACGCGGATCGTGCCCGCCGGCGAGCACGCCCTGCGCGCCGTGCACCAATATCTCGACCGCGCCCGGCCGATCCTCGAGCTCGATCGGACCGCCCGTGAGCAACCGTTGTTTCTCTCGAAGTCGGGGCGGCGGCTCGGCACCTCCGACGTCCGGCGCCGGCTGCGCACGTGGGCGCGCCTCGCCGCCGGCCACGCGCCGGCTCTCGCCGAGGCGCATCCGCACGCCCTGCGACACTCATTCGCCACCCACATGCTTGAGGGCGGGGCCGATCTTCGGGCCATTCAGGAGCTGCTTGGACACGCCACCATCTCGACTACGCAGGTCTACACTCGGGTAGAGTCGGCGCGGTTGAGATCCGCCTACGCGAACGCTCACCCTCGGGCGTAGAACGTACCGACGGGGGGACACACTGGAAACCAACGTAAAAGCGATCGAGCTCCAAGACCTCTGGCGGAGGTACAAGACCAGCGGGGACGAGCGCGCGCGGGAGCGGTTGGTGGTCGCGTACTCACCGCTCGTCAAGTACGTCGCCGGACGGATGAGCTCGGGGCTGCCCGCTCACGTCGAGGAGGCGGACCTCATCTCCTACGGTCTTGGCGGCCTGATCAGCGCGATCGAGCGCTTCGACCTCTCGCGGGAGATCAAGTTCGAGACGTACGCGATCACGCGCATCCGCGGCGCGATCATCGACGAGCTGCGCACGCTCGACTGGGTGCCGCGCTCGGTCCGCGCCCGCGCGCGCGAGATCGAGCGGGTCAACATGAAGCTCGAGGCCAAGCTCCAGCGCGCGCCGACCGACGACGAGATGTCGGTCGAACTCGGGGTGAGCCTCGAGGACTTCCACGACGCCCTGCTGGCGATCTCCAACTCGACGATCGTCGCGCTCGACGAACTCTGGAACGTGTCCGACTCCTCGGGCGACCAGGTCTCGCTGCTCGACACCCTCCCGGACCGGGACGCCCCGGACCCGCAGGCGCTCGTCGACCAGGGCGAGCTGCGGGACCGCATCGCCGACGCGATCGCCGCCCTGCCCGAGCGTGAGAAGCTCGTGATCGCCCTCTACTACTACGAGAACCTGACCCTGCGGGAGATCGGCGAGGTGCTCGGAGTCACCGAGTCGCGCGTCTCGCAGCTCCACACCAAGGCCGTGCTGCGGCTGCGGTCCAAGCTCGGTCCCGAGCTCGACTGATGGCGTAGCGTGCGCTCGATCTCCTGCGCGACGAGCGCGGGGGTGTCGATCAGCTGCCGCCAGGTGTAGCGGAGCACGACGTAGCCGGCCTGCCGCAGCTCGAAGTCGCGCTGATGGTCGCGCTCGAGCTGGGCGCGGGTCCGGTGGCCGTCGAGGCCGTCGAGCTCGACGACGAGGTGGGCGCGCGGCCAGACCGCGTCGACGAGCCAGCCCGCGACGGTGACGTTGAACGCCGGGATCGGGAGGTCGTGGCGCTCGCAGAGGGCGAGCAGGATCTGCTCGAGCTCGCTGCGGGTGTGCGCCAGCTCGGGCCGGTGGTGTTGGAGGGCGTCGTTGATCGCCGCGGAGCCCCTGATCCCGCGGCCGGTGACGGCGTCGATCGCCGCGGGGTCGAGGGCGCCCTGGTAGTCGGCGTTGGCGAGTGCGAGGCGAAGGAGGTCGCGGGTGGCGTCGGCGGCGAAGTCGACGAGGGCCTGGTGGGGCGCGGCGACGGCGAGGCCGCGGTGGGTGAGGCGGTCGATGTGGCGCCGCCCGTGGATGATGACTGCGCCCGTCGAGGCGATCCGACGCGGGGTGCTGACGTTCGTCGCTTCGTTCGTCGGCCGCTTGAGCAGGCCGAGCCACCAGACAGCCGTCCCGTGGCTGAGAGACGCTCCGGGGCCGGCGTACAGGAGCGCCTCGGCGAGCTTCGCTTCGACGGACGTCGCGAGGTGACCGACGGCATAGACGCCGGGAAGGGGGGTGGGGTGGAGGTAGGCGTCGGCGACCCAGGCGCTGATCGTCGCCTTCGCTGCGCCAAGGGCCCGGAGCTGATTCCAGCGAATGCGCCCGAACTGCCGCGCGGCCACCGCCGCGACGCGAACTTTGGCGATTTGGTTCGGACTGTCCGAACTGAATCGCCATTCATCGCCGCCGGGACCGCCGCCGCGGGGACCGCCGCCAATGCCTCGCCGAGCCATGCCCCGGAGCATCGACCCGGGGTGCGTTACAGAACAAGACGCATACGTAACGACTTTGTGGCAAGAGTCGATAAGGTCCGGCTCTGGCTTACCGAGAGATAGGAGATGGCATGCACATGGCCGCGGATCGCATCCGTAATGTGGCGCTGGTCGGCCACCGCGGAAGTGGTAAGACCTCACTGCACGAGGCGCTTCTGTTTCAGGCCGGCGCCGTCAATCGGCTCGGCTCCGTGGTCGATGGCACCACCACGTCGGACTCGGATCCGGACGAGAAGTCGCGGCAGATGTCGATCTCGGCTGCGCTCTCCTCGTTCCACTGGCAGGAGCGCAAGGTCAATCTGATCGACACCCCCGGCGATTCGAGCTTTATCGCCGACGCGCTTGGCGCTCTGCGCGTGTGCGAGTCGGCCGTGTTCGTCATCAACGCGGTGATGGGCGTCGAGGTCCACACCCAGCGTCTCTGGCAGCGCGCCGCCGAGCTCGATCTCGCACGGTTGATCTTCGTCAACATGCTCGACCGCGAGCGCGCCGACTTCTTCCGCAGCCTCGACAGCCTCAAGTCCGCCTTCGGCCCGCACGTCGTGGCCACCGAGATCCCGATCGGCTCCGAGCACGAGGTCTCCGGCGTGATCGACCTCGTCGACATGAAGGCCTACCGCTACGAGGGCGCCGACCGCGTCAACTGCGCCGAGATTCCGATTCCCGACGATCTTGCCGACCAGGCCCAGGAGTACCGCGAGAAGCTCATGGACGAGGTCGCGGAGGGCTCCGACGCCCTGATGGAGCGCTACCTCGAGGGCGAGGAGATCTCCCACGAGGAGATCGTCAACGCGCTCAAGGAGGGCACCAACCACGGCGCGCTGTTCCCGGTGACCTGCGGCGTGGCCACCCGCAACCTGGCCACCAACCGCCTGCTCGACGCGATCGTCGAGGACCTGCCCTCCGCGGTCAAGCACGGCGGCCTCGACGTCGGCGAGCTCGTCCTCGAGCCGGTCGAAGACAAGGAGATGTACGCGTACGTGTTCAAGACCCGGGCCGACCCGTTCGCCGGGCGGATCAACCTGTTCCGCGTCTACCAGGGCGTGCTCAAGCAGGACTCCCACGTCCTCAACACCCGCGCGCACACGAAGGAGCGGATCGGCCAGCTCGTCACTTTCGAGGGTGGCCAGACCGGTCACACGACCGAGTTCGGCCCTGGCGACATCGGTGCCGTGGCCAAGCTCAAGGAGACGAAGGCCGGCGACTGGCTCGCCGACCGCGACGAGCCGATCGAGATGCCGAGCATCAAGCTCCCGGCGCCGGTCATGGCCTTCGCCGTCGAGCCGAAGAGCAAGGGCGACGAGGAGAAGGTCTTCACCGCGCTGCGGCGCCTCCAGGAAGAGGATCCGACGATCGACCTGCACCGCGACGCGCAGACCGGCGAGCAGATCGTCGCCGGCCTCTCTCAGGTCCACGTCGAGGTGATCGTCGAGCGCCTCAAGTCACGCTTCGGCGCCGAGGTCAACCTCAAGCCGCCGCGCGTCCCCTACCAGGAGACGATCCGCAAGCCGGCCAAGGCGCACGGCCGTCACAAGAAGCAGACCGGCGGCCGCGGGCAGTTCGGCGACTGCCACATCGAGATCGAGCCGCTCGCGCCCGGCGGCGGGTTCGAGTTCATCGACGCGATCAAGGGCGGCGTCATCCCGTCCGGGTTCATCCCCGCCGTCGAGAAGGGCGTCATCGAGGCGATGCAGGAAGGCTCCGTCGCCGGCTACCCGGTCAAGGACGTGCGCGTCCGCCTCTACGACGGCTCCTACCACACCGTCGACTCCTCGGAGATGGCCTTCAAGGTGGCGGGATCGCTCGCCATGAAGCAGGCCCTCGAGCAGGCCGGCTCGGTGCTGCTCGAGCCGATCATGCTCGTCACCGTCAGCGTCCCGGAGGAATCGGTCGGCGACGTCATCGGTGATCTCAACTCGCGTCGGGGCCGGCCGCTCGGCATGGAGCCCGCCGCGGGCGGCATGACCGAGGTCAAGGCCGAGGTGCCGATGGCCGAGATGCTCTCCTACGCGCCCGATCTGCGCTCGATCACCGGCGGCCAGGGTGAGTTCACGATGGAGTTCCTGCGCTACGAGGAGGTGCCCAGTCATCTCGCGGCGCGGGTCGTCGACGAGGCGCGTTCCGAGCGAGAGGCGGTCAAGGCCTAAGACCCGCCGACACGCCGGTTTCTCCCGTCCTCGCAGGAGATCCTGCGGAAAAGCCTCCCGCGCGCTGTTAGGCTCGGACAGGTGACGACGAGAGACATTCGGACCTCCCAGGCGTACACAGTGTGCGACGTCTGCGGCCGCACGCTGCTCCGCGGCGAGCGCGCTGAGGTCTACCTCAACGGCGGCTCGCGCCGATCGGTCTGCGAGCTGTGCAAGGACCGTGCGCTGCACGAGGGCTGGGTGCGCGAGGGCACCGTGGCCGCCTACGACGAGGGTGAGGCGAACACCGACCGCCGACGCTCGCTGTTCGGCCGGCTGCGTCCGCGCCGCGATTCGAAGGCGCCGAGCCAGGCCCCGACCCTGCGGGACGAGCTCGACGGCCGCTCCTGGTCGGAGGCCACCGAGCCCGAGTACGAGGATTTCGACGACGCTCCCGAGCCGTCGCGGCCGGAGCCGTCGCGCCCCGAGCCGGTGCGAGCGCCCGATCCGGTCCGCGCCGAGGCGCCCCGCAGCCGGGGCACCCGGCCCCGCGAGCCCCGGCACGTCCGCGCCGTCCCGACGAGCGACGAGCAGAAGGCCGCCCAGGCCGTGCTGCTCTTCAACACCTCCGAGCATCGCCGCACCGTGTCCGGTGTCGCCCGCTCGCTCGGGCCGCCCTGGGTGTCGGTCCGGACCGTCGAGGGCCGTCCGAGCGCGGTGCACATCGTCACCTCGTGGGAGCTGTGCTGGTACCGCTACGAGGTTGACCTCTCCGACGACGAACCCAGCGTCCGCCCGGCCGGGCAGGGCTACGAGCTCGACGAGCTCGCCCCCGAGGAGCAGCAGGCCAACGCCGCGGCCGACGAGCAGGGCTCGCTTGTCCTCGGTGGCTGAAACAATCGTCCAGACCCCGGACTGGACAGTCGTCCGATGGCGCTACGGCAATCCGGTGCAATAGCATTCCCCCCGTGATCTATTGCGTCGTCCCCGAGCCGCTCGCCGACGAGCTGTTTGAGAAGCTCACCGATTACTACGCCGAAGACCCTGGCGTTACCGTGATCGTCGACCGCCGCAAGTCCTCCCGCCGTGACCCCGCCACCTCAGGCGGCGGCAAGCGGGAGGTGCGCGATCGGCGTCGTCCCCGGGTCCTCGGTGAGCTGCCCGAGCTGGCCGTCGATTGACCGCCGCACCGGCCAAGTTGGTCGTGCACGTCGATGGAGGAGCGCGGGGCAACCCCGGCCCCGCCGCCATCGGCGTCGTCATCTCCGAGCCGGGAGGCGAGGTGATCGACGAGGTGGCCGAGCGGATCGGCACGGCGACCAACAACGTCGCCGAGTACCGCGCGCTGCTGCGCGGGCTCGAGCGGGCCGCGTCGCTCGGCGCGCGTGAAGTCGAGATCGTCAACGACTCCGAGCTCGTCGCCAAGCAGCTCACCGGCGCCTACAGGGTCAAGCACCCGTCGATGAAGCCGCTCTACGAGGAGGCGGTCACGGCCCTCCGGGCGTTCGATCGCTGGGAGGTTCGCAGCGTGCCTCGGGCCCAGAACGCGCGCGCCGACGCGCTCGTCAACCAAGCGCTCGACGGGCACTGAGCCGCGCCTGCGGCACCGCCGGCCGCACGCAAGGGCTCCCGGACGCTAACCTTTCGTGCGTGACTGAAGCCCTCATCGAGCTCAGCACGCGGCTGAACGAGGCGGCAGAGCAGCTGCGTGCTGGTGAGCTCGAACCCGACGCAACCCTTGAGCTCATCGAAGAGTGCGCCCGCTTGGCCTCCGAGGCGAGCGCTCAGGTCGATCAGCGCGTGCGTGCGGCGCTGGAACCGCTGCCGGATCTGCCCGGACAGCTTCCGCTGCCGGCGGCGTAGGGCGTGGCCACGGCCGGCCTGGCGCCCAGCTATCCCGAGCACCTTCGTGCCGAGGTCGAGCGCTACCTCGAGCAGCTGCGCTTTGCCGGCGACGACGCTGCGACGGGGCTCGAGGAGGCGATGCGCTACTCGCTGCTCGCCGGGGGCAAGCGGATCCGCCCGGTACTCGCGCTCGCCACGGCCGACGCGATCGACCGCGAGCCCGCCACGGTGCTCCCGCTCGCCGCGGCGATCGAGCTGATCCACACGTATTCGCTGATCCACGACGACCTCCCGGCCATGGACAACGACGATCTCCGTCGTGGCCGGCCGACGTGCCATCGCGCGTTCGGCGAGGACGTGGCCATCCTCGCCGGCGACGGGCTCTACGCCGAGGCGTTCCGGCTGCTGCTCACCGAGCAGCGCGGCGATCCCGCCAATCTCCTCGCCGCCGCGCGCGAGCTCGCGGCCGCCACCGGTGTTCAGGGCATGGTTGGCGGGCAGTACCTGGATGTGGCCGCCCTTGCCCCCGACGGACCAGCAGGCCTCAGGCGCCTGCACGAGCTGAAAACCGGTCGTCTGATCGGGGCCAGCATCGAATGCGTACTCCTTCTCGATGGGAGTCACAAACCTGTCACAATCTCTCCGTTCCACACCTTCGCCAGCGAGCTGGGGGTGCTCTTCCAGATCGTCGACGACATCCTCGACGTGATTGGATCGCCAGAGACACTCGGCAAGCAGCAGGGCAGTGACGAACGGCTGGGAAAGCGCACCTACGTGACCGAGTTCGGCCTCGAGGGCGCTCGGGACCTGGCTCGCGAGTCGCACGAGCGCGCCCGCGCTGCCCTCGCGCAAGCCGCGCCCTCAGGCGCTACCCAGCTCGAGCAGATCACCGACTTCATCGCGACCCGAACGTACTGATGTCCACGCTTCTTTCCACCATTGACAAGCCGCAGGACCTCCACGAGCTCAGCGACGAGCAGCTCCAGGAGCTCGCGCAGGAGGTCCGCGAGCACATCATCGACACCGTCGGCGAGATCGGCGGCCACTTCGGGGCCAACCTCGGCACCTGCGAGATCGCCGTCGCCGTCCACTCGATCCTCGATTCCCCTCGCGACAAGGTCCTGTGGGACGTCGGCCACCAGGCCTATCCGCACAAGGTGCTCACCGGCCGCCGCGACCAGCTGTCGACGATCCGCAAGTACGGAGTCTGGCGCCGTTCTGCGCGATCGCCGAATCCGAGCACGACATCATGGGCGCCGGCCACGCGTCGACGGCGATCGGGTACGCGGTCGGCATCAAGGAGGGCATGCTCCGCGGCCACGGCCAGGACGGCAACGTCGTCGCCGTGGTCGGGGACGGGGCGATGACCGGTGGGGTCGCCTTCGAGGCCGTCCATCAGGCCGGCGGAGATGGCACGCCGATCGTCGTGATCCTCAACGACAACGGCATGTCGATCGCGCCCAACGTCGGCGCGCTGAGCCGCTACTTCAACCGCGTGCGGCTCAACCCCAAGCTGTGGCACGCCCGCGAGGAGGTCGAGGGCGGTCTCGCCAAGCTCCCGGCGGGGATCGGGTCGCGCTTCGAGCGGCTCGGCCCGCACGTGAAGGAATCGCTCAAGGCCTTCTGGGCGCCCGGACTGTGGTGGGAGGAGTCCTACTGGGCCTACATGGGCGTCATCGATGGCCACGACGTCCGTGCCCTGCGCCGCGCGCTGCGGGAGGCGCTCGCCGCCCAGCGGC
>CAVWAC010000022.1:0-87599 GCA_963752905.1 uncultured Solirubrobacterales bacterium
GGGACCCTTGTCGCCGGCCTCAGCCTCGTAGGAAACCTTCGCGCCCTCCGCGAGCGAGCGATACCCCCCGCCGACGATCGCCGAATGATGGACGAACAGATCCTTCGACCCGTCGTCGGGAGTGATAAACCCGAAGCCCTTCTCGTCGCTAAACCACTTCACCGTCCCAGTAGCCATAGTGTGTTGCTCCGCGTCGTTGCGTGCTGCGAACGCCGAAATTGCAAAAGCAAACACTACGAGCGCCGGCACGACATGCGTCGGGCAAGCTGCCCAACCTGAACGAACGACCATACCAGCCCACCCGCCAAGCCATCGTGCGACTCTGACCGGATCATCGGAGCAATTGGGCAGCCTGACCGACTCCCGCGGGTCGCGGACCGCTCCTCGGCAAACGCGACCAGAAGCATGCAGATCGGGACGCGGTTGAGGTCGTGACCATAGTCGGCGACGTTTGGTCGTCAGTGGCTCTCGGTCACCGCTCTCCGGCCACCCCACGGCGTGCCTCACGCCCATCGATGAGCTGCTCGCGACACACGTCGCGCTCGAAAGCTCGGAGCGCAGAGCCGAGACGACGCGGAGCAACTCCCACGCGCCCACCGCCCAGGGCCGGCCCCCCGTTCGAGGCTCGCGCCCCGAACGCTCGGTTCCTACGATGCCCCGGTCGGAGCGCCACAGCCATGTAGGTGCTCGCGCAGTTGATCACAGCTGTCTACTGACCACCGCTGACTGCTCTGAAAGGCCTCGATCAGAACCTCGGCTGACCGAACCGCCAGCTCGCTATCAGGCTCGCCGAACAGCAAGACATCCGCGGCCTCCAGCAGTTGCTCGCGCTCCCCGCCGTTCAGTTTGGTGGCTCCCTGCTGATCGATCAGGTCGAGCAGCGCCGTGTAGTGGGCACCACGCGCAATCATCGGCTCCGCGGTCATCATCGCGGCACCCACGGTAGCGACCCTTCCCGCGCGCCGGCGGTCGATCTCGTCGATCAACAGGCTCGCGTCAACGGTGCCGCACCACGGCTCAGATCCCAGCTGCGCAACCCCTAGCCCGAATCTTTGCAGCAAGGTGCGCGCCCCGACCGAGCGGGGCGTCTGAAGAGGCGAATGTGTGCGCTGAGAAACCCAACCGTCGCGCAGCTTGTTCCAAGTCACGCTCGGCTGGCTCAGACTCAGGATCAACCCTCAGCAGTCGGAGCTGCGCCCCTGGGCAAAGTTCGCCGTTCGCGTACTGCTCGCGGCGTAGTATCCGGATCGAATGGCTACTACCAAACCGCTCCCGCCATACGCCAGGCCCGGGCGGCTGCCACGCCGCCCGCAACGCTTTGCCCCCCACCGAATCGCGCGCTTCATCCTGATAGTGCTGGCACTCATCGGCACGGTCGCGATTGCGTTGCTCGTCCTCGGGCTCCTACACGTCCACGCCGTCACCAACCACTTCCGCATCCACTAGGCGCCCGCCGTGCGAGACATCCGATGGTGGCTGAGCTACATTCCGCGCTTCATCGGCCATTTCAGGAATCGGCGTCAACTCGGCCAGTCGCTCGGGCCTGCCCTCCGCAGCGCCCGAGAACGAATGCGGCAGTCCCGATAACCCGGCTTGGATCGTGGGCCCGCGACCCACGCTGGGCTCGTCCCGCCCTCCCCGAAACACGCTGACAACCCTCGTCGCGGGGCGCACCCTACACTGCGGACAGTTGCTCGATGAGATCGGCCACGACACTGGGATCAGCAATGAGTCGGGTGATGCCGACGGCACGATCGGCTCGCGGGTCGCGCTGGATGAATTCGAGGTAGACCGTCGCTGCGGGTCGCGAGACTGTGACGTCGGTCGCGAAGCGGTATTCGACCTCTCACACCATCGTGATAGCCACGGTCTCGAAATCGTCCTTGCTGCCCCCATCGTCACAGCGACCGGCAAATCGCAGCATCGTTGCACCCGTCAGCTTGCTATCTGGCGACGTTCAGGCTCACGCCTGTCTAGATTCGCCCGAGATCAGCTCTGCACGATGTCGCGGTAGGGGCTCGGGGTCCAGTGCGGCCGCGCCCTCGGACCGCACCGCGAACGTTGCACGCGAGCCGGTCGCGCCGCGGCGTCAGCGAGAGCGCTTGGAGTTGCTCGGCGGCTTCCATTGCTCGTCTCCCTGTAACTCCGACTCCGACCACCCCAAGCGGGAACCATCGCGGACCTCAATCAGAATGCCGCATCAAAACAACAGCAGGCACCTGGCCGGACCGCGGCTGGCGCCGGATCAGAGTTCTACTCCGGTTCCGACGGGGCATTGAGCTCGCGGGGGCGACCACTGCTCTATCCCCGTTGAGCAGGGTGACGGTGTGAGACTCGCCGCGCTCCGATTATCCGGACGGGGGGTCGCCGACGGTGGCCCACACGGCGGTCGCGCCGCTCTCCGGAGCGAGCCAGTTGGTGACGAGCGCCAGCGAGTTGCCGGCCGCGAGCGCCGCGCTGATCTGGGGGCTCCTGAACCCGGCTGGGAGCTGGAGCTGCAGCGGGCTGCCGCCGGCTCCGTTTGCGTCGCCGAGCTTTGCGAATACGCGCTCGCCGACGTCGTCGGTCCAGCTCACCCACAGCCGGCCGTCGGCGGTGTATGCGGCCGACGGCGCCCGCGCCGGCGCGCTGACGGGCTCGGTGAGCACCGTCGTCGGTTGCGCGTCGCCGGGCGCCCACGAGAGCAGGCGGGTGTCGTTGGTCCTTGAGTCGGCGTACACAATCCGGCAACGCTGCGCGCACGCGAGCGCCAGGTTCCCGGTGTTGTTGATCGGAGGGATCGAAGACTTGGCTGATTGCGCCGATCAGTCGTGGCTTGAGCTGACCTGGCTGCTAGACGGCAAAGGGCATCGTCAGCGGGCGCGGGCGATGTGGCGCGCTGCCGGCGGCGCCGACGGCCGAGTCAGAGCGCTCGCCGTAGGCCGCGAGACCGGCAAAACGGCGACGGTCGACGCCGAAAGTGCAGCCAGACATCGAGCGGGCTAGCGCACCGAAGCGGCATCTGAGCCTGCTGGCCTACGCCCAGACAACCGATCACACCAGCTCCCGCACGACCGGCTTCGCGCCGCGTACCCGCGATGCGACGAAAGCAGGGCTCGACCCACGAAAGCGGTCCGAGACTCGCTCCTCGCCAGGCGGGGGTGAGGGTAGGGTCGGCCGGCAGACGCCGAGCCGACCCGGTTTGCGGTTCGAGCTATCGGCTCATCTGGAGGCCGGCGTTGGCGGAGATTGTCGGCGACGGCCGTCCGTGGACGGTGCTGATGATCTCGGAGCTGTCGATGCCCTGCAGGTAGATGCTCGTGATGCCGAGGTTGGCGTGTCCGAGCTGGCGCTGAATCACGACGAGCGGAACGCCCTCGTGCGCCATCTCGACCGCGTGAGCGTGCCGCAGCTGATGTGGTGCGAATCGACGCCTAACTCCAGCTCCGGCGGCCGTGTGGTGCAGCTGTTTGCGTGCGGCCGACGCCTCCCAGCGCCGGCCGGCGGTCGATCCGTGAATCACGCACAGCAGTGCGCGGATCGGCAGTTCTCGTCGGATCTCGAGCCACGGGTCGAGCTGCTCCCATGATCGCGGTAGGGACCGCCGTTGCCGGCGGCCCCCCGCACGGATCCCAGCGTGCGCGTCAACGCACTGGGCTCCTCCCTCGGGTTTTGGCGTCGAAGCGCTTGTCGGGCCAGGGGTGCAGGATGCGGGGTTGGGGTAGCCATCGGGCCGCGAGACGGTCGATCCGCTCCCAGGTGGTCCAGCCTTTCTGGCTGCGGCGTTTGAGCGCGGCTCGCCAGTGGTGGATGACCCGTCGTCGGAAGGCACGCATCGCCTCGCTGTTGTCGGGCACCGCGTAGTAGTTGTAGTGCCCTTGCAGGACCCTGGCGAGCCAGCGTCCTTGTTCGGGGATTGGGAGGTGCATCCGTCGTCTCATCTCGGTCTTGACCGCTTTGAGCTTGGAGCGCATCTTCTTCTTGCTCGTGACCCGCTTGAGCTTGAACCGTCCGTGCCTGTCCTTCGCGCAGATATGCGTGAAGCCCAGGAACTCGAACGTCTCAGGCTTCCGGTCGCCACGCGCCTTGCGTCGTTCGGCGGCGTACCGTCCGAACTCGATCAGCCGCGTTTTGTCCGGATGCAGTTCCAGGCCGAATCCCGCGAACCGCTCGCGGAGATCGGCGAGGAATCGCTCAGCGTCCTCACGGTGCTGGAAGCCCGCCAGGAAGTCGTCAGCAAACCGCATGAGAACAACGTCCCCGCGCGCCCGGCGGCGTCTCCACTGGTCGGCCCATAGGTCGAACACGTAGTGCAGAAAGACGTTTGAGAGCAACGGCGATACCGACGCTCCCTGCGCCGTCCCGGCCTCCGTCTCAGACCACTCCCCGTCCTCGATGACCCCTGAGCTGAGCCACTTCTGGATCAGCCGCAGGATCCTCTTGTCCGCGATTCGATGCTCGAGAAACCGCTCCAACCAGCTCTGGTCGAGCCGGGTGAAGAAGTCACGGATGTCCGCGTCGAGCACCCAGTTCACCCTCTTGCGTTCGAGCGCGACCGAGAGCGCGTCCAGCGCATCATGCGGACGCCTCCCCGGCCGGAACCCATACGAGAAACCGAGAAAGTCCTCCTCGTAGATCGCGTTCAGCACCTCGACCACCGCCCGCTGGACGATCTTGTCCTCCAACGCAGCGACCCCGAGCGGCCGCAGCCGCCCGTCGGGCTTCGGTATGAACACCCTGCGAGTCGGGCTCGCGCGGTACGCCCCTCCATGAACCCGGGCGTGTAGATCGCGAAGGTTCGCTTCGAGATCGACGCCGTAGTCCCGCCACGTGACCCCGTCGACCCCGGCGGCGGCGTTCGGGCTGATCGCCCGATACGCCTCCCGCAACCGGTCGACCGTCACGTGATGAAGGAGCGCGGTGAACCGCACATCCCCGTCCTTTCGCGCCACCCGGCGCACACGCCCCAGATCACTTGACACGCCCTGCCCCGGCACTGAGTCCGGGGCATGTTTCGCTGGCCGTGTTCCCCTCGGGCAGGCCCCTTCCCTCCACCACCTCCGCCCCCGGTTCCCCGAGCTTGTTCGGCGGCTTCGCAGGTACTACGAGCCTGTCTGACTTCTCGCGATCGTGCATCAAGGGATTACCGCCTAAGCGTTCCCCCCGCGGCCCGCCCAGCGCTGGCCTGCCACCCCGCGAACCATCCAGGACGGGGCATCACCAACACCTCGCGGACGACCACGAGATCTCCCGGTTCTCGCGCATGGAGCTCGTCGTACGTGCCTGGGATCTCCGACCGCGCAGGGTCCGCAAGCGACTCGCGAATAACGCCGCCAGCAGTATTGCCTTCCACACACATGGGAAAGCGTCGGCACCCTGAACTTCTATGGAGTTTCGCGGCTCAATAACCCCGCCCGCACGCCCCCTGTCAACGCTTCGCTGCGCCCTCACGGAACGCCAACGCATGACTCGGGGCCACCGTGACTCGCTACGTCTTCGATGCAGAGCGTTCTCATCTCCTTCTCCATGCCGGTTTATCCCGGCGCTTTCCCCAACGGTCCATCCCGACCTCGCGGCGCTTGCCGCCCTTCCCGCGTTATGCCGAGTGTCTGGTTATGCCGAGTGGGGGCGTGTACGGACCGCGTTGCCCCGGCTCAGATCAAAATCGATGACCACCGTACTCGGCATAATCACCGCCCGCCGGGAGCATCATCTCCAGTCGAATGGCTGGCAGCCCCCGGTCGACGGTTGTGTAGTGCAGGACGCGCGCCGCTGGGCGCCGCGGGCTCGAAACGCCCGCTGGGTAGGGGTTTCGGGGCCCAGGCCCTCGTCGACGCCAAGCGCTCCTGTTGCCAGGGCGTCTGAGGACCTCAGATCGTGACGCCCAGAGCTCCGAGCAAGCGGGTCCGATTAATGCCGAGTGGCTCGGCACCCCGAATCGCACTGAGCGGGGCAAACGGCGCGGCCCTCAGGTCTACTCGGCATTACTGGGGATTCGGCATGACACGGCTTATGCCGAATTCGGCATAAGCCGTGCCGAACAACCACCGCGCCGCGCGATCGGTCCAGGTCGCTCTCCTGGAGAGCGAGCGCTTCGCTGATTCGATAAGCCCGGCGCGCCACAGCAGGACGATCAGCGCCTGGAGCCGGTGGCCGTCGGGTCGGTCGCCGACGCTACGCATCACCGCGACGATCTCCTCGACCGTTGGCGGATCGGCGGGATACTGCTCGCCCTTGTTGCGTGGCGCACGGCCTCGGTGATAGCCGGGCATGGTCGCCGGTGAGCGACGGTGACCGGCGACGTCCAGCAGCACGGATTCCATGAATCCTCCCTTGGTGGGACAGATTGACGATGCGCCGCTATTCGAACCGAGGGGCGGGTGCCGCGGGCACGGGTGCGGACTACGCAAGCCGTCCCGCTGATCGCACCGCCTGGTGTCCGCGCATTCCGAGACTGTCGCCCGCTGGCGCGAAGATGCCCGTGCGACAACGAAGGCAGGTCTGCGCCCTGGCGGCCGCCCTCCACCGTTAGCCACGAACTCCCGAGTAGCAAGCACGGGAGCAGCAGCCTCGCCGGCACCGCCCGGACTGCTGCCTCCGGACAAAACGGGTCACGTGGTCCATGAGTCGCCGGGCGGCTCCTCCGTCGCCTATGAGCAATCGCCGTCCCGTGCGTCGGCGGAACGTCAAGGCGATCGTCCGCAAGACACGCGTTCCCGCGCGCTAAGCAGGTCTGAGCAGCGGCGAGCGCGCGGAAGCATGCGGCGTTGGAAGCGGGGCCGAACGAGCATCCGCGGCCTCCGCAGGGCCAGTCTCATGAGACGAGTTCCGAGCGCTCGCACTCGTGCTGGCAGGCGGCGGGTCCATGCGCGCGCTGCGTTCCGTCGCGCTCGTTGACTCGGCATCCGAGCGCTGAACGCTGGGCGGCCACGCTGTCCTCCGGTGGCAGGACTTGTGACGCGCGGCCCAAGGCTATAGCGTCGAGCCACTGATGCGCGCGGAGGCTCGTGCGCATCGATGGTCGAGGAGGTCCGACGCTATGAGTCTGAACCTGGCCACCATGCTTCGCGAGTCGGCGGTGGCTCACCCGAAGAAGCCGGTTGCCCTCTACGACGGCGGGTGTCTCAGCTACGCCGAGCTCGATACGGCGTCGGACCGGTTCGCCGCCGGCCTGCGCGCGGCCGGCCTAGACCCCGGGGATAGGCTCGGGCTGCAGCTGCCAAACATTCCCCAGTTCCTCATCGTCTACTTCGGCATCCTTAAGGCCGGGTGCGTTGCGGTGCCGCTGAACGTCCTGCTGAAGGCGTCCGAGCTTGCCTATTGCCTCGGCGACTCCAAGGCCCGCGCGCTAGTCACATGGGCCGGGGTCGCGGATGAGGCGATGATGGGGGCCGGCGAGGCCGGCGTGCCGGCGGTCTATGTCGTGAACACGCCCGGTGCTCCGGAGCACCCGGTCGGTCGCCGGTTCGAGGAGCTGCTGGCCGCCGAGCCCAAGGCGCCGCCGTTGGCGCAGACCGATCCGAGCGATACCGCGGTGATCGTCTACACCTCGGGAACCACCGGAACGCCGAAGGGCGCCGAGCTGACGCATTTTCAGCTCTTCATGAACGCCGACACCCCCGGCCGGGTCTTCGGCATCCGCGACGACGACATCGTCATGGTGGCGTTGCCGCTGTTCCACGTTTTCGGCTTAAGCAGTCAGCTCGACGTGTGCGTCCGCTTCGGGGCAACGATGTCGCTGGTGCCGCGGTTTGACGCCGCTAAGGCGCTTGAGGTCATACAGCGGGACGGTGTGACCATCTTCGAGGGGGTCCCGACGATGTACGTCGCGTTGCTCCGCCACCCCAGTCTCGGGGACTATGACGTGTCGACGTTGCGCATTGGTATCTCCGGCGGCGCGCCGCTCCCGGCCGAGGTACTGGACGCCTTCGAGAAGAGATTCGGCATCGTGATCCTCGAGGGTTATGGCCTGACCGAAACTGCTTCCACGACCACCTTCAACGTCAGTGCCGAGGAGCGCAAGATGTACAGCGTCGGCAAGCCGATCTGGGGCGTGGAGGTGCAGATCTGGGACGACGAGAGTCGGCCGCTGCCGGCGGGGTCCGACCACATCGGCGAAATCGTGATCCGCGGCGTCAACACGATGCGTGGCTACTTCGGCAAGCCAGAGGAGACCGCCGAGGCGTTCGCCGGCGGCTGGTTTCACTCTGGTGACCTCGGATACGTCGACGAGGACGGCTTCTACTTCATCGTCGATCGCAAAAAGGAGCTGATCATCCGCGGCGGCTACAACGTGTATCCGCGCGAGGTCGAGGAGGTCCTCTACGCCCACCCAGCCGTCGCCATCGCGGCCGTGGTCGGCGTGCCGGACGACCGTGTGGGCGAGGAGATCAAGGCCTTCGTACAGCCCAAGGCCGGCGCCACCGCCACCGAGGAAGAGATCATCGAGTACGTGAAAGCGCGCGTCGCGGCATACAAGTACCCACGGATGGTGGAGTTCCGGGACGATCTTCCCATCGGCCCTACCGGCAAGGTGCTGAAGAAGGAACTAAGGGCGTCCGTGTCGTGACGACAACCGCTGGCGAGCAACGAGGCCTCGGGAAGCCACTGCTCGACGCGCGGCCGTCCCATCCGCGCAAACGAGGCAACGGCCAGGGCCGGATGCCGGCAGCACGTCCACCCTCCGCCGATAGCGGTAAGTGCAGAGGTTGCGCGACCGCCCACTGCGTGCGCTAAGGCAGAGGGGGCGGCGCCGCTGGACGACTGTCGGATCGTTCGAACTCGCTCGCGGTGTGTACCATCCATATGGATGGTGATGGGATGGTTCTGAGATGGCGTCGACAGGGACCCGACAAGATGGTTGATGGCGAAAGAAGCGAAAAGATCACGATCAACGTTGGCCTCGTCGACCTGGGTCAGATTGACCTGCTCGTCAGCGAGGGCTTTTTCGCGAATCGCACCGATTTCATTCGTACGGCCATCCGGCGGCAACTCGAAAGCCGGTCAGATGCCGTAGATAGAACGGTGGCCCGACGTGAGCTGGTTCTCGGTATAGAGCACTACGGCCGCGACGCGCTGGAGCAGCTCCGGGACTCCGGTCGGATGGTGGAGTTGCGCGTCCTCGGACTGGCCACGATTGACGATGACGTCTCGCCCGAGCTCGCTGTCGCGACGATCGCGCGGGTCGAGGTTCTCGGTGCCTTTCGGGCGCCGCGGGCGGTGAAGGCGGCACTCGCGTCGCGCACCACATGATCCGCTTACCGATCCGGGGCCGCCCCGATCGTACGGCGGCAAGACATCTGTCCAACGACTGATCTGTCGGCGCTAGCTGACGACCTCCGTGAAAGGAACGCGCGATGAGCTCCGACACGAACATGACGATGGTGGAGGCGTTGCGTCTCACGCGTGCCGGGCGGTTAACCGAGGCCACGGAGGCTCTGCAGCGGGGGCTGGCGAGCGCCGACACCGCCGCGGCGGATGAATCGACCGTTGCGCAGCCTTTCGGCGATCTCAGCCACCTTCGGAGGTCGATGCCAAACAGTCGCCCAGTGAGGGGGCGAGAAGTGCCGCGCGCTTCCGCCGGGCCCGCGCGGCAGGGTCTGCTTGAGGACATCCGGGCCACGCTGCTCGGGCTGCCTGGCCTGCCCGACCGGTTAGACCTGCCCGGCCTGCCAGACATCGTCAACGGGGCCCGGTCGCCCAGAGGCGCACGATCGTCAAGCGCTGACGCGGCGGCGCGCGCTGCCGCCGCGCCGGGGGTGAGATCCGCCACCTCACCCACACCGAGAGGTCAGGAACCCGCAGTTACGAGCTCTACATTCCGACGGGCTACGCTGGTGAACCCGTGCCCCTCGTGGTCATTCTCCACGGCGGCAAGCAGAACGCATCGGACTTCGCGGCCGGCACGCGGATGAACGAGTTCGCCGAGCAGCGCACCTTTCTCGTCGCCTACCCAGAGCAGTCCAGGACGGCTAATCACGGTGGCTACTGGAACTGGTTCTCCGCGTCTAACCAGCAGGCCAATACGGGCGAGCCGGCGATCATCGCCGGCATCACCCGCGAGGTCATGCGCGCTCTCCGCGTCGATCCGACGCGCGTCTACCTCGCCGGGCTTTCCGCCGGCGGCGCCATGGCCGCCGTCATGGCCGCGACCTACCCAGACCTGTACGCGGCGGTCGGGGTGCACTCCGGGATCGCCTACGCCGCCGCGCACGACGTCGGCTCCGCCTTCGCGGCGATGCGAAACGGGGGTACGCCCGCCCCGACCAGCGCGGTACCGCTGATCGTCATCCACGGCGACCGAGACACGATCGTGGCTCCGGTAAACGCAGACACGGTGATCGCCTCCCGGCTCGCGGCCGGCGACATCACAGGCCACGACGCGCCGATCACGACGCGCAGCGACCGCGGGCGCGGCTACACCCGCACGGTGCACCGCAATCTCGACGGGATCGCCGTCGCCGAGTCCTTGATTGTCCACGGCGGCGGCCACGCCTGGTACGGCGGCAGTCCGGTTGGCTCCTACGCCGACTCGCACGGCCCTAACTCTTCCGCCGAGATGATCCGGTTCTTCCTCCAGCACCAACGCCCGCGCACAGACTGAAGCAAGCGCACCAACGCACCGCAGCTGCTAACCGGTCCTTACCGCAAACGCGCTCGGCAAAGCCGGATTCGCAACGCGCACAATCTCACCTGTCTTGTGCGCCGAGCGCGCCTGTCACAGACGATCGCTTCCAAGCTCGGAGACCCCCGCCGACCGCGCGATCGGAAAGGCGAGAGGCTGTCGGATAATTCCGCGTCAGACCCTCGAAGTGGGAGACAGACGTTCCGTGTCGTTGCTGATTGCGGGTGCCGTCCCAATGCTGAGGTGAAATTGGCCAGATTCGAGGTAACTGGTGCCCACTACCTCCCAATTTTCCGACAGCGTCCCGACGGGCCTTGCGCCGTCACCTAGGAGGGATGAGAATTCAGGGTGCCGCCGGGCCGAGGCCGGTGAGGCTTGGTGCCATAGAGCCCGTGCGACAGCGTGGCCCAGGAGCCTGTGGAACCGATGATTGCTGCCATGAGCGCGAAGGCCAGACTCATGTCTGGGAGGCTCCTCCCGGCGGCACATACCGTCCCTCCGATGAAGGAGCGCGCCGCCCCGAACTGACAACCAGGCAGCTCAACCTGGCCTGGCCGACCGCCAGGCCAACTTGCGCTTGCGCGTCAGCAGACCCGCGACGGATGGGATCCACAGGCCAGCTTCGCGACGAGGCACTGGCGCGGTTGGGCGGGGATGGGCGCGGCGGTTGACGATCGCCTTCGCCCGGCCTTGAGCGGCGAAGCCGACTTCCGTGCTGCTGGCGAATTTGGGGTCTTTTGGATCGCGGGCTGCGAGCCCTGCCTTCGTGCTGGCGCAGGCGTTTGCCGCCTACGGCGTTCGCGTGGCTCCCTATGTCCGATCTTGAGCGTCCGGACGCGGTGCGTCGGGGTGCTGTTCTGCTCAGCCCACGAGCGGCGGCGCGGCAGGCGGTGAGACCGTAGGCTCCAGGGTGTGAGCGAGACCACCGGCCAGGAGCGCGTCGCGATCGTGCTCTCGGGCGGCGGTGCCCGCGGCGCCTACGAGGCGGGCGCGCTGTCGGTGTTGCTGCCCGTGCTGGAGGGGCGCGGCGAGCGGCCGCGGATTTTGGTCGGAACGAGCGCCGGCGCGGTGAATGTTGGCTTTCTGGCCTCTCACGCGCAGGTGCCGCTCGATCAGCTGATCGCCGAAGCGCTGGCGTCGTGGGCGTCGATGAGCTGGAGCAAGGTCGCTAGGCCGCTCGTGTCGGCCGCGTCGCTGCGGCGACTCGGGGGCTACGCCGGCGAGGTGCTGGGCGTCCCGGGCCTGCAGATCGAGTCGCTGCTTGATCCCGCCCCGCTGCGGAGGACATTGCGCCAGCGAATCGATTTCGATCAGCTGGCTGGGAACATCGAGTCCGGCCGGCTGGACTGTGCCGCTGTCGTCGCCAGCTCCGCGTTGACCGGTCGCTCGGTCGTGTTCCACGCCGGCCTGCGGTCGCCGCGGGCGGACCACCGGCGCGGCATCGACTACGTCGCCACTGCGCTGGCTGAGGAGCACGTGCTTGCGTCGGCCGCGATCCCGGCCGTGTTCCCTGCGGTTCACGTCGAGCGACCGCACGCGGCGCGCGGCTGGTACTTCGATGGCGGCACCCACCTGAACACGCCGATCAAGCCGGCGCTGGAGCTCGGAGCGGAGCGCGTCGTCGTGGTCGCGGTCAGCCCGGTGGCGTCGGGGCCGGCCTCGCTGGCCGGCGAGCGGCGTCCGGACGCACTCGTGGCCGCCGGGCAGATCCTGATCGGCATTCTCGATAATCAGCTGATCGCCGACGTCCACACGCTCGCGACGGTCAATGCTCTGCTTGGGAGGCGCGCGCGGTCCGCCGGCACTGGCAAGCGCCGGGTGCCATACATCTTGATCGCGCCCGCCGAGCCCGACCCGATGGCCGCCCGGGCTCTGGCGGTCGTGCGCGACCGCTACAGCTCGGCGGTTCAGGCCGCCCGCTCGCCGGATGTTGCGCTGCTGGCCAAGCTCACCGCCGCCCGTGACGACGTAGCCCACGCCGCGCTGCTCAGCTTCCTGCTGTTCGCTCCTGAGTTCGCGCAAGCACTGATCGAGCTCGGCCGCCAGGACGCGACCCGCTGGCTCGAGCAGGCCCACGACCTCGACGACCTCTGGCAAGTCGGTCCGCTGACACCCTCCGTTTGAACCTGCGTCCCTTCGCAGACCTCGTCTAGGCCGTCACGGCCGCCGGTCCGAAGCTGATCAGCTTCAGGCGACAAGACAGGGCCGTACAGCCGTACTCGTTCATCTCCTTCACCGCCAGAAGCAGCAGGCTGCGTCGCGCCACCGGCGTCACGCGGGCCGCCGTCGCGGTGGCCAGGACCGGTCCGAAGTTCGCTGCGCAGGCGCACCTCAACTAACGCCCGGCGCGGATCCGCGAGACCGCAGCCAACTCATGCGATGCCACGCAAGCAGCCATCGGGCCGCCGTGACCCGTATACGCGTGAACCGGCAGCGCCGTCGGCCTCCGCCGAGACCTGCTCTACGACTCCCAGGGGTATGTCCGACAGCGCTGCCCACTACCCTCCCTTGCGCGCGGGAAGGGCGTCTCTCCCGTCGTTCGCCGTGTTCCGGCTGGCATCGGAACGCTGACGATCTCGAGATCCGCGCGGAGCAGGGACGCAGCCGCGGCGCGCGAGATGCTCGCGCCGACACAAGAGGAGGTCCCTTGAGTAGGCAACCCGACGCCGGGCGGCGTCGCCAACCGCATGTGATGAGTTCTGCATCGCCTGGCGGAGCGGGCGGGTGGTCGAGCGGAATCGAGGCTCGCGAGTTCGTTCCGCAGGAGCAGTGTGAGGAACTGTCTTGGACCCGTCGAGGCTTCTGCAAATAAGCCCTTTGCGACACTCTGGCCGACGCCCCTCCGGCTGCCCCAACTCCTCAGGAGCGGCACGATGGCCGTCGCTGCTGCATCGCGACGCAGAGACGCGACAGTCTTCGCCCGGCTGTCGGAGGTCACACGCTCTGTCAAGCAATGGGAGCGTCTAGCGGCGGTCGAGAGCGGTCCGGTAGGTCGGAGGCTGGCCGATCGTGTAACGGTTGCTGCGGTGGGCGCGGACGTTTCTAGTCTGCGGCAGCGAAAGGGGCCCAGCGGCGAGCGCGCTGAAAGCGGGGCTATCCCGTCGGCGCCCAGCTCGACATAACCTGCCCCGAAATGGCGGGGCGGCCGGCGCTCACAACCGCCGCGAGGACCACAGCACGGCGGCCAGCCCCACCGACACGAGCGACACAACCAGACCGATCACCCACCCCTTGGAATGCTGCGAGCCCATGATCGCGGCGATCAGGACACCGATCCCGATAATGCCGGCAGTGGCCACGACCCGCATCAGCGGCGCCTCGAGCGGCAGGCGCTTCCGGCGGCTAGGGATCATCACGCCCGGACGCTCCGCCGTGGCGTCCCTCCGCTCGCTCCGATCCGCTCGCCTTGCTTCCCGCTCCGCGCCGAGCTGCGCTTCCCGCTCCGCTCCGGGTTGGGCTTCCCGCTTCGCGCCGGTCTGCCCCTCGCCGTCGCCTGGGGTCACAGCCATAAAACAAGAATAGCCAGCGCGCAGAGGGGTCCTGTGGCCAACCTCGTCTTCGGTCCCAACCTGCCGCCAGAACGTGACCTCGGCCCCCCAGGGGGTGTACCGACTGGTTAGGCGACTCCGGCCTTATGCCGCTGACGGCGCGCCGTGAGATGCTGGAGCTGGATGCCCACCTTCTCTCCGATGCTGCCCGGCATCGGCGCGGCGCCGAGCTGCCGCATCAGCCCCAGCGTGTCCCAGTTGTTCCACGACTCGACGATCTTGCCGTCCGCGAACCGGTCGATCGACATGCCGGCGACCGATGCGGGGGTTCCCGTCGGAGCTAGGCCCATAAGCTCGCCCCGGTGCGTGCCCCGGCTGGTCCACCGCAGAGCGACCTTGTCGTCCGCAACGACCGTGTCCTCGATCGTGATCTCGAGGTCCGGAAACGCGGTCCGGTACATCGAAATCTGCTGCTTGAGGGCCGCTGTGCCACGGGCGTCATCGGGCATCGCCGGATCGTGGTTGACAGCATCGGGAGCACATACCTCATCGACGACCGACAGGTCGCCCTTGTTGAAACCATCCTCGATGACTCGCCGAGAAGCTGCCAGGTTCGCCTCAGACATCACGCCTCCTTGGGGTTTGCGGCCGAGATTCGAGCCTACACCTGACGGGCTGAGCGACAACGCGCCGAGGACCCATTCCCCGCCGCGGGGCGCTCCCCCCACCGCGACCCATGCCCGCCTTCGACCGCCAGCGGGACGTGTGGTCGTCCATCGCGCGTGAGATGAACGGCACCCCTCGCTTCTCCCTTCATCGAACGCGAGCAGTGAAACTGGCCGCGACGAGGCTCGCCTTACAGCCGGTCCGGAACGAACTCAGCACTGCTCGAGCGTTGCCCCGCTCGCTTTCCCAATGATCGACCGATGTCGCTCCTACGCATGAAAGTCAAGGGTTGGGTGGACGGATTCCTTTCGGCGTGGGATGGTTGGGGGTGGTGCGGGTGACCGCGAGCTAAAGCGCAGGTTCTGGGGCTGTTCCCTGCCGCGCTGCTGTGCCGCTTGACGGCCTTTGTGATGCGCGCCCCGGTGCGGCGCCCGTACCATTTCGGCTTGTGGCTGTGGCTTGCCAGTCCTGGATCAGTCGTTGGTAGGCGAGTTCGGCTTGCTCGGTGAGTTGGCGTTCTTGAAGGGTCCGCTGCTTGATCGTGAGTGTGCCCTTGGCGTGCTGGGTGCCGTGCCTCGTCGGCGCGCCGGCGCGGAGTTCGAGCGCGCGGAGTTTGCGGTCGACGGTGGTCTGGCGTTTGAACGCGTAATCCTGCTCGGTGGTGAGTAGCTGCCAGCAGAGGCAGGCGAGTTTGCGGGCGGTCGCGATGATCGCGACCTGCGCGCCGCGTCGGCCTCGGACGCGTAGGTAGAACGCGCGGAGCGGACCGGGGGTCTTGACTGCTGACCAGGCCGCTTCGCCGAGGACGTGCCTGCAGTTGGACGAGCCTTGTTTGGAGATTCGTCCTTGGCGAGCCGGGCTTTGGCCGGACTGCCGGACCCGAGGGTCGATGCCGAGGTAGCCGACCAGCTTCTTGGCGGACGGGAAGCGGTGGATGTCGCCGATCGCGGCGATCAGGGTCGCGGCGGTCGTGACGTCGATCCCGGGGATCGTCATCAGCCGTTTGATCTCTGGGCTTTGGAGGGCTTGCTCGGCGAGTCGGCGGTCGACGTGCGCGATCTCGGTGGTGAGGAAATCGATCTGGCGCAGGCACGCCTCGACGGTGTCGCGCTCATCGTCGGGGAGTTCGAGCTCGGCGAGCCACTGGCGGCCGCGTCTGCCGAACAGGTCGCTCATCGGCTGGCGACCCTTGAGGTTGCGCACGAGCACCGCCGAGATCTCGTTCTTCGGGCGGGTCCGCTGACGCACCAGCTGGGTGCGCCGGGACGTGAGCCGGCGCAGCACGCGTGTGCGTTCATCGCCGATCCACACCCTTGGGACGAGATCGGCGGCGAGCAGTTCAGCGAGGGTGCGCGCGTCGAACTGGTCGTTCTTGACCTTCGCGTGGCTGATCGCGCGGACGTGCATCGGGTTCGCGATCACCACCTCGCTCACGAACGGCTCGAGCACACGGGCGATCTCGAGCGCATTGCCGGTGCTCTCGAGGATCACCTTGTCATCGGGCAGCAGGCTCTGACCAAGCACGCGCAGCTCCTCCGGGAAGCTTGCGACGCGGCCGGCTGAACGAGCTTTCCCGCCTTCGGAGATCGCGATCTCGCAGAAGTCGCGATGCACATCAAGAGCGATGAATCGCATGACACCTCTCCCTTCCGTTGAGCGAAATTGGGAGACCAGACGGGCGAGAACGACACCTACGCATTCGGGCTCGCAGCCCACCCGGGTCAGTCGCAGGGGCGGCCAGCTATGTCAACGGGCTCGCAGCCCAAGGAGCAAATCGCGGCCTGCCCGATCTGCGTTCTCCCACGAAGCCCCAAGCCTCCGGGACCAGCGACGCTAAACCCGCCGCCGGACACGACCGCCCGGGCGCTTCGCACCGCGAATTCTCATACCGGTATGTCAAGGGCGAGTCGCTATTTGCGGGAATCCGGGTGGGTGCGATTATCGGGCGCAGGGCATGAAGTAGGGGGCGGTAGCGACGATTGGGTTGGGGGTGTTGGTGGTGGTGGTGGTGGTGTTGTTGTTCGAGCGAGGGTCTTGACACGGGGCTGGGGAGCGCAGGAGGCGCCAGACGCGGCGGGTGAGGTGGCGTTTGACGCAGCGGAGTGCTTCTTTGCGTGATTTGCCTTCGGCTTGTTTGCGGGCGAGGTAGGCGGCGGTGTCGGGGTCCCAGTTGGCTTTGTTGACGGCGAGGCGGTGCAGGGCGCAGTTGAGCTGGCGGTTGCCGCCGCGATCGAGGCGGTGTCGTTGAGTGTTGCCCGAGGAGGCGGGGATCGGGGCGCTGCCGCCGGTGCGGGCGAGCTTGGCGTCGGTGGCGAAGCGGTCGGCGCCGGCGATCTCACCGATCAGCTTGGCGGCGGTCAGTGGCCCGCAGCCACGCTCGGCGAGCAGTTGCGGCGCGTAGCTGTCCACGAGCGCGGCGAGCTCTCGCTCGAGTTCACGGATGCGTTTGGTGCTGGCGGTGATCTGGCGGACGAGCTCGCGAGCGATCCGCACCCGGGTGCTCTGCTCGGCGCGGGCGAGCCGGCGGGAGGCTTTCCCCAGCCACTTGGCGGTGTCGAGCGCGCCGTGCGGGATCTCGAGCTCTGGCCAGAGGTCGTGCAGATGCCAGCGCAGCCGCTGCTGGTCCTGGCCGCGGGCGGCGACGAGATCCTCGCGATGGTCGACCAGCAGGCGAATGTCCAGTGCCGCGCCGTCGAGGTGCGCTCCGGGGAGCTTCTCGAGTCCTTCCTTGAGCGCGGCGCGGGCGACTGCGAACGCGTCGATCGAGTCAGACTTCCCGCGCTCGCGCGAGGAGCGCCGCGCGCCCGCCATGTGCTTCGGAGCGACGCGCACGATCCGCTCGCCGCGGGCGATCAGGAATCGCTCGAGCGCGCCGGAGACGTGCCGGCAGTCCTCGATCGCCCACACCCGCTCCGGGTCGAGCGCTCGCGCCCACCGCAAGAGCGCGCCGAACGCTCCCTTGCGCGCAGCCACCGTCTGCTCGCCGCGGGCTGCGGCGGTCAGCGCGTCGACCGCGCCGCAGGTATGCGTCCGCTTGTGCGTGTCCGTCCCGATCACGATCATCCAGTCCGTTCCCTTCGATTGTGTTGACGAAGCGGACTCCCAGCGGACACGTCTCACTGAGGGCAGCTGCCAGGCTCCTATCAGGTCACGCCGGGGTCCTCGGGCGGCGACGGGCGACACGACATCCGGTAGGTCAGACCACTGGTCGACAGAAAGTCAATGAGTCAGCCCGCCGCCAGCCCGGGAACCAACCGGAGCGGTCGGACGTCACCGCACCCAGAACTTTCTCAGTAAGAAAGTCAAGTGGTTGATGGCGGTATTTGCGGGCTGCGGTGTCTCCTTAGTCTTGTCGGCGGGCAGGGTCGGGCGTAGCGTTTGTGGTGGGCGCGGGTGACCGACGTAGCGAAGAGCAGACGTCAGGAGCCTTGGTCTGCCGCGCGACTTGTGTGCTCGTGTGAGTGACTTGATCTATGCGCGCTCCGGTGTCGCGCTCGCGCCCACTCTCTTTGCCGCTCGGCCGGCGAGCTGGTCCTGCACCATTCGGGCATAGGACGTTTCGGCTTGGCGGGCGAGTTCGAGTTCGGCGTCGCGCATCAGCTCGTTGGTGGACCAGATCCCGGCGGCTTTTCGTGTGTTCTTCGCGGCGCCGGCGGTGATCTCCAGCCGCCGGAGCTTCTTGCGGGTCAGCGACGGTTGTTGGTGGGCGTAGTCCTCTGAGCGGGTGAGCATGCACCAGAACAGCACCGCGAGTTTGCGGGCGGTCGCGACGATCGCCTTGCCATGCCCCCGCCGCGCCTTGGTGCGGACATAGAACGCGTGCAGCGGGCCGGGTTGCAGGACCGCGGTCCAGGCGGCCTCGACGAGCGCCCAGCGGGCGGAGGCGGATCCGCGTTTGGTGATCCGGCCGCTGCGCGCCGGCTGATCGCCGGATTGCTTGACCTTCGGGTCCAGGCCCAGGTAGGCGACGAGCTTGCGGCTGGTGAAGAACCGGTGCGGGTCACCGATCGCGGCGATGAACGACGCGGCGCAGATCAGGTTCACGCCCGGGACGGTCATCAGCCGGCGGATCTCCGGCCACGACAACGCCTGCTTCGCGATCAGCTTCTCCGCCGCGGCGATCTCGGTGTCAAGGAACTCGACGTGCCGCATCGCGGCGTCGATCGATTCGCGCTCCTCCAGCGGCAGCTCCAGACCGGCGAGCCACCGGCGGCCCTTGACCCCGAACAGATCCGAGCACGGCGGCTTGGCCTGCAGCCGCCGCTGCAACGAGGCATGGATCTCGTTCTTTGACCGAGTGCGGGCACGGACGAGCTGCTCACGGCGCGCGAGGCGACGGCGGAGGATCCGGCAGCGCTCATCGGGCATCCACACCGCCTCAAGCTCCCCTTTCCACAGCAGGCTCGCGAGGGTGCGCGCGTCGAGCTTGTCGGTCTTCGCCCGCGCGCTGCTGATCCCGGTGTCATCCGGACTGACCACCACCACCCGATCCACATGCGCCTCCAGGATCCGCGCGACCTCCCAACAGCTCCCGGTCACCTCCAACGCCACCCGGTCACTTGGCAGCAGACTCTCCGCCAGCGTCCGGATCCCGTCCGGAGTGCTCGGCACCCGACCCGCCGATCTGGTGACCCCGTCCTCGCAGATCGCCACCACACAGAACTCGCGGTGAACATCAAGGCCGATCGCGCGACCGACCCAACGCAGCAAGCCCATCACTCACCTCCAACTCGATGTGTGCATATGACGGGAGAACCAGCGGGACAACGACACAGACCGATACGAGCTCTACCGCTCAATCCAGGCAAGTCGCAGGGGCGGCCGAACGAAAAGCCCGGGCTCGAAGCCCATCGATCAAAACGGCCTACCCGTCTGCGTTCTCCCAACGAAGGCCCCTGTCCCGGATCACCCGAACCTACGAGCCGCACCGGACAGAGCCTCACACGAGCAGTTTCATGCCTCGACAACGAGCACTCTCACTGAGACTGCGAGTTTGAGCAGGACCAGCAACGCCCCGCCGCCCGGACGCGCTGCCGCTCTGCGATTCGGAAGCAGCAGCGCCCGCGCGAGAGTCGCGGATCCCGCGCAGTCCGGGGGATCGCTCGACGCGTCGTGATGCTCGGCGCGTTGGGGAAGCAGGTCTTAGGCTTAGACGAGGACGCTCGCCGCCGCCGAGGGTGCCGTGAACTGCAGCAGGTAGGCTCCTCGACAAGCCGGATTTGGATCCAAATCGCGACCCGTAGCAAGCACATATGGCCGCGACCGACGTTTGGGATGAGCAGAGCGGGGCCGCGCGAGGCGATCGCATGCCGATGAAGATGGGGTTGCGCACCGTCGCGAACGGTCCGTCTGTGACGAGCGCCTCGGGTTACATCATCCCGCTCATGTCGGGCATGCCGCCGCCTGACTCTTTGTCTGGGATCTCGGCGACGATCGCCTCGGTGGTGAGGATGTTCTTGGCGATCGACGCGGCGTTCTGCAGTGCGGAGCGCGTGACCATCGCGGGGTCGATGATGCCGGCGGCGACGAGGTCGACGATCTCGCCGGTGATGGCGTTCAATCCCTCGCCCTTCTTGGCCTTGCGAACGTCGTTGACGACGACCGAGCCCTCGAGCCCGGCGTTGTGCGCGATCTGGCGAAGCGGCTCTTCGAGCGCGCGGAGCACGATCTTCGCGCCGGTCTTCTCGTCCTCGTCCTCGAAGCCGTCGAGACTGATGGCCGTGCCCGCCTGCAGCAGCGCGATGCCGCCTCCGGGGACGATGCCCTCCTCGAGGGCCGCGCGGGTGGCCTGCAGCGCGTCCTCGACGCGGTGCTTCTTCTCCTTCATCTCGGTCTCGGTCGCAGCGCCGACCTTCACGACCGCGACACCGCCCGACAGCTTCGCGAGGCGCTCCTGGAGCTTCTCGCGATCGAAGTCCGAGTCGGTGTTCTCGATCTCGGTCTTGATCTGGTTGATCCGGCCCTTGATCGCGTCGGCGTTACCCCCGCCGTCGATGATCGTCGTGGTGTCCTTGGCGACGACGACGCGGCGGGCGTGGCCGAGCTGGGAGAGCTGCGTGTTCTCGAGCTTGAGGCCCATCTCCTCGGTGATCACCTCGCCGCCGGTGAGGATCGCGATGTCCTCGAGCATCCGCTTGCGGCGATCGCCGAAGCCCGGTGCCTTGACCGCGAGACCCGTGAAGGTGCCGCGGAGCTTGTTGACGACCAGGGTCGCGAGCGCCTCGCCCTCGATGTCCTCGGCGATGATCAGCAGCGGCTTGCCCGACTGGATCGTCTGCTCGAGGATCGGCAGGAGGTCGCGAACCGAGCCGATCTTCTGGTTGGCGATCAGGATGAACGGATCTTCGAGGACTGCCTCCATCCGGTCCTGGTCGGTGACCATGTAGGGCGAGATGTAGCCCTTGTCGAACTGCATGCCCTCGGTGAACTCGAGGTCCATGCCGAACGTCTGGCCCTCCTCGACGTTGACCACGCCGTCCTTGCCGACCTTGTCGATCGCGTCGGCGATCACATCGCCGATCTCCTCATCAGCGGCGGAGATCGTCGCCACGCGGGCGACCTGCTCCTTGCCGGAGATCTCCGTCGACTGCGTCTCGATGTTCTTGACGACCTGATCGACGGCCTTCTCGATCCCGCGCTTCAGCGCCAGCGGATTGGCGCCCGCCGTCACGTTCTTCATACCCGCGTGCACGATCGCCTGGGCCAGCACCGTCGCGGTCGTGGTGCCGTCGCCAGCAACGTCGTTGGTCGCGGTCGCGACCTCGCGCACGAGCTGCGCGCCCTGATTCTGGAAGACGTCCTCGACCTCGATCTCACGCGCGATCGTCACACCGTCGTTGGTGATCGTCGGGGCGCCGTACTTCTTGTCCAGGACCACGTAGCGGCCCTTCGGGCCGAGCGTCACCTTGACGGCGTTGGCGACCGCGTCGACGCCGCCCTCGAGCGCCTTGCGCGCGTCCTCGGCGTACTTCAGTTCCTTGTGAGCCATGTGTCCGTGATCTCCTTATGCCTGGACCTTGGCGAGCACGTCGGACTCGCGCAGGACGAGCAAGTCCTCACCGTCGACCTTGATCTCGGTGCCGCCGTACTTGCTGTAGAGGACCTCGTCTCCCTCGGAGACGTCCAGCGGGATGCGCCTGCCGCTGTCCTCGCTGACCTTGCCGTCGCCAACCGCGAGCACCTTGCCCTTCTGCGGCTTCTCCTTAGCGGTATCGGGCAGAAGAATGCCACCTGCGGTGGTCTCTTCCTCCTCGATGGCCCGCACGATCACTCGATCGCCGAGGGGCTTAAGCTTCATGACTAGCCTCCAGTGGGGGCTCGGTTGAAGTGGGGGCTCGGTTGAGAAATTTGGCACTCCCAGTATGAGAGTGCCAATCTGTTCGACTTTAGCGCAACCGATGCGGCGCCTGAATGCGTCCGCGCCCTTGTCGCCTGGGCGAATGCGATCCCGAGTTGGTCGGGTTCGCCGGTCCCTCAGAGGAGGTGGCCGCCGGTCGGCCCCGGCAGCGTCCGCCGGCATGCCCGATGTCCAACGCGCTCCCGCGCGGCGGTAGAGCGAGTCACCCGGCGACGGCCGCGGGCGGCCAGCCAGCGTGCTCCGCAGCCCCGAGGCGCTCGGCGAGTGTGGCACCATGCAGGCATGGTCAAGCACACGGCGCATGACCACATCATCGGTGTGATCTTCAACCATGCGCATCCGTATACCGGCGCTGGGTGCGGCGCTCTGAACGCACCGCCGCGGCATCTGATGCACGCGGCGAAGGTGTGCGCCTCGGAGGGAGAGACCGGGCCGACGATCACCGCCGTGCTCGAGCGCGGCCCGCTGGCGAGTCGGCGCATCGACGTAGACGTCGTCGAAGGTCGCCCACCCAAAACGATCGACGTCCCGGCCGACGACGGGAGCACGTGTCGTTACTGCCTCGCGGACTGGGCCCAGACCGGTCCGTCCGCCATATACACATTCTTGTACCTCGTATAGCCGGTCGGCGAGGTCAGCTCCTCGGTGTCGGGGTGACGGCGAGCGGCAACATGACCACCGGAGCCGCTCGAACGACAGCCGCGGGCGCCGCCGCCTGATGCGCGACGTCATGTCGACTTCCCCGTCGCGTGAAGCCGGCACGCCGCGCTGTCGGTAACGACCCCTGTGGACGAGCTCCAGCCGCTCGTCTCACCGGCCCCGTACGCACGGTTCTCGATCGACGAGCAGGAGCGACGCACACGGCCACCTTGCACTCGAGTCTCGTTCATCTCGACAATCTTGGACGCGCCCGGCACGGAGTTCCGCCTCTCGCTGCGCCGTTGGGCGGCCGGGGCGCTGTCGTTTGTGCGCGCCGTGCTTATCGAGTGGCTTCGACGCCGTCTCCGTCCTCGTCTCCTTTTCTCTGTCCTGAGAGTTGATTCGAGGACCGCGGCGGGCAATCTGGCGTGAGTGGCATGAGCGCGAGCAGATATCACCCGGCGGTGTGCACGAACCCATGCATTAGGGTTGGCGTCTCACTGATGATTGTCGTCGTCGGAATCGACCGAGGCGGAGCGGCACGGCGCGACGCGGTCACCGCGGGACGTTCCGAGCGCTTCGCGCGCAGCGGTGCGTGCAACGGCGCCGGCACGCCGTCGTCCGTCGGGCGCGCGCCGTCCGGTGGCCACGACGGGCGGCTGGCCGCGGGCTGACATGCGCCGAAAGCGCGAGCAGGGCGATGCGATTGTCGTCTTTGGGATCACGGGAGACCTGGCGTTCAAGCACATCATCCCGGCGCTCCAGCGCATGGTTCAGGCGGACGAGCTGAACGTGCCGGTCGTCGGTGTCGCACGTGAGCACTGGACCGCGGAGAAGCTCGGCGAGCGCATGAAGAACAGCCTCACCGCCGCCGCGGAGGGTCTCGATCCCGCGGCGTACGAGAAGCTTCGTGCGCTCGTCCGGTACGTCTGGGGCACCTACGACGACCCGCGGACCTACGTCGCGTTGCGCGACGCGCTCACCGGGGCGCGCTGCCCGGTTCACTATCTCGCGATCCCGCCTGAGCTCTTCCCGACGGTGATCGACCACCTCGGCGAGGTGGGCCTTGCTGAGCGCGGGCGCGTCGTCGTCGAAAAGCCGTTTGGGCGCGACCTTGAGTCGTCCCGGACGCTGAACGAAGCGCTGCACCGCGTATTCCCGGAGGAGCGCTGTTTTCGCATCGACCACTACCTCGGCAAGGCGCCGGTCGAGGACATCCTCTTCTTCCGCTTCGCGAACGCGTTCCTCGAACCGATCTGGAACCGCGAGCACGTCCATCAGATCCAGATCACGATGGCCGAGGACTTCGACGTCTCTACCCGAGGTAGGTTCTATGAGGGGGTGGGCGCGATCCGCGACGTGGTCGAGAACCACCTCTTCCAGGTGCTCACGCTCCTCGCGATGGATCCGTTCAGCGGTCGTCACGACGAGGCAGTGCGCGATGAGAAGGCCCGCTTCCTACGGGGCGTGCGCACTCTCACGAGGAGAGACGTCGTGCGCGGTCAGTATCGCGGCTACCGGGACACCGATGGCGTCGACCCCGCGTCGACGGTCGAGACCTACGCGGCGATTCGCCTGCACGTGGATACGTGGCGCTGGTCTGACGTGCCGATCGTCGTGCGCGCGGGCAAATGCCTGCCCGTGAAGGCGACCGAGATCATCGTCGAGCTCAAACGCCCGCCCGAGAAGCTGTTCCCCACGCAGCACCCACACGGCAACCGGATGCGCTTCCAGATCGAGCCCGAGGTCGTGATCGGCCTCGAGGTGCAGTCGCGCAAGCCGGGCGTGGAGCACTTCGCAGTCCAGGACATCGAACTGACCGCGATGCGGCAGGCCGCGCACAACACCCCGCCCTACCAGCGTCTGCTGAGCGCGGCTCTGCGCGGCGAGCACGACCTCTTCGCCAGCCAGGAGACAATCGAAGAGGCATGGCGAATCGTCGACCCGATCCTCGGCAACGCCACCCCCATCCACGAGTACGAGCCCGGCTCATGGGGCCCGGCCGAGGCGGACCGCCTCCCTCCCGCACCCGGATGGTACGCGCCGCGCGTCAGCCGCCAGGCCGTGACACCGCCGTCGAGAGCTACACCGCCGCCGCCGGGCTAGAACTGACGCTCGTAGAGCGCTGGACCGGCACGAGCTAGACGATCCAGCCGACCCCAACCTCGGACCGCTATCGCAAAGGAATGACGACAGCCCAACGTCCCCGTCCCGCGCTTCGCGGATAGAGTGAATGCCCGAACTGAAGCCGAAGCAGGTCTCGCGCCCTGCAGAGCCGGAGCCCTCCTGTTCGCCAGCAGCAGGTTCGGCCGATTGCGCTCTCGGTGGCAACAAAGCCGACGCGCGGCTTGCTACGTGCGGGCTATTACGGCGACCGGCGCTGCCTACGCGCGGCGGCTGGTAGCAGGCCGCTCGCGCGATCCTCGCGCTCGACGACCTCCGCAAGCCGCGAAGCGACGTCGCCGAGCTCGGCGTACGCGCGCCCGACCGCTCGGATGCTGCGACCCTCGCTGACTCGGTCCAGCTCGGCGACGGCTTCGTCGAACCGCTCCCAGAGATCCTCGGGCCCGCGGCGCCCGCTGCCCGGCTGCAGCTCGTACGGGGGCTTGGCGCCGCCGCGAGCGGCCGGCCACTCGAACCCGTCCTTGTACGCCGCCTCGCAGGCCTCGGCGCGCTGCGCGGCGGCGGCGGCGAGGTTGGCCAGGCGCGCGCTGAAGCCGGGGTCCGGCGGCGCGAGGACGTGCTCACGCAGCGCAGCTCGCCAGGCGGCGCGGGCATCGTGAAACGCTTGCTCGGAGTTCGACATCAGCCCCCGAAAAGCGATCCCGCGGAATCGTCGCCAAGCCCGAGGGCGCCGGCGCGCGGTAGGGGCGCCGCGGCCTCGTCGTCATCGAAGTCCCAGGGGCTCTCGCCGCTCGGCGTAGACAAGCCGCCGAGCATCTGATCGACCTCGGCGCGTGGGATGAGGAACCGATTCCCTATGCGGACGCCCTGAAGCCGCTCAGCGCGGATCCAGTTCCGGATCGTCTGCGTGGACGCGTTGAGGGCCTCAGCTGCTTGTGAGACCGTCAGGAGCTCGGTGTCAGCCATGGACGCGTTGAGAATAGCTGGACTGCCAAATTCGCAAAAGCTGTGCAGTCGCACGCTCAAGGATGAGCTTGCCCGATCCGATGACAAGTAGTACCCTAGTACCGAGGTACCGAATGGCACGCGCACAGTCCCCCATCAAGGTTCACGAGTCCACGAAGGAGAAGGTCCGCTACGCGGCCTCGATGGCCGGTCTCCAGCAGTCGGAGATCGTCGAGAAGGCCGTCGACGAGTACGTCGAGCGACACCGTGACGAGTTTGCGGCGCGGATCGAGCGCGCCCGCCAGGCGCTGCTCGGCGGCAAGGCCGCGACTATCGCGTACGCCTCCGGCGTGACGGTGGAGGACGTCGAGCGTCTCGGCGGCGTCAAGCCGGACTGATCGGTTCGCGGAGCCCGAGGCGCGCGACCTCGAACCACTCAAGCGGCCCCGAGGGCCAGTCGGGTCGCGCCTCCCAGATCTCCGCGCCGGCAGCGTCGAAGACGATCGCGAACAAGAGGTCGCGAAGCCGTTCAGCCACGAATCCGCGATCTGTCGCCCGCGTCGCAATCGCGACCCAGACTTCGTCGCCCGCCGCCGACAGCAACAGCCGTGCGTCGACGAGCTCGCCGAACCGGATCAACACATCACTATCCGGCGCCGCGGCCGCCGCCTCGAGCGCAGGCGGAGCCTCGGCGCGAGCGGCGGCCAGGACTCGTGCATCGCGCTCGAACACGTCCCGCAGGCGGTCATCGTCGGTCGGCAGCAGATGCCCGGCCTCGTGAAGTGCCACGAACACCTCGTAGGCGTCCGCGTGGGAACCAGCCTCGCGCTGCGCGCCAGCCAGCAGCCAGAACCTCGCAGCCGCCTCGTCGAGCCACGTCGCACCCCGCCAGCGGCTATGCCGTAGCCGGTACACGAGCGGATGGTCGATCGCCAGGATCCGCTTCTGTCCCTGCGGCGCGGTCGGCGCCACACGACGCGCCTCGTCCATCAACGGGTGCTCGATCGACCCGAGGTCGACGTCGACCGTCGGCAGCTCGATGCCCAGGTCGTCCCGGAGGCATCGGATCGTCGGGCGCGTGCGCCGCTCAGTCAGTGCAGACATCGTGCGCGACCGTAGCCATCGCTCCCGACGGATCGCCGTCCCACCGAACCCGCGTCGTGCTGTGGCCGAGTTCGGCTGCTTCTGCGGCCGAGTTGTGGCCGACTCCCCCACTGGCCACCGCAAATTGCGCCAATCCATTCGTGCGAACGGCCACAGCCTTCGCACCCTTAAAGACCTGCAGCGGGACGAAATCGAGAGGATTTCGCACCCGCTGCTACCAGTGGAGACGGCGGGAATTGAACCCGCGTCCGCGGTCGCGCAAAAGGTGGCGTCTACGAGCGTAGCCGGCGGTCTGATCTCACTCCCGACTCGCCTCGCCGGCGGGGTTGGCGGGAGCCAGCCTCATGAGATGTCCCCGGATCGGCTGAGGCGGACCTCACCGGGCGAGCCTGCTAAATGATCCCAGCTCCCCGTTGCAGGCTCCGGGGGCCAGGTACTCCACTAGCTAGCTGTTAGACAGCGGCCGGGAGCAGGAACTCGTGTTGTGAGTCCGCACTTATTTTTTTCCGGGTGTTTTACGAGGCCTCCCGGAACCTCGACTCGCAACCACCCCCACGAACCGACCACGTCGAAGCCTGTCGTCCCCGGGGGTATATGTCTGAATCGAGTTTAGCCCTTCCCTCGCCGGCGCGCAGGTGGTATCGCTTGCGCTGTGGAGGAGCGGTCCCAACCCGCCCGTCGACAGGGGGCACCGGTCTGGTTGATCCTCACCGTGTCGATGACCGCGGCCGGGATCGTGTATCCGGTCACCGGCGCGGCGCTGCACCACACCTCGCCGATCATGATCGCGACCCTGCGCGCCCTCATCGGCGGCGTGCTGCTCACGGCGATCCTCCCGCTCATGCGCAGCCGCCTGCCCCGGACCCGGCGGCTGTGGACCTGGGCGTTGGCGATCGGGATCGGGAACACGACGCTCACCCAGGTGGGGATCAGCGTCGGTACCGAGCGGGCCGGGGCGGCGGTCACGGCGGTGCTCGCCAACTCCGCGCCCTTCTTCGTGGCCGTGATCGCCTGGTTCGCCTTGGCCGAGCCGATCACCCGGCTGCGCGCGGCGGGCCTGGTGATCGGCTTCGGAGGCGTACTGCTCGTCGTGTTCTCCGACCCGGGCCAGATCGCGCACGGGTCGCGGCTCGCGGTCGGCTTCGTGCTCGCGCTGATCGGCGCGCTCGGCTGGGCCGCGGCGGGGGTCGGCATGCGGGTCCTCTCCCAGCGCGAGCCGGATCTCGACATCCCGGGCATCACCGCCGCGCAGTTTCTCGCCGGAGCCGTGCCGCTCATCCCCCTCGCGGCGCTCGCCGGGGGCTCCACCGACTGGGGACGACCGGTGCTTCTCGCCCAGTTCGCCTACCTCATCATCGGCGGTCAGATCCTCGTCTACCTCGGCTTCAACGCCGCGCTCAGCCGCTGGCCGTCGACCCGCGTCTACGCCTGGACGTTTCTCGTGCCGGTCGTCGCGGTGGTGATCGAAGCCGTTCAGGGCGCCCTGCCGGGACTCGGCGCGATGGTCGGCATCGTCCTCGTGATCCTCGGAGTGGCGATCGTCAACCATCCCCGGGCGGAGGCACCGACCGCCAAGCAGGCGATCCGCCCGGCGCAGGCGGCGTGATCGACGGGGGCTCTGGCCCGGCCTGCACCGGCGCGAGCGGCGTCATTGGACGAAGAGTCCGCGCCCGCTGAACCGAAGGAGTTCGTAAATCCGGCCGGGCCCGCCATGCGCCGGTGCCAGACTTCCTGGTGATGGACCCGAACTCTCCCTGGCTCCGCCCCCAGCCGCAGCCGGTCCCGGCCACCGGCCCCGACGCCATGCCCGAGGAGCGGACCGAGCTCGCGCCACCGTTGGCCGGCGAGTTCCGGCCGCCGCCCGGCAGCGAGCTCGGGGCGCCGTTCGGGCCGCCGGCGCAGTCCGGCCTGCGCAAGCGCCTCGGGGCGATCCTCGCGGCGATCGCGGCCTTCGCCGCCAAGCTGAAGGCGATCATCTTCCTGCTGCCGAAGGTGAAGATCCTCGCCACCGCGGCGACGATGCTCGTGTCGGTCGGCGCCTACGCCCTGCTGTGGGGCTTCCCGTTCGCCGCCGGCTTCGTCGTGCTGCTGCTCGTCCACGAGATGGGTCACGTGATCGCGCTGCGGCGCGAGGGCATCAAGGCGAGCGCGCCGATGTTCATCCCCTTCATGGGGGCGGTGATCACCGCCCGGTCGCTCGGCGACAACGCGACCGCCGAGGCACGGGTCGGCCTCGCCGGGCCGGTGCTCGGCAGCATCGGCGCCGTCGCGTGCATCGCCATCTGGCACGCGACCGGCAACGACATGTGGCGCGCGCTCGCCTTCACCGGGTTCTTCCTCAACCTGTTCAACCTGCTGCCGGTCGTGCCGCTCGACGGCGGCCGCGCGATGGCGGCGATGGCGCCGTGGATGTGGTTCGCCGGTTTCGCCGGCCTGATCGCGCTGACCGTCCTCTTCCCCAACCCGATCATCCTCATCATCCTGCTGTTCGGCGGCCGCGAGACGTATCGCCGCTGGCAGCAGCGCAAGCACGGCGGCGCCGAGCAGGAGGCGTACTACCGGGTCAAGCCGCTCGACCGAGCGCTCGTCGCGGCCGTGTACCTGTCGCTGATCGCCCTGCTCGTCGTCGGCATGCAGGCGACGCACCTGCCCCGGAGCTTCGGTTAGACGCGGCCCCGGCGACTGCGGCGGCCCCGGCGGGGCGGGCCAGACCCGGCTAGTACCGCCGGGGCGGCTCGCGCATGACCTCGGTGCGATCGTCGGGGTGCGCGCGGGCGCGATCGGCCCACCAGAAGGTGTAGACGAGCGAGACGACGAGGCCGGCGAGCCCGACGATGAAGAGGACGGTGCCGGCCGTCTGGATGTCGATCCAGCTCACCTGGGCGGTGACCGCCCACTTGAGGATCGCGCCGACGGCGATGAGCACCATGGAACCACCGATGGTCATGGCGCCAATGTACCCCCTTACGGGGACGGCTACCAAGCCGACGGCCTAGCGCCCGACCTCGCGCAACTCGCGTTGCACGTCGCGGGCCATCTCCCGCTTGCGGATCGACTCGCGCTTGTCGTAGAGGTCCTTGCCGCGGGCGAGGGCGATTTCGACCTTCGCCCGGGACCGTGGCCCGGAGAAGTAGATCCGCGTCGGGATCAGGGTCAGCCCGCGCTCGTGGGTTCGGCCGACGAGCCGCTCGATCTCGTCGCGGCGGAGCAGCAGCTTGCGGTCCCGCTCGGGCTCGTGGTTGTCCCGCGCCGCCGGGCCGTAGGGCGGGATGTAGAGCCCGATCAGCCACACCTCCCCGTCGCGCAGCACCGCGTAGGAGTCCTTGAGCTGGGCCTTGCCCTCGCGCAGCGACTTGACTTCGGTGCCGGTGAGCACCATCCCGCACTCGAAGCGCTCGAGCAGGTTGTAGCGAAAGGCCGCCTGGCGGTTGCTGGCGACGTCACCCGGCGATGCTTTGCGTTTGCGTCCTTTGGCCATCTGTCGGTCAATCCTCTTCTGAAGCGGGGACGAGGTCCACCCGGCCGCGCGGAGCGTCGATGCGCTCGACTCGCACCGTGATCGGATCGCCGAGCCGGATCGCCCCGCCGGCACGCGTCCCGATCAGGATCGTTCCCTGTTCGTTGAGCTCCCACCAGTCGCCACGCAGACGACGCACGGGAACCATCCCCTCAAACGATAGTCCGGGACCGAAGGCGACGAAGGCCCCGGAGCCGATCAGCCCAATGACCTCGCCGGTGAACCGCGGGGTGCGCTCGTCGCTCTCGAAGAGCGTCCGCTCGAGCAGGAAGCACTTGGCGACGTCGTCGGCGTCGCGCTCGATGATCATCGCCTCGCGCTCCCGGGACGAGGTCCACGGGCCCGCGGCCGTCACCCACGACGCCTCCGGCGGCGCGACGTCGCCGGTCACCGCCGACAGCAGCGCCCGATGGCAGATGAGATCGGGATAGCGGCGGATCGGCGAGGTGAAGTGGCAGTACCGCGGCGACTGCAACCCGGCGTGGCCGAGGTTGCGATGGTCGTAGTAGGCCTGCTTGAGCGAGCGCAGCACGAGGCTCGTCAGCGCCTGCCCGCCGCGGCCGGTGCGCTGCACCCAGTCCGTCACGAGGTGCGAGCTCTCACCGATCAGGTCGGCCGCCTGCTGCGGGGTGAGATGCCCCTTCGGCACCGGCGGCGTCGGGACGCCGAGCGACTCGAGCTGGTCGATGAGGCGTTCGACGGCGGGCGCATCCGGTCGCTCGTGCACGCGGTACAGCGTCGGCACGTGGCGTTCCTCGAGGAGCGTCGCGACCTGCTCGTTGGCAGCGATCATGAGATGCTCGATGAGCCGGTGCGATTCCGTCTGCACGACCGGCGTGGCCGCGGTGATGTTGCCCTGGCGGTCGAAGCGGAACTCGGGCTCCTCGGACTCGACCGCGAGCGCGCCGCGGGCCGCGCGGCGCCGGCCGAGCGCCGCGGCCGCGGCCCGGGCGGCGGCGAGCGGCTCGCCCCATGGCTCGGCCGGCCGCTCGCGACCGGCGAAGATCCCGTCGACGCGGTCGTAGTCGAGGCGCTCGTCGGAGCGGATCACCGAGCGGTGGAACGCCGCGCGGGTGACCTCCTCGCCCCGCACGGTCATCTCGACGGTGACGGCCAGACGATCCTGCCCGGGCACGAGCGAGCACGCGTTGTTCGAGAGCTGGCCCGGCAGCATCGGCTCGACGGCGCCGGGGACGTACACGCTCGTCCCGCGCCGGTACGCCTCGCGGTCGACAAGCGAGCGCGCGGGCACGTAGGCCGAGACATCGGCGATATGCACCCACACCGTCCACCCGCCGTCGTCCGTGGCCGCCGCGGAGATCGCGTCGTCGAAGTCGCGGGCGCTGGCGGGGTCGATCGTGAACGTCGGCAGCGTGCGGAGATCCCGGCGTCCGTCGAGCTCGATCGGGGCGGTGGCCGCCTCGCGGGCCTCGTGTTCGACGGCGGGGTCGAAGCCGCGCCGCAGTCCGCGGTCGAGCATCAGCGCCTCGATCACGTCCCGGGCGACGTCGGGACGGCCGAGCCGGCGGACGATCGACGCGCGCCCGCCGCGCTTCCCCCGGGCCACGGGCGGGCGAACGAGCACGAGGTCGCCGACCGAATAGCGGCGGTCACGGCTGACGACGAGGCGCGGCCCGGTCTCGAAGAAGGGCTCGGCGACAAGGAACTTGCCGCGTCGCTCGAGCACGGCCACCCGGGGCAGCGTCGCCGCCCCCGCGTCGCGCGTGCTCACTGGATCTCGGAGGCGACGGTCTGCTCGGCGACCGTGAGGGCGTGATCGCCCGAGCCACGGAGGTTGGTCGCCGCGTACGTGTCCGGCTTGATGCCGGCGCCGCGGATCACGCCGGGACCGCCGACGTTGTGCCCGTTCGGTTCGAACCACTGCCCCGTGGTGATGTCGAGCGCGCCGCCGTTGGACAGGGTCTGGATCTCCTGGAAGACGCCCTTGCCGTACGTGCGGGTGCCGACCACCTTCGCGCGGCCGCGATCCTGCAGCGCGCTGGTGAGGATCTCGGCCGCCGACGCGGTGCCGCCGTCGACCAGCACGACGAGCGGGATGTGCGGCGCGAGCGCGTCGCCGCGGGCCACGTACACCTGACGGGGCTGGCTGCGGCCGGAGGTCGAGACGATCGTCCCGTCGGGGATGAAGATGCTCGCCGCGGTCACCGCCTCCTCGAGCAGGCCGCCGCCGTTCTCACGCAGGTCGAGGACGATCGCCTGGGCGCCCTGGCGCATCACCCGCTGCACCTCCGAGCGGAGCTCCTCGCCGGAGCCGTCGGTGAAGCTGGTGAGCGAGACGATGCCGATCTTCTTGCCGCGGACGGTGACCACCTTGCCGCTCGTCACCGGCACGACGATGTCGGCGCGGGTGATCGTCACGGTGCGGCGATGGCCGCCCGAGAGAACGGTGAGGTTCACCTTCGTCCCCGCGGGCCCTTTGATCAGCCGCGAGGCGAAGTCGGAGGAGCGGCCGACGAGGGGAATGTCGCCGACCCGGACGATGACGTCGCCGCCGGCGAGGCCGGCCTTGGTCGCCGGGGACCCCGGGAACACGTCGATGATCCGCAGGCCCTGCGGACCGACCTTGACGTCGACGTCGACCCCGATGCCGCTCAGATGCGGATTGGATTGGTTGAGGAACGACTGATACGTCGTGGGGTCGAAGTAGTGCGAGTACGGGTCATTGAGGCTCGCGATCGCCGCGGCCAGCCCCCGGTTGACGAGCACGTTGCGGTTGATCGGCCGGTAATAGTCGCGGGCGAGCAGGTTCATCGCCTGGTCGACGAGGCGAGCGCCCGAGTCGTCGACGAACGTGCTCCGCAGCGGTCCCGGCACCCAGCTCGGATGGCCCCCGATGAAGATCCCGACGAGCAGCACGATCAGGCCGCCGACAATGGCGGCGATTACTCGCGGAGCACGGGAGCGACGGGGGCGCATCACACTCGGAGGGTAGCCGGGAGCCCACGCGGGCCCGGGCGTCGACGCAGAACGCTAACCAGCCCGGCGCACGGGCCCGGGACGGCGATCAGACGCGCAGGAAGCGGCGCAGCGACAGGCCGGAGCCGAGCGCGGAGACGAGGATTCCCGCGCCCAGCAGCACGGCGATGAGCGCGCTGAAGGCGATCGTCCGCGGCGCCGCGATCAGCGTCCAGTTGTTGGCCAGCGGGTCGAGCAGCGCCACTTTGGTGATCCCGAGCACGACGATCGCGCCGAGCGCCCCCAGGGCACCGACAATCGTCCCCTCGATCACGAACGGCCAGCGGATGAACCAGTCGGTCGCGCCGACCAGCTTCATCACCTCGACCTCACGGCGCCGCGAGTAGAGCGACAGCCGGATCGTGTTGGCGATGAGCAGGATCGAGGCGATCGTCAGCAGCACGGTGAGCGCCGCCGCGGTGATCGTCACGAGGTTGGTGACCTCGAGGATCTTCTTGGTGTCGTTCTTCTTGTTCGACACGCTGCCGATCGCTGCGTCGATCGTGCCGGCCTGCCCGCTCGCGGTCGGGGGCGTGAGCGCGCTGCGCACGGCGAGCACGTTCGCCGGGTTGTCGGGGATGACGTGGAAGGTGTCGGGCAGCGGGTTGGAGGCGAGCAGCGCATAGGCCTGGGGATCCGCCTTGGACTGCTGCGCGTAGGCCTGGGCCTTGGAGACGAACTCGACCGAGCGGACGTGGGGCACGGCGAGCAGCTCGTGCTTGACCCGGGCGTCGTCGGCCGCCGTGGCGCTCGACTTCATGTAGACGTCGACGAGCACGCGGCTGCGGACGCTGTTGGCGGCGCCCTTGGTCGCCTGCACGATCGGGATGAACACGCCGAGCATGACCATCGTTACGAGCACGGTGGCGAGGGCGGCGAAGCTGGGAGCCGCGCTGCGTCGCATGGCGCGCAGCGCTTCGCGCACGAAGAAGCCGATCCGCACCGCTCAGACCCCTGGCGGACGGGTGACGGGAGAGCGCAGCCGCTGGGCGAACTCGCGGGTGCTCTCGTCCCGGGTGTAGAAGCCGGTGGCCTCGTCGCGCACGATCCGTCCGCGGGAGAGCTCGAGCACGCGCCGGCGCATCCGGTCGACCATCGAGGCATCGTGCGTAGCCACGAGCACCGTCGTGCCGGTCCGGTTGATCCGGTAGAGCAGCCGCATGATGTCGATGCTCGTCTCCGGGTCGAGGTTCCCGGTCGGCTCGTCGGCGAGCAGCAGCGGCGGATGGTTGACGAACGCGCGCGCGATCGAGACGCGCTGCTGCTCTCCTCCGGACAGCTGGTCGGGGTAGTTGTGCAGCTTCGTCGAGAGCCCGGTGAGCCGGAGGATGTCGGGCACCTTGGCCCGGATCTCGCGGCGGCCGCCGCCGGTCACCTGCAGCGCGTAGGCGACGTTGTCGTACACGGTGCGGTTCGGCAGCAGCTTGAAGTCCTGGAAGACGACGCCGATGTTGCGGCGGTAGAACGGGATCCGCTTGCGCTTGATCTCGCCGAGATCGTGGCCGGCGACGGTGATCCGTCCCTCGGTCGGATCGAGCTCCTTGATGAGCAGGCGCATGACCGTCGACTTGCCGGATCCGGTCGACCCGACGAGGAACACGAACTCCTCCCGGGTGACCGAGAAGGTGGCCTGATCGAGCCCGACGTCGCCGCCCGCATAGCGCTTGGAGACGCCGCGGAACTCGATCACCGAGGCTCCGGACGCCGGCGCTGGAGCGGCCGGTCGCGGGTGGACGAGAGGGGCGGCGGGGGCGCCGCGCCGACGGGTGCGTTGCTGTTCTTTTGAGCTAGCCATAGGTCGGTCGCCAGCGTAGCGACGCGATTACCCAATTGCTCCGCTGGACACGCCTTGCAACGGGATTTGCAGGGGAATCTCCTAAAGGAGGAATAACGAAACCCCCGTAATGCAGGCGTTTCCAGGGCCGACCAGGACGGAGCGCTACCTTTGTCCTCGTGCCCGAGATCGCTACCTCGACCCTGGCCAACGGGATGCCGCTGCACCGCATTGCGGTGGAAGGGACACGCGCGGTCACGCTGCTCGTCGCCTTCGACGCCGGCGCGCGGACAGAGCGGCCTGAGGAGAACGGCATGGCCCACTTCCTCGAGCACCTCGTGTTCAAGGGCGGCGAGAAGTACCCGACGTACCGTGACGTCAACGAGGCGGCCGAGAGCATCGGCGCGGTCCTCAACGCCTACACCAGCCACGACCTCGTCGCCTTCCACATCACAGTCCGCGCCCAGCGGGCCCTCGAGGCCGCCGATCTGCTCAGCGACTTCGTCGGTCGGCCGCGCATCGACGGCGGCGAGCTTGACCGTGAGCGCGGCGTCGTCGTGCAGGAGATCGCCCGCGCCGACGATCAGCCGGCGGCGATCGCCGAGCACCTGATCGACGAGGCGGTGTTCGGCGAGCACCCGCTCGGCCGGCCCGTGCTCGGCACCGTCGAGCACATCCGGGACACCTTCACCCGGGAGGGCATCGTCGCCTTCCGCTCGCGGCGCTGGTCGCCGGCCCGCGGCGGCGTGTTCGCCGTCGGCAACCTCGACTCGCTGCCGGCCAACGGCGCGCTCGACGAGCTGTTCGACCGCTTCAGCACCCGGCCCGAGCCGGAGCCCTACGAGCCCGCCCCGAGCTTCACGCCGCGCGTGCTCGTCCACGAGCGCGACTCCAATCAGACGCATCTGCGGATGTCCTACCGCCCGGGCGTCGAGGTCTCCGACCCGGCGCAGCGTGCCGCGCTCGTCATCTACGCGACCCTGCTCGGCGGCTCGATGGGCTCACGGCTGTTCGACGAGATCCGCGAGCAGCGCGGGCTCGCCTACTCCGTGCACGCCGCGCCCCACGCCTACGCCGACGTCCCCGTCCTGCAGCTGTCCGCCGGGCTCGAGTCCGGCAAGTGCGTCGAGGCCTACCAGCGGATGCGCGAGATCGTCACCGAGCTGCGCGAGGAGGGCCCGACCGACGCCGAGATCGAGCGCGCGCGGGCGTTCGCCGCCGGCGCGCGGGCGATCGCCTTCGAGAACACCGGCGCCGTCGCGCGGCAGGCCGCCCAGCAGGCGATCGTCTACCGCGAGTCGGTCGACCCCGACCGGGCGATCGAGCTCCTCGATCGCGTGACCGCCGCCGAGGTGCGCGAGGTCGCGGGCGACATCGCCGACCGGCTGTCGGTGGCGGTCGTCGGGCCGCACACGATCGCCGAGTTCGAGTAACCGCCCACCGCCGGGGACCGCCGTCCGCGACGGCCGTCGAGCCCTCCATCGCCCGGGTTCGCCATCCTTATCCCCAGGATGGTCCGCAGGCTCGTATTCGGGGGGATGCTTGCGCTCGCGCTCACCCTCGGTGGCTGCGGCGGCTCCGGCCCGCGCGATCCGGCGGCGCGCTCGACGACGAGCAGCAGCTCGAGCGCCCGCATCCGGGTCACCGCCGCCGTCGGGAAGCCGCCGGCGACGAGCACGACGGCCGCGGCGCCGCCGCCCTCCCCGGCTATCCTCCGGTTCCAGCGTCGGCTCGCCGCCACGCTGCGCCGGGTGGGGCCGGCATCCGGCGCGCTCGTCTACGACCTCACCGCCAACCGCGTGCTGTTCTCCGTCCGCGCCGGCGACCAGCGGCCGCCGGCCTCGGTGGAGAAGCTCTACACGACGGTTGCCCTCCTGCAGCGCCTCGGGCCCGACGCCCGCCTCCAGACGGGGGTGTTCGGCACCGGGCATCTCGGCCCGGATGGCATCTGGCACGGCGACCTCTACCTCAAGGGCGGCGGCGACCCCACGTTCGGCGACGGCGCCTTCAACCGGGTGTGGGAGCTCGGGTACGGCCCGACGGCGTCGGACGTCGCGGCGCAGCTCGCCGCCCACGGCATCCGCCGGGTGACCGGCCGGGTGATCGGTGACGAGTCGCTGTTCGACGCAGCACGGGGCGGGCTCTCGACCGGCCTCGCCCCCGACATCCCGGACTTCGGCGGGCAGCTGAGCGCGCTCAGCTACGACCACGGCTCGACCCTCGGGGCGCTGTCCCCCGCCGCCTTCGCCGCCCACCAGCTCTCACTCACCCTGCGGGCACGGAGGATCCGCGCGCTGGCCAGCCGCACGACGGCCGTCACGCCTCCGGATGCCGTCCGCCTGGCGACCGTGCTTTCGCCGCCGCTGTCCGTGCTGCTGCGGCTGATGGACGTACCCTCCGACGACCTGTTCGCCGAGATGCTCACCAAGCAGCTCGGCGTGCGCTTCGGGAGCGGCGGCACGATCGCCGCCGGGGCGCAGGTGATCTCCGACGTGATCGCCGGCTACGGGCTGCACCCGACGATCCTCGACGGCTCGGGCCTCTCCCGCGGCGATCACTCCTCCCCGCGTGAGGTCGTCGCGCTCCTCCGCGCCGTGCAGCCGACCGGCGTCGGCAGGCTCCTGGGCGCGTCTCTCCCCGTCGTCGGGGTGAGCGGCACCGTCCAGGGCCTCGCCGTGCATACACCCGCGCAGGGGCAGTGCAGCGCCAAGACCGGGACGCTCACCGGCGTCACCAACCTCGCTGGGTACTGCCACAGCCGCGGTCATCATCTGCTCGCGTTCGCGATCTTCATCGACGGACCGAGCAACTGGCAGGCGTTCGTCGTCCTGAGCCGGGCGCTGGCGACGATGGCCGGCCTGGGCAAATAAGCGTTGCGCTCGACGCGCGTTGCCGCGACAATCGCGCGGTGGAGCTCGGCGCGTCTGTCAATCGGCGGGAGCTGGCGCGCTATCTCAGCCGGATCAGCGATCGCTGGCCGGTCGAGCGCGCGCTGCTCGGCGGTGCCCGCGTGGCCGACGAACAGGGCGCGCCGCCCCAGCGCGAGCGCGGCCAGGAGTACGTCGTCGTGCTCGTCTCGTCTGCCTACGAGGGGATGCCGTGGCTCGAGCGGGTCTACCAGGCCGGATCGCTGTGGGACGCCCTGGAGATGGGCGCCCCGGCCGACGTCCACTGCTACACCCCGGCCGAGTTCGAGCGCAAGCTGCTGACGATGCCCGCCGTGCGTCAGGCGATGGACACCGGGCTCGATCTGCTCGCCGAGACTGCCGCGCTCAGCTGATCGCGACCATCCGCTCGATCGGGACCCGGGCCCGCTCGGCGATCGCCTCCGGGACCTTGACCTCGTGGACCCCGTCGCGCAGGGCGTTGCGGAGCTTGGGCAGGGTGATCATCTTCATGAACCGGCAGTACGCGGCCTCGTTGGCGGCGATGAATTCGACGTCCGGCGCGGCGTGGCGCAGCGGGTAGAGCATCCCGGTCTCGGTCGCGACGATCGCCGTGCCGCCATGGTGCTCGTGGGCGTAGCTGAGCATCCCGCCGGTGGAGAGCATGTGCACGCCCTCGGCGTCGATATCGCCGGCGGCGACGTACTCCATGACGCTCGTCGAGCAGCCGCACTCGGGGTGGATGAGGAAGTCGGCGCCCGGATGGGCGGCGCGGACGGCGGTGATGTCGTCGGGCCGGATGCCGGCGTGCACGTGGCACTCACCGTCCCACACGTGCATCGACCGGCCGACCGTCTTCTCGACGTAGGCGCCGAGGAACATGTCGGGACCGAAGAGGATCTCGGTGTCCGGGCCGTGCTCGCGGAGGATGTGCTCGACGACCGAGACCGCGTTGGCCGACGTGCAGCAGTAGTCCGTCTCGGCCTTGACCTCGGCCGTGGTGTTGACGTACATGACCACGATCGCCCCGGGGTGCTTGGCCTTCCAGGCCCGCAGCTGCTCGGCGGTGATCGAGTCGGCGAGCGAGCACCCGGCCTCGAGGTCGGGGATCAGCACCCGCTTGTCGGGGCAGAGCACCGAGGCCGTCTCGGCCATGAAGTGCACGCCGCAGAACACGATCGTGTCAGCACCGGTGGCGGCGGCATGCTGGGAGAGGCCGAGGGAGTCGCCGACATAGTGCGCGACATCCTGGATCTCGGGCAGTTGGTAGTTGTGGGCGAGGATGACCGCGTCGTGCTCGGCGGCGAGCGCGCGGACCTCCTCCTGGAGCGCGGGAATGTTCTCGAGCAGCAGTGGTGCGTCGGTGGCACCCAGCATTGGCAGGTTCATGGCAGCGGCTTGAGGATGAGAGACAGGTCGAGGGCCGGAGCGCTGTGGGTCAGCGCTCCCACCGAGACAAATTGTACGCCGGTGCTGGCGATTTCCCGGAGCGTCTGGAGGGTCACGCCCCCGCTGGCCTCGAGCTCGGCGCGTCCGGCGACGTGGCCGGCCGCCTGGCGCAGCTGATCGGGGGTCATGTTGTCGAGCAGGAGCCGAGGCGCGCCCGCCGCGAGCGCCTCGTCGACCTCCTCGAGGTTGCGGCATTCGACCTCGAGCGACAGATGCGGCGCGAGCGCGCGGGCCCGTCGCACGGCCTCCCCCACGCCACCGGCGATGGCGGCGTGGTTCTCCTTGATGAGGATCGCGTCGTAGAGCCCGACGCGGTGATTTGTGCCGCCCCCGGCGGCGACGGCCGCCTTCTCGAGCATCCGCAGGCCCGGCGTCGTCTTGCGGGTGTCGAGGATCCGGGCGCCGGTGCCCTCGACCGCCCGGACGCAGCGGGCGGTCAGCGTCGCCACGCCCGAGAGCCGCTGGAGGAAGTTGAGGGCCGTGCGCTCGGCGCTGAGGATCGCGCGCGCGGGCCCGTCGATCAGCAGCACCTCGCCGTCCTCGCGCCAGCGTCCCTCGTCGACGAGCCGCTCGAACGCGATGTCCGGATCAAGCGCCCGGAAGGTCTCCTCGGCTGGATCGAGGCCGAAGATCACCCCTGGGGCCTTCTGGGTGATCAGCGCGCGCGCCCGGACGTCCTCGGGGACGGTGGCCGCAGTCGTCACGTCGCCGTCGCCAAGATCCTCGGCCAACGCACGCGCGACGATGTCGCTGAGGGCGGGAAGGGCCATCCGAGGGCGAGGATAGCCGCCCCCCACGGAGCGCTCCCCGCCGGGAGGAATCGGTTCGCTGCGGCCGGAGGGGTTGCAAACGCTTCACAACTCTGTATAGGTTTACCCCTGGAAGCAGTCAACTTGGGGAGAGATCGATGGATCGGAAGGTTCGGGGTGCCGTTGCGGCGTGCGCGCTGGCAGCGGTTTGTGCAGTACCGGCGGCAGCGGCCGCCAAGACGAAGACCGTCTACGCGGGCGGGCCGACGAAGTGGGCCGCCTCGCTCCAGAAGCATTACGGCGCGGGCGTCAACAACTTCCTCATCAACAAGGTGACGATCAGCGCCGGCGACACCGTCGCGTGGAACGGAGCGAGCCTCGCCGGCGGCTTCCATTCCGTCGACATTCCGGCCAAGGGGGGCCAGGACCTGCCGCTATTCGTCCCGAACGGGACCGTGTCCGGCGCGAATGACGCCGCCGGCAATCCGTTTTGGTTCAACGGCCTGCCGAGCGTTGGCTTCAATACGGCGCTGTTCGCCCCCTCGGGCGGCAACGTCTACAACGGCTCGAGCCGGATCGACTCCGGATTGGCGGGCGGACCATCGGTGCCCGACTTCAAGGTGACGTTCACGAAACCCGGGACGTATCACTACTTCTGCGACGTGCATTACGGGATGGAGGGCACGATCGTCGTGCGGCCCGCCGGCAAGCCGGTGCCGAGCGCCAAGCGTGACGCCAACGTCCTCAAGGCCGAGGAGCAGCACTACGTTGCCGAGGCCCGGGCCACCGACAAGACGAAGACGCACGGCGCCAACGTCAGCCTCGGCGCTTCGGCTCCGGGCGGGCTCGAGGTGTTTGCGATGTTCCCGTCGACCCTCACGGTCAAGAAGGGCACGACGGTGAAATTCTCGATGTCGAAGTTCACGCGTGAGACCCACACCGCGACGTTCGGCCCGACGGCGTACGTGAACGACCTCGCGAACGCGTTCGGGCCGCCGACGCCGACGCCGGTTGGGATCTACCCGAGCGATCCGGCCCACATCATTCTGACGAGCACGAGTCACGGCAACGGCTTTGCCAACACCGGCGTGCTCGACCGGGACAACGGGACGCCGCAGGGCGCGTCCAACACGATCACGTTCACCGAAAAGGGGACGTATCACTTCATCTGCCTGATCCATTCGTTCATGCACGGGACGATCGTCGTCAAGTAGTCGGCAGAGAACCTGAGGGGCGAAGAGGGCGCCCGGGCCGGTCACCGGTCCGGGCGCTCGTCTGTTCAGGCGGCCCGCCGGCCGCCGCCGCTCAGGACTCGACGAGGACCCGGACGGTCGCGAACGTCGGGTCGGCGGCGCCGTGCAGCCGCGCCCCGGACGCGGTGAGCGCCCGCAGGTAGGCGATGACCTCCTCGGTCACCCGCTCGCCCGGCAGCAGCGTCGGCACGCCGGGGGGGTAGCCGGCGACGGACTCGCACGAGATCCGGCCGATCGCGTCGTCGACGGCCACCGCCTCGCTGCGTCCGAGGAAGGCGTCGCGGGGCGCCATCGCCGTGTCGTGCTCGAGCGCCGCCGGCGCGAGCGGGCCCATCGGGCTCTCGCCCGGCCGCTCCATCCGCCGCACGGTCTCGGCGAAGTCGTGGGCGAGACGCTCGAGCTGGTCGGCGGGCTGCGCGATGCCGAGGACGAGCACGAGCGTCGCGTGGGTGGCGAGCTCGACGTAGGTGTCGTAGCTCGCGCGGAGCGCGGCCGCGAGCTCGTAGCCGGTGCAGCCGGTGCGCCGCACGTCGATGACGATCCGCAGCGGGTCCCAGCCGGCGATCCCCGGCTGGCCGACGAGGTTGCCGCTCAGCACCCGGCAGCCGGGTACGGCGTTGATCGCGTCGTGCGCGCGCTCCGCCGCCGCGATCGTCTGCTGCAGCAGCGCCCGGCCGTGGACGGCGAGCAGCCGCCGCGAGGCGTCGAGCGAGGCCATCAGCAGCGCGCTCGGCGACGTCGAGCGGACGAGCCGGACGGCACGGGCGACGGCGTCGATCTCGACGCGCTCGCCGGTGGCCACGAGCAGCATCGCCGATTGGGTGAGACTGCCGACGATCTTGTGGGTCGAGGCGATCATCGCGTCGGCGCCGAGCCGGAGCGGCGACTCGGGCAGGCCCTCGTGGAAGCCGAAATGCGAGCCCCAGGCGTTGTCGACGATCAGCGCGGCGCCGGCGGCGTGGGCGACCTGCGCGCAGGCCGCGACGTCGGCAGCCATGCCGTAATACGTCGGCGAGACCATGAAGACGCAGCGGGCGTCCGGAGTGCGCTCGAGTGCCTCGGCCACGGCCTCCGGGGTGACGCCGTGGGCCATCCCGAGCTCGGCGTCATACGCCGGGGCGACCCAGGTCGGGATCCCGCCGCTGAGGATCAGGCCGTCGATCAGGCTGGCGTGCGAGTTGCGCTGGAGCAGCACCGCGGTGCCCTGCGGCGCCAGCGCGAGGCACAGGGCGTGGTTGCCCTGGGTGGCGCCGTTGGTGAGGAACCAGGCCCGCGCGGCGCCGTAGGCCTCGGCGGCGAGCTCCTCGGCGCGCTCGTACGGCGTCGGCGACGGGCCGACGTCGATGCCCTCGATGTCCTGGGGCACGTCGAGCAGCAGCGCACGATCGCCGAGTGCGGCGCGCAGCCCGGGATCGGCTCCCACCCCGCCCTTGTGGCCGGGGACGTGGAACCGGGTCGAGCCACGAAAGCCGTAGGCGGTGACCGCCTCGAGGTAGGGCGTCGTCGGCTGCGCGGGGGGCTGGCGGATCACTTAGCCGATTTCAGCAGGTACGCCCGCACGAAGCCGTCCAGGTCGCCGTCGAGCACGCGGCTCGTGTCGCCCATCTCGAAGTCGGTGCGGTGGTCCTTGACCATCGAGTAGGGGTGCAGCACGTAGGAGCGGATCTGCGAGCCGAAGTTGACGTCCTGGGCCTCGCCCTTCTCCTTGGCGATCTCCTCGCGGCGCTTGCGCTCCTCGAGCTCGGCGAGCTTCGAGCGCAGCATCGCCATCGCCTCGGCCTTGTTGGAGGACTGCGAGCGCTCGTTCTGGCACTGCACGACGATCCCCGTCGGCTTGTGGGTGATCCGCACCGCCGAGTCGGTCTTGTTGACGTGCTGACCGCCGGCGCCACTGGCCCGGTAGGTGTCGATCTGCAGGTCGTCGTCCTCGATCGCGATCTCGCCCGCCTCCTCGACAACCGGCGAGACCTCGACGCCGGCGAAGCTTGTCTGCCGCCGGTGCGCGGCGTCGAACGGCGACAGGCGCACGAGGCGGTGCACGCCCTTCTCGCTGCCGTACAGGCCATAGGCGTTCTCGCCCTTGACCAGGAAGGTCGCCGACTTGACGCCTGCCTCCTCCCCCGGCGAGGCCTCGAGCAGCTCGACCGCGAATCCGCGCTTCTCGGCCCAGCGCATCTCCATCCGCAGCACCATCTCGGCCCAGTCCTGGGCGTCGGTCCCGCCCGCGCCGGCGTTGATCGTCACGAACGCGTTGCCGGCGTCGTAGCGGCCGGAGAACAGCCGCTCCTCCTCGAGCGCGTCGAGCCGTTGCTGCACCGCGCTGATCTGCTCCTCGAGCTCGGCGGCGAGCTCGGGATCCTCCTCGGCGAGCTCGGCGAGCGGCTCGAGGTCCTCGACGTCGCGCTCGAGCTCGCGGAAGGTGGCGAGCTTGCGGGACGCGCGCGCGTGCTCGGCGGTCACCTTCGCCGCCTGCTCCTGGTCGTCCCAAAAGTCGGACGCCCCCATCTCGGATTCGAGCGCGGCCGTGCGCTCGTTCAGTGCAGCCGGGTCAAAGATAGTCCGCTAGCAGCTTGAGCTGCTCGCGGATTGCCGCGAGTCGCTGGGAGAGCGGCTCTGAGGGGGCGGTGGCCATCGTGGAGCTGAGCCTAGCGGACGGCCGGGGGCAGCGCGTGACGTCGCGGCGTCAGCGGGACGTGCTCGTCTCGTCAGCGTGTGTCGTCGTGGCGCCGGCGGTGGCGCTCGTGCCGCTCGCGCGCCCGCTCCTGGCGGTAGAGCGCGCGCTGATGGCGGTTCTCGAGCGCCTGGCGCTGGAGCTCCTGATGCTGCTCGCCCCGGGTCGGATCGCGCCGAGTCTCCCGGTGCTGCAGCTCACGCTCGACCCGCTCGAGCTCCGGTGCCGGGCCGTACAGCCGCCACGCATTGCGGAGCAGCGGGATGAGCACGACGATCAGCACCCACACCGGCCAGAACTGGCCGTTGCCCCCGGAGGTCGCCCAGATCACGCTGCAGAGCGCGAACAGCGCGAGCCCTCCCCCGCTCTGCTGGATCAGCCGGCGTTGCAGCTCCCGGCGGCGGGCCGCGAGCTCGGCCCGCTGCTGCGCTTTGGTGGCCGGCAGCTTCGGCAGGTCGGCGAGGAGCTTCTGCAGCTCGGCCTCGGTCTTCACCGTGTAGACGGCCTGGAGCCGGTCGTTCAGCTCGTCGTCGGTGAGGCGCCCGGCGGCGAAGTGCTCGCGGATTTCGCCCGCGGCCTTGTCGCGCTGCTCATCTGAGATCCGGAGCCCTGCCGGGTCGTTCATGGCGCGAATGTATCGCGGCGGTCAAAGATCGTGGGCTGGCCCGTCAGGCGCCGTGGCACTTCTTGTACTTCTTGCCCGACCCACACCAGCACGGGTCGTTGCGCCCGATCTGCTCGGTCTCATCCACCCGCCGCTGCTCGACGGGCGGCGCGAGCGGAGCCTCGGCCTCCTCGGCGCCGTAGGCCGCGGCCTCGGGGCCGGCGCCGGCCGCCGCGGCAGCCATCGCGAGCGCGCTCGGCTGCGCGGTGCCACCGCCCGAGTAGGTCACGTTCGCCCCGCCGGTCGACGAGGACGACGCGGTGCTCGGCCGGTGCACCGGGGGCGGCGGAGCCGGAGCGCCGTTCTCGCCCTCGACGGTGACCTGGACGTGGAAGATCATCCGGGCGAAGTCGCCCCACACGCTGTTCATCAGGTCGCGGAACAGCTCGAAGGCCTCGTTCTTGTAGGCGACGAGCGGCTCGATCTGGGCGAACCCGCGCAGGTGGATCCCCTCGCGCAGGTAGTCCATGTCGTACAGGTGCTCGCGCCAGCGCTGGTCGATGATCTGGAGCAGCAGGAAGCGCTCGAGCGCTCGCATCAGCTCCTCGCCGAGCTCCTGCTCGCGGCGGTCGTACTGGGCGAGGGCCTCCTCCTGGAGGCGGATCGTGATGTCCTCGCGGTCGACGCGGTTCGGATCGCTAGCCAGCTCGGCGAGCTCGGGGCTCGGGGTGAAGATCTCCTCGATCCGGCGGACGAGGCCCTCGACGTCCCAGTCCTCGACGAAGTCCCCGGCGGTGTACTCCTGCACGAGCCGCTCGATCAGTCCGGCGACCTCGCCACGTGCCGCATCGCTCATGTCGCGGCCCTCGAGCACCTCGTCGCGGTAGGTGTAGATGACCTCGCGCTGCTGGTTGAGCACATCGTCGTACTCGAGCGTGTGCTTGCGCATGAGGAAGTGCTGCTCCTCGACCTTCTTCTGCGCCTTCTCGATCTGCTTGGAGAGCATCCCGGCCTCGATCGGCTCCTCGTTGCCCTCCTCGTCCGTGGTCCCGAGCTTGTCGAGGATCTTGTAGATCCGCTCGCCGGCGAACAGCCGCACGAGATCGTCCTGGGCGGAGAGGAAGAAGCGCGACTCGCCCGGGTCGCCCTGGCGGCCGGCCCGGCCGCGGAGCTGGTTGTCGATCCGGCGCGACTCGTGGCGCTCGGTGCCCATGATGAACAGGCCGCCGACGTCGAGCACCTGCTGGCGGAGCCCCTCCATCCGTTTCTCGATCTCCGCCTGCACCGTGACCTGATGCTCCTCGTAGTCGGGCATGCCGGGCTGCAGGCCGAGCTTGACGAGCTCGAGGTGGGTGAGGTGCTCGGCGTTGCCGCCAAGCTTGATGTCGACGCCGCGACCGGCCATGTTGGTGGCGATCGTCACCGCCCCGGGCGCCCCCGCCTCGGCGATGATCTCGCCCTCGCGCTCGGCGTACTCGGGCTTGGCGTTGAGCACGGTGTGCTTGATCCCGCGCTTGGTCAGCTGGCTCGAGAGCAGCTCGGAGACCTCGACCGAGATCGTGCCGACGAGCACCGGCTGACCGCGCTCGTTGCGCGCGACGATCTCGTTGACGACCGCGTTCCACTTGCCGTCCCTGGTCTTGTAGACCTGATCGTTGCGGTCGTTGCGGACCATCGGGCGGTTGGTCGGGATCTGGACGACCGCGAGGTCGTAGATCTTCATGAACTCGGTCGCCTCGGTGAGGGCGGTGCCGGTCATCCCGGCGAGCTTGTCGTACATCCGGAAGTAGTTCTGCAGGGTGATCGTGGCGAGCGTCTGGTTCTCCTCCTGAACCCGCACGCCCTCCTTGGCCTCGATCGCCTGGTGCAGCCCCTCCGACCAGCGCCGGCCCTCGAGGATGCGACCGGTGAACTCGTCGATGATCTTCACCTCGCCGTCGATGACCGCGTAGTCGACGTCGCGCTTGTAGAGCGACTCGGCCTTGAGGGACTGGATGAGGTGGTTGACGAGGTGGCCGTTCTCGGCCCGGTAGAGGTGATCGATCCCGAGGAAGCGCTCGGCCTTGGCCACGCCGCGCTCGGTGACCGCGACGGTCTTGTGCTTCTCCTCGAACTCGTAGTCGAAGTCGGCGACGAACTCCTTCTTCATCCGCGGATCCATGCCCTCGGGCGTCTTGCCCGGCTCGAGCTGCGGCGCGAGCCGGGCGAACTTGGCGTAGAAGTCGGCCGCCTGCTCGGGAGCGCCGGAGATGATCAGCGGCGTGCGGGCCTCGTCGATGAGGATGTTGTCGACCTCGTCGACGATCGCGAAGGTGTGGTAGGGGGACTGGCCTTCCTCGGGCTTCGGCCGGCCGCCGTGCTGGACCTTCTCCTCGAGCGTCGTGGCCATGTTGTCGCGGAGGTAGTCGAAGCCGAACTCGGAGTTCGTCCCGTAGGTGACGTCGGCGGCGTAGGCGGCGCGCTTCTCCTCGTAGGGCTGCATGTTCTGCAGCACGCCGACGGTGACGCCGAGCATGTCGTAGACCGGCTTCATCCACATCGCGTCGCGGCGCGCCAGGTAGTCGTTGACGGTCACGACGTGGACCCCGCGCCCGCCGAGGCTGTTGAGGACGACGGCCAGGGTCGCGGTGAGGGTCTTGCCCTCGCCGGTCTTCATCTCGGCGATCGCCCCGTCGTGGAGGACCATGGCGCCGATCAGCTGGACGTCGAAGTGGCGCATGCCCATCGACCGCCGGCCGGCCTCGCGCACGAGCGCAAAGCACTCGAACTGGAGGTCGTCGAGGCTCTCGCCGGCGCGTGCGCGCTCGCGCAGCGCATCGGCTGCCTCCCTCAGCTCGCCGTCGGTGTAATGCTCGAGCTCCGGCTCAAAGGCATTGATCCGGCCGACGCGCTGTTCATAGGTTTTGAACTTCTTCGCTTCGCCCATGCGAAGCGCGCGGTCCAGGAAGGACATGGGCTTAGCGTAGCAGTGGAGGCCCCGCCGTCGGGGGCCGTCAGAGCTTCACCAGCGGGGGTTTGAGCCCGCCTCAGGCCGCGGGCGAGACATCCTCCGGCGGAGCCTCCTCGATCGCCTCGACGTTGGCCGCCGCGGCGCTGGCCGCCCGGGATTCACGGCGCTTGCGGCGCTTGTCGCGGTGGCGCTTGACCTGGACGGCGAGCTCGTCGGCACAGAGGTTGACCGAGTGCACGATGTCCGGCGAGGCGTCGCGGGCCCGCAGGGTCACGCCCTTGAGGTGGAGCGTGCACTCGGCGACCTGTGAGTCGGCGATCGCCGGGTTGCGCTCCTCGAATACCTCGACCTCCAGCTCGGCCAACTCGGAGACCTGGCGGGAGACCTTGCGAAAGCGCTTCTCGACGTGCTCCCTCAGGTCATCGGTAACGGGGAGATTGCGCCCTTTCACCGCGATCCTCATGGCCGACCTCCTCATGCGAAGGGTGGGTATTTCCGTCACCCAGGAGACTATTCCTCCGCCCTCCGTTTGTCGATTGGGACAATTCCTGAACATGAGTCCGCAGATCTCCTGGTCTTTCCAGCCCTTCACGATCGTGTTCGTCGCCGCGATCGGCCTGATCTACGTGCTCGCCTGGCGGCGCGGTCGCGCGGCCACGACGACCCGCCCGCCGAGCTACGGGCGCCTGTTCCTGTTCATGGGCGGCCTCGCCGTCGTGCTCGTGGCCCAGGTCTCGCCGATCGACACGCTCGGCGATCAGCTGATGGTGATGCACATGGTCCAGCACATCCTGCTGCTCGACATCGCGCCGATCCTCATGATCCTCGGGCTGACGAAGATCCTGCTGCGGCCGGCCACGCGGAGGATCCACACGGTCGAGCGCAAGGCGGGGTATCTCGCCCACCCGGTGTTCGCGGTGGTCGCCTACGTCGGCTTCATGTGGCTGTGGCACATCCCGTTCATGTACGACGCGGCCCTGCAGCACTCCGGGATCCACGCCGTCGAGCACGTCTGCTTCGCCGTGGCCGGGTTCCTCTACTGGTGGCACATCCTCTCCCCCATTCGGGGTCGGATGCGCCTCGACGGCATGGGTCCGGTCGCCTACATGACCTCGACGAAGATCCTCGTCGGCCTACTCGGCGTCGCGCTCGCGTTCGCCCCGACCGACATGTACGCGTTCTACGCCCACCATCCCCACTACTGGGGGCTGAGTCCGAAGGAGGACCAGAACATGGCCGGCCTGGCCATGGCCCTCGAGCAGTCGATCGTGATGGGGATCGCGCTCGCCTGGCTGTTCGTGCGGATGCTGACCGAGTCCGAGCGGGAGGCGCAGCGCGAGGAGCGGTTCGGGATCGCCTGACGGAGGCGACCGGGGCGCGGCGACAGGCCGCCCGCTCCGGGAAGGGCGCCACCCCGGCGCCGCGTCTCAGCGGACGCGACGCCGGTGATGGCAGATGGTCAGGCGATCAGCACTTCGGCGAGTGCGAGACCGAAACCTTGTCCTTGGTCGACCCAGCGGCGTCGCCGTAGGTGACCGTGTAGGGGCGGTGTCCGGCCTTGCAGCCGGTTGAGACCTGGAAGCCCTTGAACCAGGTCAGGCGCTCCTTGATCAGCGAGCCGTACAGGCCCGGATGACCGGCAACCTCGGTCGAGATGAACTTCGGCTGCGGGACGTCGACCACCAGGTTCTTGCCGACCTGCTTCACATAGCCGGGGAAGGCCTGCGTGTCGCCGGTGTGCAGCGACCCACACGAGTGGGTCGCGTCGGTGACGAAGAAGTACCACAGCTTGCCCGGCCCGCCGTTCCAGACGTGCAGAAGCGGGCTGCAGGCCGTGCCGGGCTCGGTGAGAATCTTGCCGCCGAGCAACGAGGTGACGGGACCGCTCGCAACCATCGCCTTCGGGTTGCAGAACTTGTCGGTCTTCAGGACGACCATCCGGGTCGTGTCGGAGCACTTCGGCGTCTTGTTGGTGACGCTCGACTTGAGGCCGTAGATCGTCGTCTTGATGTCCGTCAGCGGAGCTGAACGCACATTCGGCGGGGTCGGCGTCGAGCCCAGGGTCTGCACGAAGCTGACCGCTGCGGGCTTCTTCGGCGTTCCGGCCTTGCCGGAGAACGCCATGACCGCGGTGTACTGGTTGAGGGCGGCATAGGCGGCTGACGCTCCGACGAGCAGCACGGCCGCGGCCGACAGGCCGATGATGATCCTTCTCACTGATTCCTCCTGTGGATGGGAATGGGGTGTGGTCTGCGAGCAGTGCCGGTCATGCTCATGGCAGTGGGTTCAACTGGGGAAAGAACGTGAGCTGCCCCGTCGTTACGGTCCCGAGGGGCGGCTGCGCCCGGCAAGCAGGTCCGCCAGGAGTGGCGGTGTAGTACACAGAACTCAGGTAGCCGGCCAAAGTTGCGGGGATCGACGGCCCGATTGTTGGCTGCGGGTTACGTGTGCACAGGTAGCCGCCGAACACCTTGAGCCCGGTCAGGAGTTCTCCATAGCCGCCGGGAGCCATGTACGGCCCTGGCCGGTTGCTTTCGAGCCGGGTCTGGTACCCGCTGAGAGTCTCTGGGTTGACGGGGTTGGTGATGCGCAGGTAGTGGAGCAGCGTGGTCTGCGTGATGTTCTGAGACATGGCCTGGGTCGTCGCCGCGCTGTTGGCGAAGAACGCCGCCAACTCACGCCGATAGGTGTTGATGTAGTTGATGACGGGCACCAGGTTGCCGAGATACGGAGTCAGGCGGGTGAGCCAGGGCACGCTCTCGTTGAGGAATTGCTCCAGGGCGGGGACACCGGCGGCCGATGCCTCGGTGAGCGGGCGGAGGTTGACCATCAGCGTGCGGAGTTCGGGCGCGAGTGGCACCGAGGCGATGAGGGCCTGGCTGAGTGGCGTCGCCGCCGGGCGCAGTTCGTCGATCAGCGGCTTCGTCGTCCCCGCGAAGCGCTCGAGCCTTCTGATCGTGAGCCGTGTGGCGGCGAGGAACGGCGGGAACGCGCGCACGGTATCGGCCAGTGCGCTGTTCTGCGCGGCGGTGGCGGCGAACACGGCGTTTGAGTTGCGGATGAAGCTCTGGAGCTGCGCCGGCGAGCGGGCGAGCGCCGAGAACACTTGGCCGCCTTTGCTGAGCAGCGTGGTCGTCTCCGCGCTGTCGCCCCGCAGCACCGACAGCACCGAGTCCACGTTGACCGCGAACGGATAGAGGTTGGCAATCGCCGTGTTGAAGTCCTGGCCGCGGTTGGTGAGCGCGATCGCTCCCTGCTGCATCCACACCATGAAGGCGTGACGGGTGGCCGGGTCGAAGGTCGAGAGGATCTGGTCGAGTTGCACGGTCGGGGCGATCTGCGCGCGCGGCAGCGTCGCCCCGTCGGGCAGCTTGGGGGCCGTCGTCGACCCGGGCGTGAGCTCGATGTAGGTCTCGCCGAGCAGGGACTTGGCCCGGAGGGTCGCTCGGGTGTCGGCGGGCCGCGGCGCGTACTGGTGGTCGATCTGCAACACGGCCTTGGTCAGCCCGGTGTGACGATCAAGTGACACCGAGACGACCTTGCCGACGTTCACGCCGGAGATCCGCACGTCGGACTGCGATCCCAGCTGCACCGCGTCGGCGAATTCGGCGTTGAGGCGGTAGCCCTGCGCGGCGAACGGGAGCGTGCCGCCGAACGAGATCCACAGGAACAGGAGCAGACCGATGCAGGACGCGGTGAAGGCGACCATGCTGAGGAGCTTTGCGGTGCTGGGGGCCTGCTTGTTCATGGCAGCGACGCCGGGCAGTAGCTCGAGTGGATCTGGCTCCAGTCCGGAGCGTTGAGCAGCGCGATCAGCGGCTTGAGCGCCGGATCGGACTCGGTGAGCGCGACCTCGAACAGGTTGAGCGCGCTGCAGGTGGCCATGAAGACGCCCCGCACCACTGCGCCATGCGCATCCTGGGCGTTGGCGAGGCTGTTGGCGATGTGACTGAGCCAGGAGCCCCAGAACAGATAGCTCTGCTTGCCGCCGCCGGGTTGGTAGGCCAGCGTGTTGAACAGTGCGTTGAGGACCCCGAGCGACCGAGCGAGAGCTGGTGTCGCCTTCGCGAGATTGGCGCTCGCCGGAGCGAGGATCTTGGCTAGCGGCTGAACTGCGACGGCGAAGGGCCGCAGCTGGTTCTTGATGACCGGCGTCGTCTTCAGGAACAACGGCCGTGCGGCCTGCAGCGCCGGCCCGAAATCCCGCGCGAACGGAAGAAGCGCCTGGAGCGTCGTCGCGCTCTGGTTGGAGAACGCCTCGACCTTGCTCTCGGTCTGAGCCGCCGTCAGAAGAGTCGGCGGCAGCAACGTCAGCGCCTGTTGCAGGTTCGCGTCCTGGGCGGAGATCGCGGAGAAATTGGTGTTCGACGCATCGATGAGCGACGTGAGTTGGCCGTTGACGCTCCCGAGCGCCTGGCTGACGATCCGCAGATTGTGGATCGACCGGCTGATGTTCAGGCGACGCAGCGCGAGTAGCTTGGTCAGCGTGGCGGTGTCGCGGTTGAGCGGGGCGAAGCGCTTGAACGTCCCCTGGAGGCTGCGGACGGCCGCCGGCGTGGGGGCCGCCCCCTGAGCGCCCGGGTACTGGAAGGCCTGCGCACCGCCGGCGAGCAGCAGCAGCAGGTAGTTGCGCGTGTCGACGTCGAGCGAGGAGAGGATCTCCTCGACGTTGATGTCCGGCAGGGTGCTCGAGCTGGTGAGCGAGCCGCCGCTCGGCACCGCCCCGGCCGCTGGCGTACCGGGATCGAGCGACAGGTACATGTCCTTCAGCGGGGTCCGCGGGCGCAGGAGCACCGTCGCGTCGTTGTAGATCGGCGCGTACTGCTTGTCGATGTTCATCGTCACCACGGCGCGGCCGTTCTGGAGCGTGATGCCACCGACCTGCCCGACCTCGACGCCGGCGATGTCGACCGACTGCCCCTGGCCGGCGGTGACCGCCGCCCCGGTCTGGAAGTCGGCCTTCACGGTGTAGTAGCTCTTGCCGAAGGTGAACGCGGGCTGGTGGAGGAGGATGTAGCCGGCGACGACGACCGCAAGGCCGACGAGGACGAGGATGGCGATGAAATCGCGCTGATGAACGCGGATCGCGCGCTTCACGGCCCCGCCCCCGTCGCCGCGTCATTGAGGTTGGGAACCGAGTTGCGGTAGCAGGCCACGCTCCGGTTCGTCGGCGGCGGGCTGCCGCCGAACGCCGGGCGGGTGCCGAGCGGCGGCTCAATGAAGTTGCCGTATAGGGGGCCATTGCCGGGGATGCTCGGGGTCTGGGCGCGGATCTCCCCGCCGCCGGCCGACGAGCGAACGTAGCGGCCGTTGCCGTCAAAGTTTCCAGCTGCGCTCGCAATACCGACCGCGCTCTGGAACAGCTCCTGGTACACCTGCTGGGTGTTGTTGAGCGGGGGGTCCTTGATGACCTGATTGCCGGCCGGGATGATGTTGTGGCTGAAGCAGCGGGCGAGCAGATCGGCGTTCGAGATGAGCGTCTCGGTCGAGCTGAGTGAGCTGGCCGTGTTCTGGACCGCCGGAGTGAGCTCGGTCAGCAGCCCGCCGAGTTCTTGCTTGGAGACGAGGGGCTGGGCCTGGGCGATCCACGGCAGCGCGGCAGAGATCGTGGGACCGAGTTGATTGATGCCCGGGAGGATCTCGGCGGCGAACTGCCGGGTCGGCGGGAAGGACGCATCGAGTGCCTTGTTGGCTGCGTTCGTACTGCGTAGGACTGGCGGCAGGAGGGCGATCGTCTGACTGAGCGCCTGCTGGCGTGAGGCGAGCGTCGCCATCGTCGCGTTGAACGTCGTGATTAGGCTCGGCAGCTGCCCGTCGGCGGCGGCGAGGCCGCGGAACACCTGCTCGTTGCCCTTCACGACACCCGAGAGGTCGTGCGGGGCGAGACCGAGCAGCCCCTCGTTGACGATCGCCGAGTCGCGGAACGCAGCCACCGAGTATTTCAGCGACAGGTTGAGTGCCTCGGCAGCGGTGAGCCCGCGCACGCTCGGGTCGTGGGTCGCGTCCTGCAGGGGCGTGGACGGATCATTGAGCGCGCCGCCGTAGCCCTGCAACAGCGTCTGCAGGTTCGAGCGGGCGGCCGCGTTCAGCGATGACAGGACGCGGTCGAGCTGGACCGGTCCGGCTGTGTGCGAGGCGGGCAGGAGCTGCCCCGACTGCAGCACGGGCGCGCTCGGCGTGCCGGGCTGAAGGTCGACGTAGAAGTTCCCCTCGAGGAAGATCCGTGGCCGAATCTTGGCGGTTGCATCGGCATGGATCGGCAGCCCGTTGGAATTGATCGTCATCGTCACCACGGCGGCGTTCGAGCTCTTCGACACGCGCTCGATGCCGGTCACGGAGCCGACGTCGACCCCGGCGATCCGTACCGGCGAGGGGATGTGCATCTGCGTCTCGCTGGTGAACATCGCCTTGAGGACAAACGAGGAGCCTGAGAACGGCAGGGAACCACCGAAGACCAGGTAACACACCGCACCGATCACCACGATGGCGATGAGCCCCGCGCGGAGGTTCGAAATCCGTTGCCGGCGCCTCATCGCGTGCTCCGCGATGTCTGCTGCGTCTTCGCGCCGACGTTTCCGGGCGGATTGCCGATCAGGGCCGACGAGCCCGAGTACGGCTCGTTGCCGGCCGCGCACTCGGGTGTCTGCCCGGGTGCGTCGGTGTTCGGATACGGGTTGACGTGGAGCGGGCCGTGCTCGTTGTTGGGGTCGTTGTTCGGCGTCAGGTAGGGCCTCTGCGAGGGCACGGCCTCGCCGCCCTGCACGTCGTCGACGACAACGAGGTTGAACCGGAGCGCTGTGCCCGTGATGATCGGCTCGGACAGCGTGCTGGCGATGTTGCGCAGGAACAGCGTCACGTAGTTGCACGTCGACTGGGCTGGGGTGAGGAAGGCCAGGGGTGCGCGGAGGCTCGACGCGGTCAGCGTGAGGCGGCTCAGCCCAGCCTGCACGGCCGGGGTCTGGCCGTAGCGCTCGAGGGTGCGGGAGAGGCTGAGCAGTCGTTGGTCCAGCGCCGTCGTACCCGGCAGATTCTGGGCGCCCGCGGCGAAGGCATCAGCGAGAACCGGGGCGCTGAGATGCAGCGTTGCGAAGCCGGGACGCAGCTGCCCGAACAGCCCGGCGGTGTCGCTGACGAAGCTCTGAAGGCTGGGACTGTCGGCGATCACCGTGCTGAACGTCGGCGGCGTCTGCGAGATCCAGTTCTGGAGATAGGGATAGGCGACACCGGCCAGTGCGGTGAATGTCGTGTCCAGGTTCGAGTAGAGCGTCGCCTGCGTCTGGGCCACTGGCACGAGGGCCGAGCTGAACGACTCGAGGCCATGGAAGAAACCACCGAGATCGGTCTTCGACGACGACAGGTTGCGGGCGACGGGGCCAAGGTCCCGCACGAGCGGCAGGAAGGCCCCGATCGCATCGTTGATGTCGCTGCCGCGGCCGGCGAGTGCGTTGCTGAAGCCGACCGTCGAGGCGGCCAACGCCGCCCGGGTCGGCTTGTCGAACATCGCCAGGACCTGGTCGAGGTCGACCTCCGCGCTGCTCTGGCTGAGCGGGACGGTCGCGCCGTCAACCCAGGTGCGTCTCGCGTTGCCCGGGATCACCTGCAGATACTTGAGCCCAATCGCTCCCTTGAGCCGGACGTCGAAGCGGGAGTTGACCGGGAGCGGCTGCACGACCTTATCGAGCTTGAGGTTGAGCACGGCGATCGGCTGGCCGGCGGCATCGCGGCCCGGGGCGATCGACTCGACCATGCCGACGAGGGCGCCACCCATGTGGACCTCGGCGCCGTGGGTCAGCTCGCTCGCGTCGCGGACCTGCACGTGCAAGCTGTACTTGGGCACGAACGGCAGGCCGTTGTTGGCCTGGTAGGCGAGCGTGACGACGACGATCGTGGCCAGCACGGTCATCGCCCCGATGAGCACCGGGTTGGCGAACACGCTCTGCTCACGGCCGGCGGCGCGACGGCGTCTCATCGTCCGCTTCCGATCAGGTAGCCGAGCAGACCCTGCAGCGATCGGTTGGTCGCCTTTGCCGGGGCAACTGACCCCGCTGCCTGCCGGACAACCCGGCTGACGGCGGCGCTTTGGCCGGGCAGGTCGGCGCTGATGGCGGCGTTGAAGTTCGCCGAGCACCCGGGGACGGCCACCTTGACGTAGGAGGTGCAGGAACCGACGAGCGGCTCCGCGCGAACGTAGTGGCCGGTGGCGTCGAAGCCGTTGGCCGCGCTCGTGCCGTAGAACAGCACCGACATGAGCTGCTCGATCGCACCCGTCCGGTCGAGGCTGCTGGTGAGCTTGTCGAGCAGGGCCGAGGACGGTGCGGCCTGGGTCCCGAGCTGGTCGAGTTGCTTGGCCAGCGGAATGGTGGCCAGCAGCGACGGCTGCGATTGCTGCGAGGTCGTGCCGAGCTCGATCAGGGCGGGCGTCGCAGCGCGCGCGAACGGGACGAGATTGTGGAACTGCGCGTTGATCCCGGATGCGGCCTGACCGAGCGAGGCCATCAGCGGGGTGCCCTGATCGGCGAGGTTGCCAAGGTCGACGAGGAGCGGTCGAAGCTGGCGCAGGAAGCTCGGGAAGAGCTGGAACGAACGAGAGAGCGCGGCGGCGCGGTCGGCACTGGCCATCGCGGTCGTGTTCGCCCCCACGATGAATCCCTGGATCGAGCGCCGTGCCGAGGCCAGCGGCGCGAGCACGGCATCGGAGTCGGTGGCCAGCTGGGCGAGCTGCTTGTTCTGCTTGGCCAGGATCTGGATGACCTGGTCGGTGTAGCCGAGCGCCGGGTCGGCCCGCCGGATCACCGCGCGCAGGTCCGAGCCCCGCGCCGCCAGACCCGTGCCGAGCTCGTCGAGGATGAGCGCGAACCGCTGCCGGACCGACAGCCGCGAGATGTCCTGGACGAGATCGGAGTCGACCGGCGAGCTCGTGTTGGTCACCGGCAGCAGGTAGCTCCCCGCCCCTGGGCCGCGGTTGATCTTGTGCAGCGAGGGGTAATTCGAGCTCCCGGGCTGGCAGTCGACGTAGCGCTCGCCGATCAGCGACTGCGGTCGGATCGCACACTGGGCGTTGGCGTAGAACGGCGTGAATCCCGGGGCGGTGATCGAGAGCGTGACCGCGGCCTGGTTGCGCGGCGCCGTGAGCCCGTTGCATCGGTGCACGCAGACGTCGAGCGAGGCGATGCTGCCGACCGGCGCGCCGGCGATCCGCACGTCCTCCCCGGGCACCGCAAAGGCGGCGTCGTCGAAGATCGCCCGCACTTGGTAAGTCGTGGTGTGAGAGCTCGAGGATCCCATCGCCACGACCGCGCCAAGCAGGATGGCGATGACGACGAACGCAGTGGTGGCGAGGCGTCTCATGGGCCGGGAGGGGTCGCGGAGGTCTGACAGCCGGGCACCAGCCGGGGTGCCGAGCCGTCGGGCGCGGGCTGGACAGCACTGCCGGGGCACCGCCCATGGACGACGTGCAGCCCCTCGTAGCGCAGCGACGCGGGCCGCATGGTGAGCTGGTTGGCCCCGTCGACGCCGAAGGCATTGAAGAACGGCTGCGTGCGGGCGTAGTGGCCGTTGGCGTCGTAATAGGCGCCGACCTGCCCGACGTCAGACAGGGCCGCGACGACATCAGGTGCGTACTCGCGCAAGTAGTCGACCTGGTTCTGCGACTGGTTCATCGCGGCGATCAGGCGCGGGAACGCCGCGCTCGCCACCCGCGCCAGCGACGGTGTCAGCTCGAACAGCGAGGTGAGATCGCCGTTGCCGCTCGGATTGCGGATGAGCCCGTTGAGCTGACCGATGGTGGGGATCGAGGCCACGGTGAGATCGCGCAGGGCAATCGCGAACTGCCGCAACTGCACGCTGGCGGGCTTGGAGGCAGCAACGACCGGGTCGAGCGCGTCGAGCGTCCTGCGGAGCCCCGCGAACGTCGTCACCGAGTGGTTGAGCGTCGGCGGCAGCAGCACGAGCGCCTGCTCGAGCGCCTGGCTCTGGCTGGCGATGGCTCCGGTCGCCGTGCTCGTGTTGGCGACGAGCTGCGAGAGCTCTAGGCTCCGGGAGGCGACCGCCTGGAGCGCCTGGGCGCCCTGGACGAGCAGCCCGTCGAACGCGGCCTCGTCGCGCGCGATCTCGTTCGTCACCCGGGTCGTGCTGTTGAGCGCGGGCGCGAGGTACTCGAGCGTCTTGTTGGCCTGCAGCGCGCGACCCTGGATGCTCGTCGCCTGGCCCTGGATGAAGTTGCGCAGGCCGGCGCGCGTCTGCGGATCGAGCGTGTCGAAGAGCTGGTCGAGACTGACCGCGGAGTACGTGTCGCTGGCCGGGATGAAGCCGCCGTCGGGGATCGGCGGGGCAGAGCTCGGGCCGGGCTCGAGCACGACGTACTTGTTGGCGATGCCCGACAGCGAGGCCTCGTAGATGCGGGCGATCGTCCCCTGGGGGAGCTGTCCGGCCGACGAGTCAAGCCCGAGGGTGACCTCGGCGCCGCCGTTGGGAGTCAGGCCGATCGACGAGATCGATCCCACCCGGGCCGGGCCGACCATGACGAGATCGCCCGGCACCAGGCCACTGGCGTTCTGGAACTCGGCGTGTACGGTGTAGCTCGGGCCGTTGCCGAACAGCACGAGCACGACGACGACCACGGCAGCCAGCAGCGCACCGCCGGCGGCGACGCGAGCGACCGTGCTCGACTGTGCCGAAGATGAACGTCGTGGCACTTACCGACCGTGCCTTCAGCCCGGGGATGCGTCGACCGTCCGCACCACCCCTACGCGTGATCGCAAAAAGCTTCTCTCTCCTCTACCCGCATGTGGCCTCCCAGCCGGGCCCCAATCCTGCCAAACCCTGCGCTCCGCCGCAAACCGGCGGATTGAGGAAAGCGTCGCTAATCCGTTGAGCTTCGATTAGGAGCGACGCGCCTGCGCGCCGGCGGCCGGGCGAGCAGGGCCGCTCCGATCGGACCGCCGAGGTCGCCGAGAGCGGCGACGTGCACGTCCGGCGGGTTGGTGTCGCTGAACAGATGCGGGTGCATCGCCTTGGCAATCCGGTCGGCGAAGGGCTGGCCGAAACGCACCCCGAGGCCCCCGCCGATGATCACCGCCTCGACGTCGATCAGGTTGACCGCGGAGGCGACGCCGGCACCAAGCGCGGCGATCGCGTCATCGATGATCTTGTTGGCCAGCTTGTCGCCGCGCTCGAGGGCGTGGGCCCACACCGCGCTCGTCAGGCGATCGCGGCCGCGCTCCTCCATGAACCTGAACAGGTCGGTCTTCTGGCCCTTCTCGACGCGACGGCGGGCCCGCGCCTCCATCGCCGCGCGACCGGCGTAGGCCTCCATGCAGCCCCGGCGGCCGCACGGGCAGCGCGCGCCCCCCATCTCGACGACCATGTGCCCGATCTCACCGCCGCCGCCGCGACCGACCCAGGGCTTGCCGTTAAGCACGATGCCGCCGCCGACGCCGGTCCCCCAGAACACGCCGAGCAGCGAGCGGTACGGCCGCCCGGCCCCGAGCCGGAACTCGGCCTCGGTGGCCACCTGGACGTCGTTGCCGATGCGGACGCGGGTGCCGAGCCGCTCCTCGAGCACCGCGCCGAGCTCGTAGCGGCCGCCCCAGCCGGGGAGGTTCTTGGCCGAGGTCACGGCTCCGGTCTCCGGGTCGACGACGCCGGGCGAGCCGACGCCGACGCCGACGAGATCGGACATCGTGACCCCGGCGGCATCGGTGGCGCCGGCGAGCGCGTGCACCATCGCGGTGGCCACGCCGGCGGGGCGCCCGGTCCGCGGAGTCGGCTGGCGAGCGACGCCAAGCACGTTGTTGCGGGCGTCGACGACGACCGCCTCGATCTTCGTGCCGCCAAGGTCAATGCCGCCCCGTGGCGCCGTCGGCTTCTTGGCTATGGCCATCTCCGGGCATCCTCGCAGACGAGGGCGACGGCTACTGGGTGGGGCGCGTCAGCTCCACGATTCCCGGTACTGCTCCTGCTCGGGCGTGGGCTCGTCGATCTCGACGCCGAGCGCGGCGAGCTTCAACCGCCCGACCTCGTAATCGATCCGCGTCGGCACGGGGTGAACGCCGGGCGGGTACTTCCTCCGGTGGGCGACGAGCTCCTCGACGCACAGGGCCTGGAGCGCGAACGAGACGTCCATGACCGCTGCCGGGTGCCCCTCGGCAGCGGCGAGGTTGACCACGCGGCCGCGCGCGAGCAGGTTCAGCGCCCGGCCGTCGGGGCGCTCGAAGCGCTCGACGAGCGGCCGGACCTCCGTCACCCGGTCACCGGCGAGCCGGCGGAGCTCGTCGAGGTCGAGCTCGACGTCGAAGTGCCCGGCGTTGGCGAGCAGCGCGCCGTCCTTCATCACCTCGAAGTGCTCGCGGCGCAGGACACGGCGTGAGCCGGTGACGGTGACGAAGATGTCCCCGCGGGCCGCCGCCTCACGGGCGGGCATCACCTCGTAGCCCGCCATGCGCGCCTCGAGCGCGCGCAGCGGATCGACCTCGCAGACGATCACCGCCGACCCGGCGCCGCGGGCCCGTTCGGCGACACCCTGGCCGGCCCACCCGTAGCCGATCACGACGAGGGTGCGGCCGGCGAGCAGCACGTTGCTCGCCCGGATGATCCCGTCGAGTGCCGACTGGCCGGTGCCGTGGCGATCGTTGAGGGCTCGCTCGGTGCGGGCCTCGTTGACGGCGAGCACCGGGCAGCGCAGCTCCTCCCGGGCCTCGAGCCGGCGTAGCCGCACGAGCCCGGTCGTCGTCTCCTCGGTGCCGCCGATCAGCCGTTGCACGGTCGCGCCCCCGGCCTCGTGGGCGGTCATCAACAGGTCGGCGCCGTCGTCGAGCGTGATCTGCGGTCCGGTCTGCAGCAGCGCGGCGATGTGCCGCGCGTAGGTGTCGAGGTCCTCCCCGCGGATCGCCCGCACCTCGACGCCCTGCTCGAGCACGAGCGCCGCGGCGACGTCGTCCTGGGTCGAGAGCGGGTTGGCCGAGCACAGCGCCACCGTGGCGCCGCCGGCGATCAGCGCGCCGACGAGGTTGGCCGTCTCGGCGGTGACGTGCAGGCAGGCGGCGATCCCCACGCCCGTGAGCGGCTGCTCGCGGGCGAAGCGCTCGGCGATCTGGCCGAGCACCGGCATCTGGTCGCGGGCCCAGCCGATCCGCCTGGCCCCCTCGGGGGCCAAGCTGAGGTCGGCGACGTCGTGCGGTGCCAGCGAGGCCCGCGCCATGGGCGCGGCGGCGCCGTCGGCGGCCTAGTAGCGGTAGTGGTCGGACTTGTACGGGCCCTCGACCGGGATGCCGAGGTAGGCCGCCTGGCTCGCGGTCAGCTCGGTGAGCCTGGCTCCGAGCGCGTCGAGATGCAGCCGCGCAACCTTCTCGTCGAGGTGCTTGGGCAGCGTGTACACCCGGCGCTCGTAGATGTCGGTGTGCCCGTAGAGCTCGATCTGGGCGATCACCTGGTTGGTGAACGAGTTCGACATCACGAAGCTCGGATGCCCGGTGGCGTTGCCGAGATTGAGCAGGCGCCCTTCGGAGAGGACGATGATCGCGTGGCCGTCGGCGAACACCCACTCGTCGACCTGGGGCTTGATGTTGATCTTCTCGACCCCCGCGATCCGGCCCAGGCCGGCGATGTCGATCTCGTTGTCGAAGTGGCCGATGTTGCCGACGATCGCCTGGTGCTTCATCCGCGACATCTGCTCGGCGGTGATGACGTCCTTGTTGCCGGTCGCGGTGATGAAGATGTCGGCGGTGGTGAGCACATCCTCGAGCGTCGCCACCTGGTAGCCGTCCATCGCCGCCTGCAGCGCGCAGATCGGATCGATCTCGGTGATGATGACACGCGCGCCCTGGCCGCGGAGCGAGTCCGCGCAGCCCTTGCCGACGTCGCCGTAGCCGCAGACGACCGCGACCTTGCCGCCGATCAGCACGTCGGTGGCGCGGTTGATGCCGTCGATCAGCGAATGGCGGCAGCCGTACTTGTTGTCGAACTTCGACTTGGTGACCGAGTCGTTGACGTTGATGGCCGGGAACAGCAGCGTCCCCTGCTCGGCGAACTGATAGAGGCGGTGGACGCCGGTGGTCGTCTCCTCGGTGACGCCCTTGATGCCCTTGGCGAGCTTCGTCCAGCGCTGGGGATCCTCGGTCAGTGAGCGCTGGAGCAGCTCGAGCACGATCCGAAACTCGTCGGAGTCGGCGCTGGCCGGATCAGGCACCGCACCGGCGGCCTCGAACTTGACGCCGTTGTGGACGAGCAGCGTCGCGTCGCCACCGTCGTCGAGGATCATGTTCGGACCCTCGGCGTCAGGCCAGCGCAGCGCCTGCTCGGTGCACCACCAGTACTCCTCGAGCGTCTCGCCCTTCCAGGCGAACACCGGGACGCCCTGCGGGTCCTCGGGGGTGCCCTCCGGGCCGACGACGACCGCGGCGGCGGCATGGTCCTGGGTGGAGAAGATGTTGCACGACGCCCAGCGGACCTCGGCGCCGAGGGCCACGAGGGTCTCGATCAGCACGGCGGTCTGGACGGTCATGTGCAGCGAGCCGGTCACCCGGGCGCCGGCGAGCGGCTGGCGCTCGGCGTACTCCCGCCGGGTGGCCATCAGGCCGGGCATCTCGTGCTCGGCGAGCCGGATCTCCTTGCGTCCGAACGTGGCGAGCTCGAGGTCGGCCACCTTGTAGTCAGTCGTTGCTGCAGTCGTGCTCATAGGGTCTCCGCGGGGGTGATAGGGGTGGGTCGGGCCGCTCAGGCGGCCAGAAGCTTCTGATGTTTGTCCTGCTCGAAGCGCAGCCAGTCGTCGACCGCGACGTCCTCCGGCCGGGCGGGCTGGGCGTCCAGCCACGCCTGGACTGACGTGCGCAGCTCCTCGTCATGCACGAGCCGCGCGGCGAATGCGACGTCGGACAGGCCGATGTCGAAGCGCACGAGCAGCTCCTTCAAAGTTCTCAACCTCTGCAGTTCCGGCGGGCCGTAGAGGCGGTAGCCGGCCGAGGACCGAGCCGGAGAGACGAGTCCGCTGCGCTCGATGTATCGCAGCATCCGCGCCGACCAGCCCGTCGTTTCGGCGGCCTCGTGGATCGTGAGAGCCTGCACCCGGGCAACATTACCACGACAGTGTCAAGGTTCAACCGGGTGGCAGCTTTGTACATCCAACAGACGTCCACTTACAGGGGAATGGCTCAGGTTCTCGTAGGATGCTTGGTCAACGGCGACGTGTCGCCGGAGTCCAGGCTGGACCCCAAACATTGCGCAGGCATAACCGTCCAATTCCAGGTGTGGTTGGCAGGGCTGGCTCGGTGCTGAGCCTGGCCTTGGCGTGCGCTGGGTTGGCGCTGGCCAGCACCCCGGCGGTCGGCGATCCGGGCGGCAACGGCAACGCCTACGGCCACGACAGCGCCAGCGGCAACGGCAACGGCAACGCCTACGGCCACGACAGCGCCAGCGCCGGCGGCAACGGCAACGGCTACGGCAACGGCAACGCCTACGGCCACGACAGCGGCAACGGCAACGGCAACGGCAACGCCTACGGCCACGACAGCGCCAGCGCCAGCGGCAACGGCAACGGCAACGCCTACGGCCACGACAGCGCCGGCGCCAACGGCAGCGGCAACGGCAACGGCAACGCCTACGGCCACGACAGCGCCGGCGCCAACCAACGGCAACGGCAACGGCAACGCCTACGGCCACGACAGCGCCAGCGCCAACGGCAGCGGCAACGGCAACGGCAACGCCTACGGCCACGACAGCGCCAGCGCCAACGGCAACGCCTACGGCCACGACAGCGCCAGCGGCAACGGCAACAACGGCAACGCCTACGGCCACGACAGCGCCGCCGGCAACGGCAACGGCAACGCCTACGGCCGCGGCCACGGCTACGGCTACGACGGCGGCGGCAACGGCAGCCCCTCCGGACACACCCCCTTCCAGACCGCGGCGCCGGTGCGGGTGGTCATCCCGAACATCCCGACGGTGCAGCCCACGGCCCCCGTCCCCGTCCCACCCACGGCCCCCGTCTCCGTCCCACCCACGGCCCCCGTCTCCGTCCCACCCACGGCCCCCGTCCCCGTCCCACCCACGGCCCCCGTCCCCGTCCCACCCCGACGCGCGAGGCGGCCGGTGCCCCGCGCGCCGACCAGCCACCACGGCACGACGACGCCCCGCGCGCGCACGCCTGGTACCACCGCCCCGCACGGTCCGCTGGCGGGCGGCCTCGACACGCTCCCCCGGGGGCGAACCGGCCGAGGACGCGTGGCGGCCGGAGCCGCGGGCGCGGCGGCGGCCGGAGCCGGGGCCCTTGGCCGCCTGCTCGGCGGAGTGACGATCCGCCCGGCCGCGATCATCGCCCGGGAGGACGCCGCCGCCAAACCGGTCGGCCACGCCCACGAGACCGCCCTCGCCGCGTCCACCGGCAGCCCGCTGATCAAGTTCATCGACCGGATTCCCCGGTGGGTGTGGGTCGCGCTCGCCGCGGCACTGCTGTTCGCGCTCCTCGCCGGGGCCTGGGCGCTGTGGTCGGGCCATCGCGTCCGCCGCCAGGCCGGCCTGTTCGCCGCCCTCAGCGCCGCCGCGCTCACCGACCCGCTCACCGGCCTCCTCAATCGCCGTGGCTTCACCGAGGCGGTCGAGCGCGAGCTTGCCCGGGCGCGCCGCCACGGCTACCCGTTCGTGCTCGCCTACGTCGATGTGCGCGGGCTCAAGAGGGTCAACGACACCGAGGGCCACCAGGCCGGCGACCAGCTCCTCAAGGAGGCCGCCGCGCTGCTGCAGGCGTCGGCTCGCGCCGACGACGTCGTCGGCCGGCTCGGCGGCGACGAGATGGCGCTGCTGCTCGCCCAGCAGACCGCCCAGGGCGCTAGCGTGGTGACCAAGCGGGTGCAATCCGAGGTCGCGGTGCGCCGGGCCGCGCTCGGGCTGCGGTCACCGTGGGCGCTGACCATCGGCACGGCCAGCTACCCCGAGGACGGGGAGACGTTCGACCAGCTGCTGCGGACCGCCGACCAGCGGCTCTACGAGCAGCGCGGGATCGCCCTGCGCGGGGCGCCCGTCACCTGACGACCGGTCGCGGCGGAGCTGACGGCCGGGCGCCGGTCAGCTGAGGACCGGGCCCCGGGGACCCTAGCCCTGGGCGAGCGCTTCCTTGAGCCGGTCGAGAGTCTTCACTGGCGTCGGGTCGACGCCGCGCAGCACGGCGAGGTAGAGCGAGACGAGGTCGCCGAGCAGGAGCAGCGAGACGAGCCGCTCGGTGCGCGTCTCGCCGACGCTCTCGATGCGATAGGTCGAGGCGCCGCTGCCGCCGATCAGCCCGCGGGTCAGCTCGATCCGCTGGCGGATGCGGGGGTGCAGGTCCGAGTCGTCGAGGAACACCGAGCTGAACGGGCCGAGCTCGGAGGCTCCCTCCCAGCCCACGATCTCGTTGTGGTCGAGCTCGGGCAGCTCGCTGGCGAAGGCCGGCGTCTTGGCGTTCTCGTTGATCTGCGTCTTCCAGCGGTAGGCGATCGGCGCGGTGAGCCCCGCGCCGGAGATCTGCGGGATCGTCCGGTGCAGCCCGCGGGCGAGGGCCTTGGCGAGCCCGTCCGACGGCCCGTCCGGGCCCCACCGGGTGACGAGGCGCTCGGCATGGGCAGCGGCAACGTCGATCTCGGAGTGCAGCCCCTCGCCGGCGCCGCACAGGGCGGCGACCTCGAGCGCGACGACGAGCGCGTAGGCGACGGCGACGCGCGGCTGGAAGCCGCCGGGCAGCGGGATCACCGGAACGTCATCGGCGCGGGCGTCCTCGGCGAGCCGGCCGCCGGTCGTGGCGACGACCCGGTTGGCGCCGACGGCTCCGGCGGCCTCGAACACGGCCAGCGTCTCCTCGGTGTTGCCCGAGTAGCTCGCACACAGCACGGTGGTGTCCGGCGTCGTCCAGGCCGGCAGCGCGTAGCCGCGGGCGAGGACGATCGGCCGCGATGCGCGGTCGCCGAGCACGGCGCGGGCGAGGCCGCCGCCGATCGCCGATCCCCCCATGCCGGCGACGATGAGGCCGGCCGGGGAATCCTCGGGCTTGAGGTTGGCCGACTCGACCCGCCACAGGGCGTCGCGCAGCTGATCGGGCATCCCGAGGATGTCGTCGAGCTGCTTGGAGGCGTCGACGGCGTCGATCGCCTCACGGCTCAGTTCACTCACCGCGGTCAAAACCGGATCGCTCCATCGGGCAGTTGCACCCCGGGGAAGATACGCGCGCCGGCGGCAAGGATGTTTCCCGACCCCACGCTGACGTCGTCGCCGAGCACAACGCCTCCGGAGATGTGGCAACCGGCGCCGATCGACACCCGGCGCCCGATGATCCCGCCGCTGACCGTCGTGCCCGCCCCGACGACGACCTCGTCGAGCAGCACCGAGCTCTCGACATGCGCGCCCTCGGCCACGATCACCCCGTCGCCGAGCACGACGCGCCCGCCGACGATCGACCGTCGTCCGATCGCGCAGCCGGCCCCGAGCAGCGCGGGCGCGACCACCCGGCCCTCGACGCTGGCGTCGTTCTGGAGCGTCGACCCGGCGCCGGCGAGCCGCTGCCCGACGGCGGTCTCGACGTTGCCCTCGAGGATGTCGAAGGTCGCCTGCAGGTAGCGCTCGGGCGTGCCGATGTCCAGCCAATAGGCGCCGGCCTCGTAGCCGTACAGGCCATCGTCGACGAGGGTCGGGAAGACCTCGCGCTCGATCGAGATCGTCGAGCCCGCCGGGGCCATCCCGGCGAGCACGTCGCGCTCGAGGATGTAGGCGCCGGCGTTGATCAGGTTGGTGTCGATCTGCTCGGGTCCGGGCTTCTCAACGAACTCGGTCACCGAGCAGTCGGGCCGGCGCCGCACGAGGCCGTACGCCGAGGGGTCCTCGACCGGGATCAGCGCCAGGGTGGCCCGGGCGCCGGTCTGCTCATGCTGGCGGAGCTGCGCGGTGAGGTCGATGTCGGTGAGGACGTCGCCGTTGAGCATGAAGAAGCGCTCGTCGAGCAGCGCCTCGGCAAATTTGAGCGCGCCCCCGGTCCCGAGCGGCTTGGGCTCCTCGATGTAGCGCAGCCGGACCCCGAACTCGGCGCCGTCCCCGAGCACGGTTCGCATGCTGTCGGCCATGAAGCCGCAGGACAGGATGACGTCGTCGATACCGTGGCGGCGCAGCCACTCGAGCATGTAGGAGATGAACGGCTGGCCGGCGAGCGGCACGACCGGCTTGGGCATCGTCGAGGTGAGCGGCCGTAGGCGGGTCCCCTCACCGCCGACGAGGATCAGCGCCTGCACGTCAGTGGCCGGCCCAGCGGCCCGTCACGAGCGGCCGATGCCCTCGTAGGTGAACCCGGCGTCCCGCACTGTGGCGGGATCGACGAAGTTGCGCCCGTCGATGACGAGGCGCCCCGACATCCGCTCGGCCACCTCCCGCCAGTCGAGGGCGGCGAACTCCGGCCACTCGGTGACGAGGATGCAGGCGTCGGCACCGTCGACGGCGGCGAGGGCGGAGTCCGCGAAATCGACCCCGAACAGGAGCTTCTGCGCCTCGGGCTCGGCCACCGGGTCATACGCACTGACCTGGGCGCCGTCGGCCTGCAACCGCGCCGCGAGCACGAGCGAGGACGCCTCGCGCATGTCGTCGGTGTTGGCCTTGAAGGCGAGTCCGAGCAGGGCGATCCGCTTGCCGGCGAGCGCGCCGAGGTGCTTCTGGAGCTTGCTCACCACGCGCCGCTTCTGGAGCTCGTTGACCTCGATCACCGCGGTGAGCAGCTGGAAGTGGTAGCCGGAGTTGCCGGCGAGCTGCTTGAGTGCCGAGACGTCCTTGGGGAAGCACGAGCCGCCGAAGCCGATGCCGGGCTTGAGGAAGTGGGTGCCGATCCGCTGGTCGAGCCCCATCCCGCGGGCGACCTCGAGCACGTCGGCGCCGGTCTCCTCACAGACGTTGGCGATCTCGTTGATGAACGAGATCTTCGTGGCCAGGAAGGCGTTGGCGGCGAGCTTGATCATCTCCGCGCTCGCGATGTCGGTGCGGACGAGCGGGGCGCCGAGCGGCGCGTAGAGCTCGACGACGGCGTCACCGGCCCAGTCGCCGCGGTCACCGACGACGACGCGGTCGGGGGCGAGGAAGTCCTCGAGCGCCGAGCCCTCCTTGAGGAACTCCGGACAGGACACGTAGGCGAAGCCCGACTTGCCCTGGCTGGCGAACATCCGCTGGATCGACGCTCCCGTCCCGACGGGGACGGTCGACTTCATCACCAGCGCATGGTGGTCGGAGGCCGGCATCGACGAGACGACGGCGTGCACCGCGGAGAGATCGGCGTCCCCCGAGTAGGTCGGCGGCGTGCCGACCGCGACAAACAGCAGCCGGGCCTGCTCGAGCGCCGGCCCGAGCTCGGTGGAGAAGTGCATCCGCTCGCGGTTGCGGGCCACGCACTCGGCGAGGCCGGGCTCGTAGATCGGGATCTCGCCCCGGTTGAGGCGGTCGATCTTGCTCGCGTCGACGTCGACGCACCACACCTCGCTGCCGAGCTCGGCGAAGCCCGCCGCGGTGACGAGCCCAACGTAGCCGGTGCCGATGACGGCGATCGGTTCGCGTGCGGGGGAAGCCATGAAGGGCAGGAGGGTAGCGAGGCGGGCGGAAGACGGGTCGGTTACGGATGGGCGCCCGGCTTGGGTGTGGGGCGCGGCCGCGGACGGCAGAAGCGGTCGAGGCCTACTTGACGATGTGCAGTGAGCTCGCGATCCCGAGCATCTGCGCGTTGGTGATGTCGTCAGTGAGGGTGTTCGACAGCCAGTACACGGCCTGCGGAGTCCGCCAGGCCACGAGCGTCAGCTTGTGGCCGTTATAGAACAGCATCAGCTTCTTGTCGCCGATCGTCCGCGTCTCCGTCGGGCTGCTGAGGATCGGGGGGGTCAGCCACGTCGTCCCCTGAATGCCGTAGTACTGCCCGAGCACCGGGTTGAGTGCGAGCGTGATGCGGTAGGCCGCGTGCCAGCCGCCGGCGCTGCCCCGCAGCGCGTACGTGCGCGGGTAGGAGTCGGCCACCGGGCCGATCGTGCAGGTGGCGTTCGTGCAGAAGTGCGAGATGCCGACGATCGCCTTGGGCACCGCCACGGGCATGTTCGCGTGGGGCATCGCCGCGACCTGCGCGTCGCCGTCGGCCGAATCGAGGACAAGGCCCGCGGCGAGTCCCCCGCCGCCTCCGCCGTGACCGCCCGGAGGCGAGGGACCCGACGGTTTGGGCGCCGACCCTGCCGACGCGGGTTTGGACACCGTCGGGGTCATGAACTGCCCGAAGGCGCGCTGCTCGGCGCCCGGATCGGCGCTCACGTAGCAGGGCGTCTGCGTCACACCGCCCGGCGCCGTCGTGCCCGGACCGCAGGGCAGCAGGATCGCCGGGAACGGGATCTGCTTGACGGCGTGGCCGGCCGAGAAGGCGACGAGGTTGAACAGGTTGATGAGACCGTCGGTGGTGTGGAGGTCGTGGTCGGTCTGGGTGTGCTGGCCGAAGATGCGCAGCAGCGTGTCGCGGTTGGAGATGATCTGGCCGACGCTGTACTGCGACTTGACCCAGCGCAGGAAGTCCTGCTGGCGCGCGTTGCGCACGAGGTCGGTGTCGGTGTGGCGGAAGCGGACGAAGGCGAGCGCCACCGGACCGCACAGCTTCTGGTAGCCGGGCTGGATGTCGATGCTCGAGTAGTCGGTGAAGGCGGTGTTGTTGTAGTAGCGGTGGTCGACGTCGACGTAGACGCAGCCGATCGCGTTGACGAGCGCCTCGAAGCCGCCGAAGTTGACGTCGATGATGTGGTTGACGTGGATCCCCGGGAACACCTGCTGGCGGATGATCTTGAGCAGCAGGTCGGGACCGCCGAGCGAATAGGCGGCGTTGATCTTGTCGGTGAAGATGCCGCCGTGCTCGGGGATCTGGACCTTGAGGTCGCGGGGGACCGAGAGGACATTGATCGTCGAGGAGTTCGGATCGAGCCGCACGAGCATCATCGTGTCGGTGTTCGAGGCCGAGAAGGGCTCGCCGATGCGGTGGTCGGAGCCGATCAGCAGCAGCGTCTGCGGATTGCCGGGATCGGCGATCGTCACCTGATTTGACTTGATCGGCGGGGACAGCGACAGCTCGGCGGCGATCTGCTTGAACTGGAGCAGGCCGGCGACGGCGGTCGTCGCCGCGGTGAAGCCGATCACGATCAGGGCGGCGAGCGCGAATCGGCAGAGCGCGCCCCCACGCGTGTGCGGGATCAGCTTCACGCCAGCCCTCCCTCGATCGCGCGCAGACCGGCGCTGCTCGCGTCGTCCTCGACGACGCGGCGCTCGCCGTCGGTCGCCGCCGGTGCCTCGAGCCAGATCGGAACCGCGCGCACGAAGTCGCCGAGCGCTCGGCGGTAGCGAGCCAGCGAGGCGAGCGAGACCCACTCCTCGGGCCCGTGGTGACCGGCGCCGGCCGGCCCGAACTCGACCGCCGGTACCCCGGCCTCGATGAACGCCGCCGCGTCGGAGGCGCCGTCGCGGCCGACGCTCATCACCTCGCCGCGCGTCGAGCGCGCGACGGCGTCGCGCAGCGCCTTGACGTAGGGGTTGGCGCGGGAAACGGTGACCGGCGGGTGGATGAACGTCCGCGTCACCTCGATGCCCTCGAGCGCACAGACCGCGTCGAGGATCGCCTGGGGGTCCTGCCCGGGCAGGTAGCGAACGTCGACGACCATCGTGCAGTGGTCGGGCACCATGTTGATCGCGCGCCCGCCGGCGATCTTCCCGAGGTTGATCGACGGGCGATCGAACATCTCCGAGGACTCGCGGGCGAAGGGCAGCGACTCGATCGTGCGGAAGGTGTCGATCGCCTTGAGCACCGCGTTGTCGCCCATCCACGGCGTCGAGCTGTGAGCGGCCCGGCCCTCGACCTCGATCCGCATCGCGAGCACGCCCTTGGCCTCGACCCCGATGTGCATGTCGGTCGGCTCGCCGGTGATGGCGAAGTCGCCGGCCAGCCCCCAGCTCACGACCGCCTCGGTCGAGCGCTCGTCGAATTCCTCGGACTCCTCGTCGGGCACGCACACGAGGCGCACGCCGACGTTGTCCTGGCCCTCGAGGTCCTTGAGCGCGCACATCATCGCCGCGAGTGCGCCTTTCATGTCGTAGGCCCCCCGCCCGATCAGCCGGTCGCCCTCGATCCGCGGCTCGAATTGGACCGCCGGAGCCGGGACGACGTCGAGATGGCCGTGCAGGACCACGCACGGCGCGGTCGCCTCCGGCGCGCAGGGCCCGACCTCGGCGATCAGCACCGGAAGGCCGTTGTGATCACGGTGACGCACCTCGATATCGCGGGATTCGAGCCATCCCTTGACGAATCCTGCGGCCGCGATCAACTCCTCGGTGCGCGAGGTGTCATACGAGATCAGCCTCTCGGCCAATATGCGTTCGTCAACCATAGGTGAGCGACGGAGGATAGGGGGTGCGTCGCGGGCCTCCGCGGTCGGTGCTCGCGCCGGGCGCACGCGCCGCCCGGGGAGGCCCGGGTGACGCTACTCCGCAATCCGAAGGAACTGCTCCAACCGCCGTTTGTCGCGCTCGGCCACGCGCCGCCGCTCGGAGTCCTCCCCCGCCTGCTCGAGCTCGTGCTCGGCCTGCTGGAGGCGCTCGCGCAGGTCGCCGGCGTTGAGCTCGTCGGGGGCGTGCGCCTCCTCGACGAGCAGCAGCGCGTGCTCACCGGTCATCTGCATGTAGCCCTCGGCCTGCGCGTAGCGGACGACGTCCGAGTCGCTGCGGTAGAGCCGCAGCTCGGTCGGGTCGAGCATGGCCAGCAGCGGCTGGTGGCCGGCGAGCACGCCGATCGTGCCCGCGGTCGTCCGCGTGGAGATCATCTCGACCTCGTCGTTGAACACCTCACCCTCGGGGGTGAGCACCTCCACGCGGAACTTGGTGTGCGCCATCGTGCCTAGTCCTTCTTGGCGTCCTCGACGACCTCGTCGATCGTGCCCTTGAGGAAGAAGGCCCGCTCGGGGAGATCGTCGTGCTTGCCCTCGAGGATCTCCTTGAAGCCACGAATCGACTCGCTGATCGGCACGTAGCGGCCGGGGGTCCCGGTGAACTGCTCGGCGACGTGGAACGGCTGAGACAGGAAGCGCTCGAGCTTGCGGGCCCGGTTGACGGTCAGCCGGTCCTCGTCGGAGAGCTCCTCGATGCCGAGGATGGCGATGATGTCCTGCAGCTCGCGGTAGCGCTGGAGGACCTCCTTGACCCGGTTGGCGACCTCGAAGTGCTCGTCGCCGAGGATCTCGCGCTTGAGGATCGTCGAGGTCGAGTCGAGCGGGTCGACGGCCGGGTAGATGCCCTTCTCGGCGATCGACCGCGACAGCGTCGTCGTCGCGTTGAGGTGGGCGAAGGCCGACGCCGGGGCGGGATCGGTGAGGTCGTCGGCGGGCACGTAGATCGCCTGGATCGAGGTCACCGAGCCGCGGCGGGTCGAGGTGATCCGCTCCTGGAGCTGGCCCATCTCGGACTCGAGCGTCGGCTGGTAGCCCACCTGGGAGGGCATCCGGCCGAGCAGCGCGGACACCTCAGAGCCCGCCTGGACGAAGCGGAAGATGTTGTCGATGAACAGCAGCACGTCCTGGCCCTCGTGATCGCGGAAGTACTCCGCCATCGTCAGCCCGGAGAGCGCGACCCGCATACGGGCGCCGGGCGGCTCGTTCATCTGGCCGAACACGAGCATCGTCTTGTCGAGGACGCCCGACTCCTTCATCTCGAGGTAGAGGTCGTTGCCCTCACGCGAGCGCTCGCCGACGCCGCAGAACGCCGACAGGCCGCCGTGCTCCTGGGCGAGGTTGTGGATCAGCTCCTGGATGATCACCGTCTTGCCGACGCCCGCGCCGCCGAACAGGCCGACCTTGCCGCCCTTGGCGTACGGGGCGAGCAGGTCGATCACCTTGATGCCGGTCTCGAACATCTCGGTCGTCGGGGTCAGCGCCTCGATCGTCGGAGCATCGCGGTGGATCGGCCAGCGCTCGACGTCCTTGGCGATCGGCTCGCCGAGGTCGATCGGCTCACCGAGCAGGTTGAAGATCCGCCCGAGCGTGGCCCGGCCGACGGGGACGGAGATCGGCGCGCCGGTGTCGACGACCTCGGTGCCGCGGGAGAGGCCGTCGGTGCTGTCCATGGCGACGGCACGCACGCGGTCATCGCCGAGGTGCTGCTGCACCTCGCAGACGAGCCACGCGTCCTCGGAGGCGGCGATGTCGACGTCCTCCTCGGCGCGGGCGGCCTCGGGCCGGCGCACGCGGATGGCGTGGTTGATCTCGGGAAGCTTGTCGGGGAAGACGGCCTCGATGACGACGCCCTGGATCTCCTCGATCCGGCCGACGTTCGTGCCTTCTGCTGTCGCTGACATAGGTCTCCAGTTCGTGGTCTAGCCGAGGCCCTCGGCCCCGGCGACGACTTCCATGATCTCTTGGGTGATCTCGGCCTGGCGGGCGCGGTTCATCTCGAGGGTGAGGTCCTCGATGATCCCGCCGGCGTTGTCCGAGGCGTTGCGCATCGCGGTCATCCGGGCTCCGTGCTCGGAGGCGGTGGATTCCAGCAATGCGCGGAAGATCGAGATCTCGACGTAATCGGGCACGAGCCGGGCAAGGATCTCCTCGGGCTCGGGCTCGTACTCGACGAGCGCGTGCTTCCCCGAGCGCTCCTCATCGGCCCTGACCGCGCCGGCGCCGTCGTCGCCCTCCTCCAGGATCGTCGCCTGCTGGAGCGGCAGGAGCGTCTCGCGGCGCACGGTCTGTGAGATCGCTGATTGATAGTGGTTGTAGAAGATCTCGACCTGGTCGACGTCGCCGTCGACGTAGGCGGCCATCAGCCGGTCGGCGATCCGCCGCGCGTCGGAGTAGGCCGGGCGATCGGTGAAGCCGGTGAAGCCCTCGACCAGGGTCAGGCCGCGGAAGACGAGCGAAGAGGCCGGGCGCCGCCCGGAGGCGAAGTACACCGCCGAGTGGCCCTCGGCACCGTGCTCGCGCCCAGCGGCGACGCCGGCGCGGACGATGTTCGAGTTGAAGGCGCCGGCGAGGCCGCGGTCGCCGGCCACGAGCAGCAACCCGACCGTCTTGACCTCGTCGTGCTCGGCGAGGATCGGCAGGCGGGGCACGTTGCCGGCGGCCTGCGCCGCCTCACGGGTCATGCGGCGGATCGCGCCGGCATACGGACGCAGCGCCTCGATCCGCTGCTCGGCGCGGCGCAGCCGGGCGGCGGCGACCATTTCCATCGCCCGGGTGATCTTCTGAATGTTCTTGACCGCGCTGATGCGGTTGCGAACGTCGCGCTGGGAGGTGGCCATCGCGTTCTAGGCGGGCGTCACGGCACTAGGCCGGGACCGCCTGCTCCTCCTTTTCCTCCGTCTCCTCGCCGCCGTTCTTCTTCTCGGAGTCCTCGGAGCCCTCGGTGCGCTCGTGGCGCGGGACGTCGTCCCTGTCCTCGAGCGGATGACCCTCCTCGTCGAGGTCGTAGCCGAAGTCCTCGGCGAACCGCTGGACGGCCTTCTCGACCGCGGACTGGGTGTCATCGCCCCAGTCGCCGCCGGCGATCTTCTTGAGCAGCTCCGGCTCGTTGCCGCGGACCGAGTCGGTGAGGTCGCCGAGGAACCGCTCGACCCGGTCGACCGTGACCCGGTCGAGGTAGCCGTTGGTGGCGGCGTAGATCTGCACGACCTGGTCCTCGACGGGCATCGGGTTGCGCTCGGCCTGGTTGAGCGTCTTGACGAGCCGCTCGCCGCGGGCGAGCGTGCGCTGCGTCTCGGGGTCGAGCTCGGAGCCGAACTGGGCGAAGGCCTCGAGCTCGCGGTACTGGGACAGCTCGAGCTTCAGTCGGCCCGCGACCTTCCGCATCGGCGTGATCTGGGCGGCGCCACCGACCCGGGAGACCGAGATGCCGACGTTGATCGCCGGGCGCACGCCCGAGTAGAACAGCTTCGGCTCGAGGAAGATCTGCCCGTCGGTGATCGAGATCACGTTCGTGGGGATGTAGGCGGAGACGTCGCCGGCCTGCGTCTCGATCACCGGCAACGCGGTGAGCGACCCGCCGTCGAGGTCGTCGCTCAGCTTGACCGCCCGCTCGAGCAGGCGCGAGTGCAGGTAGAACACGTCGCCCGGATACGCCTCGCGGCCCGGTGGGCGGCGCAGGAGAAGCGACATCTGCCGATAGGCGAAGGCGTGCTTGGTGAGGTCGTCGTAGATGGCGAGCGCGGCCTTGCCGTTGTAGAGGAAGTACTCGGCCATCGCGCACCCGGCGTACGGGGCGAGGAACTTGATCGGCGCCGCCTCGTCGGCGGCGGCCATGACGATGATCGTGTTCTCGAGCGCGCCGGCCTCCTCGAGCGTCTGCGCGAGCTGGACGACCGTCGCCTTGCGCTGGCCGATGGCGACGTAGACGCAGATGAGGTCGCGGTCCTTGTTGTTGATGATCGTGTCGATCGCGATCGCCGTCTTGCCGGTCTGGCGGTCGCCGATGATCAGCTCGCGCTGGCCGCGGCCGATCGGGATCATCGAGTCGATCGCCTTGAGGCCGGTGAGCATCGGCTCCTTGACCGGCTGGCGCTGGATCACGCCCGGGGCCTTGTGCTCGGCCGGTCGCCTCTCGCTCGTGTGGATCTCGCCCTTGCCGTCGAGCGGGTTGCCGAGCGGGTCGACGATCCGCCCGAGGAGATCGTCGCCGACCGGAATCTCGAGCAGGCGCTTGGTGCGCCGGACGGTGTCGCCCTCGGAGATCTTCTCCCAGTCGCCGAACAGCACGGCGCCGACGTTGTCGGACTCGAGGTTGAGCGCGAGGCCGGTCACGTCGTGGGGCAGCTCGAGCATCTCGAACGACATGCAGTTCTCCAGGCCGTGGATACGGCAGATGCCGTCGGCGACCGACAGCACCGTCCCGACCTCGGTGAGGTCGGCGCCCGAGGTGTCGAGGCCCTCGATGCGGTTCTTGAGAATTGATGTGATCTCGTCCGGCTTGATCTGCATGGTGAGTTGCTCCTTGACCGCGCTGCCGTAGCCCTAGGCGTGCGCGACTTGCTTGCGAAGTTGGTTCAGACGGTTCCTGATCGAGGCGTCGAGAATGAAGTTGCCCACCCGGAGGACGATGCCACCGAGGATGTCCGGGTCGACGTTGCTCGAGAGCTCGACCGTGCGCCCGGTCTGCTCACCGATGCGCTCCCCGATGTTCTGCACGACGGACTCGTCGAGCGCCACCGCGCTCGTCACCTGGACGGGCAGCAGCTGGTGCTCGTCCTCCCAGTACTGCTCGTAGCGCGCCCGGATCCGGAAGATGACGGGCATCCGGTGGCGCTCCACGAGAGCTTCGAGGAAGCTCATGAACGCGGGGTCCGCGCCGTCGATCAGCCGCTGCAGGCCGTCCTTCTTCTCCTCGGTGGAGAAGTAGGGCGAGAAGAAGAACACCGACAGGTCACGGTTGTCCGACAGCGCCTCGGCGAACTGACCGAGCTGCGTGCGCACCTCGTCGGTGACGCCACGCTCCTCGGCGACCTCGAACAGGGCGCGAGCGTAGACCTCGGCGATCTCCTCCATCAGTTCGTACTTCCCGGGCTGAGCGCGGAGAAGTCGAGCTCGGACAGGGCGTCCTCGACGAGCCGGCGCTGATCCTCCTCGGTCAGCGTCTTGCGCGTGACCTTCTCGGTGGCCAGCACCGTGAGGTCGGCGACCTCGCGGCGGATCTCCTCGATCGCCCGCCGAGTCTCGGACTCGATGTCGCGTCTGGTCTGCTCCATCATCTGCTCACGGCGGCTCTGGGACTCCGCCTGCGCATCGCGCTCATGGACCTCGGCGGCCTTGCGCGCCCGGTCGACGATCTCGTCGGCCTGCTGACGGGCGTCCTTGAGCCGCTCGCGATACTCGGCGAGCAGGTTGTCGGCCTCCTGGCGCGTGCGATCAGCGGCATCGATCGAGTCCTCGATCGCGCGCTGGCGACGATCGAGAGCCTCGGTGATCCGCGGGAAGACAAGCTTGGCCAGCACGTACATCGAGATCCCGAACAGCAGCAGCGTCCAGATCATCAGCCCGACGTTGGGCGTGATCAGGAACGAGCCGCTGGATGCGGTGTGAAGGGCGCCCGTCATGGCTACTTGAGCACGTAGGAGATGAGGCCGGCCACGAGGCCGTAGAAGAAGCACGCCTCGGTGAGGGCGAAGCCGAGCCACTGGATGCTGGTGATCTCGTCGCGCATCTCCGGCTGGCGCGTCACCGACTCGATGACCTTGCCGAAGATGATGCCGATGCCGACGCCGGCGCCGACCGCGCCGAGACCGCCACCGATGCCGATCCCGAGACCCGCTCCGACCCCGGAGGAGGCCGCGAACGAGAGGAAGTGTGTAAGCACTGAGCTCAGCTCCTTGTCTTGGTTAGTGGTGAGTGACCGCGCCGCCGATGTAGATGGCAGCGAGGGTCGCGAAGATGAAGGCCTGGAGCGTCGCCACCAGCCCCAGTTCGAAGAGGTACACGGCGATCGCCACCGGCAGGGTGAACCAGCCGAGGAACGACAGCCCGAGGATCACGGCGAGCCCGCCGGCCATGAACAGGATGATCATGTGCCCGGCGAGGATGTTGGCGAATAGTCGGATGGTCAGCGAGATCATCCGCATGAAGATGGAGATCACCTCGAGCGGGCCGATGAGCAGCAGCAGCGGACCGTGGACGCCGGCGGGAATCAGGCTCTTCATGTAGCCGCCGAAGCCCTGGGTCTTGATCCCGACCCAGTTGAAGACGATGAACACGATGACCGCGAGGACGAGCGGCACCGAGATGTTCGCCGTCGCGGCGTAGAGCGCGAAGGTGGGGATGTGCACGCCGAAGACGTTGAACTTCTCCTCGGTGTTCGTCGGGAGCGGGAGGTAGCCGATCAGGTTGCAGTACCAGATGAACAGGAACAGCGCCCCGATGAACGGGAACCAGCGCGCGGCCATTGAGTCCTCCATGTTGCCGCGCGTGATGTTGTCCCGCATGAGCGAGAACAACGCCTCGACCGCCGTCTGGATGCGGTTGGGCCGCTCGTGCATCCGGCGCGCGATCCACATCATCGTGCCGATCGTCAGCAGCGCCGAGATGAACAGGTAGAGAACCGCACGATTGATGCTGAAGACGCCGAGATAGATCCAGTTGACGAGCTTGAACTCGTTCTGGATCTGGAACTCGTTGTTCTTGTGGCCGGAGGCGCCGAAGATCACCAGCAGCAGGACGAGCCCGCCGAGGTAGATCCCGAGGACGCTGTAGAAGATCTTGCGCCCGGTACTCATGGTGATCTCCTCGGTCGGGTCGCAGTCGATACGAGCAGCTCCACGGTGAACGCGAACACGATCACTGCGAGGCAGGCGAGGCCGGCGTCGCGGCCCGCGTCCTTGCGCACGAGGATGACGACGATGGCGAGCAGGAACAGGCGGCCGAGCAGATAGGACAGGCGCAAGGTGATCTGTGTCCCGGCCTCCTTCGCCGACGAGGCCCAGTGCTCGACCCCGACGCCGATGGCGCGCAGCGCGATCCACACGCCCGCGCCGACGAGGTAGCCGCTGGCCGGCACGCCGATCAGCAGCATGATCGGCGCCGCGACGACGATCAGGACAACGTCGATGTATCGGAGCAGGAGCACGGGGCCGGGAAGCTCAGCCACGGTGGGGGCGTTCACCGACACCGCCAGCCTCCTGTGAAGAGCCGGTGGTGAGGGATCGCCGGTTGGTCATGGTGTCGGGAAGCGCTGGTCAATGGAGCACGAAAACAGGATTGAGGGGGCCGGAAGAGTACCGGCGCATCGAAACGGGCGTCACCTGGAAAGCGCCGCGAGTCTGCGCCGCCGACCTCAGCCGATTTCGAGGTCGCCCGGGTACGTCAAAAGTTAGCCTGAGGTTAGCCGGAACGGCGCTTCAGCGTGGTACCCCCGCCGGTGCGCGACCCCGCAGAGACGGTTTCGGGAGCTGCCCCTCGGCCCACATCGCCGCGATCCCGGCCCGCGCCAGCCCGAGCCGGCCCTCGTAGACGAGGTAGCGCGGCTCCCAGCGCGGGAAGAACTTCGCGTTGAAGCGGTACAGGCTCTCGATCTGGAAGAACGGGTTGCCGAGCGCGACGAGCTTCCCGAGCACGCGCTCATGGCGCTTCTCGGGGCTGTGCATCCAGCGGGCGAAGGCGGCGAAGTTGAGCGACAGCTCCGCGACGCCGCGCTCGCGCAGCAGCTCGGTCGCCTTGACGACGAGGAACTCGGTGAGCCCGTTGGGCGTCGACGGATCGCGCCGCATGAACGAGAGCGACACCGCGTCGCGCCCGTAGACCGGCACGAAGTGCAGGACGCCGCGGATCTGCTCGGTCTCGTCGCGGGCGAGCACGACGAGCGTCTCGTGGTCGCCGGGACCCTGGATCGAGTCCATGGCCATCGAGAAGCCGCGCTCGGGGGCGCCTTCGCGGCCGAGCTCGAGCACCTTCTCGATCTGCCCGACGGTCTCGGCGGTCAGCGTGCTCAGGGGGTGGGCCTCGGCCGTGTAGCCGGCCTTGCTGAGCCGGCTCACCGACTGGCGGACCTTGCGGATCGCCCGGCCCTCGAGCGAGAACTTGTCCAGCTCGACGATCGCCTCGTCGCCGAGGTAGATCGTCTTGAGCCCGAGCAGCTCGTAGAGCGGGGTGAGCTGCTCGCTCGCGCCGACCGCCCCGAGCTTGAGCCCGCGCGCCTCGGCGAACGCCTTGAGATCGCGGAGCAGCTGGGGGAATTCCTCCTCCGGACCGACCGGGTCGCCGGACAGGAGCATCACGCCGTTCTCGATCCGGTACCCGACGAACGACCGCCGGTCCGGGCTGAAGAAGTAGTGCTTGTCGCCGCGGAGCTTGAAGAACGCGAGCGTGTCGCTGCCGTGGGCACGGACGAGGGCCGAGGCCATCGCCCGGGCCTCGGGGCCGGGCAGCGCCCGCGGCGCCGCGAGCGGCCGGAAGACCACGTAGGCCATGGTGAGCAGCGTCCCGAGCTCGATCAGGTGGACGCTGAGCGGGATCCAGGCCAGGTGCTGGTGGAAATGGCGGTGGAAGTGCAGCGGCCCGGGCTGGAGGATGAGCAGGTCCCCGGTCTCGTGCATCGCCCGGATGAGGGACGGATGGCCCGGCGAGGCAAGGGTGGCCAGCGTGGCCAGCACGACGCCGATGAGTCCGATCAGCGGCACGCGCCAGGCCGCCGAGCGCAGCGTGATCGGGTCGTGGCGGACGTTGAACGCGCCGCGGCCGACCCACAGCACGCCCGCGGTCGCCCAGGTGACCGCCGTCTCCTCGAAGTCGAGGCCCTTGAGCAGGTCGAACAGGCCGAGGGCGAGCATCAGCACAACGGCCAGCTGCCAGGCTCGGCGTCGGCGGCGAAGCAGGTACGGGGCGACGAGGATCAGCGCGAAGCCGGCCGGCAGCGACAGGGCGTGAAACAGCCGCATCGCCTCGACCGGCTCGAACTGGAGCACGAGATGCCCTCGCCAGCGGATGTTCGGGGTCAGCGCCGAGGCGACGTTGACGAGCCCAATGAGCCCCACGCCCAGCGCGGCGAGGCGGGGCAGCCACTTAGAGGTGTGATGCGTGGACGAGGTCACGGGATTAAGGAAGCGGGGCAAAAGCCGGTCCAGCTTGCGGGCGGTGGGCCAGATTCTGGCCGTTCGGGCACCGCGTTCCGGCCTTCGAGAGGTTAGTACCGCCACGGTGGCTCTTGGTTACGGGGCCTTCGCCCCGTTTCCTGCCCACTCGACGGACGTGCTATGCACATCCTCCGAGTCCCGCTGCCGGCGGGCGGGGCTTCAGTTGGGCAGCTCGGCGAGGCGGGTGAGGGCGAGGTCGCGGCGGTCGAGCAGCTCACGCTCGAGCTGCTCGAGCTCGCGGCGGCGGTCCTGGACGAGCTCGAGCTGCGTGCCGATGTGACCGAGCGCCTCGTCGAGAATCCGCCGGCGGACGGCAGCATCTTCGGCCGTCTCCCACTCGCGGCGCAGCTCGGCGCGGGCGGCCTCAGCCTCGAGCAGCTTCGAGAGCTGCTCGAGCGAGAGCCCGAGCAGGTCCTTGAGCCGGACGATCTCCTTGATCCGATCGACCTCGCCGGCGGTGTAGCAGCGGTGCTTTCCCTGCTCGCGCTCCGCCGACCCGGGCAGCAGCCCGATCTCCTCGTAGTAGCGGATCGTCCGCGGGGTGATGCCGGTGAGCTCGGCGACCTCGCCGATGCGCAGCGTGGGTTGGGGCTCGGAGGCGGAGGCCGCGGGCGTCCGAGCCGGGGCGGGGGCGGGGGCGGGGGCGGTCATGGCAGCACCACCTCACGCTTGCTCTCGGCAGGCTCCCCGGAGAGCTCCTCGACGGGGTGGTCGACGCAATCACGAGCCGGGGCCGGGTCGTGCTTGGGCCGGGCCGCGGCCACGAACGCGCCGAGGACGGACACGATCGACAGGCACCACAGCGCGGTGTGCATGTTGGCGATGAACGGGGCGAGCTCGGCGTTGGAGATGTGGTTGGCCAGGCCGCTGAACACGCTGAACAAGACCGTCTTCGGCACCGAGGAGGTGACGACGGCGAGCACGAAGGCGATCGAGACGACCGCGCCGGTGTTCTGGACGAGCACCCGAGCGCCGGCGGCGATGCCACGCCGGTGCGGGGCGACCGTGCCCATCATCGCCGCGGTGTTCGGCGAGTTGAACATGCCCGAGCCGATGCCGACGATGAACATGTAGATGCCGCTGTAGACGTAGCTCGTCTCGCGGCCGAGGGTGGTCATCAGCGCGAGGCCGAGCGCGGTGACGAGCATCCCGGCCACCGCCATCCCCCGGGACCCCCGGCGATCGGCCCAGATCCCGGCCAGCGGCGAGGAGATCAACATCCCGAGCGCGAGCGGCGCGAGCTTGATGCCGGCGAGGATCGGCGAGTCGCCCTGCACGCCCTGGAAGTAGAAGACGAACACGAACATGAGCGCGAACCGCGCGAGGCCGTTGATGAACGCGGCCGCCGCCGCGGCCGAGAACAGCCGGCTGCGGAAGATCGTGAGGTCAAGCATCGGCGCCGGGTGATGGCGCTCGATGACGACGAACAGCGGCAGCAGGACGGCGGCGGCGATCAGGCCGCCGATCACGAGCGGCGAGCCCCAGCCGGAGATCCCGCCCTTGGTGATGCCGAGCACGAGGCCGGTGAGGCCGACGAGGAAGGTGAACGTGCCCGCGAAATCGAAGCGGCGGTCCTCAGAGCGGCCGGTGATCTCATGGAGGATGAGGAACGCCCACAGGCTGCCGAGCAGCGCGAAGGGCACGTTGAACCAGAACACCCAGTGCCACGAGACGGCGACAAGCGCGCCTCCGAGCACCGGGCCGATCACGAGTCCGACGGCGGCGACCATCGTGTTGGTGCCCATCGCCAGGCCGAGCTGTTCGCGCGGGAACGCGTCCGTGACGATCGCCGCGGCGTTGGCGAACAGGAACGCGCCGCCGACGCCCTGGAGGATCCGCCACAGGATCAGCTGCGTGCCGTTGGCGGCGAAGCCCGCGCCGAGCGACGCGAACGCGAAGAGCACAAAGCCGCCGATGTAGGCCTGCTTGCGGCCGAACTGATCCGAGAGCCGTCCGGCGGTGAGCACGAGCACCGTCGAGGCGATCATGTAGGCGAGGATGACCCACACCAACTCGAGCAGGCTCGTATGCAGGCTCCGCTCGAGGTCGGGCAGCGCGATGATCAGCGTGCCCGAGTTGATCGTGGCGAGCAGCATGCCCAGGCTGGTGCACGACAGCGCCCACCACTTGTAGCTGTCGTGCTCGTGGTGGACTCCCACGCGCCGCCGGGCCCCCTGCCCTGCTCCTCTCGTTAGACCTCCCTCAAGCACCTTCGCCATACACGCATCATCTCGGTTCGTCAAAATCTGATTCTTACGTTAACGTCAGAATAGCGAATCGGGGTTCGATTCTCAACGGCGTCACCGGGCGATCGCGGAGCTTCGGCAGCTGAGCGACTCGTGGCGTCGCTCAGCTGCCCACCCTCGCCAACCGCGCACCAGACCGCGGCCCCCACACAGCCAAGATGAGCCGACGACCGCGCCCCACCGCAGCCCAGGCCGCCCGCCCCGCGGACTTCGCGTTCTTCCGTCGCTGCCCAGACCGGCGGACGGCCCGGGACTCGGCTGGGGAAGGGGTGTGAGAGCGGCGTTCGCGGTGCCTGGGCAGCTGAGCGACTCGTGGCGTCGCTCAGCTGCCCACCCTCACGGCCGGGGCCCAGATCGCCCGCCCCGCCGGAGCCCGGGCGATCCGAAAACCGCGACCGGACCCACGACGCCCTATTCGAATGCTGCCACCGTGGCCAGGATGACGAACGTCGCCACGAGCGCCGTCCCCTCGAACACCGTCGCCTCGCCGTCCCCGGTGATCTGCCAGACGATCACCGCGGTGCCGATCAGCGCCCCGATGTAGACCGGGGCGAGCGCGAATGTGAGCCGGCTGGCGGTGAGCAGCGAGACGAGCACGAGCGCCGGGTAGAGGAAGGCGGCGATCTGGGCGACGGAGTTCTTGACCACCGAGATGGCGAGCTCGCTCTGGCCCTTGCTGGCCAGGAAGATGCCGGCCACGTTCTCGACCGCGTTGCCGGCGATGGCGACGATCACGAGGCCGGCGAAGGCGCGGGAGATGTGCAGCGTGTGGATCGTCGGCGTCAGCGCGTGGATGAACCAGTCCGAGACGAACGCCGAGCCGATCGCCCCGGCGGCGAGCAGCGTGATGCCCGCGGGGCGCGTGAGCCGGGCGGGCTCGCTGTGGGCGTCGGGGAACTCGGCCGAGGTCAGGTACTGCTTGACCCAGGCCACGTAGACGATGAGGATCGCCACCGCCCCGATCACCGAGATCGCTTGCACGTGGTGGCTGGCCGGATCGTGCGCGCCGGAGGCGAGGCCGACGAGCACGATGATGAACGACGCCACGAGCAGCAGAGTCGCCGTGTCGTTGGGCAGCCGGGGGCTGAACTTCATGATCCCGCTCCGCGCCCGCAGCGCGCCGGAGATGATCACGAGGCCGAGCACGAGCAGCGCGTTGACGAGGATCGAGCCGAGGATCGCCGTCTGCGCGACGACCGTCTCGCCGGCCTGGAGGGCGAAGATGACGACGAAGAACTCGGGCAGGTTCCCGAGCGTCGAGTGCATCAAGCCGGTGGCCTGCGGCCCGAGCCGCTCGCCGACCTGCTCGGTCGAGAACGAGACGACCCAGGCGAGCCCGGCGAGCGCGGCCGTGGCCAGAATGAAGGCGACGATCGAGGAGATGCCGGCGACGTACCGGCCCACGGCGGCGAGGGCCGTCAGCAGCGCGACGATGCCGAGGCCGATGGCTTCGCTGCGCCGGAGGTTCACGCCCGCACTATTTCACGGCGCGCGGGCGGCCCGTGCCGCCCCGCCTCCTAACCCCGCTGCTACCCCACGCGCTCGAACTCGCCCGTCTCGACGTCGCGGCTGACCCGCTCGTCGATCTCCTCCTCGGAGGTGTCGGGCTCTCGGTGGCGGATCTCGAAGCTGCGCCAGTGCTTGAACTTGAGGATCTCGAGCACGTAGACGAGGTACACGCTCGCCGCGATCGCGATGACGACCAGCGCGATCATCACCACCAGCCAGCCGAGGTGGTAGTGGGGATGGGCGACGCCGCGATCGTGATAGGGGATGAAGCGCAGCCCGAGCGCGACTCCGGCGAGCAGCAGCGTCCAGCCATACAGATAGGCGACCGTCTTGCGCTGGCTGAATCCGATCCGCGCCATCCGGTGATGGAAGTGGTTGGCGTCCGCCGACCACGGCTTGCGCCGGTATTTGAGCCGCTTGGCGATGACGAAGCCGGTGTCGAGGAAGGGCACGGCGAGGATCACGAGCGGCACGACGAGGGCGACGACGACGTTCGTCTTCAGCGAGCCGACGACGGCCACCACCCCGAGCAGGTAGCCGAGCAGGTTCGACCCCGAGTCGCCCATGAAGATCGAGGCGGGGTGGAAGTTGTGGAACAGGAAGCCGAGGGCAGCGCCGGCGGTGATCGCGGCGAGGATCGCCGCCCCGACCACGCCGAGGTCGAACGCGATGATCGAGAAGGCGATGCCGTCGATCGCGCACACCCCGGCGGCTAACCCGTCCACCCCGTCGCTGAAGTTGACCATGTTCATCAGCGCGACCAGCCAGATCGCGCTCAATACGCCGCCGGTGTTGGGGAACTGCAGCGCGCCGACGAACGGGAGGGTGACGTCGGTGACGACCGCCCCGCCGAGCACCGCGATCACCGCGGCGGCGATCTGCCCGAGCAGCTTCACGAGCGGCGGTAGGTCGCGGGCGTCGTCGACCGCCCCGACGACGGTGATGACCACCGCCCCGGCCACGATCGCCCACGTCGACACCGTGCCGCCCTCGCCGAGCTTGCCGCCGACGCTTCGGGGCAAGCGGATCTCGTCCGGCATCCAGATGGCCGCGGCGACGAGTACCCCGGCGAGCATGGCCAGGCCTCCGAGCAGGGGCGTCGTCCGCGCGGCGAGGCCGCGCTCACTCGGCATGGCCAGAGCCCCCACGCGCCAAGCCAGACGCGCGGCGATCGGCGTCAGCAACAGCGCCACGGCCAACGCGACCAGGAAGGCAAAGACAGCGTCCCAATACCGCATGGCGTGTGCACAGCATGTCAGCCGGAGCCGACCTCACGCTACGTGAGCGGCATCGGGGGTGGGCGGGGCCCGCCGGAACCGAGCGCCCGAGGGGTGGGAGACGGTCGCCCGATCGCTAGGCGGAGCGCACCTGCTCGCTGGCCACGACACCGTGGGCGGGGGTCACCTTGAACCCGCCGATCGCCGTGCCCTCGGTGGCGGCGACCGCGTGTGGCGCGGTGCGCCGCAGCTCGAGCCAGCCGACGACCGGGTAGGGCAGCGCGTCGTCGACCGTGACCCCGGGACCGTGCGGGATGGCGGACAGTGGTGCGGTCACCGCCTTGCTGCGGTCGGTGTAGTCGACCGCCGGCAGCGGGCTGTACTGATCGGTCTTGATCCCCCGATCGACGACCGCGGCGGCCACACCGGCGCCGAGGAGGAGACCGGGGCTCAGCAGGGCCAGCCCTGCGGCGAGCGCCTCGCCTTCGAGGAACTGCTTGCCGTAGCCGAGGGCCTCGATGTCGTCGGGGCTGTAGATCCTGTCGTTCCGCGTCGGCAGCGGCGGGGACGGGGCGGCGGAGCTCAGCGAGATGAAGACGTCCACGGTGTCCGACGCCGAGGAGGTGACCTCGACGGCATGGCCGTTTCGCACCGAGAACTGGAAGGACGTCTCGACCGGGCCCGCGGCCGAGACGGCGCCCGCGCCCCCGACGAGATGGATTCCGGTCGGGCTGCCCAGCGGGGGCGCCTTGACAACGAAGTGCAGCAGATGAGCGCCGCTGACCGGGTGGGACATGATCTTGGGGTGGCACTCGACCTGGGTCGAGGCGTTGCCGCCGATCAACTCGATCGGATTGGACAGATTGGCGACCTTGACGATCTCGCTGAGCAGATGCGTGTAGAACGCGCCGTCGTCGGCGGCGTTGTCGATGTAGATCTTGCTCGTGTCGGTGGTGAACTGCTGACCGACGAGGTAGGGACGGGAGAGAAAGACGACCCGGGTGAACTCGGCCCCGTCCGCGTCGCGCCGGACGCTGCCGAAGGCCATCATCAGCGGCGGGTGGATCTCCGAGTGGTAGGTGTTGCTGCTCGGGCCGTAGTCGTCATGACCGGTGTCGACGATCCACCGCCCGACGATCGCCACTCGGTCGCCGTTGACGATCTCATCCTGGAACCCCTGTGGGACGAGGCCGCTGTCGGTCTCGACGTCGAGGAACGCGTTGTTCGCCGCCGTGATGCCAAGCGAATCGGCCTGGGTCTTCGCGTCGGTCTGCTCCTGCTCGGCCTTGGCCGGGTCGGTCTTGGGAGAGTTGCCCGGCGCGAGCAGGAAGTCGTAGGGCCCGTCGAGGGCGAGCATGAACTCCCAGTCGAAGCCGAACGGATGGGTGAACGGGAGGTCCTTGCCGGAGAGGTTGATGTCCAGCGCCCACCCGGCCGCACCGACCGGGACGGTGTCGTAGTCGTCGCTCGGGGCGAGCACCTGCGTCCACTCGTATTGGATGTCGGTCGGGAACGTCCCGCTCTTGGCGATCGACTTCGCCCAGTCACCGCTCAGGGTGAACGACGGGTTGTCGAACGCGATCGACAGGATCTCGGCCGGCGCCTTCGCCGGCTGCCGGGCGTGAGCCAGGCAATTGGCAAGGTCCTTCTCCGCAAGCTTGAGCTCGGCCTGCAGCTCGCTGAGGTCGCTCTGAATCGCCTCGCGCTGACTGGCCGAGAGCTGCTGCCGGTTCAGCCGGTTCTGATCCGCGGCGACTCTCTCCTTGAGCCCGTTGACCTGCTGCTGTTGCTGCTCGCACGCCATGCGCTGACCTCCTCCCGTGTGGGACGGTTCAGAAGAAGTAACGATTCAGGTGAAACGCGGGGGAGCCGGAGGCTCCGTCTACGCCCGGGCCGGCAACTGGCGCCACTGTCGGCGGGCCAGCGCGCCGAGGGAACACGCGGCGACGGCCAGCACCGCCACGACGAGCCACTCGACCGACCCGTTGTGGCGATCCGGATCGACGCCGAACACCCCTTCGATCCAGTCGCGCCACACGAGAGTTACCGCGGCCAGTATCCCCAGCAGGACCGCCGCCCCCAGCTCAAGGCGAAACAGCGTTCGTGCACTCACTCAATGCCTCCCCCCGGAGTACGGTTTATGAGTGACTGCCATTCATAGTCGATCGCCTATCGGCTGTCAACACCGTCACTTGCCCCCGCCGACGCGACACACGGGCGCGTCAGAGCACCGTTACACCAGAGCTAACTTAAGCTCACTAAACAGGCGGTGAGGGCACCGCG